>NZ_VFTH01000006.1:0-327860 GCF_006439375.1 Mesorhizobium sp. B4-1-1
GGCAGCCGCCAGGCGTGAAGGCTGATCTCCCCCCTTGTGGGGGAGATGTCCGGCAGGACAGAGGGGGGCGCGAAGGATCGCCTGCCAAGACGATTACCAGGAGCATGTTATGAACATCCTCGAACGCTATCACGCCATGGAATACGGTCCGGCGCCGGAAGCCCGCAACGAGGCAGATGCCTGGCTCGCGGCACGCGATTTCTCCAAGGCCCTGTTCATCGACGGCGCCTGGAAAGCGGCGGCAAGCGGCAAGACTTTTGAGACCAGCGAACCGTCCTCCGGCAAGCTGCTTGCCAAGGTCTCGGATGCGGGCGCCACCGATATCGATGCCGCGGTCGCGGCCGCCGCCAAGGCGTTGCCGAAATGGAGCGCCAGTTCAGGCTACGCCAGAGCAAAAGTGCTCTACGCCATCGGCCGCGCCATGCAGCGTCACCAGCGCCTGTTCGCGGTGCTGGAATCGATCGACAACGGCAAGCCGATCCGCGAGAGCCGCGACATCGACGTGCCGCTGGCGATCCGCCACTTCATCCATCATGCCGGCTGGGCGCAGGCGCTCGAGAAGGATTTTCCCGACCACAAGCCGGTCGGCATCGTCGGCCAGGTCATCCCGTGGAATTTCCCGCTGCTGATGCTGGCCTGGAAGATCGCGCCGGCGCTGGCCGCCGGCTGCACGGTGGTTCTGAAGCCGGCCGAATTCACGCCGCTCACCGCCATCCTGTTCGCCGAGATCTGCGAGCGCGCGGGCGTGCCGAAGGGCGTCGTCAACATCGTCCAGGGCGGACCGGAAGCCGGTGCTGCCATCGTCAATCATCCCGGCGTCCAGAAGATCGCCTTCACCGGGTCGTCCGAAGTCGGCAAGATCATCCGCAAGGCGACAGCCGGCTCGGGCAAGAAGCTCTCGCTGGAGCTCGGCGGCAAGTCGGCCTTCGTCGTCTTCGAGGATGCCGATCTCGACAGCGCCGTCGAAGGCCTGGTCGACGGTATCTGGTTCAACCAGGGTCAGGTCTGCTGCGCCGGCTCGCGCCTCCTGGTGCAGGAGGGCATTGCGGAAGCCCTGATCGCCAAGGTCAAGGTCAGGATGAGCCGGCTGCGGGTCGGCAGCCCGCTCGACAAGAACACCGATATCGGCCCGCTGGTCGACCGCAGCCAGCTCGACCGCGTCAAGGGCCTGATCGCCGAGGGCGCGAAACAGGGCGCAGTCTGCTGGCAGCCGGACGCCGCGCTGCCGACAACCGGTTATTATCATCTGCCCACGCTTGCGACATCTGTTTCGCCGGCTAATATTCTGGCACAGGAAGAGGTCTTCGGGCCGGTTCTGGCGACGATGAGCTTCCGCAACACCGAGGAAGCGATCGAGCTTGCCAACAACACGCGCTACGGCCTGGCCGCTTCGGTGTGGAGCGAGAACATCAATCTCGCGCTGCACGTCGCGCCGCAATTGAAGGCCGGCGTCGTCTGGGTCAACGGCACCAACATGTTCGACGCCGCCTGCGGCTTTGGCGGCTACCGTGAGAGCGGCTTCGGCCGCGAAGGCGGCCGCGAAGGCATGTTCGAATATCTCACCGCCAAGCTGCCGGCCGGCCCTGCCATCAGGCCGGCCGCGGCCGGATCGGCCCAGCCGGTCGAGCAGGCCGACGGCACGGCCATCGACCGCACCGCAAAGCTGTTCATCGGCGGCAAGCAGGTGCGGCCGGACGGCAACTACTCGCTTGCCGTCGCCAGCGCCAAGGGCAAGCTGGCCGGCGAAGTCGGTCTCGGCAACCGCAAGGACATCCGCGACGCCGTCGCCGCTGCCCGTGCCTGCAAGGCCTGGCCGGATGCGACGGCCTATAACCGCAGCCAGGTGCTCTATTATCTTGCCGAAAATCTGTCCGGCCGCGCCGACGAGTTCGCCGCGCGCCTTGTCCAGCTGACCGGCGTGACGGCGAAGGCTGCGCGCGAAGAGGTCGAGCAGTCGATCGAGCGGTTGTTCCTCTATGCCGGCCTCGCCGACAAGTTCGAGGGCCGTGTTCACCAGCCGCCGGCCCGCGTCGTCACCTTGGCGCTGCATGAGCCTGTCGGCGTCGTCGGCATCGTCGCGCCCGACAATCAGCCGCTGCTCGGCTTCATCTCATTGGTGGCGCCGGCGCTCGCCATGGGCAACGCCGTGGTCGCCGTCCCGTCTGAGCGGCATCCGCTTTTGGCGACCGACCTCTACCAGGTGATCGAATATTCCGACATCCCGGCCGGTGCCATCAACATCGTCACAGGCCGCAGCGCCGAGCTGGCCGGCGTGCTGGCCAAACATGACGACGTCGACGGGCTCTGGGTGTTCGCCGACGCCGAGACCTGCGCCAAGGCGGAGGCCGACTCCATCGGCAACCTCAAGCGCGTCTGGACCGGCAATGGCCGCACGCTCGACTGGGCGTCAAGCGAAGCGGCCGGCGAGGCCTTCCTGCGCCGCGCCATCGAGGTCAAGAACGTCTGGGTTCCCTATGGCGACTGAAGCCCTTCGCACGAGGCGCGTCCGCAGCCTTGCGGCAACGATAGTCGGCGCCGAAGCCGGTCTGGCTGCTGTCGCGAAGGTGATGGCGTTCGGGCTTGACGCTCGGGTCAGTGTTCTTTAACGAGAAAAAACATCTTTATCTGTGAAGCGGGACTTAGGCCGCACGATGCTGGTGGTCTGGTACATGACGCCAGGGCTGGCCATCGATAGACGCGGACGCATTAAGCATTCCAGGAAAAGCGCGAGCGGTTTTCCGTCTGGAATTGCGTCAAAACAAGGAGATAGAGCGTTTCGCCGTTTCCGTGAAACGGCGAACCGCTCCAGGCAGGCGAGGAGAAGAACATGGCGTATCTGGCGGGCAAAATGGTCGTGGTCACCGCGGCGGCGCAAGGCATCGGCCGGGCTAGTGCGCTGGCCTTCGCCAAGGCAGGCGCGACCGTTCACGCCACCGATATCAACGAGCCGTTGCTGGCCGAGCTGGGCAAGACGCCCGGTATCAAGCCCCGCACGCTCGATGTGCTGAACGACGCGGCCGTCGCGTCCGCCTTCGCCGAGATCGGGCGGGTCGATGTGCTGTTCAACTGCGCCGGCTTCGTCCATGGGGGTTCGATCCTCGAGATGAAGGACGAGGATCTCGACTTCGCGGTCAACCTCAATGTCCGCTCGATGATCCGCACCATCCGCGCCGTGCTGCCCGGCATGCTGGAGCGCGGCGACGGCTCCATCATCAACATGGCCTCGCTGGCAAGCTCGCAGAAGGGCGTGCCGAACCGTTTCGTTTACGGCCTGACCAAAGCAGCGGTGATCGGCCTCACCAAGGCGGTCGCCGCCGACTATGTCGCCAAGGGCATTCGCTGCAATGCGATCTGCCCGGGCACGGTCGAAAGCCCGTCGCTGCAGGACCGCATGCATGCGCAGGGCGACTATGAGGCGGCCCGCGCGGCCTTCATCGCCCGCCAGCCGATGGGCAGGCTTGGCACGCCCGAGGAGATCGCCGACCTCGCCGTCTACCTTGCCGGCGCAACCTACACGTCGGGGCAGGCCTACAACATCGACGGCGGCTGGTCGATCTGAAGGATCGGAAAGGGCTTGGCAGGAGATCGGGGTTTCGCATCGATCAGTCTGAAAATTCCTTTCGCCAGATCGCCCGATGCGGCGTTCGCTTGCCGGGGATCAGATCGATGGCTACGGTCCGCCCGGCTTTCGTCACCCCAATCGAAACGAATTTTGCAAAAAATGGCTTCAGGCCGCACCTTAGGAGAAGAATGATGAAGTTGTTGCGCTATGGCGAAGCTGGCAGCGAAAAGCCCGGCCTGCTCGATGCGGATGGGACGATCCGCGACCTTTCGGCTCATGTCGCCGATATCGCCGGCACGACGCTCCATCCGGCCTCGCTGGAGATGCTCTCGAAGCTCGATCCGAAATCGCTGCCGGTGGTTTCCGGCAAGCCGCGCCTGGGCGCCTGTGTCGCCGGGACCGGAAAATTCATCTGCATCGGCCTCAACTATTCCGACCACGCCGCCGAGACTGGCGCCACGGTGCCGTCCGAGCCGATCATCTTCATGAAGGCAAGCTCGGCCATCGTCGGGCCGGATGACGACGTGCTCATCCCGCGCGGCTCGGTCAAGACCGACTGGGAGGTCGAGCTCGGCGTCGTCATCGGCAAGACGGCGAAGTATGTCTCGGAGGACGACGCGCTGGATTATGTCGCCGGCTACTGCGTCGCGCACGACGTTTCCGAGCGCGCCTTCCAGGCCGAGCGTCAGGGCCAGTGGACCAAGGGCAAGTCCTGCGACACCTTCGGCCCGACCGGCCCGTGGCTGGTGACCAAGGACGAGGTCGCCGATCCGCAGAACCTGAAAATGTGGCTGACCGTCAACGGCAAGACGATGCAGAACGGCTCGACCAAGACCATGGTCTACGGCGTGAAGTATCTGGTGTCATACCTCAGCCAGTTCATGTCGCTGCATCCCGGCGACATCATCTCCACCGGCACGCCGCCCGGCGTTGGCCTCGGCATGAAGCCGCCGGTGTTCCTGAAGGCCGGCGACGTCGTGGAACTCGGCATCGAAGGGCTCGGTCAGCAGAAACAGACGTTCAAGGCGGACGAGTAACGCAGACTTTCCGTTCTCTCCTTTTGGTATCCGGAAGTGAAGGTGGTTTCGCGCCACCTCTCCCCCCTCCGGAGGGAGAGGAAAGAAACTCCGGCCTAATTCAACACCTTCCCATCCGCCCCGAACCGATACGTCTTCGCCGCATCGGGCGTCGCATAGAGCGTCGCGCCCGGCTCGGCGTTGTAGACGCCGAAGATGCGCACGGTGATCAGCCCGGCCTTCTCGCAGTCGAGATAGAGGTTGGTGTCGGCGCCGAGATGCTCGGCATGCACGACCGTGCCTTTCCAGGCGCCGGACTTCGTATCGACCGTCAGATGCTCCGGCCGCACGCCGACGGTCTTGGCCGTCTCGCCGAGCCTGGCGCCATCGATGAAATTCATCTTCGGCGAGCCGATGAAGCCGGCGACGAATTCATTAGCCGGCGAATTGTAGAGCTCCATCGGGCTGCCGATCTGCTCGATGCGGCCGGCATTGAGCACGACGATCTTGTCGGCCAGCGTCATCGCCTCGACCTGGTCGTGGGTGACGTAGATCATCGTCGCCTTCAGCCGTCGGTGCAGCTGCGCGATCTCCAGGCGGGTGTTGACGCGAAGCGCGGCGTCGAGGTTCGACAGCGGCTCGTCGAAGAGAAAAAGCTTCGGCTCGCGCACCACGGCGCGGCCGATGGCGACGCGCTGGCGCTGGCCGCCCGACAGTTCCGCCGGCCGGCGCTCGAGATAGGGCTCTAGCGACAGCATCGCGGAAGCGATCTTGATGCGCCGCTCGATCTCGGCCGCCGGCGTGCCGGCCTGCTTCAGGCCCAGCGCCATGTTGTTCTTCACCGTCAGATGCGGGTAGAGCGCGTAGGTCTGGAACACCATGGCGATGCCGCGTTTCGCGGGCGGCGTGACGGAAACGTCCGCGCCGTCGATCAGCACACGGCCGGAGGTCGAGTCCTCGAGCCCGGCGATGACGCGCAACAGCGTCGATTTTCCGCACCCGGACGGGCCGACGAAGACGACGAACTCGCCGTCCGTCACCTCGAGGTCGATGCCCTTCAGAACCTCGACCGGCCCGAAAGCCTTCTTCACATTCTCGATTTTCAGCGAGCCCACGGCTTCGTTCCTGTTCTAGAGTTTGACGACGTTGCCGCTGCGCACGCTCTCGTCGGCGGCGAGGCAGACGGCGAGCGACTTCACGGCATCGTCCATGTGGCGGGTGAGGTCGATATTGTCGCGGATGGCCTTGAGCAGGAAGGCTTGCTCCAGATCGCAGAGCTCCTGATGCCCCGGCTCGCCTTCCATCGACAGCAGCTGGTCTTCCCTGGCGAATTTACCGTCCGGTCCGGTCTCGGCGCTGTGCAGCCGGATCGTCGAGGTCTTGGTGTGGGTGTCGATGTCGTCGGACTTGACGCCCTCCTTCATCACGATCGACACGCAGCCCTTGGGCGACATCACGTCCTTCACGAAGAAGGCCGTCTCCGAGATCATCGGACCCCAGCCGGCCTCGTACCAGCCGACCGAGCCGTCCTCGAACAGCACCTGCAGGTGGCCGTAATTGTACATCGACGGCGCCACCTCCTCGCTCAGCCGCACCCCCATGCCGCGCACTTCGACGGGCTTCGCATCGGCGATCTGCAGCATCACGTCGAGATAGTGCACGCCGCAGTCGACGATCGGCGACGTCGTCTGCATCAATTGCTTGTGCGTTCCCCAGCTGTGGCCGGAAGACTGCTGGTTGAGGTTCATGCGGAAAACATATGGACCGCCGAGCTTGCGCGCCTCGGCGATCAGCCGCACCCAGGACGGATGGTGACGCAGGATATAGCCGATCACCAGTTTCCTGCCGTTGGCCTTGGCGGCGTCGACGACGCGCTTCGCGTCGGCAACCGTCGTCGCCAGCGGCTTCTCGACGAAGACATGGCAGCCGGCCTCGAAGGCCCTGACCGCATAATCGGCATGGCTGTCGGAATAGGTGGCGATCGCCGCGACGTCTGGCTTCTCGTCGCGCAGCGCGTCCACGAAGGAGCGTCTGATGCCGTAGCTCCCGAGCCCCCCCGGCAGCGGCACGTCGGAACGGTTGACGAGTGCGGCGATCTCGAAGCCTGGATTGGTGTGGTAGGCGAGCGCATGGCTGCGGCCCATATTGCCGAGTCCGGCGACGACGACGCGAAGGGGTTCTTCCGAGCTCACTTGACGGCCCCCGACGTGATGCCGCGGATCAGCTGCCGCGAGAAGATGACATAGAGGATCAGCACCGGCAGGATCGCCAGCGACAGCGCCGCCAGGATCGCGTTCCAGTTGGTGACGAACTGGCCGAGAAAGAGCTGCGCGCCGAGCGTCACGGTCTTGGTCTCTTCCGAAGGTGCCAGGATCAGCGGGAACCACAGATCGTTCCAGATCGGGATCATTGTGAAGACGGCGACGGTCGCCATCGACGGCCGCACCAGCGGCAGCACAAGGCGGAAGAAGATCGTGTATTCCGAGAGCCCGTCTATGCGGCCTGCGTTCTTCAGATCGCTGGACACCTGCTTCATGAATTCGGACAGGATGAAGATCGCCAGCGGCAGCCCTTGCGCCGTGTAGACCAGGATCAGCGCCGTCAGCGTGTTGACCAGCCCGCTCGCCACCATCAATTGCAGGATGGCGACAGTGCCGAGCCTGATCGGGATCATGATGCCGAGCGCCAGGTAAAGACCCATCAGCGTGTTGCCGCGGAAGCGGTATTCCGACAGCGCGAAAGCGGCCATCGCCCCGAACAGCAGCACGAAGAACAGCGAGGCGACGGTGACGATGAGGCTGTTCTGGAAATAGTGGAAGAAATCGCCCTGGCCGAACACCGTGGTGTAGCCGATCAGGTCGAAGGTCTTCGTCGTCGGCGGCGTCAGCGGCGCGCCGAAAATGCCCGCGCGAGACTTGAACGAATTCATCACCACCAGGATCACCGGGAACAGCGCGATCGCCGTGTAGGTCAGCAGGATCGCATGCGCGCCGATGGTGCGGGGAAGCGAACGGGTGGCTGTGCTCATGGCGCGCCTCAGAACTGGTAGCGACGCAGGCGCGTCTGCACGAGGAACAGGTAGACGCAGACGCCGGCGAGGATGATCAGGAACATGATCGTGGCGATCGCGGCGCCCATGTTGGGGTCGCCGACCTGCAGCTGGAAGCCGAAGAAGGCGCGGTAGAGGAAGGTGCCGAGGATGTCGGTCGAATAATTCGGTCCGGCGAGCGCGCCTTGCGCGGTGTAGATCAGGTCGAAGGCGTTGAAATTGCCGACGAAGGTCAGGATCGAGATGATGCCGATCGAGGGCAGGATCAGCGGCAGCTTGATCTTCCAGAACTGCGCCATGCCGGTGACGCCGTCGCATTCGGCCGCCTCGATCACTTCTTCGGGGATCGACAGCAGCGCCGCGTAGATCAGCATCATCGGGATGCCGACAAATTGCCAGACCGACACCAGGCTGAGCGCGGTAAGCGCATATTGCTCCTTGCCGAGCCATGGCGTGAACAGGCTCTTCAGGCCGACGAAATCGAGCAGATGCGGCGCCACGCCCCACAGCGGCGACAGGATCAGCTTCCAGGCGAAGCCGACGATGACGAAGGACAGGATCGTCGGCACGAAGATCGCCGTGCGGTAGAAGGCGGTGAAGCGCAGCCTGGGGCTGGAAAGCAGCGCCGCGAGCAGGATGCCGATCGGGTTCTGCACCAGCATGTGGATGATGAAGAACCAGACATTGTTCCGCAGCGCGTTCCAGAAATTCACCGACCAGTTCGGATCGCCGAACAGCGTGCGGAAGTTGCCCAGTCCGACAAAGACCTGGGACTGGTCTATGTTGCGGAACAGCGAGAGCTGCAGCGTGCCGAACAGCGGCAGGATCATGAATGCGGTGTAGACCAGCACCGCCGGCGCCAGGAAGACGCCGACATGCCAGCGGATCGGTCTTTTCGGTCGCGTTTCTGCAGCCATGAGTTCGGTAGCCATGAGTTCGGTTCCCCGCCGTCTCTGGGTTCCAGTTCAGGTGATGCTAGCTGATGCCCCGATGCACGGCTTGGCTGTCCCCTTCGAGGAGAAAGACAAGGCCAGCGACAGATCGGCTCCGTCTTCCCCGCAAGGTGAGGGTAAGACCGGGAGGCTGCGCCGACAATCGCTATCTGGAACTGTTTGAATGCCGGCCGGGCCCGCGCCCGGCCGGCATCGCAATCGATGCTCCTACTTCGCCGGCTTGTACCAGCTGTCGAGGCCGTCCTGCAGCTTCTTGGCCGCGGCTTCCGGCGTGTCGGTGCCGTTGATCACATTGGCCGATTCCACCCAGGTCTCGTTCTCGAGGTTCGGCGTGCCGCGCGACAGGATCTGGTAGGTCGAGCGGATCGTCGACTTGCACTTGTCGCGCCAGGAAACGAACTCCTGCGCCAACGGGTCTTCCATCTTCACCGGCGAGGAGTTCAGGCTGAAGAAGCCCGGCAGCGCGTTGGCGTAGATGGTGGCGAAATCCGGCGAGGCCACCCAGGACAGGAAGGTCTTTGCCGCATCCGCGTGCTTGGAAGCAGCGTTCAGGCCCATGCCGATGTCGGTATGGTCGGAGATGTAGCAGGTGTCGCCGGCCTTCTCGACCGGCGGCGGGAAGGCACCCATCTTGAACTGAGCCTGGGTGTTGAACAGGCCGATTTCCCAGGATCCGGCCGGGTAGATGGCTGCGCGGCCGAGCGTGAACAGGTTCTGGCTGTCAGGATAGGTCTGCGCCTCGAAGCCGTCGCCGAGATACGGCTTCCACTTGGCCAGTTCCTCATACGGCGCGACCCAGTCCTTGTCGGTCAGCTTCTGCTCGCCCTTGATCAGGGCCGCGCGGCCGTCCTCGCCCTTCCAGTAGTTCGGGCCGATGTTCTGGTAGCCCATGGTCGCGGCTTCCCAGAGGTCTTTGGTGCCCATCGCCATCGGGATGTAGGTGCCGTCGGCCTTGATCTTGTCGAGCACGGCGAAGAACTCGTCGCGAGTAGTCGGCACCTTGAGGCCGAGCTTTTCGAAGGCGTCCTTGTTGTAGATGAAGCCGTGGATGACCGAGGCCATCGGCACGCAGAAGCTCGACTTGCCGTCGTCGGTCTGCCAGGCGGACTTGGCGACGGGCGAGAAGTTCTCCATGCCCGGCAACGAGCTAAGGTCGGCGAGGTTGCCCTTCTTGAACAGCTCGAGCGACTTGTCGAAGGGGCGGCAGGTGATCAGGTCCCCCGCCGAGCCGGCGGCGAGCTTGGCGCCGAGGGCCGCGTCATACTCGGTCGGGGCCGAAGGCGCGAACACCACCTTGATGCCGGGGTTCTTGGCCTCGAAGGCCGGGATCAGCTTGTCCTTCCAGATGGTCAGGTCGTCGCCGCGCCAGCTTTCGATGTTGAGCGTCACGTCCTCGGCCAGCGCCATCCCGGTCGTGCCGAGGATGCTTGTGCCGAGCAGAAGGGCTGTCAGTAGTTTGGTCTTCATCTTCAGTCTCCCTGTTGACCTTTTTCAGGTTCCGTTTTGATGAGAACAGGGGCTCAGCGCCCCTTGCTCCCCTCGCAAGCCCGTTTCACCCCGATGGAAATCGGGATGAAACAGGCCCTACTTCTTTGTTAGGGCATGATCTTTTCCGAAAAGCGGGTTCCACTTTTCGGGATCATGCCCCAGCGCGGAAAGCGCCGGCCGAAGCTTCTGGCCGGTTCCTTCCAGTATCTTCTCGGCCGCGTCGGCGTTGGCGGCGCCGGCGGCGAGCAGAATGGCGGTCTTGACGCCGCCGCCGCTTTCCTCGAGCAGGCGGGCCGCGTCGTCGCGGCTCTTGCCGCTGATGGCGGCGACCATGCGCACGGCGCGGTCGCGCAGCTTGATGTTGTCGGCGGTCAGGTTGACCATGTAGCCGTCATGGACATGGCCGAGATGGATGGCGGCGAGTGTCGACAGCATGTTGAGCGCGATCTTCTGCGCGGTGCCCGCGCCCATGCGCGTCGAGCCGGCGATCAGCTCCGGAGGCGTTTCGAGCAGGATGGCGACGTCGGCTTGCTTGAACAGCGCGGCGCCCCGGTTGTTGGCGATGGCGATGGTGGCAGCGCCCCGGCGCCGCGCGTCCTGCAGCGCCTGGACTGCATAAGGGGTCGAGCCGCTGGCGGAAATGGCGATCAGGCAGTCGCCCTTGCCGATATCGGCCGCTGCGACGGCCGCCGCCGCTTCCCCGGTGTCGTCCTCCGGTCCGCCGGCCAGCGTGCGGAAGGCCTCGTCGCCGCCGGCGATCAGGATGGCGATGCGGTCGCGCGCAATGCCGAACGTGCCGGGCAGTTCCAGCGCATCGGCCAGCGCCATAAGGCCGGAGCTGCCGGCCGCCGCATAGGCGAGCCTGCCGCCGCTCTTCAACTGCTTCGCGATGAGTTCGGCGGCAGCGGCGATTGCCGGAATGGCGCCGTGCACGGCCTTGCTGGCCTCGATCTGGGCATTGGCCAGGAACGCCAGAATGGCTTCGGGAGCCTGGACATCCAGCCCCTCGGCATTCTGGTGGAGCGCTTCCGTGCGCGTCTCGGCCATCCGTTTTCCTCCCAACTGAGCGAACAATACCAAAAAAATACCACTTGTCCACACGCATTAACGAATTTCAGGTAAGGGAAGTCGCTTGCCGGCAAATTATCGTGGGTTTTCAATAAAATACGCCTTAATCTTTTTTGAACCGAAATTAACTCTTGGCTATTGGTATTTTATTGGTATTATCCCGACCGAGGAGAAAATCGCGTGAAATTCGTGCTTGGCATCGATGGCGGCGGCACCAGCTGCAGGGCGGCCCTTGCGACCGTCGACGGCGCTGTCGTCGGCCGCGCCAAAAGCGGCGCCGCCAACATCCGCACCGATCTCACCGGCGCCCGCGCCAACATCGTCGAAGCGGCGAGACAGGCTTTCCTCGCCGCCGGCCACGATCCGGAGCTGATCCCGCGGACACCTGCCATCCTTGGTCTTGCCGGCGCCAATGTCGGCACCTACCGGCAGCAGCTCGAGGCAATCCTGCCTTTCAGCCAAAGCCGTGTCGAAACCGATGCCGAGATCGCGCTCGAAGGCGCGGTCGGTTCCGGCGACGGCGCCATGGCCATCCTGGGCACCGGCACAGCCTATATGGCGCGTAAGGGCGGAAAATCGCGCGCCATCGGCGGCTGGGGTTTCCAGGTCGGCGACCAGGGCAGCGGCGCCCGCATCGGCCGCGACCTGCTTGAGCAGACGCTGCTTGCCTATGACGGCATCCGTCCCGGCTCCCCCTTGACCGACGCCATGCTCGCCGTCTTCCGCAACAATCCGGAAGACGTGGTCGAATTCACCACCAACGCCAAGCCGGGCGATTTCGGTGGCTTCGCGCCAAAGGTCTTCGACCATGCCGAAAAGGGCGATCTCGTCGCCAACTGGATCCTCGGCAAGGCGGTGGCCGATGTCGAGGCTTCGCTCGGCGCGCTCGATCTCGCCGAAGATGCCCCGCTTTGCCTGCTGGGCGGCCTGGCGCCGCTTTACGCGCCGCGCCTGTCGGCGCGCTATCAGGCGCTGCTGAAAGCTCCGCTCGACGACGCGCTCGGCGGCGCCGTGCAGATGGCCTTGCGCGTCTTCGCCAAGGGTTCGGAGGTCGGCCGATGAGCGCCGCCGACCAGATTTTCGCCATGCTGAAAGAATCCTCGCAAAGCGGCGCGCCGCTTTACCTGCAGCTCAGGCGCAGCATCGAGGAAGCTGTCAATCGCGGCTTGATCGGCCCCGGCGACGCGCTGCCGTCCGAGCGCGACATCGCCAGCAAGGCCGATATCTCGCGCGTCACCGTGCGCAAGGCTGTGCAGGACCTGGTAAAGGGTGGCATCCTCGTGCAGCGTCATGGCTCGGGCACCTTCGTCGCTCCCCGCATGGAGCGCGTCGAGCAATCGCTGTCGCGGCTCACCTCCTTCACCGAGGACATGGCGCGCCGCGGCATGAACGTGCGCTCCGTCTGGCTCGACCGCGGCCTCTATGCGCCGTCGCCGGATGAGATGATGGTGCTGGGCCTGTCCTCGACCGAGCTGGTGGCGCGCGTCGCGCGCCTGCGCATCGCCAACGACACGCCGCTGGCGATCGAGTGCGCCGCGCTCTCGGCCAGCGTCCTGCCCGACCCCGAGGCGATCGGCTCCTCGCTCTATGCGGCGCTGGGCACGACCGGCAATCGCCCGGTACGCGCCGTGCAGCGCATCTCGGCCACCAATCTCGGCGACGCCGATGCGCGCCTGCTGGAAGTGCCGCCGGGGGTTGCCGGTCTGCAGATCGAGCGCATTTCCTATCTGGCGAGCGGCAAGGTGATCGAGTTCACCCGCTCGGTCTACAGGGGCGACGCCTATGATTTCGTCGCGGAACTCCGGCTGACTGGGCCGGGAGAGGAGATCCGGCCATGATGGCAAACACCACCCACATGCGGCGCGAGATCGATGAGATCCCTGAAGCCGCCGCCCGCCTTCTCGACGGCTCGGCCTCGGCGCTGGCCGAGGCCGGTCGTGGCCTGCGCGAGCGCGACCCGCATTTCGTCGTCACCGTGGCGCGCGGCTCATCCGACCATGCGGCGACCTTCATGAAATATGCCGTCGAATTGACGGCGGGTCTTGCGGTCGCCTCGGTCGGGCCGTCGATCGCGTCCATTTACGGCGCGAAGCTCAGGCTGCGCGGCTCCGCATGCCTGGCGGTCTCGCAGTCGGGCAAAAGCCCCGATATCGTCGCCATGGCCGAAACGGCAAGAGCCGGAGGAGCGCTCACTGTCGCCATCACCAACACGGCCGACTCGCCGCTGGCGCGCGCCTCGGACTATGCCATCGACATTCTGGCGGGGCCGGAACGCTCCGTCGCGGCCACCAAGACCTTCGTCAATTCGGCCGTCGCCGGCCTTGCGCTGATGGCGCATGCGACCGACGACCAGCCGTTGCTGAAGGCGCTCGCCGGCCTGCCTGGCCATTTCGAGAAGGCGATCGCCTGCGACTGGATGGCGCTCGCCGGCGCGTTGGAAAATCCGCGGTCGCTGTTCATCCTCGGCCGCGGCCCATCCTTCGCGATCGCCAGCGAGGCGGCGCTGAAATTCAAGGAAACCTGCGCCATGCACGCCGAGGCCTACAGCGCCGCCGAGGTCATGCATGGGCCGTTGGCGCTGGTCGGACCCGGCTTCCCGGTTCTGGCGCTTGCCGCGCGCGATGCGTCCGAACCCTCGGTCGCCGAGGCGGCCGACGGGCTGACGGCCAAGGGCGCGGCCGCCTTCATCACCTCCGACAAGGCGAAGGCCGCGAAACTCCTGCCGCATGTCGCCACCGGCCACCCGCTGACCGACCCGCTGCCGCTGATCGTGTCCTTCTACGGCTTCGTCGAGGCCTTCGCGCGCCATCGCGGCCTCGACCCCGACACGCCGCGCAACCTGCGCAAAGTGACGGAAACCGTATGAGCGACCGTTTCGCACTCGCCGGCGCCCGCATCTTCGACGGCGCCGACTGGCATGACAACGCCGCCCTTGTCGTCAAGGGCGACGCGGTCGAGGCCATCCTGCCCGCAGGCGCGATTCCGTCCGGCGTTCCGGCGGTCGAGACCGGTGGTGGCCTGCTGGTTCCTGGTTTCGTCGACATCCAGGTCAATGGCGGCGGCGGCGTGATGCTCAACGACCATCCCGACGTCGCCTCGATCGAGACCATCTGCCGGGCGCACGCGCCCTTCGGCACCACCGCGCTGCTGGTGACGCTGATCACCGACACGCCGGCGATCACCGCCGCGGCGATTGCCGCCGGCGCCGAGGCGGCGCGGGAAAAGGCGCCGGGCTTCCTCGGCCTGCATCTGGAAGGGCCGCATCTCTCCGTAGCCCGCAAGGGCGCGCATGATCCGGCGCTGATCCGGCCGATGACCGACGCCGACCAGGCGGCGCTGATCGCCGCGCGCAGCGAGCTTCCCGTGCTGCTCACCACGATCGCCCCGGAATCGGTCGAACCGTCCCGTGTCACGGCGCTGGCCAAGGCCGGCGTCGTCGTCAGCCTCGGCCATAGCGATACCGATTATTCGACCGCCAGTGCCTTTGCCGGCGCCGGCGCCACGGTGGTGACGCATCTGTTCAACGCCATGAGCCAGATCGGCAACCGCGAGCCGGGTCTGGCGGGTGCTGCGATCGACACCGGCGGTCTGTACGCCGGCATCATCGCCGACGGCATCCATGTCCATCCCGCGACGATGATCCTGGCGCTGCGCGGCAAGCAGGGGCCGGGCAAGATCGTGCTGGTCACCGACGCCATGGCAACGATCGGCACCGACATGACGTCGTTCACGCTGAACGGCCGCACCATCTACCGCAAGGACGGCAGCCTCAGGCTTGCCGACGGAACGCTTGCCGGCGCCGATCTCGACATGATTTCCGCCGTCCGCTTCGTCCACCGCGTCGTCGGCCTCGACCTCGACGAGGCCTTGCGTATGGCCTCGCTCTATCCGGCCGAGGCTATCGGCCAGGCGCATCGCCTCGGCCGTTTCGCCAACGGCACCGCCGCCGACATTGTCGGCCTGTCGGAGGGGCTGGATGTCAGGAACGTCTGGATCGGCGGCAAGAAGGTTTTTGGGGCGTAACCTCCGCGATTTTCGTCATCCTAGGGTCTGCGCGCGTCGCTTCGAGGCCTGCGGCTCGATAATCGTTAGCCGGCTACGCGCGCCGCATAGATATCCTTGTACGTCTCGCGCAGCACGTTCTTCTGCACCTTGCCCATCGTGTTGCGCGGCAACTCGTCGACGAAGATCACCTGCTTCGGATGCTTGTATTTCGCCAGCCGGCCGGCGATGGCGCCGGCAATGTCGGCCGCGCTGATCGCCGATCCCGGCTTGCGCACCACGACCGCGGTGACGCCTTCGCCGAAATCCGGATGGGCGACGCCGATCACCGCGCTTTCCCCGACGCCATCAAGCGCGTCGATCTCGCTCTCGATCTCCTTCGGATAGACATTGTAGCCGCCCGAGATGATCAGGTCCTTGCCGCGCCCGACGATGTGGACATAGCCGTCGGCATCGATCAGGCCGAGGTCGCCGGTGATGAAGAAGCCGTCGTCGCGAAACTCGGCCCTGGTCTTTTCGGGCATGCGCCAATAGCCGGCAAAGACGTTCGGGCCCTTGACCTCGATCATGCCGATCTCACCCTGGGCCAGCGGCCTGGCCGTCTCGGGATCGGTGACGCGCAGCGAGACGCCGGGCAAGGGGAACCCGACCGTGCCGGCGCGCCGCTCGCCGTCATAAGGATTGGACGTGTTCATGTTGGTCTCGGTCATGCCGTAGCGCTCGAGGATGGCGTGGCCAGTGCGCTCGCGCCAGGCCTTGTGCGTCTCGGCGAGCAGCGGCGCCGAGCCGGAGATGAAGACCCGGATGGCGCTGGCCGCTTCGCGCGTCAAGCCGTGCTGCTGCAACAGCCGTACATAGAAGGTCGGCACGCCCATCAGCGCGGTCGCGCGCGGCATCAGCGACAGGATGCGCGCCGGGTCGAATTTCTGCTCGAAGAACATTGTCGCGCCGGCCATCAGGATGACGTTGGTGGCGACGAACAGGCCGTGCGTGTGGAAGATCGGCAGCGCATGGATCAGCACGTCGTCGGCGCCGAAGCGCCACTGCTCCACCAGCACGCGGGCATTGGAAGCAAGGTTCTCGTGGCTGAGCATCGCGCCCTTGGAACGGCCGGTCGTGCCGGACGTATAGAGGATAGCGGCAAGATCGTCCGGCCCGCGCGCGACATCGCTGAAATCCGTCGCCTGCCGCGAAGCCTGGCTGGCGAGCGTTCCCTGCCCGTCGCGGCCGAGCGTGAGCACCGTCGCGCCGATCGATGCGGCAAGCGGCTCGACGCCCGAAAGACGGTCCGGATCGCACACGATCAGCCTCGGCTCGGCGTCGCGGAAGAAATAGTCGAGCTCCGGCAGCGTGTAGGCGGTGTTGAGCGGCAGGAAGACCGCGCCGGCGCGCAACGAGGCGAGATAGAGCAGCGCCGCCTCCGGGCTCTTCTCGACCTGGACGGCGACACGGTTTCCGGGCTCGACGCCTGCCTGCACCAGCGCATGCGCCAGTTGCGCCGACTCCGCCAGCATGTCGCCATAGGTGATCGAACGGCCGTCATCCGTCTCCATCAGCAGCCGGCCCGGCGCCGGCATATGGGAACGGAAAGCGCCGAAGAGATGATTGGTCATGAAAATGTCCTCTAGAACAATTCCAGGAAAAGTGTGTGCGGCTTTCCGTCCGGAATTGCGTCAAAACAGGAAATAGAGCGCACGCCGAATGGCCCAGGCGTTGCGCTGCCCGAGCGAATACCAGATTTGGCGGCTGGAGCAAAAACGGCGCGGCAGTTATCTGCGGCGCCCTTTGCTGACGCCGGCCTTCGGATCATAACCCTGCGCGAGGCGTTCCATGCACATCGCCGCGGTGAGGCGGTAATGATTGAGAAGCGCCTCGACCGCGCCGTCGGCGTCGCCATCCAGCGTGCGCTCGGCAATTATCCGGTGCTCGCCAAGATCGTCGCGTCCCATGCCCGGCTCGTTTTGCGAGATCAGGCGGTAGCGCGAAGCCTGATCGGAAAGCTGATCGCAAAAGCCGATCAACCAATGCGACCGGCACGCCGCGATCAGCGCGCGATGGAAGGCGCGGTGCAGCTTCTCCCATTCCGGATTGTTGGTTGCCGGGTCTTCCGGCAGGCGGCGCTCGGCGCGCGCGAGGCGGTGCAGGGCCAGCACCAGCTGCTCTTCCCATTCGGCGGTGCGGTGCGCAATGGATTCGCGCAGCGCTTGCTCCTCCAGCCAGCAGCGCGTACGCGTCAACTCCTCCAGCTCCGCGGCGCTGACCGGCATCAGGAAGAAGCCGCGCTGGTCGTGACGTCCGAGCAGGCCCTCGGCGGCCAGGCGGTTGAGGGCCTCGCGCACCGGCGAGGCGCCGGCGCCATAGCGGGAAACGACCCATTCGACACGCAGTTTCGTCTCGGACTCCAGAGCTCCGCGCAGCAAGTCGTCGCGGAGTTGCTGGTAGACCGAACTGGCAAGCGTGCTTTTGGCGCCCTTGCTCTCGCCCGGCTCGGTGTTTCCGTTTGTCAATCGAACTCCTGTTGCTTTGCCCCTGGTTTGCCAGGGCCCCGCGGCGAAGCAATTCCCGTACATGTATCATACAGCCGGGCAACGGCACCTCAAGCGGAAGATGACGATATTCGACTTTAAGACAAGGCAGGCCCTCTATTCATCGAATAAAGTAGAATCTCGGGGAAAAGCCGATATTCCCGCGTCGCCCCATATATCGAACAGTCGTTCAATTGCCGCGGTTATGCAACTCAGGCGAGAGGTGGGGCAGTTATACGTTTAACTGGCGGCCCTGTCGGCGGCCGTTCGAATTGCTTCGATATTTGCCCTGTAGGCTTCGACGCTGCCGCCCTTGAAGACAGCGGCGCCCGCCACCAGCACATTGGCGCCGGCCGCGGTCACCAGCGGCGCCGTTTCGGCCGAAACGCCGCCGTCGATCTCGATGTGGATCGGCCGGCTGCCGATCAGCGCCTTGACCCGTTTCACCTTGTCGACAATCGCCGGGATGAAGGCCTGTCCGCCGAAGCCCGGATTGACGGTCATGATCAGGATGAGGTCGAGCCGGTCGAGCACATACTCGATCGCCGTTTCCGGCGTCGCCGGGTTGAGCGAGACGCCGGCCTTCTTGCCAAGGCTCTTGATGGTCTGCAGCGAACGGTCGAGATGCGGCCCGGCCTCGGCGTGAACCGTCATGCCGTCGCAGCCGGCTTCGGCGAAGGCCGCCAGGTAAGGATCGGCCGGCGCAATCATCAGATGGCAGTCGAAGAAGGCCTTGGTGCGGTTGCGGATCGCCTTGATCACCGGCGGGCCGAAGGTGATGTTGGGCACGAAATGGCCGTCCATCACGTCGAGATGGATCCAGTCGGCGCCGGCCGCCGCGACGGCCTCGACCTCATCGCCGAGCTTGGAGAAATCCGAAGCCAGCACCGATGGCGCGATCAGGGTCTTCTTGCTCATGGCGCAAATTCTCCCGGCAGTCCTGCGCGCGTAAGTCGCGCCTGTCAGGGCGATTGCCTAGAGCAATTCCAGGAAAAGTGCGAGCGGTTTTCCGTCCGGAATTGCGTCAAAACAAGGAGATAGAGGGTTCGCCGTTTCCGTGAAACGGTGAAACGCGCTAATGCATGTCGCGCAGAAGTGTGCAGCGGCTTTGCGATAACCACATGCATGAAAACAAAGGCTTAAAGCGCGTCGCCTGAATCCGCTTCAGCGACGCGCTAGACCATGATCCGGCCAAGGGGAAGCATGTTTTCGACAGGCGCATCGGCCCGCTTGCCACAGGGCTGTCTTCGATGTGGAAAAGCAAACCCGCCGGATCGCTCCGGCGGGTCTAGGTCTCCGGCTGCAAGATTACGGCTTGAAGTTCTGGATGTTGGCGCCCGCCGGATCCTGCGGCACGCGCCGCGGCTGGCGCTGCGGCACCAGTTGCTGCAGCACGTTCGGGTTGAGCAGGATGCCGGGGTTGATCTCGATGCCCGGCCGCCTGCGGATTGGCGTGCAGTCCGGGAACCGTCCGGTCGTGCCGACCGGGCAGCGCCGCTTGGTCAGCACGGGCTGGCACTGGCCGTCGATGTAGCGCGAGCCCGGCGCGCATTCCTGTTGCGGCTTGCGGCAGGCGTCGTCGCGGATTTCGGTGCCACGCGGGCAGACGCAGTCGCCCCGCTTGTTGTGGACCTGACCGCGAATGGTGCACTGCTCCTGCTTCGGCTTTGGCGGCCTGCAGGCTTTGCCCTGCACCTCCAGGCCATCCGGGCAGGCGCAGTTGCCGTTGGCGTCGCGCACCTGGCCGCGGATCGGGCATTGCCTCGACACGATCGGCCGGCAGGCGCCGTCACGGACTTCCGTGCGGATCGGGCAGACGCAATCGCCATCGGCATTGCGGGACTGGCCCCGGATGCGGCACTGGGCGGGTGGCTGCCTGTCGGGCACGCAGGCCTTGGCCACCCGGTCGAGATGTGTGCCGTCCGGGCAGGTGCAGCCGTTGCCGTTCGAAGTCGGCACCGCGCCACGGATCGTGCATTTCGGCGGAATGACCTGGCATACGCCGTTGACCAGCTCGCCGCGGCGGCAGACGCAATTGCCGTCCTGGTCGCGGTATTGGCCGGGACGCAGCGTGCATTCCGGTTCCTGCGGCTCTTCGCCCCGCACGCACTTGCCGTTCTCCAGATCGGTGCCGCGCGGGCAGACGCAGCGTCCGTCCACGGTGCGGATCTGGCCCTGCAGCAGCACGCAGCGCGGCGGCACGGGCAGCGGCAAGAGCTTGGTGCCGCCGCCTGAGCACTGGCCATTGCGGAAGGTGGTGCCGTCCGGGCAGGCGCAACGGCCGGCCGAGTTCAGCACCAGCCCATCCGAGCACTGTTTCTTCACCTCATGCCTGATGGTGAAGGGGTGGCATGAATAGGCCTTGCCGCGATCGCCCTGGCTGGTGGTCAGGTCGCGCGACAGCCCGTCGCCGCCGCCTTGCACCGGCGTGTTCGGAGGAAGCACGCCGACGCAGTTCTGGCCGTTGACCGAACCCTGCAGATCGGCAAGACGCCCGTCCTCGGGAAGGATCACGGTGACGTGGTGGGTGCGGCTTTCGCCTGCCCCCAGCGTCAGGTCGGCGATGCAGGATAGAGGCAGCGTCGTCGGCTCCGGCGAGCAGCCGAAGGGCGGATCGATCGAGGTGATCTGAACGTCTTCCAGCCGGCCGAGCCCTTCCACGCCGATCGCATCGCCGATGCGGACCGGACCGGAGAAGGGGTTTGGCCCATCATTCGTGATGGTGATCTTGAACGAGCAGGGTACTCCCGGCTGGCACTCGGCATCGCCGGTCTTCTCGACACGAATGGTCGAGGCGCCGCCGCCCTTCGCGCAAGCCTGGCCGATCGGGTAGACGATGTCGTCGCCCGGCGCCGGCCCGAAGGAGCCGCGCGCGCAGTTTTCGAACGCGCCATTCCCGCTCACCGTCACGTCGAAGTGCCTGGAGGTTCCGGGTGTCATCACGGCGCCGGGAATCTGGCACGACAGCGTGTTGGCAGGCACTGGTCCGCAGTTCCATTCCGGGCCGTCCGGGGCGACGGTCTGGATCTGCACCGGAGCGCCGCCCGACACCAGGGCCGCGGCATCGTTGACCCGCACCGGTCCGGTGGGAGCCGCGGTGCCGGCATTGCTGATGGTGATGCGGCAAGCGACCATTCCGGCGCGCACGAGCTGATCGCCGCCGCAGGTCTTGGTGATGCGCAGGCCAGGCTGGCCGCCATTCGGATGGCGGATGCGCTCGATGGCGCAGGCCTTGTTGTTGGCGAGGTCGACCTCGCCGGGAATGGCCTTCACCTCGGCGCAGTTCTCCACCGTATCCGGCCGGTAGTTTGCCGGCATTACCGCCTTGACGATGATCGGCGTCGACGCGCCCGGAGGCAGCGAGATGCCGGCATTGTCGCAGCGGAACTGTCCGGGCCCGTTCGGTCCGCAGCTCCACGGCGGGCTCGGCCCGAAGGTCGACGAGGTGGGCGCACCGCCGGGGTAGTTGTCGATCACCGTCAGCGGCCCGTTATAGGTGTTGCTGCCGTTGTTGATGACGTCGATCACGAAGAAGCACACGCCGTCCGGCGTGCAGACCGGTACGCGGGCGCGCTTCTTCAGGATCAGGTCGACCTTCTTTTCGACCGGAGGCTGGCACTGCGGATCGCGGTCGCCACGGCGGCAGATCGGGATCGAAGCGCAGCCGCGGTCGTTCTGCTGGCTGCCGAACAGCGGCTTGCCGCTGGCTTGGTAGTCATAGGCGGCGCAGTTGCGCAGCACGCTGCCCTGCCACCCGCCCGCGGGCTTGAATCCAAGCTTGAGGTTGACGGAAGCGCCGGGGTTGAGCGTGGTCGGCGGATAGGTGCAGGTCATCGGCGTCGTGCCGGGCACGCAGACCCAGGGCGCGTTCGGCCCGGAGGCCAGCACGGAGCCTGCCGGCAGCGTCACCTCGTCGAGCACGATCTTGCCGTTATAGGGCGCGTCGCCGACATTGGTGACGGTGATGGTGAAGTCGCAGCCGCCGGCCATCGTGCAGCGTGGCACGTCGGCGTGCTTCTCGACCTTGAGGTCCGGCTCCTTGTCTTTCGGCGGGCATCTCAGATCACGCGGGATGACGATGTCGATGACCTGCGTGCAGCAGAGCCCCCAGCCTTCCTTCGGCCCGGCATAGGTTTCGATGCCGGTGACGACGAGATGGATGGCCTCGCCGGGCGAGGCGCCGATGATCTTCCAGTTCAGCACGCCGCCGCCGACCGGTACCTTTTGCGTGTCGGGAACGATGGTGATGCCGGGCGTCGTCGTCGACACCTGCACCCGCTTGCCGCCCATCTCCGGGCCGACCGGCATGTGGTAGATGAAGGCGCCGCCGCCGGGCACGCAGTCGACCGTGCCGTGCTCGACCTTGAAGCATTCCTTGCCGGGAGGTGGCGGCGGGTTGCACTTGGTGACGTCGATATGGGTCGTCGTCTTGGCGCCGGTCAGGAAGTCGCCGTCGTCCGGCTTGCTCGGGTCCTGCGACGGGATGACGGTTGCCGGGCCGCCTCCCATCGACACCTTGATCTGACCCTGGTTGTCGACATTGGCCGGCGCGGGAAAGGCCGCCAGGTCGATCTTGGCCAGGATGCGGAAGGTGATGACACGCTCGTTCGGCGCGCCCGAGCCGTCGAGATCGTCGGCGGAAATCCGGAAATCGGAAACCGTCGCAGTGTCGTCGGGATTGGCCGAGCTGCTGATCGCGGCCGCCGGCAGCGGGCCGCCGCCAGCATCCGTGCCGTCGCCGGTCACATTCAGGTTGACGATCTTCAGACCATGCGGAAGCTGGTCCTTGAACTCGATCCTGGCGTTCTTCAGTGCGTTGGCCAAAGCCGGATTGGCGAAGGCTTGCGCATTGCCGCGCAGGCCAAAGGTCAGCGTATAGTAGACATAGTCGCAGCCGCGCTGGCCGCCCGTCTTGGTGAAGAAGGGCACGATGCGGCCGGGTTCGGGGTTGACGATGCGCGGATTGTCCAGGTCGAGCCTGGGCTCCGGTCCGGCGACTTCGGTGAGCTTGGCCGGCGCGGTGTCTTCGGCAAGCGCCGGCAGCGCCGGCATCATGGCGACCGCGATACCGGCCGCCATCAGCCAGCGCGCGCCGCGCCTGGCGTATGACAGGGGTTTCATGATCGTCTCCATGACGGTTTTCGTGTTGCGCGAAGCGAGGTGGGAAAGGGCGAGATTTGTCATCTGTCCCTCCTCAACGTTCGCAGCTGACGGCTGGCGTTCTGAGCGGCAGCGTCATCTTGCAGCAAGGGTAGTAGCCGCCCTTGTCCTGGTCGGACCTGCGATAGAAGCAGAGCCCGACATTGACGGTGTCGCCAGGATCATGGCCGGTGATGTCGACCGCGTAGGGCTTGCCCGGAACATGCGACATAGGGGTCGATACCCCGACACCGGGCGTCCTGGACTGCGCCTTGATCGAATCGCCGCCAAAGCCGGCATGGTCATGGAGATAGAGTTCGGCCCGAAGTCCGCGCGGCGTGCAATAATAGTGCACATCCTCGACGTCGACGCAGGGCGGCAGATTGCCGGGCGGCGGGAAGTCGGGCGGATAGAACGGAGGCAGATAGCCGCCGGGGATTTCCTCATAATAGCCGGCGCGGCCTTCGCAGGGGCGCCAGACCCTTATGTCGCCGACATGGCCTTCGACCTCCGGGTCTTCGAAATAGCCGTCGAAGTCGACGAACCACGAGCCGAAGGGCGGAACGTTCGCCGGCTTGACCAGCGCGCTCGGCGTCAACTGCACGCCGTGCACGGCAAGCGGCCCGCCGGCGGCGAGGCGCTCGGCAAGCGCGGGATTGTCGCGCAACTTGTCGCCGGTGTTGACGGCGGTCTCGGTGCAGACGCTGGTGTCGATATTGCCGTCGGCGTCATAGCCATATTGCAGGTCGACGCCGCCGGCCGACTGGCGGTTGCCTTGCGGAAAGCCGACCGCGTATTCCTGCGGCACCTCGACCCAGGCCGATTCCGTCGCCGGATCGTCCGGGTCCTCGCGCCAGTAGCGGATCAGCTCGCCTTTGCCGGAATCGGCGAAGCGGCTGTAATCGTAACGGTTTTCGACCGGGCCGCGTTGGGCGAGATACATGAAGCCCTTGTTGTCGAAGGCGATGTCGGTGACAGCGTAATCCTTCTCCGCCCTGACCGTCAGTTCCCAACGCGGATCGCCGGCGAACGTGCCGTCGCGCGCGATGCCGACCGACCAGATCTCGGATTTTTCGCCGACCGAATAATAGAGCCGGCCGCCATGATAGGAGACCGCCCAGACACGGCGCTCGTCCTGCGTATAGCCCCAGGTCTCGGGGTCTTCTGTATCGAAGGCCGCGCCCTGGATGTCCATGACCGCGCCATCGTCGGCGATGGGGCCAAGCCCATGCGCCGGGCGGCCGGCGACACCATGGTCGTACGTGTCGATCAGATGGCCGGTGGCGTCGATCCGATGGATCAGGCCGGTGTCGAGATCCGAGGCGAAGAACTGGCGGTGGATGGGATCGAAGGCGAGGTTGCCGATGCCCGGTCCGCTGTTGGTGTCGATGTCGGCAAATTTCGAGACGGCGCCCGTGATGCCGTCGATCCTCCAGATCGTGCCTGGACCGCCGCCATTCTCGGTGCCGAACTGGCCGTCCATGAAGGTGGCGCCGGCGGCGCCGCGACGCTGCCGCTCCGGACGCCCGTCGTCGTCGGCGTCCGGCGTGACGATCTCGACGCCATGCAGCGAGGTCGCGGCGGCATAAAGATTGGGAATGCCCGACGGCACGCCATCACGCACGCCATCGTCATAGGTCAGTCCGAACACCTCGCCGATCTGCCCAGCCGTCACCTCGAAGGGCGGCGGCGTGAAGACGAGTTGGCCCGAGGCAGGCCCGCCGAGGTGCGAGACGTCGAAAATGCGCAAGGACGCCCGCGAGGTGTCGATGAAGGTCTCGTCGACCGGATCGGCGCCGGGCGGCAAGCCCTGATCGAAATCGGGGATCACGGTGCCGGGGAAGCCGGTGACCGCTATCGATCCGGGATAGATGATCTGCGTTTCCTGCGCCTTCGCAACGCCGCCGAGCCAGAGGCTGGCGGACAGCGCCACGGCAAGAATTCCACTGGTCGTTGCTATTGCGCGGCGCAGACGGCCGCCACGAGAACGCACGAACGAGCCGCGACCGCCAGACATTGAACTCCCCCCGAAGCCGCAGGAAGGAACATCCGGTCTTGTCGCGCCAACCAGGGCAAGGCGCGGCGTTGCGGCACGTTCTTCCCCGATCGAATTGTCTGCTTTCCTCTTGGTGAGGATACGCCTGCGCCTATGCATGGTCAACGGAATCAGCCGAAAGCCCAGCGCGTCGACCCCTTCCCGAGGGCGGTGATCGCGCTGGACTCCCGTTGTTCCCGGAGACCACGGAGTCTCTGGGTTTCTGGTCATGGGGCTTTCCCTTTCCGGGCCGCAACATTGCGGCGCCTGGCCATCAGTCGCTGTCAGGCAGGGAAAGGTTCATTTGCGGATGGCGGAGCGGAAAGCGTTCCTGGGCCGCCGGGGCGTTACCAGATCCAGCTGCCCCGGCCGAGCGCCGATACCGCCTCGACAATGCGGGTGAAGCTCGTCCGTGCCCGGCCGACCATATGCCGGGCTCGGAGATAGCCGTGCACAAGGCCAGGCTCCTCGAACCAGGTGGCGCGTCCGCCGGCCGCGACGATGCGGTCGCGATAGGCCTCGCCGTCGGAAGACAGCGGGTCGCACTGGGCGGTGATCAGCACCGTCGGCGGCAAATTGGCGAAATCGGCGTCGGCGAGCGGGTAGAGCGTGATATCGCCGGTCCGGTCCACGCCGCCGGTGCGGATATGCTTGTAGAAATCGAGGTCGCGCACCGTCAGCATAGGCGCCTCGGCATGGGTGACGTAGGAGCCGCGCGAATGGTCGCCGCCAAGGCCGGGATAGATCAGCATCTGGCCGGCCGGCTTCTTCGCATGGCCGCGCGTCGCATGCGCTGTCGCCGCGCAGAGATTGCCGCCGGCGCTGTCGCCGCAAAGCACGATAGGGCGGTCATAGGTCCTGGCGGCCCATTCGAAAGCGTCCATCGCGTCGTCGAAGGCGGCCGGATGCAGATTTTCCGGCGCCAGCCGGTAATCGACCGAGACCACCTCGAAGCCGGTGCGGGCGCAAAGCTCGGCGCAGACGTCGTCATGGCTGTCCAGCCCGCCGAGGATGAAGCCGCCGCCATGGAGATAGAGGACCATGGCGGCAGTGTTCGGCGTGGCGTAGCGATAGATGCGGATTGGGATGCTGTTGGCGATGCTTGTCGTCTCGGCGGTCACGCCTTGCGGATAGCCGGCAAAGAACTCCCGGCACATCCGGTCATAGATCGCGCGCTGCTGGATGATCGTGTAGTCGATCGTGTCCGGCGGATAATAGGAATTGGTCTTCTCGATGAAGGCCCAGGTCTCGGCATCGATCAGGGTCTTGTAGTCGGTCATGGCGATTGGACCGACTGGAGAGGTTCAGCCCGGTCACCCCCCTCTGGCCTGCCGGCCATCTCCCCCGCAAGGGGGGAGATCGGATGTCGCATTTGCCTTCGCCAATCTCCAGCGGGGGAAGGTGAGCGCCGGCGCCGACACTGCCAATCTCCCCCCTTGCGGAAGAGATGCCCGGCAGGGCAGAGAGGGGTGCCTCGCGCCATCATCTCCGCAGCGTCACTTTCCCTTCCACACCGGGTCGCGCTTTTCCGCGAACGCCCGGAACCCCTCCATATTGTCTTCGGAGCCATAGAGCGCGTCGACCGTCGGCAATTGCCGGCGTGTCACCTTGTTCATCGCGTCCTGGAAGGTCAGCGCCTCGGCCACGCGCGCCGTCTCCTTGATCGAGGCGAACACCAGCGGCGGGCCGTTGGCCAAGAGCCTTGCGATCTCCCAGACGCGCTCTTCGAGCTTGTCCTTGGGCAGCACTTCGTTGACCAGGCCCCAGCGATGCGCTTCGGCGACATCCATCCAGCGGCCGGTGAACAGGAGGTCCATGGCGATGTGGTAGGGGATGCGCTTCGGCAGCTTGATGGTGGCTGCGTCGGCCAGCGTGCCCGCACGGATCTCCGGCAGCGCGAAGGAGGAATGGTCCGAGGCGTAGATGAGGTCGCAGGACAGCGCCAGCTCGAAGCCGCCGCCTACCGCCATGCCGTTGACGCAGGCGATCACCGGCTTGTTGAGGTCGCGCAGCTCCTGCAGTCCGGCAAAGCCGCCGACGCCGTAATCGCCGTCGACCGCGTCGCCGGCGGCGGCCGCCTTCAGGTCCCAGCCGGCGCTGAAGAACTTGTCGCCTGCGGTCTTGACGATCGCGACGCGCAGGTCGGGATCGTCCCGGAACGCCCTGAAGGTCTCGCCCATCAGCCGCGATGTCTTCAGGTCGATGGCGTTGGCCTTCGGCCGGTCTAGCGTGACCTCGAGGATCGTGCCCTCGCGGCGGGTGGTGATGATTTCAGCCATTCTTCTTTTCTCCAAGCACCAGCAGGGCATCCGCGATCCAGGCGCCTTTGCCTTCGGCGCAGACGATCAGCGGGTTGATGTCGAGTTCCTCGATCTCGCCTTCGTTCTTCTGGACGAAGTCGGCAATGCCGGCGATGGCGTCGATGGCCGCCTGGACATCGGCCTTCGGCCGGCCGCGATAGCCTTCGAGGAGCGGATAGAGCTTCAATCCACGCAGCGCCGCCTCGATGTCGTCGCGCGTCGCCGGCAGCATCAGGGTCACGCTATCGCGCAGAAGCTCGACCAGCACGCCGCCCGTGCCGAGCGTCATCACCACGCCGAACATCGGATCGCGGGTGAAGCCGACGATCAGCTCGGCGACGCCGTCGCGCACCATGCGCTCGGCATAGAGCCCGGTGCCGAGCGGCAGAAGGTCATGCGCGGCGGCGCTGACGGACTCGGCGTCCTTGAGGTTCAGCCTGACGGCGCCGACTTCCGACTTGTGCGTGACGCCGAGCGCCTTCAGCGCCACCGGGAAGCCCAGCGTCATCGACGAGATCACCGCCTCGACCGCGTTGGAAGCGCGTTCGCCCTTCGGCACCGGCAGGCCGGCCTTGATCAGCCTTTCCTTGGCTTCGGCCTCGTCCGGCGTCACACGCTCGGCTTCCGACGCGCCCGCCGCCGTGGTGTCGACCGGCTGCGCCTGCGGCTCGCGCCAGGCCCAGCCGATGAAGGCGGCGGCCTGCGCGGCGTCCATGGCCTCCGAAATGCCGAACAACGGCACCATGCCGCGCGCCATCAGCCCGGCGGTGTATTCCTCAGGTAAGTTTTCCGGCAGCGACGAGACGATCGCGCCTTGCGCCTTGTTGGTCTTCAATGCCGCCTCGAAGGCGCGCAGCGTCGCCCACCAGTCGACGTCCGAGCAACGGTCGGGGCGCGGGAAGTCCAGCACCAGCATGTTGAGGTCGAAACCGCCCGACACCATGGCGGTGAAGGTGGCCGTCATCGCCGGCTCGTTGTTCCAGATGAAGGTGTGGTAGTCGAGCGGATTGGCGACCGCGACCAGCGGTCCGAGCGTCGATTTGACATGGGCACGGTGCTCGGCCGCCAGGGCCGGGAAATGCACCCAGCGCCCCTCGGCGCTGTCGGCCATCACGGAAGCCTCGCCGCCTGAGCAGCTCATCGAGGACAGCTTGTAGCCGGGCAGCGGCCCGGTGATGTGCAGCAGCTTCAGCGCCTCGATGAAGGCCGGGATGGAATCGACACGCGCAATGCCGAGCCGCTTCAGGAACGCGCCGGATGCGGCGTCCGAGCCGGCCAGCGAGGCGGTATGCGAGACGGTCGCCTGCCGCGCCTGCTCCGAGCGGCCGACCTTCATGGCGATGATCGGCTTCTCCAGCTCGCGGGCGCGCGCCGCCAGCCTTTCGAAGCCGGCTACCGAGTCGAAAGCCTCGATATGCAGGCCGAGCGAGGTGACGCGCTCGTCCTCGATCAGGCCGAGCGCCATTTCCGACAGGCCGGTCTGCGCCTGGTTGCCAGCCGTCATCAGGAAGGCGATCGGCAGGCCGCGCTTCTGCATCGTCATGTTGATGGCGATGTTGGAGGATTGCGTGATGATGGCGACGCCCTTGCCGCCCTCGGCCAGGCGGATGCCGCCATGCTGGTCGGGCCACAACAACGCGCCGTCGGCATAGTTGATCAGGCCGTAGCAGTTCGGGCCGATGATCGGCATCTGGCCGGCGGCGGCAACGAGTTCGGCCTGCAGCCGCTCGCCATCCTCGTCATAGGCCTCGGTCTCGAGGAAGCCGGCGGCAAAGCAGACGGCGCCGCCGGCGCCGCGCTCGGCCAGCGCCTTGATCACCTCGATGGTGAGGTGCCGGTTGACGCCGACAAAGGCGGCGTCCGGCGCGCCGGGCAGGTCGGCGACGGAGCGGTAGGCCTTGCGGCCGGCGACCTCGTCCTTGGTCGGATGCACCGGCCAGATTTCGCCGGCAAATCCCATCTTGATCGATTGCGCCACGACGGCGGCGGCCTGCGCCCCGCCGAACACGGCGATCGATTTCGGGCGCAGGAGACGTTCGAGTTTATGCATGGCCATCTTTTCGTTTGAGCACGATCTTTCCCCAAAACCGGTCCCGGTTTGGGGTAATCATGCTCTAAGCTCCGAACGGACGCAGCAGCGCCCGCGAAATAATATGTCGCTGAATCTCCGACGTGCCTTCCCAGATGCGCTCGACGCGGGCATCGCGCCAGATGCGCTCCAGCGGCAGGTCGTCCATCAGACCCATGCCGCCATGGATCTGGATGGCTTCGTCGGCGACGAAGGCCAGCATCTCGGTGGCCTTCAGCTTGGCCATCGCCATGTCCTGGTCGGTGACAGTGCCCTGATCGTACTTCCAGCCGGCTTCGAAGACCATCAAATCGGCGGCCTTCAATTCCGTCGCCATGTCGGCGAGCTTGAAGGAGACGCCCTGGAACTTGCCGATCTGCTGGCCGAACTGCTGGCGCTGCGCGGCATATTCGATGGCGTGCGACAGCGCGCGCTCGGCGCGGCCAAGGCAGGTCGCGCCGACCTGCAGGCGCGTCGCGCCGAGCCACGAATTCGCAACGTCGAAACCCTTGTGCACCTCGCCGAGCACCTGGGAAGCCGGCAGCCGGCAATCGTCGAATTCGAGGATCGAATTGGTGTAGCCGCGATGCGAGACGTTACGATAGCCGTCGCGCACCGAAAAACCCTTGGTGCCCTTGTCGACGAAGAAGGCGGTGATCTTCTTGCGCTTGCCGCGCGGCGAGTCCTCTTCGCCCGAGGCCATGAAGACGATGGCGAAGTCGGCGATGTCGGCATGCGAGATGAAATGCTTGGTGCCGTTGAGCACCCAGTCCGAGCCGTCCTGCACCGCGGTCGCCTTCATGCCGCGCAGGTCGGAGCCGGCGCCCGGCTCGGTCATCGCCAGGCAGTCCCATTTCTCGCCGCGAATGCAGGGGAAGAGGTATTTCTCGCGCTGCTCCGGCGTGCCGGCGAGCAGGATGTTGGAGGGCCGCGCCACGCAGGTCCAGTGCAGCGCGTAGTTGGCGCGGCCGAGTTCCTTCTCGTAGAGCAGCCAGCTTACCGTGTCCAAGCCGGCGCCGCCGACATCGGCCGGCATGTTGGCGGCATAGAGCCCGGCCCCGATCGCCTTGGCCTTCAATTCGTCGATCAGCTCGCGGCGCAGCACGCCGGTGCGCTCCACCTCGCGCTCATGCGGATAAAGCTCGTTCTCGACGAAGGCCCGCGTTGTCTCGACGATAAGCTTCTGTTCTTCCGAAAGACCGAAATGCATCGCCTCAGCCCTTCTTCTTGTTCTTCTTAGCCTTATTGGCCTTTGCGGGCTTCCCGGCTTTTGTCGGCTTTTCAGCCTTTGCCGGCTTCGCGGCTTTCTTCGCCGGCTTTGTCGCCTTGGCCTTTGCGATGGCCCCGGCTGGGGTCTTCTTCGCCGCCAGCTTGGCAAGCTGCTTTGTATAATCCTTGTGCAGCGCGCCGGCGCCCCAACCCTTGCCCTTGTTCTGTTTCGACAGCGCTTCCATGATCGCGACCAGATTGTCGTCGCGGATCTTCTCCAGCTCGCGGATCGACAGGCCATGCGCCTGCTCGTCCGACTGCGTGGCGATCAGCTCGACCAGCTCGTCGTTGAACTCCGGCACGTCCATCAGCTTGGTCCACGGCCATTTCAGGCAAGGTCCGAACTGCGCCATGAAGTGGCGCATGCCGGCCTCGCCGCCGGCGACCCGGTATACCTGGAACATGCCCATCTGCGCCCAGCGCAGGCCGAAGGAATAGCGCATGATGTCGTCGAGTTCCTCGACGGTGCAGATGCCGTCCTTGACCAGCCAAAGCGCCTCGCGCCAGGCGGCTTCAAGCAGGCGGTCGCCGACAAAGGCCTCGATCTCCTTGCGCACCACCACCGGCTTCATGCCGATCGAGGCGTAGAGCTCCTTGGCGACCTCGATCGCCTCCGGAAAGGTCTGCTCGCCGCCGACGATCTCGACCAGCGGCAACAGATAGACCGGGTTGAACGGATGGCCGACCACCAGCCGCTCCGGGTGCTTCTTCATCGCCACCTGCATGTCGGTCGGCTTGATGCCGGAGGTCGACGAGCCGATGATGGCGTTGGCCGGCGCATGCGCGTCGATCTCGGCCAGCACCTTGTGCTTGAGATCGAGCCGCTCCGGCACGCTTTCCTGGATGAAGTCGGCATCGGCCACCGCCTCGGCGATGGTCTTGGCGAAGGTGAGCTTGCCTTCCTTGGGCAGGCCGCCGGGCAGCATCTGCTTGTATGCGCGGCGCGCGCCCTTCATCACTTCGCCCACCTTGCGCGACGCTTCCGGATCGGGGTCGAAGATCGACACGTCGATGCCGTTCAAGAGCAGCCGCGCCACCCAGCCGGCGCCGATGACACCGCCGCCAATGGCGGCCGCCTTGTTGATGATGCTCATGCTTGTCAGGCTCCGGTTCTCGTCTTGGCTGTATCGGGATCGGTGAGGGCCACACGCTCGCCGGCGCGGATCACCGCCGGATCGTAGGCCTTGCGGGCGAAGACTTCGAGCACGAAGGGCCGGAAGAACTCGACCGGCAGCGTCTCGTAGTCGGGGTCGAAGCTCGACTGGTCCCAGCGCTCGCAGAACCGGTCGCAGTCGTCGAAATAGAGGTGGCCGGCGAATCGGTCGCGTGCGTGCCGGTTGCCACCCAGATGATGCGCGTAATAGAGCCGCTGGAAATCGCCGTGCTTTTCTACCACCCAGGTGCATTGCTCGCGCACGAAGGGCTTCAGGATTGCGGCCGCATATTCGTCGTGATTGTAGGGCGCGTAGATGTCGCCGATGTCGTGCAGCAGAGCGCAGACGATCCAGTCGGTGTCCGCGCCATCGTGCCAGGCCCGCGTCGCGGCCTGCAGCGAATGGCCGAGCCGGGTGATCTTGTAGCCGGAAAGCCCTTCGTCGAGTTGCACCAGCGCGTCGAGCAGCCGGTCGCCGGTCTTGGCGGCATAGTCGATCTCATGGGCGGTCAGGAATTCGTAGTCTTCCTTGTCGCCGTCCTTCATCGCGGTGAATTTGACGGTAGCCATGGCGCGCCCCCGTTTACGCTGCAGCAGCGATCGGCGCCCGCTTGGTGAGGTTGAGCTTCTTGCGCACTTCCTCAGGCCCGAGCACGCGCGCGCCGAGATTGGTGACGATGCTCGCCGCGCGTTCGACAAGCTGTGCGTTGGTCGCCAGAACGCCCTTGTCGAGCCACAGATTGTCTTCCAGACCGACGCGGACATTGCCGCCGGCGAGCACCGCCGCCGCCGCATAGGCCATCTGGTTGCGGCCGATCGAGAAGGCCGACCAGTTCCAGGTCGAGGGCACGTTGTTGACCATCGCCATGAAGGTGTTGAGGTCGTCGGGCGCGCCCCACGGCACGCCCATGCAGAGCTGCACCAGCGCATCCGGGTTGAGGACCTTTTCCTCGACCAGTTGCTTGGCGAACCACAGATGCCCGGTATCGAAAGCCTCGATCTCCGGCTTCACGCCCAGCGCCGTCATCATGCCGCCCATGGCGCGCAGCATGCCGGGCGTGTTGGTCATGACGTAGTCGGCCTCGGCGAAATTCATCGTGCCGCAGTCCAGCGTGCAGATCTCCGGCAGGCACTGACGCACATGTTCCATGCGGTTGGTGGCGCCGCCCATGTCGGTGCCCTTCTCGTTGAGCGGCAGCGGCGCTTCCGGCGAGCCGAACACCATGTCGCCGCCCATGCCGGCGGTCAGGTTCAGCACCACGTCGACATTGGCCTCGCGGATGCGCTCCGTCACCTCGCGGTAGAGATGCACGTCGCGCCTGGGCTTGCCGGTCTCGGGGTCGCGCACATGGCAATGGACGATCGCAGCACCTGCCTTGGCCGCGTCGATCGCCGAATCGGCGATCTGCTTGGGCGAGCGCGGCACGTGCGGGCTGCGGTCCTGCGTGCCGCCGGAACCGGTCACGGCACAGGTAATGAAGACCTCGCGGTTCATCGCAAGCGGCATCTTGATCCTCCCAGATTCGATCGGCCATGCATGCCACCCAGAAGCGGGAGCCGACAATGGCACGGCATGCACAGGAATTCATCAAGAATGCCCGACTTGCCGGAAACTGTTTTGCGTTTTACGAAGGTCTCATGATCAAAAGCGAAAAACCGACCATCTTTCGATCCGAACGCGAGCCACTCAAGGTGATGTTCCTGGTGTTCTCGGGCTCATCGATCATGTGCGTCGCCTCGGCGGTCGATCCGTTGCGCGCCGCCAACCGCATCTCGGGCGAGACGCTGTTCGATTTCAAGCTGGTCTCGGTCACCGGCGAGGCGCCGGTGACCACTTGCGGCCTGCCGGTTGCCGTCAGCGGCCGCTTCGACGCGGCCGAGCTGACCGACATGCTGGTCGTCGTCGCCGGCTTCGGGACCCAGAATTACGCCACCTCGGCATTGCTTGCCGGCCTGCGCAGGGCGGCGCGGGCGGCCCGCGCCTGCGGCGGCGTCGAGGCCGGCACCTGGCTGGTGGCGCGCGCCGGCCTGCTCGAGGGCCGCAGCGCCACCACGCATTGGGAGGACATGGAGGAGTTTTCGACCGCCTTTCCCGGCGTCGACGTGCGGCCGGACCGCTATGTCATCGACGGGCCGGTCTTCACCTCGGGCGGCGCCTCGCCGACCTTCGACCTGATGCTGCATCTGGTCCGCACCCGGCTCGGCATGGCCGCCGCGCTCGATGTGGCGAGCGTCTTCATCTACGACCAAGCCCGCGCCGCGACCGACGCGCAGCCGCTGGTCTCGCTCGGCCGGCTCGACGGCTACGACCCGCGGCTTGCCCAGGCGATCCGCCTTATGGAAGCGCATGTCGACCAGCCGCTCACCATCGACGCCGTGGCCAGGCGCGCCGGCGTGACGGCAAGAACGCTGGAAAGCATTTTTCGCAAATCGATCGGCGAGACGCCGGGCGCTTATTATCTGAGGCTGCGCCTCAGCGCCGCCCGCCGCCTCGTCGTCGACACGCGCATTGCCATGGCCGATATCGCCGGGCGTACAGGCTTTTCGTCCGCCGCGGCATTTTCCAGGGCATTTTCGAGAGCGTTCGGCGAGGCGCCGGTCAGGCTTCGCCGAGGGTAGGGCTAAGGAGGCGGCCTTCCGCTCGCTAAGGCGGCGGCTTGCCGCTTCCGCTCGCTATGCGGCGGTCTGCCGGTCGCTCAAGCGGCGGTCTGCCGGTCGCTGGCGCTGTCCATCTGCGAGCGCATCTGTCTCGCAAGACGGATTTCGAAGCGGTTGCTGACGGCGCGATCCCATTCGGTCTTCACGTCGTTCGTAGGCCGAGGCAATGCCATCAGCCGGTCGATGATCGATCCGGTTTCGCCGGACGAGAGCAGGGCGTCGATTTCGCGTTCATGCTGCATATCGGTTCGCCTCCTTCTTCTTCACCCGCCACAGGAGCCACGTTTATACGAGTTCCGTGACGGCTGTTTGAAGGCAAGAGCGGGGCGATTAAGGGGCGGCTCGGGGCAAAACCTTGTCGTGAAGTTCTGCCCCGCGCGAATGCTATACGGTCGGCATCCCGCCTGAGCGATCAGACGTAGCGGTTGACGATGTTCTCCAGCAGTTCCTGGCGACCGGAGCGCGGCTGCGGCTCGATCTTCTTCTTCACCACGCGTTCGGCGATCTCTTCCAGCGTGCGCTTGCCGGACAGCATCGCTTTGCCTTCGGCGGTGTTCCAGCCGGCATAGCGTTCCGCGAGCGGACCGGACAGCGCCTTGTCCTCGACCATCCTGGCTGCGGCCTTCAGGCCGCGCGCGCAAGCATCCATGCCGCCGATATGGCCGATCAGGAGATCATCCGGGTCGAGCGACTGACGCCTGAGCTTGGCGTCGAAATTGGTGCCGCCGGTCTTGAAGCCGCCACCCTGCAGCACCTGGTAATAGGCCAAAGCCATTTCCGGCACGTTGTTGGGGAACTGGTCGGTGTCCCACCCCGACTGGTAGTCGTTGCGGTTCATGTCGATCGAGCCGAAGATGCCAAGCGCATTGGCCAGGGCCAGCTCATGCTCGAAGGAATGGCCGGCGAGGATCGCGTGGCCCTGCTCGATGTTGAGCTTTACTTCCTTCTCCAGCCCGAAGCGTTTGAGGAAGCCGTACACCGTGGCGACGTCGTAATCATACTGGTGCTTGGTCGGCTCCTGCGGCTTCGGCTCGATCAGGATCGTGCCCTTGAAGCCGATCTTGTGCTTGTAGTCGACGACGAGGTTGAGGAAGCGTCCGGCCTGCTCCTGCTCGCGGGCAAGGTCGGTGTTGAGCAGCGTCTCGTAGCCCTCGCGCCCGCCCCACAGCACATAATTCTCGCCCTTGAGCTTCTTGGTGACGTCGATGCAGCTCTTCACCGTCGCGGCCGCATAGGCGAATACGTCCGGATCGGGATTGGTGGCGGCACCCGACATGAAGCGGCGGTTGGAGAAGAGGTTCGCCGTGCCCCAGAGCAGCTTGACGCCGGTCTCTTTCATCTTGCCGGCAAAATAGTCGGTGATCTCGTCGAGGCGGGCGGCGCTCTCCGAAAAATCCTTGCCTTCCGGGCGCACGTCGGCGTCATGGAAGCAGAAATAGGGCGCGCCGAGCAGCGAGAACATCTCGAAGGCGACGTCGGCCTTGAGCTTGGCCAGTTCCATCGTGTCGACGCCGCCCGGCTTGGCGAACCAAGGGCGGTCGAAGGTCTGGCCGCCAAAGGGGTCGCCGCCCGGCCATGCGAAAGAATGCCAATACGCGACGGCGAAGCGCAGATGGTCCTCCAGCCGCTTGCCGGCCACCACCTCATCGGGGTTGTAATAGCGATAGGCCAGCGGATTGGTCGAATCCGGCCCTTCATATTTGATTGTCTTGATGTCGCCGAAAAATCCGCTGCTCATGGTTTCCTTCCTCTCCGAGATGGTTTCGCCCGATTACCTCAGGCGTAATTGGTTTGGCGTCCGCGGGGCGCGAAAAGCGTCATGTCGAAACGATCCAATGAAGGATGATGACCATGACCGACCTCAACACGATCGCCCGGAACTACATCGCCGCCTGGAACGAGAGCGATGCGGCCCGCCGCAAGGCGCTGCTCGACGCGGCCTTCACCAAGGATGTCAGCTATCGCGACCCGGTCATGCGGGGCGACGGCCATGCTGGCGTCGCGGCACTGATCGACGGCGTGCAGCAGCGCTTTGCCGGCTTCCGCTTCTCTCTGAAAGGCGAGCCGGACGGTTTCGCCGACCGCATCCGTTTCTCGTGGAATCTGGGACCGGAGGGCGCGGAACCCGTCATCGAGGGAACGGATATCGGCGTCATCGAGGATGGCCGCCTGAAGAGCGTCACCGGGTTCTTGGATAAGGTGCCGGCGCAGTGAGGCTAATTTCGGAGGGACGGTGCGAGGCACCCCCCTCTGGCCTGCCGGCCATCTCCCCCGCAAGGGGGGAGATTGGCTGTCACGCAGGCCTTCGCCAATCGCAAGCGTTGAAAAAAGTGCAGTGGCGCTGAAGCTGCTGATCTCCCCCCTTGCGGGGGAGATGCCCGGCAGGGCAGAGGGGGGTGCCTCGCGCCTACCCATGCAACTACTAGGTGCCTCGCGCCTGCTCACGCGGTTACAGCCCGGATCGCCGGATAGAGCGCGCGATAGCGCTGATAGGCATCAGCATAAGCCCCACCAAGCCCAGCATCCGGCTCGATCGTCGCATCCGTTGCCGGCGCTGTGCACACGGCCAACGGATCAGCGCCTGTCGCGGCGATCAACCCCAGCCGTGCCGCGCCGAAGGCGGCGCCGAAATCGCCATCGGCGGGAATGTCGACCGGCACCTGCAGTGCGGTGGCGATCGCCTTCAGCCAATAGCGCGAGCGCGAGCCGCCGCCGATCGCGGTCACCCGGGTCAGCTCCGTGCCGGCCTTCTTCAGGGCCTCGAGACTGTCGCGGAAAGCGAAGGCGACGCCTTCGAGCACCGCCTGCGTCAGCACCGCGCGGCTCGATTCATGCGCGAGCCCGGTGAAGGAGCCGCGGATGGCGGAATCATTGTGCGGCGTGCGCTCGCCCGAAAGATAGGGCAGGAAGGTGACGCCCGTGGGCGCCTTCAGCGCATCGCCGAGTTCACGCGTCAGGTCGCCCGCGCTCTTTCCGGTGATCTCCGACAGCCAGTTGAGCGAATCGGTGGCCGACAGGATGACGCCCATCTGGTGCCATGTGTTGGGCAGCGCATGGCAGAAAGTGTGCACCGCGCTTTCCGGGTTCGGCAGATAGGAGGCGTTCGCCGCAAACAACACGCCCGACGTGCCGAGCGACACGAAAGCGTGGCCGGCGCCGACCGTGCCCATGCCGCAGGCCGAGGCCGCGTTGTCGCCGGCGCCGCCGGCAACCGGAATGCCGGCCGCGACGCCCCATTTTGCGGCCAGTTCGCCGCGCAAGGCGCCGGCCTTGGCGGTGCCTTCGACCAGCGAGGGCATGTGCTTTTCGTCGAGCGACGTCGCCGCCAGCAATTCGGCCGACCAGCGGCGCTTGCCGACATCGAGCCACGAGGTGCCGGCCGAATCCGACATTTCGGATACATGCTCGCCAGTCAGCCAGAGCCGCAGATAATCCTTGGGCAGCAGCACCTTGGCGACAGCGGCGAAGATCTTGGCTTCGTGTTCCTTCACCCAGGCAAGCTTCGGCGCGGTGAAGCCCGGGAAAACGATGTTGCCGGTGAGCTTGCGGAAGCGCGGATCGGCATCGAGTGCGGCCGCCTCGACATGGCTGCGGGTGTCGTTCCACAGGATGCAGGGGCGCAGCACCTTGTCCGATGCATCGAGCAGGGTGGCGCCATGCATCTGGCCGGAAAGGCCGATGCCCTTGACCGCGGCCAGCTCTTTCGGATGCGAAGCCTTGAGTTCGGCAATCGCCGCCTCGCAGGCCTCGATCCAATGCGCCGTATCCTGTTCCGACCAGCCCGGATGCGGCCGCGAGACATCGAGCGATCCGTGGCCGGAGCCGATGACCTTCTGGCCGTCGTCGATCAGCAGCGCCTTGACGCCCGATGTGCCCAGGTCGAGACCGAGATACATGATTTCCTCCCAATGCCGTTAATTTTTTCGGATCTCGAAAAAATCTGGCTTGGCCAGTTTTTAGGGCAAGATCCGTCCCGGGTCAATTCTCTGACAAATCGGCGGCGCGCCGCATGAACAGCGCCGACAGCGGGCTTTCCGGCCGCGCCAGCTGTCGCTCGGCCGTCAACGCCCGCGCGAGCGCCGTATCGCCGGCGCGCAGAGCGGCCTCGATCAGCGTCAGGTCGATCACGTCGCGCTGCGCATGGCTGCCCCCGAAACGATGCGCGATCGAGCGGATCGGCCGGATCAGGCGCACTGTCTCGTCGTGATTGCCTTCGCCGAAGGCCTTGATCGCAAGCGTCAGCGGATGTCCGACATCGCGCGTGAAGGCGGCGTTGTCGTCGCTGCCGCGCATCGCTTCGCGCTGCGCCTCAAGCAGCGTCTTGGCCGGCGCCTCCAGTCCGGCGCCGACAAAGGCCATCATCGCATGCGCGTCGTTGAAGGCGTAATTGCCGGCGGCGGCTTTCGGGATCCAGTTGGCGGCGAGCGCCGCCCAGCGGTCGCCGACATCGACGCCGCCCAGAGTGAGGCGCCACAGGATCGCCGAGGCATCGACCATGTTGAGTGCCAATGTCGAGCGGTCGCCATAGATCGGCCCGTCATAGAGCTTGAGCACCTCGTCGGTTTCGCCGAGATCGTAATGGAACAGCGCCAGGTGCCACCAATTGTGGATCTGGAGGAAGCTGTCCTTCGTCCATGCCTCCGGATTGGCGCGCATCCAGGCAATGCCGTCTCGTTGTCGGCTTTGCATCTCCATGACATGCGCGACCGCATGCTGCGCCCAGCCATCGCGCGGTTCGATCTCCACAGCCTGCCGGCCGAAGGATTCGGCACGGGCATAATCGCCCATCTCCTCCAGCCCGAAGGCCTGCATGCCGAGAATGGCGTGGTAGCCCGGCATGGCTTTTTGCCAGGCCGGCAGCGCCCGGCCGATGCGGTCGCGCAGCATGCGCGCATTGCCGGTGAAGAAGTCGATCTGATGCCCCACCTGCAGCGCCAGCGCGTCGTGCGGAGTGTCGATCGCGATGTCCTCGAGGATGCGCGAGGCCTCATGCCAGCGGCCATTGGCGAGATGGCCGAGCGCCGCGACATGTGCCTGTTCGCGCGTGGTGCCGGCAAGCGGCCGCGCCGCTGCATGACAAGATCGCACGATGGCCATCGCCTCCCGCTCCGTGGCAAGGCCGAACAGATAGCCTTTGAACACATGCGCCATCACGAAGCCGGGATCGTCGGCGATGGCGCGGTCGATTGTAGCGACCGGGTCGCCGACGAAGCACTGCAGCTCATGCACGGCGCGGGCATAGGACGAAAACCCGGCTTCGGTCGCGCCCGAGTGAGCCAGCCCGAATGCGTCCTTCATCATTACGTCCTCGTTATCGACGATTTTCGGGATCCGATCCTAGAGCAACCCGCACCAACCCGCCAACCGCGCAGATGTGATCTGCCTCGCTTTTGCCCTAGGCCTAGCTGCTGGAGCGCATCGCCACCGTGGCGACGCCGGCGCCGACCAGCAGGGTGCCGCCGGTGCGGTTGAAGATGCGGATCGCCTTCGGGTTGCGCACGATCGCGCGGGCCCTGGATGCGATCAGCGCGTAGCCGAAGGCGTTGGCGAAAGCCAAGGTCAGGAAGGTCGTCTCGAAGATCAGCATCTGCGTCCAGAAGTCGGCGTGCCGGTCGAGGAACTGCGGCAGGAAGGCGACGAAGAAGGTGATGCTCTTCGGGTTGAGCGCCGTCACCAGCCAGGCATGCGCCATCATCCTTGCCGCCGAGACCGCGTCGGTGCGCGGCTCGGCCTTCAGCGCGCCGCCGGCGCGGAACAGTTTTATGCCGAGATAGATGAGATAGCCGGCGCCGACCGCCTTGAGCACGGTGAACACCGTGGCCGAAGCCGCGAGCAGCGCGCCGATGCCGAGCATCGACAGCGTCATGGCGGTGAAGTCGCCCAGCGCCACGCCCACCGCCATAGGCAGCGCGGTGCGCCAGCCTTGCCCCAGCGCGTAGGAGACGACCAGCAGGATCGTCGGGCCTGGAATGACGAGAAGTATGGACGAGGCGGCGGCGAAGGCGGCCCAGTTTTCGAAGGACATTTCCCTGCTCCTTGAGCGCAAAGAAAAGGATAAATCCTGGGGTCGCCGGGAATGTAAAGGGGCCGTTGGACAAATCTTCGGCGCCCGTGCCGAAGGCCCATCGGTCGCCGCAACGGTTCGTTAGGGTTAAGCCCGGCTTCTGGTCTTTCACCCTTTTTCAACCATGAGTGGCGAAAATGCCTGCGATCCGGCCGGACCGTGCTTCCCGCCGGCAGCGTAGGGTTTGGTGCATGCGCGAGTTGCCGCAAAGTCTGACGCCGCCTTCGAGCGGCGCCGCAATCGATACTGAAATTCAGCTTTCCCGCCGCGCCGTGCTTTCCGGCGCTGGCGCCATGGCGCTGCTCGGCCTGGCCGGCTGCAGCACCACCGACACGCTCGACCTGCCGCAAATGCAGCTCGACAACACCGTCACCGGTTCCGTGCCGCCCATGCGCCCGGCGATCAGCGTCGACAAGAACATCACCGGCCCCGACGTCATGTACGCCTCGCTCGCCGATGGCGGTTTCCAGGTGCCGGAGGTGCCGTGGCAGAAGGTCAAGCCGCAGTTCCGCCGCCAGATCGTCGTCGACAAGACCGGCGAGGCGCCCGGCACCATCGTCGTCCACTTGCAGGAGCGCATGCTCTATCTCGTCCAGCCGGGCGGCGACGCCATCCGCTACGGCGTCGGCATCGGCAAGGACGGCTTCCGCTGGTCCGGCCGCGCCAACATCCAGTACGGCAAGGAATGGCCGGTGTGGACGCCGCCGCCGGAGATGATCCAGCGCAAGCCGGAGCTGGTGAAATGGCAGGGCGGCCAACCCGGCGGCCTCACCAACCCGCTCGGGGCGCGCGCGCTCTACATCTACCAGAACGGCAAGGACACCGGCTACCGCATCCACGGTTCGCCCGAATGGTGGAGCATCGGCCAGGCGATGTCGTCGGGCTGCGTGCGCCTGATCAACCAGGACATCATCGATCTCTACAGCCGCGTTTCCAAGAAGAACCCGGTCGTCGTGGTCTGATCTTTTCGGGGCGGCCGACCGGCCGCCCTCTGTTCTAGCTTGAGCATGATCCGTTCCGAAAACCGGTTTCCACTTTTCGGGATCATGCTTCCCACTCCCCCGTTGCGCGATGCGGCAAGACAGGCGAAGGTGCCCTGAAAACCTTCGCCTCGGGAGTAGAAAACATGGCCGGAACTTTCGTCATCGCACAGGGCGGCGGCCCGACCGCGGTCATCAACCAGACGGTCGTGGGCGCCACGCTGGAAATCCGCAAGCGTCATCCCGGCGCCAGGGTGCTGGGCTCGATCCACGGCGTGCGCGGCATCCGCGACGGCAATTATGTCGACCTCTCCGCCATCCCCGAGGACCAGCTGCGGCTGATCGCCGGCACGCCGAGCGCCGCCCTCGGCTCGACCCGAGACAAGCCGGACGCCGCCTATTGCGAGGTCATCCTCAGCGGCCTGAAGAAGGCAGGCGCCGACGCCTTCATCTATATCGGCGGCAACGACACGTCGGGCACGCAGCAGATCCTGACCGATGCCGCCGGTGGCTCGATCGCCTTCGTGCACGCGCCAAAAACCATCGACAACGACCTCGAGGAGAACGACCACACGCCGGGCTTCATCTCGGCGGCCGAGTTCGTCGCCGGCGCGTTCCTGTCGGTCGATCTCGATTTCCGCGCGCTGCCCGGCATCTATGTCGGCATCGTCATGGGCCGTCACGCCGGCTTCCTCACCGCAGCCGCTGCCGCCTGGCAGCTCGATCCCGACAGCGGCCCGCATCTGGTCTACGTGCCGGAGCGCGCCTTCTCGGCAAAGCGCTTCATCGATGAAGTGCGCGAGAAGCTGGATCGCCACAAGCGCTGCATCGTCGCCGTCTCGGAAGGCGTCAGCACCGCCGACGGCAAGGCGCTGGTCGAAAGCCTGGTGCCGCCGGACAAGCTCGAGCGCGACCAGCACGGCAACGTCAAACTGTCGGGCAGCGACCTGCCTGCGGCGCTCGAACGCGCTCTGGCCGAAGGCCTGCCGGGCAAGCGCGCGCGGGTCGACGCGCTGGGCTACATGCCGCGCGGCTATGTCGGCGCGATCAGCGCCGTCGACGCCAAGGAAGCCTTCGACGCCGGCGCCTTCGCGGTTGCCGTCGCCGGCGAAGGCGGCGGCTCGGTCGCGATCCAGTATGACGGGTCGAAGACCGTGCTGAAGAAGGTGCCGCTGAAGGCGGTGGCCGGCAAGACGCGTCACATGCCCGACGATTTCATGCAGCCGGACGTCAACCAGCTTTCGGACGCCGGCATGGCCTATCTCAAGCGGCTGGTGCCGGAAAAGTACAAGGTCGGGAAGCCGTTCGTCTGATGGGCGGCGGCCCGATGCCCGAGCTTGAGGTTGGCGACTGGTTCGGCAAGGCAAAAGTCGATGCCGTGACCACGATGCTGACCGAACCCTTCGTGCATGATTTCGTGCGCGCCAATATCTGGCATCTCAAGGGCCGTGACGCCGATCTGCTGGTCGATACCGGTATGGGCATTCGCCCGCTGGCACCCGAGATCGACACGCCGGCCGGCAAGCCGCTCATCGTCGTCGCCACCCATATCCATCTCGACCATGTCGGCTCGCTGCATGAGTTCCCGCTTCGCATGGGGCCGAAGATGAGCGCTGCGCGGTTCGACGACATGGATGACGCTGCCACCTACGCGTATATGTTCCACAATCTCGACGGTGCCGTCTCGAAGCTGCCGGCGCCGGATTGGACGGCGGCTGACTATCGCATTCCTCCCGCCCCGCTGACCCGTGCGCTCGACGAGGGCGATATCGTCGATCTCGGCGACAGGAAGTTCCGCGTGCTGCATCTGCCCGGACATTCGCCGGACTCGATCGCGCTTTTCGACGAGGCCGACGGCGTCTTCTTCGCCGGCGACGCCATCTATGACGGCATGCTGATCGACGACCTGCCGGATTCGGACCGCACGGCCTATTGCCGCACCATGCAGCGCCTGCTCGACCTGCCGATCCGCCTCGGCCATGGCGGCCACGGACCGAGCTTCGATGCCGCCCGCATGCGCGAAATGGCCTCGTCCTACCTGCGCCGCCGGGAGCGGTTCGTAAGCGCCCTCTGAATTAAATCTTCGTAAGGTCGCCTCAAAACCCTAATTATGGCAACTAGGCGTCCTAGATGCGTGTCTGTCGAGACGGCCGGCTGCCATGCACGGCGAGACAGGCAAATCCGGTCATCGGCACGTCGACGGACGATCCCGTGGGAGCGCCCGCGACGCCGGATCAACGCTCGCCCGGACAGAACGACCATGTCACCCTCAAGCATTCTTCGCAGACATCGCGTCGCCGCCCTGTTGGGCGCCGCGCTGATCATTTCGCCCGTCATCGTCTCCTTCGCCCAGAGCAATGCCGGCCTCAGTACCGTGGCCGCGACGACGCAGACGCCGGTCGCCGGCATCACCGCTCCGAACGGCTCCTTCGCGCCGGTCATCGCCGTCACCAAGCCGGCCGTCGTCACCATCACTTCGGTCATGAAGGCACAGCCACAGGACGAGGGCTCGCCGCTCGGCGGCAATGCGCCTTTCGACCAGTTCTTCCAGCAGTTCTTCGGTGATCAGGGCATGCCGATGCCGAAGGCGCCGCCGCAGCAGCAGGGGCAGCGCGCCGAGGCGCTTGGCTCCGGCTTCATCGTCGGCGCGGACGGCACGATCGTCACCAACAACCATGTCGTCGACGGCGCGAGCTCGATCAAGGTGACCCTCGACGACGGTACCGAGCTTCCCGCCAAGCTCGTCGGCCACGACGCCAAGAACGATCTGGCGGTGCTCCAGATCAAGGCCGACAAGCCTCTTCCGACCGTCAAATGGGGCGATTCCGACAAGCTGATGACCGGCGACCAGGTATTGGCGATCGGCAACCCGTTCGGCATCGGCACCACGGTTACCGCCGGCATCGTTTCGGCGCGCGGCCGCGACCTGCATAGCGGACCGTTCGACGACTTCATCCAGATCGACGCGCCGATCAATCACGGCAATTCCGGCGGCCCGCTGGTCGACGTCAACGGCAATGTCATCGGCATCAACACGGCGATCTATTCGCCCAATGGCGGCAGCGTCGGCGTCGGCTTTGCCATCCCGTCGGACCAGGCTGAGAAGGTCGTCGCCAAGCTGATGAAGGGCGGCGACATCGAATACGGCTATCTCGGCGTGCAGATCCAGCCGGTCACCCAGGATGTCGCCAGCGCCATCGGCCTCGACCATCCGGGCGGCGCACTGGTCTCGGCGGTCACGCAAGGCTCGCCTGCCGCCAAGGCGGGCATTGAGACCGGCGATGTCATCACCGGCTTCGCCGGCCAGGAGGTCAAGGATCCGAAGGATCTGTCGCGCGCCGTCGCCGATGTGTCGCCGGGCGCCAAGGAAACGCTCGATGTCTGGCGCAAGGGCAAGGCGATGCAGATTTCGGCCGATGTCGGCCGCAACAGCGACGATCAGAAGACCGCGTCGAACGGCAATGAAGGCGGCAGTCCGTCGGTCGGGCAGAACCTGCGCGTCCCGTCGCTCGGCCTCGGCCTGACCGACCTCACGCCCGACATCCGCGACCAGCTCAATCTGGCGGGCAACCAGCGCGGCGCCGTGGTCGAGCGGGTCAATCCGGACAAGGCGGCTTCGGTAGCCGGCATCCAGCCCGGCGACGTCATCGTCGGCGTCGACCAGATGCCGGTGAAGACGGCCCGGCAGGCCAACCAGGCGATCGCCGAGGCGGGCAAGTCCGGCAAGAAGTCGGTGCTTTTGCTGATCGATCGCGGCGACGCGCAGATCTTCGTGGCCGTGCCCTTCGCCGCCGGCTGACGAACGCATGGCGACCTGCCGGAAACCGGCAGGTCGCCGAGATTCCTGTTGCCCGCGGCGATATCTTCGAGAACACTGCGCCGATCGTTGCTGCCGGCGCAGGAGGCGTCTCGATGGTCACGCGTGGTTTCTTTTCTGGACGGCGTCCCCCTTCCGACACCGACGCGCGCATTCCGCCCGGCCAGTATCTGGAGCAGGGTTTCCCGGTTCTGTCGGCCGGGCCGACGCCGCGGGTGCGCGCCGAGGACTGGTCCTTCACCCTCAAGCAGGGGCCGCGGCCGCTCAAGAAATGGAACTGGGTCGAATTCAACGCCCTGCCGCAGAGCAAGATGACGCGCGACATCCATTGCGTCACGGCCTGGACCAAGTTCAACACGCCGTGGCAAGGCGTGATGATCGACGACATCCTCGCCGATGCCGGCATCGAGCCGCCGACCGCCTATACGCTGGCGCTGTCCTTTGACGGCTATTCCACCAATGTCCCGACCAAGGACCTCGTCACCGGCAAGGCGATGGTGGCGCTGCTCTATGAGGGCAAGGCGATCACGCCCGATCATGGCGGGCCGGCGCGGCTCCTGGTGCCGCATCTCTATTTCTGGAAATCGGCCAAATGGGTGAACGGGCTTCAGTTCACCGAGCGCGATGAGCCGGGCTTCTGGGAACTGCGCGGCTATCACATGTATGGCGATCCCTGGCGCGAGCAGCGCTATTCCAGTGACCCGTGAGGGGCGATCTGTGAGCAGCAATCGATGACCGCCGAGCCGTCGCCGCAATCGCCTTGGCAGGCAGCCACGATCACCCGCATCGAAAAGCGCACGCCGCGCGTCACCAGCTTCTGGTTCCAGCCGTCGCGACCCTTCGCCCATCTTGCAGGGCAGCATGTCGACATCAGGCTGACGGCGCCGGACGGCTATCAGGCGCGCCGCTCTTATTCCATCGCTTCGGCGCCGGAAGCAGGTGGCGGCATCGAGCTCGCGATCGAACGGCTCGACGACGGCGAGATCTCGCCCTTCTTCCACGACGTGGCGGCGGTCGGCGACGAGATCGAACTGCGCGGGCCGCTGGGCGGCCATTTCATCTGGGAGGAGAGCGACGGCGGGCCGATCCTTCTGGTCGGCGGCGGCTCGGGCGTCGTGCCGCTGATGGCGATGCTGCGCCATCGCACGCTGCGCAACAATGCGGTGCCCGTCGCGCTGGTGTTCTCGGCGCGGGTCTGGGACGAGGTGATTTTCGGCGATGAGCTGGTCGGCCTCGACGATCGTCGCGACGGATTCGATCTGGTGCTGACGCTGACACGCGAGCCGGCGAAGAGGCCCTCCGACTATTCCCGGCGCGTCGACGCCCGCATGATGGCGCAGGCCATCGAGCGTCTGCCAAAGACGCCGAGGCTCGCCTATGTCTGCGGCTCGAATGCATTCGTGTCGGCCGCCGCCGACGCGCTGATCGGCGCCGGCGTTCCGGCGGGGTTGATCCGCACCGAGCGTTATGGCGTCTGAGGCGAGCCTCGTCTCATCCGGGTCGGGAGAATCTTGCCGAAACGAGCTGGAAAGGCAGCGCGCCATAGATGGCGACGGCTTGCTCGTTGTCCCAGACGCGAAACTGTCGTGACGGCCGCGCCTCCAGCACCAGGGTCCGTCCCGTCCGGTCAAGCTCCACCTTGCCGCGAAAGCGCAGCATCCGCTCCCCGCCGGAACGGCTGATCGCCATCGAGCGCAGCCGGGCCACATGCCGGCCGCCCGCATTGATCTCCATTTCGATGCGTCGCCTGACCGGCGGAACGACGATGCGCACGACGAGATCGAGCATCATCTCGCCGGCTTCGCCCTGCGGTTCATCCAATGCCTGCGAAAGCACGAACGGCGCCGGCCCGCCGGCTGCCTTCGCGGTCATCGACTTGCCGCGCCACACGATGTTCGGCTCGGTCTGCTTCAGCCGGCCTTTCTTGCGCCGCAGGCGCAGCTGCTTCGCAAATCCCCGCGACAGCCAGGTCAGCGCCCCGAAATCGGTGCGCGGCTTGGCCTGCAGGACGGATGACAGGCGCGCCGCGCCGCGCCGGTCGGCCATGTCCACCACCTGCGCCAGGACAGCTTCCGGCACCGCGATGCCGATCTCCAGCGCGAGGTAGGAAAGCGCGACCGCCGCGGCGACGGCGAGGCCGCGCCTGGCGATGACGTCGAGGAATAGCGCCCAGTCGACATCGCCGCCCTCGATGGCCACGGTGCAGTCGACCAGCCAGTCGCTATGCGTATGCGCGTCGAGGCCGCCATGCGCGATGGCCAAGGCGATGCGGTCGGCAGGCGAAGGAACGACCACGCTGACCTCGCTGAATTTGGCGGCAATCGCGCGGCGCCAGATCGCGAGGTCGTCCTCGGCGTTCTGCTGCGAGCCGTCATAGGCGAGCTGATGTAGGTCGATGTCGCCGTAATTTCCCTTGAAGAAATTCATCGAGCGCAGAGATGCCAGCCTTGTGCGCAGATATTGCGGGGAAACGCCGGTGGCGATCTGCCAGCCGCGGTCGCGCAGCACATCGAAAGCCGGCTGCATATCGTCGGGTCGCACCAGTATATCGATGTCGTGCGCCACGCGCCCGCGCTGCGCGGCGGCGTCGAGCGCAATGCGGCTGGCGCCCTTGATCAGCATCACCGTGCAGCCGCCATCGACCATCGCCTTCAAGGCCGGCTCCGCCTCGCGCATGGCCATGCGCGACTTGGTCCACAGCATCTTCTGCAGGCCGACCAGGCGCGGATAGGCGGCGTGGCCGGCAAGCTTGCGTCCGAACCTGTCGGAAATCGCGGCAAGCAGCCGGTGTTCCCTGAAGGAGACATGGTCGATGTCGTTCTCGTCCAGCCACCTTTCGGCGCAAAGGCGCGCCGCTTCTTCATCGGGCAGAAGCGCTGCCTTGAGCAATTGGTCGAGCGAGCCGGTCGGCCAGGACCAGCCATAGTCTGGAAAACGCTTGCCGATGCGACGGATCTTCGCCATCAGCTGGAACCGGCCTTGCTTTGCGCCCGTCGCAGCATGGCGAGCCGAGCCACTTCCAGGTAGCCGCGGTCGCGTGCCGCATCGCGCCCGTAGGACAGGCTTCCCGGCCGGATCCGCCGCAGCGCCAGGACGTCAGGCATCATGTCGAGGACAAAACCGCTTTCCCGCGCGCGGGCGATCCAGTCGATCATCTCGCCACGGCCGCCCGGCGGATCGATCATCGGTCCGACGCTCTGCGCGGCCGCTCGGCGCATCAGCATCGTCGAGCGCGACCAGCCGGGCGTTGCGGTCGGGGCCATCGCATAGGGCTCTCCGTCGCGGAAACTGCGTATATGGGTGAAGACCCCCGATGTCCCGGGAAGCCGTTCGAGATGGGCAAGCTGCGCGGCGATCTTTCCGGGCAGCCAAAGGTCGTCGGCATCGAGCGTGGCGATGAAGGGCGTCGACAGCGCGGCGATGCCGCGGGTGGTCGCGCTGCCCGGCCCGGCATTGTCCTGGCGCAAAAGCTTGAGCGGCAGGTCGATGCCGCCGACAGCGGTGGCGAGATTGTCGGTCGAGCCGTCATCGACCACCACGACCAGTTCGGGCCGCAGCGTCTGCGCCGCCACCGATCGCAGCGTCTCGGCGATCGTGGCGCTGGCGTTGTAGGCCGGAATGACGACGCCGTATCCGCTCATCACATGAACCGCCAGTCCGCGAGTTTCTTCAGTTCGAAGATGCCTTCGATCGGCTTGAGCGACGGGTCGGCCCTGCGGCGCTTCATCGACTTGTAGATCGCGCGCATGAACTCGCGCGACTGTACGTCATCCTGCCTCGTCATGTTGCCGGCGTGCCGCCGGTAATAAAGCGCCAGCGTGTCCGGGAGCAGGTATCGGGGGCCGACCTCGAAGCTGCGCAGCAGAAAGTCCGTATCTTCGGCCTGGACGAAGTCCTCGTCGAAACCGCCGAGCCGGTCGACCAAACGGCGCGAGAAGATCGCGGCCGACAGATGAATGCCGCGAATGGTGATGCTGTTGCAGTCTGGTGCCGGCTCCAGCGTCTGGTCATCGATCCTGTCGACCAGCATCATCCTGGAATAGGTGAGATCGAGAGCGCGATCCTTTCGGAAAAGCTCTATGTCGGCGGCGAAGCGCCCTGGTGGCGAGATGTCGTCGGAATCCAGAAAGGACACCAGCTCGGCCTCCGGCTCGAGCTGTCTCAGTCCGCTGTTGCGGGCCCGGGTCACGCCCATGTTCTCCTGCTGAAACAGCCGGATGCAGGATGCTTCGTCCATCATCGCGCGTACGGCTTGAGCCGAACCGTCGGTCGAGCCGTCGTCGATCACGACGATATCGAGATCGGCGGCGTCGCGCTGCCTGAGCAGCGAGCGGAGTGCTGCGCCGACGTAGGTCTCGCGGTTGTGTACCGGCATGATCACGGAGAGCTTCATCTGTGCCCCCCGAACTGTCTTGTGTGGTCCAGCCCCCCGGCGTCCATCACATACCCTGCCAGTTGGGTGGGCTCTTATACTCGAAAATGCCCGGAGCCTCGCGCAGCGACGGATCCGCCTTGCGCCGTCGTATCGATTTGTGGATCGCCCGCAGATGGTCGCGGAGCCTGCCGTCATGCTGCCGTGTCGCGTTCCCTGCATGACGCCGATAGTAGATCGCGACGTTGTCTAGCAGCTCGTAACGGGGATCCGTTTCGAAGACGCGCAGCAGATAGTCTGTGTCCTCTGACAACGCGAACTCCTCGTCGAACCAGCCGATGCGATCGACAAGCGCCCGGCCGAACAGGGCGGTGCACAGCGAGAGCCCGCGAAGCGTCATGATACGGCTGTTCGCGGCCGGCTCCAATGTCTCGTCGTCGATCCGGTCGACCAGCGCCATCAGCGAGTAGGTCAGATCGAGGCCGGGACGCGTTTCGAAATGAGCGAGGTCGGCCTTGAATCGGCCGGGAAGGGAAATGTCGTCGGAATCGAGGAAGGACACGAAGCCGGCGTCCGCCGGCAATTGCCGCAGCCCGGCATTGCGGGCGCCGGCAACACCCATATGCGTGTGTTGGAACAGGCGTATGCAGGGGTTCTCGTCCATCATCGCGCGAACCGCCTCGGCCGAACCGTCCGTCGAGCCGTCGTCGATCACGATGATGTCGAGGTCGACGGCGTCGCGCTGCCTGAGCAGCGAGCGCAGAGCCGGGACGACGAAGCGCTCGCGGTTATAGACCGGCATGATCACGCTCAGCTTCATCGGGCGCCCGCGCAAGGAAATCCGCAATCGTGTCGGCGATCTCCTTCGGATGCGTCCCGAGGTAAAGCCGGTAGCATGGCAGCAAGCGTGTGAGATCGCTGAAGAAGCGAAACCCGCTTTCCCGCTCGCCAGGCATCTGGGCAATGCCGGAGGGCGCCAGCGCGATGAGGGCATCCTTGCGCGAAATCGGTGCGATCGAACTCGTCTTTCCGCCACTGATATGTGGCACCATCAACGCAGAAATGTCCAGACTCGCGCGTACTGGCCGAGGCGCGATCTCGTTAATGTGAAAGGCATGCTTGCCTTGCCAGTTGAGCGGTCGGTCGGTTCCCAGCCGCCTTCCCAGCCCGAGCCGGGCGAAACCCGGCTGATCCTGTTTCAGGATCGAAAACAGCGGTCGCGCGGTCACGCCGCCGGAAAGGTCGATCAGCACATAGTCGTCGCCGACGCTGTCCAGCCCGTTGAGCAGTCCCGCAACGACGGTTCCGGATTTTCCCGCGCCCCCGGCGCCTGCCAGCAGCACGCCCTTGCCATCGAGGCCAAGCGTGCCGGCATGGGCAAGGCGCATGCCGCGCGCGGCGTATTCCCAATGCAGGAAGGCACGCAGCGGCGCCCCTTGCTCCCAGGGCGGAAACGCGTCGGGGGACCGCATCAGCTGGACGCCGATCCGTCGGTCGGGGTCGTAGACCTGCCAAAAATCCAGATCGTGGTAATGATGGCCGCGCAGCCCCACCTCGGCGAGTCTCTGGGCAAAGCCGTGTTCGGTGAAATGCGCATCGCCCCAGCTTGCCGGCACCGGCATGTCGCCGACGCCTGGATGGCCGACGAAGACATGGCATTGACGGGAGTCGCGCGGATCGCCGCCGGCTTCGATGAAAGCCTGGCCAAGGGCATCCGCGAGCGCGCCGGGCTCGAGATGCGCGATCAATTCCAGCCCTGGCAGGCGGACAGTCCGCTGGACCGGGAATTGCCCGGCCGCGCTCTCGGCGGCGGCGAGGAGGAAGCGGGCGTAGTCCGGTAGGGTCTCGAGCGTGACGCGTGGCATGGTCTGTTCCAGCCTGACCTCGCCCTTCGCCGGTCGCTCAGGAAACCTGCTTGACGGCCGGCCAGCCGAGCGGTTCCTCGACTTCGTGGATCGGATCGACGGTAATGAGGTCGGCAAGGTCGTCATGGACGCTGACATTGAGCGGCTCGCGCGCCGCCGCCAGCGCCGCCGGCAAATCGTCGGAAGAGGGCAGCGGCATTGCGCCGGAAGGCGCTAGCAGCCCAAACTCGACCAACTGCCCAATGAAGGACTCGAACGCGGCGGCGTCGATCCTGGCAGCGCCCGCCGCCGATCGGATCAGCGCTTCGGTGCCGACACCCGAGGCCAGCGCCTGCCATACCTTGCTGCCGGAATCGGAGAAGCCGAAATACTTGCCGTTGGAGAGGTCGAGCACGACAGCTTCGCCGTCGAAGGATTCGAAGACAATGTCCTTGCTCGCAACGGCATAGACGTCGGAAAGAGGCATGTCGTTGACCCCGCTGCAATTCCAGCCGGCGGCTGCGCCGGTCCATCGTTGCCTGACCCCTGCACAACGCCTGTAAACACTCGGTCCTTGCTTGGCAAGGCAAGGCGTGCCGGCGCCATCTCGACCTTTCGGGGTTTAGTTCGCGGTTCGAGCCTGGATCTCGAGCGTCGACAGGGGACAGCCGCGGCGCTTTCGGCACGAACGCCCCCTTGGCCCTCGGTCGAAACACTGTCCCGATGCGAAGCCGAATCGGCCCGCGGAACGCGGGTGGGATGGTTAATAGTATCGAAAAGTGACTATTAGGGGATTCTAAAATCGAACTGAACGGTTCGTTTCTGTTGACGGTGCGTGCAGGATGGTGTGAACGTTCGCCTTCCGATACATTTGGTGAGCCAATCTTATAATCGGATTAAAATATTGATTTAATGGGATAAAAATAAAGTCATAGGCATGCTTATGAAAACTTCAAGATGCGGATTCATGGTCCAGATGGAAAAACTTCGTGATTGGAATCCGGCAGTCGCCTCACCCAAATCAGCGTTGTCCGAACGACGCGATTTCATTCCCAAGACACGCCGCTAGACGGACTGAATAAAGATACTGGAGTAGCAAAAATGAAAAAGATTGTTCTCACTGCCGCAGCCCTTCTGGCAATTTCTGGCAGCGCTTTCGCTGGTAGCGACCATTACAACCCGAACGAAGCCAATCAGGCGGCCGGCAAGGTCGACTCGTCCTACACGGCTTCGGTCCACCAGTCTGCGCCGGCCACTCAGCAGCCTGCCACGACGGGCGCCGACCACAACCTGTTCGGCAACAACTAACAACCGACCTTGAACCGGCGGCGGGCTCGCCCGCCGCATCGGTCGGATCACAAGATTCAGGAGCACTGAAATGAAGAAGATCGTTCTTGCCACGGCCGCTCTGTTGGCCGTTTCCGGCGCTGCTTTTGCCGCGGAAAGCGGCCATACCGGTGACGTAGGCGCCAGCCAGCCGGCTCCCGCCGTCGACACCACGCGCACGTCGTCGATCAATACCGACTCGACGGTCTACAAGCTGTTGAACTCGTCGAACGACGTTCACAAGTCGGCCCCTCAGGGCACCGACCGTAACCTCTTCGGCCGCTAACAACTTTAGACGATATACGAACAAAGAGCGGCGGGCCTTGGCCCGCCGTTTTTCTTTTCCGCAACGACCATGCGTCAGCCGGAGCGGTTAAGCGTCAGGCAGCCTTTGCTTCCTCGCGATGCAGCGTGAAGGAATGGCCGTCGGCGTCGAAGATGTGCAGATCGCCGCCGCTGGCGTTGAGCCGCAAGGTCTCGCCGCGCTTGACCTCGACATTGCCCGGCAGCTTGGCCACCAGCGGCAGGTCGGTGCGGCCGATATCGACATAGACGAGCTGAACCTCGCCAAGCTGCTCGATATAGTCGACCTTGCCTTCGAACAGATAGTCCGTACCTGTGGCGATCGCGAGATCCTCCGGCCGCACGCCGAAGCTGACCGCGGAGCCATTCGCCGAGGCCGGCGTCGCGATCGGCACCGTCGCCTTGCGGCCGCCGACATGGCTGACCACGGTCGGATTTCCGGCCTTCTCGATCTTTGCCGGCAATATGTTCATCGCCGGCGAGCCGATGAACTGGGCGACGAACAAATTGCCCGGACGCTTGTAGAGCTCCATCGGCGTGCCGACCTGTTCGATATAACCTTCCTTCAGAACCACGATGCGGTCCGCCAGCGTCATCGCCTCGACCTGGTCGTGCGTGACGTAGATCATGGTGGTGTTCGGCATCGATTCCTTGAGCTTGGCGATCTCGATGCGGGTGGCGACGCGAAGCGCGGCGTCGAGGTTCGACAGCGGCTCGTCGAACAGGAACACCTTCGGGTTGCGCACGATGGCGCGGCCGATGGCGACGCGCTGGCGCTGGCCGCCCGACATCGCCTTGGGCAGGCGGTCGAGATACTTGGTCAGCTGCAGGATCTCCGCCGCCTGGCGCACGCGCTTATCGATCTCGGCCTTGCTTTCCTTGCCGATCTTCATCGAGAAGGCCATGTTGTCGTAGACCGTCATATGCGGATAGAGCGCATAGGACTGGAACACCATGGCGATGCCCCGCTTCGACGGCGGCACGTCGTTCACCACCTCGCCGTCGATCTTCAGCTCGCCCGAGGTGATCTCCTCGAGGCCGGCGATCGACCGCAGCAAGGTGGATTTGCCGCAACCCGACGGACCGACGAAGACGATGAACTCGCCCGATTTGATGTCGAGGTCGATGCCGTGGAGAATGTTGAGGTTGCCGTATGATTTCTTCACCTGGTTCAGCGTGACATCGGCCATGTTTTCTCCTCCCAATGATTTCCGTTGCAATGTTCAGTCGACACGCCCGAACCAGGCGCCATAACCGCCGAGGCGGACCGGCCCGGTGCCAGTCTGTCCCGAAAAGCCATGCCCGGGCAAGGGTTGCAGCGCGCCTTTGCCGAGATCGATCTCGGCGGCCTTGCCGCCGAGGTTGAAGGCGCAGACGATCCGCTCATTGCCCTCGCGGCGCGTGAAGGCGACGGTGTCGCCATCGCTTTCGATGAAGTCGATGTCGCCCTTGGCCAGCGCCGGATGCTGGCGCCGGAAGGCGAGGAAGCGGCGGTAATGTTCGAGCAGCGAGCTTGCGTCGCCTTGTTGCACGTTGACGGCCTGCGACAGGTGTTTGCCCGGCACCGGCAGCCACGGCTTGGCGGTCGAGAAACCGCCATTCTTGGCGGTCGCGTCCCACACCATCGGCGTGCGGCAGCCGTCGCGGCCCTTGAACTCCGGCCAGAACCGGATGCCGTATGGATCTTGCAGGTCTTCGAATTTCAGCTCTGCTTCGCCAAGGCCGAGCTCTTCGCCTTGATAGATGCACACCGAGCCGCGCAGCGACATCAGAAGTGCCGAGATCACCTTCAGATAGGCGGTCGGGTCCGCCTCGTTGGCGGCCCAGCGCGAGGCGACCCGCATCACGTCATGGTTGGAGAAGGCCCAGCACGACCAGCCGTCGCTCGCGACCGTGCCGAAGGCCTCCAGCACCGCGCGCACCTTCGCCGCGCTGATCTTCTCCGGCGCCAGGAAGTCGAAGGAATAGCACATATGCACGCGCTTGCCGTCGGCGGTATAGGCGGCGACCACCTCGAGACCGCGTTGCGAGTCGCCGACCTCGCCGACGGCGGCCTGCGCCGGATATTCGTCGAGAAGGGCGCGGAACCGCTCCAGGAAGCCGAGGTTCTCCGACCGGCTCTTGTCGTAGATGTGGTCCTGATAGTTGTAGGGGTTGACCGCCGGCGCCGTCTGGTCGTTGCGCTGCTCCGGCGGCAGCGGAGGATTGTCCTCCAGCCCCTGGCTGTGGAAGTAGAAATTGATCGTGTCGAGGCGAAAGCCGTCGACGCCGCGCTCCAGCCAGAAGCGGGTGATATCGAGCAGCGCATCCTGGACTTGCCGGTTGTGGAAGTTGAGGTCCGGCTGCTCGGCCAGGAAATTGTGCATGTAATATTGCTGGCGGCTGGTGTCCCACTGCCAGGCCGAACCGCCGAAGATCGACAGCCAGTTGTTGGGCGGCGTGCCGTCGGGTTTTGCGTCCGCCCATACATACCAGTCGGCTTTCGGATTGTTACGGCTGGAGCGGCTTTCCTTGAACCAGGGGTGGATGTCGGCGGTGTGCGACAGCACCTCGTCGATCATCACCTTGAGGCCCAGCCGATGGGCTTCCGTCACCAGCGCGTCGAAATCGGCGAGCGTTCCGAACATCGGGTCGACGTCGCAATAATCCGACACGTCGTAGCCGAAATCCTTCATCGGCGATTTGAAGAAGGGCGAGATCCAGATGGCATCGACGCCGAGCGAAGCGATGTAGGGCAGGCGCCGCACGATGCCCTGCAGGTCGCCGATGCCGTCGTCGTTGGAGTCCTGGTAGGAGCGCGGATAGATCTGGTAGATCACCGCGCCCCGCCACCAGTCGCGATCGACGGCGGGGTCTGGTCTCGAAGTCGCCTTCAAAGCCGATTGCATGTCTTCAACCTCCTTTCACCGAGCCGGCAAGCAGCCCGCGGACGAAATAGCGCTGCAGCGAGAAGAACACGATCAGCGGCACGATGATGGTGATGAACGCCGATGTCGTCAGGATCTCCCAGTTGCCGCCGCGCGAGCCGAGCAGCGCGTTGAGCTTGGCCGTCAGCACGATCTGATCGGGCGCCGTGCCGAGGAAAACCATTGCCACCAGGAGATCGTTCCATACCCACAGGAACTGGAAGATGGCGAAGGACGCAAGCACCGGGAAGGACAGCGGCAGAACGATCTTGACGAAGATCTCGAAGTCGCTGGCGCCGTCGATGCGCGCCGATTCCATGATCTCGCGCGGCAGGCCGGCAATGTAGCTCCTGAGCAGGTAGATGGCGAAGGGCAGGCCGAAGCCGGTATGCGCCAGCCAGATGCCGAGATAGGTCTTGGACGGCACGCCGAAGAAGGTGCCGACGCCGTTGTAGAGCTTGAGCAGCGGGATCAGCGACATCTGCAGCGGCACGACCAGCAGGCCGATGATGACGGCAATCAGCAGCGCCCGGCCCGGAAAGCGCATCCAGGCCAATGCATAGGCCGCGAAGGCTGCGATGAGGATGGGGATGATCGTTGCCGGGATGGTCACCGTCAGCGAGTTCATGAACGAGCGGCCGATGCCTTCGGAAAACAGCACGGCATCGTAGTTGTCCGTGGTGAATTTCGGCGGCGCGGAGGAGGCGAAATAGACGCGTTGGCCGCGGTCGCCCTCGAAGGCCTTCGGTGACGACAGCACGAAGCCGCCATCGGCATTCATCTGCAGCGTGACGCCGTCATTGAGGTCGGCGACCGACCCCGCCTTGTACTGCGTCGGCGCGGAAGATTTCACGCCGAAGGCGCTGATCTCGCGCTTGGGGCCATCGCCGAAGATGTTGCCCTCGATGACGTATTTGCCGTCCTTCTGGGTTTGCGCCGACGCCGCGGGAAGCCGCCCGGCCTCGCTCTGGCTGGAACTGGCAAAGGAGTTCCACCAGCCGGCGGCGACGATCTGGTCCTTGTCGCGCAGCGACGAGACGAGAATGCCGAGCGTGGGAATGGTCCAGATCACCACGAAGACGAGCACGGCGATGTGGACGCCGAAGCGGCCGGCGAAGGATTTTCCGGTCCTGGCGGCCATCTCAGTGCCCTCCCGTCTCTTTGTTGGCCTGGCGGATGTTCCAGATCATGATCGGGATGACCGCGATCATGATGATGATGGCGATCGTCGCGCCGCGGCCGAAATCGCCGCCGCCGCGGAACATCCAGTCGAACATCAGATTGGCGAGCACCTGGCTGTTCCATTGGCCGTTGGTCATGGTCAGCACGATGTCGAACACTTTCAGCACCAGGATGGTGATGGTGGTCCACACCACTGCGATCGTGCCCCATATTTGCGGCACCATGATCTTCCAGAAGATCTGGAACGGGTTGGCGCCGTCGATCACGGCCGCTTCCAGCGTCTCTTCCGGAATGCCGCGCAGCGCCGACGACAGGATGACCATCGCAAAGCCGGTCTGGATCCAGACCAGGATCATCATCAGGAAGAAATTGTTCCAGAACGGCAGCGATATCCACACCTGCGGCTGGCCGCCGAAATACTGGATGATGGCGTTGAGCAGGCCGATCTGCACTTGGCCCTCGCCACGATACTCGTAGATGAACTTCCAGATCACGCTGGCGCCGACGAAGGAGATGGCGAGAGGCAGGAAGATCAGGCTCTTGGCGATCGTGCCCCACCAGATCTTGTCGGTGAGCACGGCGATGATCAGCCCAAGGAAGGTGCAGGTCGCCGGCACCACCGCCAGCCAAAGCACATTGTTCAGGATCGAATTGCGGAAATCGTGATCGCCGAGCGCCCATTCATAATTGGCTAGGCCGACGAAATTCTCTCCGCCGCGATCGAGAAAGGAGAGCCTCAGCGTCTCGACGACCGGGTAGATCAGATAGATGGTAAGGATGATCATCGCCGGGCCGACGAACAGCCAAGGCCGCACCAGTCCCTGCCGGCGCAGATTGTCGACGGCGGCGGCGCCCGCGACGCCGCGTGACGGGAAGACAAGATCGAGCAGTTTGTTGGCGCCCCAGAAATAGGCGACACAGCCGCCGACGCCGATGATGATGACGAATATGGCCGAGAAAATCTGAGTCGCCATGGGTCCCTCTCCCTGCGCATGACCGGTCAGCCAGGGCTGGCGATCGGATGCACCGACTTTCGGTTATTCGGAACAATCGAAACGCGAAGGCTTCCGGCGTTGACCGCCGGTCGGATCCGGGCCGTAGCCCGGATCCAGGTGGAGGATTAGGAGGATTTCAGGATGCTTACTTGATGGCATCCCAGCTTTTCTGGATGTCGGCGGCGACGTCCTGCGCGGACTTGCCGCCAACCAGGTCGATCATGCCGGTCCAGAACGAGCCCGCGCCGACCTTGCCCGGCATCAGGTCGGACCCGTCGAAGCGTACAGTCGTGGCGCCGACCAGGATCTCGCCCTGCTTCTTCAGCGCGTCGCTGCCATAGGCATCCTTGTTGGCTGACTTGAAGGGCGTGACGAAGCTCTTCTGCGCCATCCACAATTCATGCGCGAGCGGCATCTCGAGGAATTTGATGAACTCGCGCGAGGCCTTGGAATCCTTGGTGATCATCACCAGCGTGCCGGCCACTTCCAGCGGCGTGCCCAGTTCCGGCTTGGAGGCGTAAGGCGGGTAGGGGAAGAAGTCCGCGTCCTGGCCGAGCTTCACGTTTTCCGGGAAGAAGGAGGGGATGAACGATGCCTGATGGTGCATGTAGCACTTGGGCGGCACGGTGAAGAGGCCCTTCGGGCTGTCGCGGAAGTCGGTCGCCGCCACCGCCTTGGCGCCGCCGTCCACCATCTTGTCGTCGGTGGCGATCTTGCCGAAGATGTCGATGGCGTTGACCACGGCCGGGTCGGTGAACGGGATCTCGTTCTTCACCCATTTGTCGTAGACTTCCGGCGGCTGGGTTCTCAGCATGATGTCCTCGACCCAGTCGGTCGCCGGCCAGCCGGTGGCGCCGCCGGAACCGAGCCCGATGCACCAGGGCTTGCCGCCGTCGGCGATGATCTTCTTTTCGAGGTCGGCGAGTTCTTCCTGGGTTTTCGGCACCTTGTAGCCGGCCTCGTCGAAATTGTCGGGCGAGTACCAGACCAGCCCCTTCACGTCGATCTTGTAGGGGAAGGCGTAGAAGCCGGGCTTGCCGTCCTTGCCATTATAGGTCCCGAGCTTGGCCCAGGAGTCGCCGGCGGCGTAATTTTCCTTGATCCAGGCGGCGACGTCGTCGCCCATCGGGGTCAGCACGCCCTTGGAAGCAAGGTCCTGTATGAGGCCGGGCTGCGGCAGGACGGCGATGTTGGGCGGGCTGCCGGCCTGGGTGTCGATGACGATCTGCTGCTCATAGTTCTCGGACGAGGAATATTTCACCTCCGCGCCGGTGGCCTCGGCGAAATAGTCGAGAACCGAATGCACAAGCGTCTCGTCCTCGCCGCGCCACGGCCCGAAGATCGTCAGCGTCTCGCCCTTGAGATCGACCTTTTTGAGGTCGTCGTAGTTCGCCCAGTGAAACTTCGGATCCTCGCCCGGCTTGAACTTCAGTTCGGCTTGCGCCGGCAGGCTGAGGGTGAGTGCCGCGAAGGCCGCACCCAAGAGAAGCATTTTCTTCATCGCAAGTCCTCCCAGTGGTCACAAACAGGACGAAACCTCCATTTCGTCCGCCGACGCCCGCGGAACTGTGACTCAGCGAAAGGGCAACCGCAACCTTTCGAAGAGACTTCCAAAGCGCTTTGGCTATTTTGATCTCGCCATTGAATTGCTCGAGAGTCAAGTGGGAGAGTTTATAAATCGATTTAAATCTCTCGGGATAAAGTGAGAAAGGTGCACTGCAGCATAGTTTTTAGCACCGCAGCAGCAATTTTTGCTTCAAACGGCGCCTGGGGCCCTCTAAGGTCGTCATCCTTGGCGATCTCGCCAACAATCATCGGATCGATTCAAATTTGAAAGCGCTTTGAGGCTGGAGGCCTCCGATGAACCTCAAGCAACTCTCGCATATGCTGTCACTCTCGCAGACCACGGTGAGCCGGGCGCTGAACGGCTATCCCGAGGTGAACGAGGAAACCCGTCGCCGGGTGATGGACGCGGCCAAGCGCCATGGCTACCGGCCGAACCCCAGCGCGCGCCGGCTCGCCACCGGCAAGTCGGGGATGATCGGCTATGTGCTGCCGACGGGCGCCGCCGTCGACATCGATCCGCACTTCGTCGAATTCCTCTCCGGCCTTGGCGACTATGCCCGCGCGCACGAGCTCGACCTCGTGCTTTCGCCTGCCGATGCCGACGACGAGGAAACGACCTACCGGCGCATCGTCGCCAACCGCCAGGTCGACGCCGTCTACCTGTCCTCGCCGCGGCCGGCCGACAAGCGGCTGGCTCTGGTCAACACGCTGGGCATCCCTTTCCTCGTCCATGGCCGCAGCGAAGGCTTCGACTTCGACTATCCCTATCTCGACATCGACAATGAGGGCGCCTTCCACGAAGCGTCGAGACTGCTGATCCAGCTAGGCCACAAGCGCCTGGCGCTGATCAACGGCAACGACCGCGAGACCTTCGCCATCCACCGCGAGCGCGGCGTGCGCCGGGCGCTTGCCGCAAGCGGTCTGACGCTCGGCGGGCGCCACATCCGTTCGGTGGCGATGACCGAGGAGAACGGCTATCGCGCCGCCCGCCGCCTGCTCGAGGAAGATGAGCCGCCGTCGGCGATCGTCTGCTCCAGTCTGATCATGGCGCTCGGCGTCGTGCGCGCCGTGCGAGACCTTGGCCTTACCATTCCAGGCGACCTGTCGCTGGTTGCCCACGACGACGTCTTCCCCTGGCTGCGGCCGGAGAATTTCCCGGTGCCGCTGTCGACGACACGCTCCTCGATCCGCCTTGCCGGCGCGCGTGTCGCCGAGCGCCTGGCGGCGCGCATATCGGGGCTGGAGGAGGGCGCGCGGGGAGAGGTCTGGCCGGTCGATCTCGTGGTCAGGGGATCGGTGGCAGGGGCGCCGGTATAGGGAGCAAATTCAAGCGCTCGAAATGACGCAGTGAGCCGACGTCTTCCCCCGAAGCGCGAGCGGCAGTTTTGCGGGACATTTCGGTCGTTGTTGAGCAAGATCACCCTGCATCCCAGTCAACTCTCAAACAAGCACGCGCCGGCCCGGCCTATGATGCCGACCAGGGCGGCCCCTGTTTCTTCCAGTTTGGGGTGTAACGAAATCCCCCTGCCGACGAAGTAAGCTGGACGGCCCCTCAGGAGCCCGCAGCTTGCCAAACCCACTGCCGGCTGCAGCTCCCTAGTATGGCATATCGCTTCCGGCAAAGGACACAGCATGCATAGAGAGTTCAATATCGCTGAGACCGGCTTCGGCTCTTATTGGCCGCTCGCCATCCTCAGATGGGTAATGGTGCTGATTTTCGTGTCGTTCGGCATCCAGAAGTTCACACCGCAGTCAGCACAAGGGATCGCTCTATTTATCTCAAACAGTCCGTTCGTTTCCTGGCTCCAGATTTTTGGAATCAGAGGCGAGGCCTATCTTCTGGGCTGCATCGAGTTGGCGACGGCTGCTCTTTTGGCCTTGGGGGCTTTTGTGCCCATCCTATCTGCACTGGGCTCTTTGATCGGGGTCGGTACGTTTCTTATTACCTGGTCATTTTTCTTTACGACCCCTGGTGTTGTCGTATGGAGCATCTCCACCGATCCCATTGCCTGGAATCTAGCTGGAGAGTTTCTCTATAAAGACATAGTGCTTCTCTGCGTTTGCCTGGTTTTATTTCTTAATTCCCTCCCGACGGCTTTGGTCCGCCTTCGAGAAAAATAACGATGGATGGCGTACTCGTTGGAGGCTAGCTCGCGTCTAGAGTTGAGCATTCTGCGACATTTGCCGGACAAGCCACTTGGGCGCCGGCTAGGTCACGATCCAACGGCTTCCTCGACCGGCTGCCTTTGCCGTCGTGGGACAACGATCCGCATTCGGCTGCTCCTGCTCTTGGACGGTGACAACCGATAAGCCAGAGCCGTCAACCAGTCCTGCAGAGTGCGCCATTTGCCCACATTCCCGTTCACCGAAGCGGATCCGATCCAATACCCCGGGCCGCCGCCGAAGACCTCGCAGGTGGTGATCGTCGGTGGCGGCATTATCGGCGTGACGACGGCCCTATTCCTCGCCTCCCGAAACATTCCGGTGACGCTGCTGGAAAAGGGCCGCGTAGCCGCCGAGCAGTCCTCGAGAAATTGGGGCTGGATCAGAAAGCAGGGACGGGACGCGGATGAACTGCCGATCGTCATCGAGGCTATCCGCCTGTGGCGGCAGTTGGCTGAGGAAAGCGGCGAGGACATCGGGCTGAAGCAGACCGGCGTGACCTATCTGGCGAACGCCGACAAGGACATGGCTGGCTTCGAAGCGTTCATGAAGATCGCCGCGATCCATGAGCTCGACACGCGCCTCCTGGATGCGGACGAAACCGCGAAGCTCATCACCGGCATGTCGCGCAGGTTCAAGGGCGCTATGACGACGCTCTCCGATATGCGTGCGGAGCCTTGGCTGGCCGTGCCGGCGCTGGCCCGGCTTGCGGTGCGCAAAGGCGCCAGGATCGTCGAGAGCTGCGCGGCGCGAGGTCTCGACATCGCGGCCGGCAGGATCAAGGGCGTATGGACCGAGGCGGGATTTATCGAGACCTCCACCGTGCTGGTCGCGGGCGGCGCCTGGTCGTCCCTGTTCCTGGCGAGACATGGCGTATCCATTCCCCAGCTCAGCGTTCGGGTGACCGTGGCCGCAACGGAGCCCTTGCCCGAAATCTATGCAGGCGCGGCCGCCGACGATCACATCGCCTTCAGGCGCAGGCAGGATGGCGGATACACGCTCGCCGCGGGCGGCAGCCACTTGCTTTACCTGGGGCCCGACGCATTCCGGCACTTCACCCAATATATTCCCGCCCTCAGGGACAATCCGTTCGGAACGCGCTATTTCCCCTTCGCTCCGTCGGGCTACCCCGATGGCTGGTCGACGCCGCGCAATTGGGCGCCGGATTCAGAGAGTCCTTTCGAGAGAATGCGGGTGCTCAACCCAGCCGCTGAGCCGGCAAAGCTTCGTTCGATCGAGCGCAATTTCAAGCAGCTTTTCCCCCGGTTCGAGACGGTTCGCCTGAAGGCCGGCTGGGGCGGAATGATCGACGCCTTGCCCGACGTCGTCCCCGTAGTCGACCAGGTGCGCACAATCGGCGGTCTTTTCGTCGCGACGGGAATGTGCGGCCATGGCTTCGGCATCGGACCTGGCATAGGCCGCGTCGTCTCCGACATGATCCAGGGAAACGAAACCGGGCACGATCTCAGCCGCTTCCGGCTGTCGCGTTTCTATGATGGAAGCCCTGTCCGGCTGGGTCCGGCGCTTTGAATCGGTCGCGCGCAGTCGGCAAACGGTCCGTCGACTGCCCGGATTCGCTACTTCGCCGCCTCAGCCGCTTTCGTATCGATCAGCCCATAGCCGAAGTCATTGTCCCGCCCCTTGGGGCCGAGATCCTTGGCCGTTGCCGCCAGCGCCTTCTCGATCTCGTCGGCCGAGCGGTGGGGCGCGGCGTGGATCAGGTTGGCGATGGCGCCGGACACGATCGCCGCGGCGAAGGACGTGCCGGTCACCACGTCGGAGCCGGCGCCGCTCGGCGCCACCATCTCGACGCCAGGTGCCGAGATGAACACATAGGCACCGCGATTGGCCTGCGGCATCAGCCCGTCCTTGGCGTCGGTGGCGGTGACGGCGATGACGCCGTCGAAGGCGGCCGGATAGCCATAGGGCGCCTTCGGCCCGTTGTTGCCGGCGGCCGCCACCAGCACGATGCCCGCCGCGCGCGCATTGCGGCAGGCGGTGCCGAGCAGGTCGTTCTTCGGCCCGACGAAGCTCATATTGATGATGCGTGCGTCCTGTTCGGCGGCCCAGTCCAGCGCCGACAGGATGACATCCATGGTCGACTTGCCGCCTTCGAAGGCGCGCGCGTGATAGATTTTCGCGCCCGGCGCCATGCCTTCCAGCGGGCCGACGCCGGCGATAAGCCCATCGACCGAGGTGCCGTGGTCGCGCTTTTCGATCGGCACGTTGGGCATGGCGTCGAACTGCGCGGCAATGACGCCGGCCAGCGCCGGATTGGTGTCGTCGATGCCGGTGTCGATGACGGCGACGCGCACATTCTCGCCGCTCGCCTGTTTTGAATCGAGCGCGATGCGGTCGAAGGCGTAATTCACGACGCCGGCCGCCTGCTGCAGCGTGTAGATGTGGTTCGGTTCGCGGCGCTGCGTGCGCCCGTCCGCGGCAAGCTGCGCCAGCACCACGCCGACGGGCCGCCCGTCGGTGATGCCGAAGCGCACCAGCGTGGTGCCGAGCAGCCGCGATTGGCGCTGCGAGCGCACCTGCAGGCCGAAGGAATTGGCGATCTGCTGCACCACCCCGGCATCGCCGTCCACGGTCACCAGCACCTCGTCGGGCACGAATTCGCCGGCAATCGCGCGCGGCGGCTCGGCGAGGTTGAGACCGTGCGGCACAGTGACGGGTCCGTTCGGCGTCGGCGCTGGCGGCGGCGTGTTACCGGAATCGTTCGACGATGATGTTCCATTGGACGGTGCGGGCGTTTGTGGGGCCGCGCCGGCGGGTGTGTTCGGGAACAAGTCGACGATCAGCGCCGGCAGGAACACCGCGCTGCCTGTGGCGCCGCCAGCTCCCGGTTTCTCGCTATTATTCGCGGGGCCGCCGTTCTTGTCGCAGCCGGCGCCCGCCGCTGTCGTGCGGTTCAGGCAGTCGAGCTGGGTCTGCGAAAGATTGGGATCGTTGGTCTGAGCAAACGCAGGCGCGGCGGCAAAGGCCGCCGCCGCGAGGAGTGCCGCATGCAGCATGACCGCCTTAGCCGCCATCGACCGGTTTCCTTCCCTGGATCACGGTATCGGCGAAAGGCTGGACCGCAATAAGGCCGACGAGCTTGTCGTAATCGGCCGCACTGCTCGCCGGAATGGTCAGGTGAAAGACGCCGTCGGCGGTCGGGCCGCCGGCGATCTTCAACCCGTTCTGGCCGAGGAAGGCGGCGATATCGGCCATCTTGGCATCCGGCTTGAACTTGACCAGCGCGAAAGGCAGCTTGGCGAGATCGTCCTGAGCGCCGGCCACTTCGAAGTCGTTGCCCTTGCCGCCCGGCTGCTCGAACGACTGCACGATGACCAGCGCAAGCAGCGCCGCGGCCGCGGCCCAGGCGATGCCGGCAGGCATTGCCGTCACCCGGCCGAAAACCTTGGCGAGCCACGATTGGCCGGCCGGCGCGCGCGCCGGGCCGGCCTCGGCGTCGAGCGCCTTGGCGAACCGGCTGAGCGCGTCGGCGGGCGGCCGGATCGCCTCGTTGGCGGCGGCGGCACCGGAGAACTCGGCCTCCGCTTCGCCAAGCGCATTCATCGCCGCCGGATCGGTGGCCAGCCATTCCTCCACGGCCTCCAGCTCGGCGCCTTCCAGCGAGCCGTTCAGGTAGAACGGCAGCAGCGTTTCCATCTCGTCGCGGCGCGACATCTTTTCTGCGGCGCTCATGGCCAACCCCTGTCGTAACCGGCGGCCTTGAGGGCTTCGCCGAGTTTCTTGCGGGCGTAGAACATCCTGGTCTTGACGGTGGCGACCGGGATGTCGAGCACCTCGCCGATCTCGGTCACCGACTGGCCATGGTAATAGGCAAGATCGATCACCGTGCGGTGTTCTTCCGGCAAGGCATCGATGAAGCGGCGCAAGGCGGCGGCTTTGTCTTCCTTCATGGTCACGACTTCCGGCGTATCGGCGCCGTCGGGAACCTGCGCCGCGTCGTCGTCGTCGATCCAGTCTTCCTTCTTCTTGCGCAGCATGGACAGCCCCTTGAAGCGGGCGATGCCAAGCAGCCACGTGGAAACTTCAGAGCGCCCCTCGAAGCCGGGCGCCTGTTTCCACAGCTCCAGAAAGACCTCGTTCGCGATATCGTCGGCCATCATTTCCGATCCCGTCTGGCGCGCCACGAAGCGGTAGATCCGCGCGTGGTGACGCATGAACAGGAGCCGGACGGCGGCCCGGTCGCCCTTCGCGACCCGGTCCACAAGCGCGCGATCGGTTTCGGTCGCCGCATTCATGGCCGGTCGAGCCGCCTGGCTCCTCGTGGCTCTGTCGCTGATCGGTCCAAAAAGGTTCATCCTCCGCCAAGGAATTTTCGGAGGCTAACCGAAGAGAGGGGAGGTTGCCAGAGGGGCGCTTCTCCTACTCCTTCCCGGCGATAGGCCGAGACGCCTATTGCTTCGTCATCCTAGGGCGAAGCAAGGAGCGAAGCGACGCGGCGCAGACCCTAGGATCCATTCCGTGACGTCAAGGCATTGATCCCGTTGCAGAACTTTCTCAGTTGCATCCCTCGCGCGAGGTCACGGAATGGATCCTCGGGTCTGCGCGTCCGCTTCGCTCCCGCTCCGCCCGTGGATGACGAAGTTGCTTGGCCTTCGCCAATCTCCAACGTTGCAACGGGAGAAAGGGGGAACTAAACCAAGAACACCTTCGCCTTCATCGTCTCGGGTATTGCCACGCCGAGCCGGCTCAGCACCGTCGGCGCGAGCTGCAGCTGGTCGAGAAGCGTGTCGGCTTGCGGCCCCCTGGCCGGGCCGAAATAATAGAGCGCGAAATCCTGCATCTCGTCGTCATGGCCGCCGTGATGGCCGCGGTCCGTCTGGCCGTGGTCGGCCGTCACGATCACTTCATAGCCGGCTGCGCGCCATTGCGGCAGGAAGGCTGCCAGCATCGCGTCCATCGCGTAGCAGGCATGGTCCATCTCGTGACAGTCATGGCCGAAGCGATGGCCCATCGAGTCCAGCGTGCAGGTGTGGAGGATGCCGTAATCGATGCCGTGGCGCTTCGCCAGCATGGTCAGCGTCGCGAACAGGTCGACGTCGCTCGGCGTCATCTGGTTCTTGAGATTGTAGCCGGTCATGGTGTGGAAGCGGCCATGCGTGATCGGCCCGCTTGGCTCGTCGAACTCCATGTCCTCGACCAGGTCGAACGGGTACGAGCGGAAGAATTCCGACCAGTAGGAATGGGTCACGGCGCCGGTCCTGCCGCCGGCCTCGCTGACTTCCGAGAAGATATCCGGCTGCGTGACGCGAAAGCGGTTCTCGTTGGAAAGGATACCGTGCACCTGCGGCGTGACACCGGTGTGGATCGAGGCGTAGCAGCAGGCCGAGGTCGACGGCAGCACCGAGCGCATCTTCCACACTTGCGCCTCGCCGGACTGCGCCCAGCCCTCGAGGTTGCCCATCAGCCGGCGCCAGTTCCGGTAGGGCACGCCGTCGAGGATGATGAGCAGCAGTTTGGATTTGAGCGCCACGAACGTTCCTGTGATTGTTCTTCGAAACGAAAGCGCCGCGTGTCGCGCGGACACGCGGCGCTTCTTTGGATAGCCCGATATCAGGCGTTCAGCCAGCACTCGCAGAGCGCGTAGCCGTCCATCATCTCGCCATTCGGGTTCTTCACCCAGCCGCTGACCTTCTTGGTGTTGGCGGCGTCGACGAACTGGTTGAAGAACGGCACGATCAGGCCGCCTTCGTCGCGCATCAGCGTTGCCATGTCGCGGTAGATCGCCTTGCGCTTGGCCTGGTCCAACTCGGCACGCGCCGTGTAGAGCATCTTGTCGAATTCGGGCCGCTTGAAGCGCGTGTCGTTCCAGTCGGCCGTCGACAGATAGCCGGTGGAATACATCTGGCCCTGCGTCGGCCGGCCGCCCCAGTAGGAGAGCGAGAAGGGCTGCTTGTTCCACACTTCCGACCAGTAGCCGTCGCCGGGCTCGCGCTTGATCTCGATCTTGATGCCGGCCTTGGCGCAGCTCTGCTGGTAGAGCTGGGCCGCATCGACCGCCCCGGGGAAGGCGACGTCGGAGGTGCGCAGCAGGACCGAGCCGCTATGGCCCGACTTCTTGTAGGCCGCGGCCGCCTTTTCGGGATCGAACTTGCGCTGCTCGATGTCGGCGGAAAACAGCGGATAGGCTTCGTTGATCGGGAAGTCGTTGCCGACCGAGCCGTAGCCGCGCAGGATCTTGTCCAGCATCTCCTCGCGGTCCATCGCCAGCTTCAACGCCATCCTGAGGTCATTGTTGTCGAAGGGCGCGGTGTCGCAGAACATGTTGAACGGATAATAGCCGCGCCCGGCGACGTTCTCGATGGTGACGCCCGGCATGCGCTTCACCAGGTCGACCACCTTGGGTTCGACGCGGTTGATGAGGTGCACCTGACCGCCCTGCAGCGCCGCAAGCCGGGCTGTCGGGTCGTTGATGACGACGATCTCGATCTGGTCGGCATGGCCGGCCTTGTCGCCGCGCCAGTAATTGGCGAAGCGCTCGCCGCCATGCTTCACGCCGGGCTGGTTGACGGCGACCTTGTACGGGCCGGCGCTGATGCCGGCATTCGGGTTGTCCTTGCCGCCATTCGGCTGGATGACCAGATGGTAGTCGGCCATCAGATAGGGGAAGTCGGCATCGGCGTCGCCGAGCGTCACCACCACCTCTTTGCCGTCGGCCTTGATGGTCTTGATGTTCTTCAGAATGCCGAGCGCGCCGGATTTCGACTTCTCGTCGGCGTGGCGCTCGAGCGTCGCGACAACGTCTTCCGCCGTTACCGTCTTGCCGTTGTGGAACTCGATGCCGTCGCGGATCTTCATGGTCCAGGTCTTGGCGTCGGCCGAGGCGCCGATCTCCTCGGCGATCAGGTTCTCGACGCCGCCTTCCGGGGTCAGGCGGACGAGGAATTCGCCCCACTGCTTGCAGAAGCTGTAGGTCACCTGGCTGAGGTTCAGCGCCGGGTCGAGGCTGTTGGTCGATTCACCGCCCTGCAGGCCGGCCCTGATGATGCCGCCCTTCACCGGGCTCGCGGCGAAAGCCTTGCCGGCAAGCGTCGTGGCCAGCGCCGCCGAGACGCCCAGTGCCGCCGCGCGGCCGAGGAAATCGCGCCGCGAGATTCTGCCCTTGCCGGCGAGTGCGGCGAGATGGTCGAGTTCCGTCTGCATGTCCTGCCCCCTTTTTGAGATTGGTTTGCTGCGGGCTCTACCCGCCCGCGGCCGATCTTTCCCGCTGCGCATTGCAGCCGCATGACAGCTTCTGGTTCGGGCTGACTTTCGTGGGCTAATTTCCGGCGCTTTCCATGCGCCGCCCTTTGATCGCCTTCTCCAGCCAACCGATCTCCATCTCCGGCACGGAGGACAAGAGCAGGTCGGTATAGGCGTCGAAGGGCGGCGTCAGCACCTTGCTCTTGGAGCCGTAACGCACCACCTCGCCGCGATACATCACCGCGATCGAATCGGCTATCGACTTCACCGTCGCAAGGTCATGGGTGATGAACAGATAGGCGACGTTTTCGATTTGCTGCAGATTGAGAAGCAGCTTGAGAATGCCGTGGGCAACCAGCGGATCGAGCGCCGAGGTCACCTCGTCGCAGATGATCAGCTTCGGTTTGGCGGCGAGCGAGCGCGCGATGCAGACGCGCTGCTTCTGGCCGCCGGACAGCTCGGCCGGATAGCGGTCGACGAAACCCTTGCCCATCTCGATCTCGTCGAGCAGCTCGGCGACGCGCTTGTCGCGCTCGCGGCCTTTCATGCCGAAATAGAACTCCAGCGGCCGGCCGATGATGGTGCCAACCGTCTGGCGCGGGTTCATCGCCACGTCGGCCATCTGGTAGATCATCTGCAGCTGGCGCAGATCCTCCTTCGGCCGATCGGCCAGCCTGTTGGCGAGCGGCCTGCCGTCGAAGGTGACGGTGCCTTCCTCGGGCGGCAACAGCCCGGTGATGGCGCGCGCCAGCGTCGACTTACCGGAGCCGCTCTCGCCGACAACGGCCAGCGTCTGCCCGGGATAGATGTCGACCGAGACGTTCTTCAGGACTTTCACATGGCCGCCGCCATAGGCGGCGGTCACATTCTTCACCGACAGGAAAGGTGTTGCGCCTGGCTGCTGTTCCTTGTGCTCGATCTCATGCACCGAGACCAGCGCGTTGGTGTATTCCTGGCGCGGCTCCTTGATGATCTGCCGTGTGCCGCCCCATTCAACCAGCCGGCCGTGGCGCAGCACCATGATCTCGTCCGAGACCTGGGCGACGACGGCAAGGTCATGCGTGATGTAGAGGGCCGCGACATGCGTGTCGCGAATGGCGTCCTTGATCGCCGCCAGCACGTCGATCTGCGTCGTCACATCGAGCGCCGTGGTCGGCTCGTCGAAGACGATGAGGTCGGGCTCCGAGCACAGCGCCATCGCCGTCATCACGCGCTGCAGCTGACCGCCGGAGACCTGGTGCGGGTAGCGTTCGCCGATCGTTTCGGGATTGGGCAGGCTGAGCTTCTTGAACAGCGCTACGGCCCGCTTTTCGGCCTCGGCGCGGGTCGCGGTGCCGTGCAACATGGCGGCCTCGACCACCTGGTCGATCAGCTTGTGCGCTGGATTGAAGGCCGCGGCAGCCGATTGCGCGACATAGCACACCTCGCGTCCGCGCAGCGCCCGCACGCCCCTTGGGCCTGCTTTCAGGATGTCGCGGCCGTTGAGGATCACCTCGCCGCCGGTGATGCGCACGCCGCCGCGGCCATAAGCCATGGACGACAGGCCGATGGTCGATTTGCCGGCGCCGGATTCGCCGATCAGGCCGAGAACCTTGCCCTTCTCAAGCGTCAGCGAAACGTCATGGACGAGCGTGATGGTCTTCGGCGCTTCGCCCGGCGGGTAGACCATCGCCTCGATGCGCAGATTGCGGATATCGAGGAGCCTGCCTGAATTTGCCTTGGTGTCGGCCATCAGCCGCGTCCTCCCTTCAGGCTCGTCGTGCGGTTGAGCACCCAGTCGGCGACGAGGTTGACCGAGATCGCCAGCACCGCGATTGCCGCGGCGGGGATCAGCGCCGCCGGAATGCCGAAGACGATGCCGTCCTTGTTTTCCTTGACCATGCCGCCCCAGTCCGAATCCGGCGGCTGCACGCCAAGGCCGAGGAAGGACAGCGCCGACAGGAACAGCACGGCGAAGATGAAGCGCACGCCGAGCTCCGCCACCAGCGGCGACAGCGCATTGGGCAGGATCTCGCGGAAGATGATCCAGGCTTTGCCTTCGCCGCGCAGTTTGGCCGCCTCGACGAAATCCATGACGTTGATGTCGACGGCCACCGCGCGCGACAGCCGGTAGACGCGGGTCGAATCGAGGATGCCCATGACGAGGATCAGAGTCAGCGCGTTGGTCGGCAGCACGGACAGCACGACGAGGCCGAAGATCAGCGTCGGGATCGACATCAAAAGGTCGACGAAGCGCGACATCAGCGTGTCGAACCAGCCGCCGAACACCGCGGCAGAGAAGCCGAGGATCGAGCCCAGCGAGAAGGACAACGCCGTCGCCGCCACCGCGATCTCCATGGTGATGCGCGCGCCGTAGATCATGCGTGAGATGAGGTCGCGGCCGAGATTGTCGGTGCCCAGCCAATGCGCGGCCGACATCGGCTCCCACACGTCGCCGACAATCTCGCCATTGCCATGCGGTGCGATCCACGGCGCGAAGATGGCGCAGAACGCGAAGAAGCCGGTCAGGATGAGCCCCACCCAGGCGGTAATCGGGATTTGTCGCAACGCCATTCGCCTCAGTTCCCCCTCTCGTCCCGCATCCGGCCCGTCATTTCGCAGGCCCCCGTCATTTCGGATGCCTAAGCCGCGGATTGGCCACGATGGCGGCGATATCGGCGACGATGTTGAGCGTGATGTAGACCGCGGCGAAGATCAGGCCGACCGCCTGCACCACCGGCACGTCGCGCTTGGCGACATGGTCGACCAGATACTGTCCCATGCCCGGATAGACGAAGATCACCTCCACCACCACGACGCCGACGATAAGATAGGCGAGGTTGAGCATGACGACGTTGACGACCGGCGCTATCGCGTTCGGGAAAGCATGCTTGCGGATGATGTCGAAGGCCTTCAGCCCCTTCAATTCTGCAGTCTCGATATAGGCCGACTGCATGACGTTGAGGATCGCCGCGCGCGTCATGCGCATCATATGGGCGAGCACCACCAGCGTCAGCGCGGTCGCGGGCAGCACGACGGCCTGCAACCTTTCGAGGAAGGGAGTTGAGTCATCCACCGTCGAGATGCTGGGGAAGATCTGCCATTTCACGGCGAAGAAATAGATCAGCACATAGCCGATGAAGAATTCCGGGAAGGAGGTCGAGGCCAGCGCCAGCCCGGAGATCAGCTTGTCGACGAAGCCGTTGCGGTAGCGCACCGCGATCAGACCGAGGACGATCGCCAGCGGCACAGCGACGATCGCGGCGCAAGCGGCCAGGAACAGTGTGTTCTTCAGCCGGGTGCCGATCGAGGTCGCGATGTCCAGTCCGCTCGACTGCGCCGTGCCGAAGTCGCCATGCAGGATGCCCCAGAGCCAGTGCACGTAGCGCAGCCACGCCGGATCGTTCAGCCCGAGCTGTTCGCGCAGGTTCGCCAGCGCCTCCGGCGTCGCCGATTGGCCGAGGATCGCCTGGGCGACGTCGCCCGGCAGAATCTGCGTGCCGGCGAAGATAAGCACCGAAACGGCCAAAAGAAGAACCAGGCCCAGCAAGACGCGCTGAGCGACCAATCTTAGGATCGGAGACGACATCGGCTACCTGCAACGGTGAAGAAGGGACGACGCCCGCCTTTCGGGCGGGTCATGAAAACGGGGAAGGGCCGGCCTGCGCCAACCCTTCCCTGATCCTTCATCAGGCCTGTAGCCAGCACCCGATCAGGGCATGGCCGTTGCTGAGTTCCTGCGCCGGGTTGTCGACCCAGCCTTCGACGCCCTTGCCGGTCGCGTCGACGAACTGGTTGAAGAACGGCACGATCAGGCCGCCTTCGTCGCGCATGATCTCGCCCATGTCGCGGTAGATCTTCTTGCGCTTGGCTTCGTCGAGCTCGCCGCGCGCCGAAAGCACCATCTTGTCGAATTCCGGGCGCTTCCAGCGGGTGTCGTTCCAGTCGGCGGTCGACAGATAGGCGGTCGAATACATCTGGTCCTGGGTCGGGCGTCCGCCCCAGTAGGAGAGCGAGAAGGGCTGCTTGTTCCAGACTTCGGTCCAGTAACCGTCGCCCGGCTCGCGCTTGATCTCGATCTTGATGCCGGCCTTGGCCGCGCTCTGCTGGTAAAGCTGGGCCGCATCGACCGCGCCCGGGAAAGCGACGTCGGAGGTGCGCAGCAGGATCGAGCCGCTATGGCCCGACTTCTTGTAAGCCGCGGCCGCCTTTTCGGGGTCGAACTTACGCTGCTCGAAATCGCCTGCGAACAGCGGGTAGGCCTTGTTGACCGGCATGTCGTTGCCAACCTCGCCGTAGCCGCGCAGGATTTTGGTCAGCATCTCCTCGCGGTCCATGGCGAGCTTCAGCGCCATCCTGAGATCGTTGTTGTCGAAGGGCGCGGTGTCGCAGAACATGTTGAAGGGATAGAACCCGCGGCCCGAAGCGGCGCGGATGGTGACACCGGGCAGCCGCTTGACCAGATCGACGATCTTCGGCTCGACGCGGTTGATCATGTTGACCTGGCCGCCCTGGAGCGCCGCCATGCGCGCCGTCGGGTCGTTGACGACGACGATCTCGACCTGGTCGGCATGGCCGTATTTGTCGGGCTGCCAGTAATTGGCGAAGCGCTCGGCGGTGTGCTTCACGCCGGGCTGATTGCCGGTGATCTTGTAAGGGCCGGTGCCGATGCCGGCGTCCGGCTTGTCCATGCCGCCATTCGGCTGGATGATGATGTGATAATCCGCCATCAAATAGGGCATGTCGGCATTCGGGTCTTTCAGCGTGACCACGACATTGCCGCCATCGGCTTTGATGGTGTCGATGCTCTTCAGCACGCCCAGCGCGCCCGACTTGGACTTCTCGTCGCTGTGGCGCTTCAGCGTCGCCACGACGTCGTCCGGCGTCACTTCCTTGCCGTTGTGGAACTGGACGCCCTTGCGGATCTTCATCGTCCAGGTCTTGGCGTCCTTCGAGCTGCCGATCTCCTCGGCGATGAGGTATTCGACACCGCCGCCCGGCGCGAGCTCGACCAGCGTTTCGCCCCAGCATTTGCCGAAGGCGAACGGAACCTGGCTAAGGAAGGTCGCCGGATCGAGACTGTTGGTGGATTCACCGCCCTGCAGGCCGGCCTTCAACGTGCCGCCTTTGACCGGGCCGGCCGCACGAACGGCCTTGGAGAGCAGCGAGTTTGCAACGGTGGCGGCGACGCCGAGCGCCGCGGCGCGGCCGAGAAAATCGCGACGGCTAAGTTTTCCGGCCGCGACTCGCCGGCTGAGATAGTCGAGTTCGTTGGACATTACGGTTCCTCACTCTGGATATCCGACCTTAGGTCGTTTCTTGCTATTGGAGGAGATAATGACCGTAAGGGAAAGCGGCAGGCAAGACCGAATGCGACATGCCGTGGCGTAAATCGCACGTCGCATTTGGCCCAATCTGCCCTGGCTCAAACCAAGGCGCGGGGAATCGCCTGCTCGAAGTCGCGCTCGAAGACCAGTTTTTCACCCTCATAGGCTTCGATTCTGGCGCTGACGATGAAGTTGACGGCGTCCGATCGCATCTCGGCAAAAGTTTCGGTCCGCACCGACCATTCATTGCGCGACAATGTCTGCGTCCAATGCGTGGCTCCGGTGGCCGACAGCGGGTCATCGGGATGGATCGTCCATGTCTCGCGCACGATGCTGCCATTGACCAGCCCATGGTCGAGGTCGCGCACCTCGCCGAAATCGTCGGTTATGGAAAGCGTGACAAGACCGGTCTTCTCGTCGCGGTCGACATGGCGTTCGGAATTCGCTGGCCGGATCGTCTCGGTCGCCCAGGGTGTCGCGCCTTCCGGCTCAGGAAACGAAACCTCATTGCCTTTCGCCAGCGGGCGCAACGGCAGCTTCAGCGTCGCCGTCGCGAGATCAAGCCGCACCGGCTCCGGCGAGGGCCAGATCATCGGCCAGTAGGCGGTCGAAACGGCGACGCGCAATTTGTGGCCGGCCGGCACCCGGTAGGCGCATTGGTCGAGCACGACGCGCGCCGAAACCGTCTCGCCGGGAATTAGCGCTTGCGGAAATTCATGCGAGTTTCGGTGCGTGAGATTGAGCACGCCATAGGAGATCAGCTCCGAGGCCCCATCGGGATGCACGTCGCAGAGGCGAACCGCGATGTTGGCCTGGGGTCGATCGGAAGCAACCCGGACCTCGAGCTCCGGCGCCCCGACGATGTCGATCGCCTCGCCGAGCTCAGGCTGGTCGAAACAAACCGAAAGCGCGTCGTCGGGACGCTGGTCGCCCGGCAATTCCGGTCCGAAGGTGAAGGGAAAATACTCGCCGCCGGCAAGCCCGCAGGTCTGCGGCGACGCGACGATCGACGGCTTTGCGCCCGCGGAAATGAGCTCGATCGCCTCGACCTTGATGTTGGAAGACGACCATTCCTGTTCCGCGACCCAGCGGCCCGGCCGCTCGGGATGCCAGCGCGCCGGCCGCACACTGTCCATGACATAGGCGCGATAGTCCGGATCGGCCTCGACGCCGGTCTCCGCGCCCTTCAGCCAGCGGTCCCACCAGCGCAGCGCCTCCTGCAGGAAGCCGATGGCCGGATTGGGCCCGGCGTAATGCGGGTATTTGTGGATCCAGGGGCCGACGATGCCTTTGACCGGCGATTGGATGCCGCAGACGAGATTGGAGATGGTGTTGCGGTAGCCGTCATGCCAGCCGCCGATCGACAGCACGGCCGCTTTCACCGCCGAAAAATCCTCGCAGATCGAGCCGCGCTTCCAATAAGCGTCGCGATGCTGGTGGCTGAGCCAGAGCGGCAGGAGAAAAGACTGGTTCTCCAGCCGGCTGAGCCACAGGTCGTGCCAGCGATTGCCGCCGGCGATCGCCGGGTCCGGCGGCCGCGACGAATAGGACAGCATCGTCGAGGCCCAGCCGAAATTTTCCAAGAGCAGGCAGCCGCCCTTGTAATGGATGTCGTCGGCATAGCGGTCGACGGTCGAGCACAGGCTGATCACCGCCTTCAGCGCCGGCGGCTGTTTCGCCGCCACCTGCAGGCAGTTGAAGCCGCCCCAGGAAATGCCCATCATGCCGACATTGCCGTTGCACCAGGGCTGCGCCGCCGCCCAGGCGATGACGTCGCAGGCATCCTGCAATTCCTGCTCGGAATATTCGTCGTCCATCAGCCCTTCGGAATCGCCATTGCCGCGCATGTCGACGCGGATCGAGGCGTAGCCGTGGCCGGCGAAATACGGATGGGTGAGTTGGTCGCGAAAAATGGTGCCATCGCGCTTGCGGTAGGGCAGGTGCTCGAGGATCGCCGGCACCGGATTGTCCGTCGCGTCCTCGGGCATCCAGACGCGCGCCGACAGCCGGCAGCCGTCCGGCATGACGATGCCCATATCGGGAAATTCGACGACTTTTCGGGGGAATTCGGTGACGGTTTTCATGGGGCGCATAACGCCCCGCTGCGCTGCGACTTTCAATCGCCATTCGCGACTGGAGCAGCGAAATATGCGACCTGGGTCGTTAGCGAACGCACCCTCCGATCATCCAGCTATTCTTGTATCTCTCGATTAATTTGTGTATTACGTTTATTCACGTGGCCTGACGCAGACACACTGGATGATCTCGCCTGAAAATCGTTTGGGATGAGCCAAAACGGGTGACGAACCTCGCAAACCGGGGTCTCGACTTCTCCGATCTCGATATCGAGTTTTTTGCCACGTCAATCGTCCTCCCGGCCAAGGCCGGTCGGCTGAAGGCGATTGGAGAATTTGGAGAGATCATTCTCGCCGTGATCTTCAAGCCGCTTGGTTCCGAAGCGATCTCGGTGATCTCGATGCGTCATGCCAGCCGAAAGGAAAGGTCCGTGTATGAGCAACACTAAGTCACACATTCGGCGGCTTACCGATGCCGAGGAAGCCGAAATTCAAAGACAGATTGCTGCTGATCCCGAGGACGGGGAGGCGACCGACGAACAGCTGACACAAGCCAAGCCTTTCGCGGAAGTGCTCCCGGAGCTTTTCGAGAGCATAAGGCGTTCCCGTGGCCGACCGACCCTGGAGAAACCAAAGCAAGTCGTCTCCATCCGCCTGGACCAGGATGTCGTCAGAAAATTCAAGGCGACCGGCAAGGGCTGGCAGGCAAAGATAAATGAAGTGCTGAAAAACGCGAAGGTAAGGTAGGCTATACGCGTCAGTTCAGCGGAATGTCGTTCTCGGCCTTGCTGGCCTGATAGGCGCCTGACAGCTCCTCATAACGCGTCGAAATCCTGCCGATGCGCGCTTCCAGACGGTTGCGTTCGGCCTCCGGCAACGCCCGCACCAGCCTGCGGATGGAGAAACTTTTCCAATAGGCGTTCTCGGCATTGTAGCCGCCGGGGTCGAGGGTGAAGACCTCTTTCAGGATCTTGAGGTCGTGCGGGATTGCAAAACTGTCGCGTGAATCCTCATGGCTGAACAGGTAGTAGAAATTGTCGAAGCCGGTCCAGGTGATCGCCGACAGGCAGAGCGAGCAGGGCTCGTGGGTGGCTATGAATAGCGCGTCCTTGGTGTCGACGCGCTCGGCTTTTGGCATTTCGTAGAAGCGCTTCAGGCAATGCACCTCGCCATGCCAGAGCGGGTTTTCGATCTCGTTGTTGGTCTCGGCCAGCACCAGCGAGCGGTCGTCTTTCCGCAGGATCGCGGCGCCAAACAGCTTGTTGCCATGGGCGACGCCTTCGGCGGTCTTGGGCACGATGTCGTGCTCGATCACGTCGAGCAGGCGGTCGATCAGCGAAATGTCGGTCATGGAAATCGCGAGCTTTCAGGAGAGGTGGATCTCGTATGGATGCGAGAAATAAAATTCTTCGAGATTGGAGCCGTCGCCGCCGCGGTCGACGATGAGGAAATCCTGTTCCTCGCCGATCGGCGTGAGCACGCCGTGCCACAGGTTGCGGCGGTAATTAATGCCCTGTCCCGGACCGGCGAGAAAGGCATGCGGCTCGCCCGGCCCATCCTCGCTGTCGTGGCAGACGACCACCAGGAACGGTCGCGGCGACAGCGGGATGAAGGCCTGGCTCCCAAGCGGATGGCGCTCGACCATGGTGAGCTTCAGCGGCATCTCATAGGGCGTGCCGCGCACCATCGAGATCAGCACGCGCGCATTCGGTCCGGCGGCCTCCGCCGTGGCGAGGTCGTGATAGCGCATCGCCTTGCCAGCATTGATCGGGTAGCGGTTGTCGCCGCCCATGTCGATGACGTCGCCGAAGGGCGCGAAGTTCTCGCGCGTCAGCGGTCGGGCGACGATGCGGCTCACCGCGCCTTGCCCCCAAGATAGCCGCCAAGCCTGGCATGACGATTGACGTCCTTGTACAGCAGATAACGGAAATTACCCGGGCCGCCGGCATAGCAGGCCTGCGGGCAAAAGGCGCGCAGCCACATGAAGTCGCCGGCTTCGACCTCGACCCAGTCCTGGTTGAGGCGGTAGACCGCCTTGCCTTCGAGCACATAGAGCCCGTGCTCCATGACATGCGTCTCGGCGAAAGGGATGACCGCGCCCGGCTTCAGCGTCACAATGGTGACGTGCATGTCGTGGCGCATGTCGGCTGGGTCGACGAAGCGGGTCGTTGCCCAGCGCCCCTCCGTGCCCGGCATCGGGCTCGGCGCCACATCCTGGTCACTCGAGAAGAAGGCTTCCGGCGCGTCGAGGCCGTCGACAGCCTCATAGGTCTTGCGGATCCAGTGGAAGCGGGCAGCAGTGCCGCTTTCGTTGCGCACCGTCCAGCCACTGGATGGCGGCAGGAAGGCGAAGCCGCCGGGGGCAAGCACGTGTTCTTTGCCGGCAAGCGATACGGTGAGTTCGCCCTCGACGACGAACAGCACGCCCTCGGCGGCGGCATCGAGTTCCGGCCGCCCGCTGCCGCCGCCGGGCAGAACCTCGACGATGTATTGCGAAAAGGTCTCGGCGAAGCCCGACAGTGGCCTTGCGATGATCCAGGCCCTCGTCTTGTCCCAGAACGGCAGCGGACTGGTGACGATGTCCTGCATCACGCCCCTGGGGATGACCGCATAGGCTTCGGTGAAGACGGCGCGGCCGGTCAAAAGCTCGTTCTGGCCGGGATGGCCGCCATGCGGGGCGTAATAGGTTCGCTCGGCAGTCTTGATCATATCCATGGGGTCCTGGCCCTCAAAACATTACAATGGAAGCATGTCTTTCAGCCGAAGCAGGGCGATGCGTTCGACCTGTCTGCAGGCGGTTTCGAACTCGGTGCCGCGGCTGTTGCCGATCCGCGCCTCGAACTCCGCCAGGATTTCGTCCTTGCTCTTGCCCTTGACCGCGATGATGAAGGGGAAGCCGAAGGTGGTGACGTAGGCGGCGTTGAGTTTCGAGAACAGCTCGCGCTCCTTGTCGGTCAGCGCATCGAGCCCGGCTGAGGCCTGCTCCTTGGCCGATTCCACTGTCAGGCGCTTGGCCTTGGCCAGCTTGCCGGCGAGGTCCGGGTGGGCGTTCAGCACGGAAAATCGTTCGGCTTCGCTCGCCGCGCGGAAGACGCGGCAGAGCGCGTTGTGCAGGCCGCCGGCGCTGTCATGCGCAGGGCCGAGCTCCAATTCGTAGGCGCGCTCGGCGATCCAGGGCGAATGCTCGAACACGCCGCCGAAGGCATGTACGAATTCCTCGAATTCCATCCGCGACGGACGCAGCGCCGGCGCCTCGTAGGGGTGCGTTTCGCGCCAGTGTTTGGCGATGTCGATGCGCCGCGTCAGCCATACCTTGTCGTGCGACTTCACATAGTCGACGAAGCGCTTCAATGCCGCCACCCGCCCGGGACGGCCGACCAGCCGGCAGTGCAGGCCGATATTCATCATGCGCGGCCGGCCTGCCTTGCCCTCGGCATAGAGCGTGTCGAAACTGTCCTTCAGATAGGCGAAGAACTGGTCGCCCGAGTTGAAGCCCTGCGGCGTCGCAAAACGCATGTCGTTGGCGTCGAGCGTGTAGGGGATGATGAGCTGCGGTTTCTCCAGCCCGTCGCGGTCGAACCAATAGGGCAGTTCGTCATCATAGGTGTCGGAGACATAGTCGAAGCCGCCTTCCTCGGCGACGAGCCGCACCGTGTTGACCGAGGTCCGGCCGGTGTACCAGCCGGTCGGGCGCGCGCCGGTGACCTCGTAATGCAGCTTGATCGCCTCTTCGAGATCGCGCCGCTCATCCTCGGCCGCATGGTCGCGATAGTCGATCCATTTCAGCCCGTGCGAAGCGATCTCCCAACCAGCCTCCTGCATGGCGGCCACTTGGTCGGGCGAGCGCGCCAACGCCGTGGCGACGCCGTAGCAGGTCACCGGCACCTGCGCTTCGGTGAACAGCCGGTAGAGCCGCCAGAAGCCGGCCCGCGCGCCATACTCGTAGATCGATTCCATGTTCCAGTGGCGCTGGCCGACCCAGGGAGCCGCCCCAACGATCTCCGAAAGGAAGGCCTCCGAAGCCTTGTCGCCATGCAGCACGCAGTTCTCGCCGCCTTCTTCATAGTTGACGACGAACTGCACCGCGACATGCGCGCCGGCGGGCCATTTCGGGTCCGGCGGATTGGCCCCATAACCGCGCATGTCCCGATCGTAACGCATTGCCACTCCTGCCCGATGGTTGAGATGAAGATATCGAAAGGAGTGCGCACGCATTCCCCCGAAAATTTTTGAAAGTGCTTTTTGCCGCACTCCGCTCGACCGGGGCTTATGCATCGCCTTTAATTGGCGCACAATCGACCTGAAACGTACCGGGATGGGAGGCGGCCAGTGGCAGAAACGTCGAAAGCCGATGGCGGGCGTCTGACGACCCACGTGCTCGACACCGCGACCGGCCGGCCGGCAAAAGGACTGTCGATCGAGCTTTTCCGCATCGAAGGCCAGAGCCGCACGCGTCTCAAGACCGTGACCACCAATGACGACGGCCGCTGCGATGCGCCGCTGCTGGCCGACGCCGATTTCCTTACCGGCGAATATGAGCTGGTCTTCGCCGCTGGCGACTATCTGCGCGGCCAGGGTATCGACCTGCCCCAACCCGCCTTTCTCGATATCGTGCCGATCCGCTTCGGTATGGCGGAGCAGCGGCATTATCACGTCCCGCTCTTGATTTCGCCCTATGGCTACTCGACCTATCGGGGGAGCTGAGACATGGCTGAGACCCGCAATCAAATACGCTTTATCCTGAACGGCAGCGACGTGGCTCTGAAGGATGTCGCGCCCGATGCGACGCTACTCGACTGGCTGCGGCTCAACCGCTCTCTGCGCGGCACCAAGGAAGGTTGCGCCGAGGGCGACTGCGGCGCCTGCACGGTGTTGGTCGGCAAGCTCTCCGCCGAAGGTCTGGTCTACGAAAGCGTGAATGCCTGCATCCGCTTCATGGGCTCGCTCGACGGCACGCATGTCGTGACTGTGGAGCACCTGCGCGGCGACGGTGAGAAACTGCATCCGGTGCAGCAGGCGATGATCGATTTCCACGGCTCGCAATGCGGCTTCTGCACGCCGGGCTTCATCATGTCGCTCTATGGGCTCTGGATGAAGGCCCCCGATCCGTCCAACGCCGCGATCGAAAAGGCGCTGCAGGGCAATCTCTGCCGCTGCACCGGCTACGAGGCCATCATGCGCGCCGCGCACGCCATTTCGAGCTACGGCAAGGCGGCTAAGGATCCGCTGGCGGTCGAGCGCGAGGACATCACCGCGCGCCTGAAGGTGTTGCGAGACGGCGCCAGGGTCGAGATCGGGTCGGGCAAGGCGCGATTGATCGTGCCCGCCAGCGTCGACGATTTCGCCACTTTGCTCGAGAAGGAGCAGGGCGCCACCATCGTCGCCGGTTCGACCGATGTCGGCCTGTGGGTCACCAAGCACATGCGCGACATCTCGCCGGCGATCTTCATCGGCGGCCTCGAAGGCTTGCGTACGACGTCGGAGAAAGATGGCGTCATCACCATCGGTGCCGGCGTCACCTACACTGAAGCCTTCGAGATGCTGTCGAAGCGCATCCCGGCACTGGGACCGCTGGTCGACCGCATCGGCGGCGAACAGGTGCGCAACATGGGCACGATCGGCGGCAACATCGCCAACGGCTCGCCGATCGGCGACACGCCGCCGCCCTTGATCGCGCTCGGCGCGCAGCTGACGCTCCGCAAGGGCAAGGCCCGCCGCACGATACCGCTCGAAACCTTCTTCATCGCCTATGGCAAGCAGGACCGTCAGCCCGGCGAATTCGTCGAAGCAGTCCAAGTGCCCGTGCCGGCAAAGGGCACGAAGTTTGCCGTCTACAAGATCACCAAGCGCCGCGACGAGGATATCACCGCAACGCTCGGGGCTTTCTACCTGACCTTGGCCAAGGATGGCACGGTGGCCGACATCCGTATCGCCTATGGCGGCATGGCGGCGACACCGAAGCGCGCCGGCGCGGTCGAGCAGGCGCTGATCGGCAAGGCCTGGGATGAAGCGACGGTGGAGGCCGCGATGGCTGAGTACGCCAAGGATTTCACGCCACTGACCGACATGCGAGCGACCGCCGAGTACCGGGCGCTCGCGGCAAAGAATCTGCTGTTGCGCTTTTATATCGAGACCACCGGAACGAAGACCCCGTTCCAGGTGTCACGCGACGAGGCGGCCTGATGAACAAGCACGCCACTCCCAATTTGAAGGCGGAAAAGATCGTCGGCGGCGTTGCCACCGACCAGCGGCACGATTCCGCGCACAAGCATGTCAGCGGCACCGCCGTCTATATCGACGACATGCCGGAGCCTGCCGGCACGCTGCATGTCGGCCTCGGCCTCTCCAAGGTCGCGCACGGCACGTTGAAGAGCGTCGACCTGTCGGCCGTGCGGGCCGCGCCCGGCGTTGTAGATGTGCTGACCTATGCCGACGTGCCCGGCGAGAACGATGTCTCGCCGAGCAACATGCATGACGATCCGGTGCTCGCCGAAGCCAACGTGCAGTTTTACGGACAGCCGATCTTCGCAGTGGTTGCAGAGACGCGCGAGGAAGCGCGCCGCGCCGCGCGTCTCGCAAAAATCGAGTATGACGAGCTTCCGGCCGTCATCGACATCTGGAACCTCGATCCGGTCAAGGACAGGCTGGTCACCACGCCGCTCATTCTGAAGCGCGGCGATGCCGCCGCGGCGATCGCGGCGGCTCCCCGCCGCATCAAGAACCGCATGTGGCTCGGCGGCCAGGATCATTTCTATCTCGAGGGCCAGGTCTCGCTGGCGATCCCTGGCGAGGACGACGAGGTGATCGTCTATTGCTCGACGCAGGGCCCGAGTGAGACGCAGCATCTGGTCGCTCATGCGCTCGGCGTGCCGAGCCATGCTGTCACGGTCGAAGTGCGCCGCATGGGCGGCGGCTTCGGCGGCAAGGAAACCCAGGCCAACCAATGCGCGGCGATCGCAGCCATTGCCGCCAAGAAGCTCAAGCGCGCGGTCAAAATCCGGCTCGACCGCGACGAGGACATGACCGCCACAGGCAAGCGGCATGATTTTGCCATCGATTACGAGGTCGGCTTCGACGACGAGGGCAACATCCTCGGCGTCGACTTCACCTACGCGTTGCGCTGCGGCTTTTCCGCCGATCTGTCCGGTCCGGTCGGCGACCGCGCGCTGTTCCACTGCGACAACGCCTATTTCTACCCGGCGGTGCACGCAAAATCGGCGCCGCTCTACACCAACACCGTCTCCAACACCGCCTTCCGCGGCTTCGGCGGCCCCCAGGGCATGGTCGGCGCCGAGCGCGTCATCGACGAGGTGGCCTTCGCCGTCGGCAAGGACTCGCTCGAGATCCGCAAGCTGAACTTTTACGATCCGATGGAGGCGATCGGCGAGCGCAGCGTCACGCCCTACCACCAGAAGGTCGAGGATTGCATCATCCAGCGCATCGTCGCGGAGCTGGAGGAAAGCGCGAACTATGCGCGGCGCCGCCGCGAGATCAGCGCCTTCAACAACAACAGTCGGTTCGTCAAGCGCGGGCTGGCGATGACGCCGGTGAAGTTCGGCATCTCCTTCACCAAGACTGAGGCCAATCAGGCCGGCGCGCTGGTGCATGTCTATGCCGACGGTTCGGTCCACATGAACCATGGCGGCACCGAGATGGGTCAGGGCCTGCATCTCAAGGTGGCCCAGGTCGTGGCGGAAGAATTCCAGATCGATCTCGACCGGGTCAAGATCACCGCGACCACCACCGCCAAGGTGCCGAACACCTCGCCGACGGCCGCGTCTTCCGGCGCCGACCTCAACGGCATGGCGGCGCAGGACGCCGCCCGGCAGATCCGCAAGCGGCTGACCGACTTCGCCGCCGACAAATACCAGGTGCCGCACGACCAGGTCGTGTTCCTGCCCAACCGGGTGCGCGTCGGCAATCAGGAAGTGGCCTTCAACGATCTGGTCAAGCAGGCCTATATCAACCGCATCCAGCTCTCGGCGGCCGGTTTCTACAAGACGCCGAAGATCCATTGGGACCGCAGCAAGGGCCGCGGCCATGCCTTCTACTATTACGCCTACGGCGCGGCCTGCTCGGAGGTCTCGGTCGACACGCTCACCGGCGAGTATGTCGTCGAGCGCACCGATATCCTGCACGACGCCGGCCGCTCGCTGAACCGGGCGATCGACCTCGGTCAGATCGAAGGCGGCTTCATCCAGGGCATGGGCTGGCTGACGACGGAGGAATTGTGGTGGGACAATAGCGGCCGACTGCGCACGCACGCGCCGTCGACCTACAAGATCCCGCTCGCTTCCGACCGTCCAAAGATATTCAACGTCAAGCTGACCGACTGGTCGTCGGCCTATGAGCCGACCATCCATCGCTCCAAGGCGGTCGGCGAGCCGCCGCTGCCGCACGGCATGTCGGTGCTGCATGCGCTGTCGGACGCGGTCGCTAGCGTCGCCGACCACAAGATCTGTCCCCGTCTCGACGCGCCGGCGACGCCGGAGCGGGTGCTGACGGCGATCGAGCGATTGAAGCGGGAAGCCGAAAAGTCGGCCTGAATCCGGCTAAAGGTGCAATTCGGGACGTAAAACGTTATATTTCCGTGATGGAAATGCGGACGATGAACTCGAACGTGCAAAGCCTGAAGACGTTTTTCGGCCAAGCTGGCCGGGTCGCTCTCGTCGAAGTGGCGGCCACCAAAGGCTCGACACCGCGCGAGGCCGGCACCTTTATGCTTGTCTCTTCATCATCGATCTTCGGTACGATCGGGGGCGGCCAGCTCGAATATATGGCGATCGACAAGGCGCGGCAGATGCTGCGCTCCTCGCCTCGCGACAACGGGGAGGGTGAACAGGCCCGCATAGAGGTCGATGAGGTCTGCGCCACGCTCGACGTGCCGCTCGGACCGGAAATCGGCCAATGTTGCGGCGGGCGTGTCGAAGTGTCGATCCGCCTCGTCGATGGTTCGGTGGAGCAGCAACTGATCGCCAACGCAGAAGCCGAGGAAGCGCATCTTCCGCATGTCTATCTCTTCGGCGGCGGCCATGTCGGCCAGGCGCTGGCCGCGTCGCTGGCGCTGCTGCCGATCCACGTCGTCGTCGTCGAAACCCGCGCCGACGCGCTGGGAGGCATGCCGGAAACGGTGGAGACCCGGCTGACGCCTATGCCCGAAGCAGTAGTGCGCGAGGCGCCGGCTGGGTCGGCCTTCGCCATCCTGACGCATGACCATGCCTTGGATTTCCTGATCGTCGCCGAAGCATTGAAGCGCGACGATACCGCCTATGTCGGCATGATTGGCTCGAAGACAAAGAAGGCCACCTTCCGGAGCTGGTTCCTGAAGTCGGCCGAGGGCAGCGAGGCCGAATTCAATCGCCTCATCTCGCCGATCGGCGGCAATGCGGTGAAGGACAAGCGGCCGCCGGTGATCGCCGCGCTTGCCGCCGCCGAGATCATGACCGCGCTGGTGTCGCGTGCCTCGGATACGCCAAGCGCAGCCAGTGCTGAAAAGGCGATGGCCGGCTGATCCGGCCGGCCAAGCAAGAACAGTTCCCGGTTACTCCTTTTCCTGCGTGTGCGCCTCGAGGAACCACAGCAATTTGTCGAGCGAGCGAGAATAGGCGGTGAAGATATCGGCGGTGTCGGCATCGCCGGCGTCGTCCGCCTCGTCGATCGCTTCGCGGGCCAGCTTGGCCGCCGCCGCATAGCGGTCGATCAACGCCGCCAGATGATCCTTGGTCTTGTGCATGTCGGTCGGATAGGGTTTTAGCCTGGTCGTCTTCGACACTTCCTGCGAGGTGCCATGCGCGGTGCCGCCGAGCTGCACGGCGCGCTCGGCGATGATGTCGACATGGCCGTCGATCTCCTCGCGGAATTCATCCAGCATCTCATGGATGGCGATGAACTGCGGCCCCTTGACGTTCCAGTGCGCTTGTTTGGTGATCAGGGCCAGGTCGATGGCGTCGGCAAGCCTGGCGTTGAGCAGATCGATCGATTCCTTCTTGGCATCGGATTTGAGGTCGTTCTTGGTGACGATGGCGTCCATGGTTGGCTCCTGTCGCGCTGCGTCGATGGCTGGGAACTGAAGGACGGCCCGAACGACCGCCAATCGTCAAAACGGCGATGGGTCGAATTTCGTTCCGCATTGGATTGAAGCGCTGGCTCCGATCGCAGATGTGACTGGCGCTCACCGCTGCTCGCCGCTTTCTTCATTTCCCAAGACGGCCCGAAACGTGTCTGTTGCGCCCAAGCACAACGAGACCAGGAACATGGATGTATTGAAGATCGCAGCATTTTCAGATGGCAACACCGGCGGTAATCCGGCCGGCGTGGTGATTGGCGAAGCCTTGCCCGATGCGGCCGACATGCAGCGCGTCGCGGCCGAAGTCGGCTTTTCGGAAACCGCCTTTGCCGCGCCCGAAGGCGATCAATGGCGCGTGCGCTACTTTTCGCCGGAGTCGGAAGTACCGTTCTGCGGCCACGCCACCATCGCGCTTGGCGCGGCGCTGGTCGGAAAGTTCGGTGACGGCATTTTCAGGCTGATCCTCAACCAGGCCGACATAACCGTCGAAGGTTTTCGCGATGGCGCCAACTTTGCCGCCGCCCTGCAGTCGCCGCCGACGCGCAGCCGGCCGGCTTCGTCGGAACTGGCCGGCGAGGCGCTCGCCTTGTTCGGCTATGAGCCGGGCGATCTCGATCCCGCCATTCCGCCGGCGCTCATCCATGGCGGCGCCGATCATCTGGTGCTGGCGCTGAAGTCGCGCGAGGCGTTGGCCGACATGGTCTATGATCTGAAGCAAGGCCAGTCCTTCATGCGGCGCGAAGACCTGGTCACGATCCTGCTCGCCCATGCCGAGACGCCGCGCCTCCTCCACACGCGCAATCCATTTGCTTCCGGCGGCGTCTATGAGGATCCGGCGACAGGCGCCGCGACCGCGGCCTTTGCCGGCTATTTGCGCGACCTCGGCTGGCCGCATGGCGGCTCGATCGACATCGTCCAGGGCGAGGATATGGGCATGCGCTCGCGCCTCCATGCCGGTATTCCGCCGACCGCCGGCAGCTCGATCAGGGTCTCCGGAACGGCGCGATTGATGGAAGCTGACTGAGGTGCCTCACGCAGGCCGCTTGAGGCCGAGATGTTCGCGCAGCGTGCGGCCTTCATAGTCCCTGCGGAACAGCCCGCGCCGCTGCAGCTCCGGCACGACCAGCGTCGCGAAGGCGTCGAGCTCGCCCGGGAACCAAGACGGCATCACGTTGAAACCGTCGGCGGCGCCGCCTTCGAAGCGGGCCTGCAACTCGTCGGCGATCTGCTCCGCCGTGCCGACGATCCGCCAATGGCCGCGCGCGCCGGCAAAATAGCGCGCGAGCTGGCGGATCGACAGGCCATCGCGACGCGCCTGCTCGATGACCAGCGCCTGCCGGCTCTTCATGCCTTCGCTTTCCGGCAGTTCGGGCAGCGGCCCATCGATCGGGTAGCGGCCGAGGTCGGAGATGCTGAGATAGCTGGAGAGCAGCGCCACGCCGACATCGTCGGGGATCAATTCCTGCAGCGCGTCGTATTTGGCCTGCGCCTCGGCTTTCGTGGCGGCCACGACCGGCGCCACGCCGGGCATGATCTTCACGTCGTCCGGCTGTCGTCCATAGGCGGCGAGCCGCCCCTTGAGGTCGTCGTAAAAGGCCTTGGCTTCCTCGAAAGTCTGCGCCGCCGAGAACACGACATCGGCGGTGCGCGCGGCAAGATCCTTGCCGTCGTCGGAGGCGCCCGCCTGCACCATCACCGGCGCGCCTTGCGGCGAGGGCGGGATGTCGAGTGGATCGCGCACCGAAAAGCTCTCGCCGTCATGGCCGGCGGCGCGCCGGTTCCACAAGCCGGTGATCACCGTAGCGAATTCCCGCGCCCGCGCATAACGGTCGGCATGCGGCCGCAAACCCGTCGCGCCGAAATTCGCGGCCTCGATCGGACTGGCCGAGGTGACGAGGTTCCAACCGGCCCGACCGCCGCTCAGATTGTCGAGCGAGGCAAAAGTCCGCGCTAGGCCGTAGGGCTCGTTGTAGCTGGTCGATGCCGTGGACACGAGGCCGATGCGCTCGGTCTGCGCGGCCAGCGCCGAAAGCAGGCTGATCGGCTCGAAGCCGATCGAGCGCGAGGTCTGGCTGGCGATGTTGATATTGGCCTCGCGCAGGCCGGCGGCGTCCTCGCAGAACACCATGTCGAACTTCGCCGCTTCGGCCGTGCGCGCCAGCTCTATGTAGTGGTCGATGTCGATGCCGGCTCTCACATGCGCGTCCGGATGACGCCATGCGGCGATGTGATGGCCGGTCGCCCACAAAAACAGGCCGAGCTTTATCTGACGCGCGCTCATGGCTTGCTATCCTCACTCAACCCAAGGCGATCGCGCAGCGTCTTGCCCGGCTGTGCCTTGGCAAATCCGTGTCGCTTGAGTTCCGGCAGCAATCGCTCGACAAAAGCCTCCACTGCGGCAGCCCGAGGCTGCACAGTCAGAACGATGCCGTCGCAGCCGGATGAGAGGCATAGGTCCTCCAGACTACGGCCATCGTGTTCCGACCCCGCATCGGCCGTCGCCAGCACCTTGATCGCCACCGGGTCGCGCCCTGCTTCGTGCGCCCTGTGTTTGATCTCATCGCGGGTCGCTCTCGCGCCCGACGATTCAAGCTTGTCCAGCAGCACGACATCGGCGCGGCGACTGGCGAAATCGAGCTCGGTCCCTGCCAAGCCGGACATCACCAGCACTGGCACGTCTTGCGGCGAACGGGCGACATTGAGCGGCCCGCGCACCGAGAAGAATTCACCGGTGAAGTTCGCCGGGTGCATCTTGTCCGGATCGTGGAAGCGGCCTGAGGCCTTGTCGAACAACAAGGCGTCATGTTCCCAGCCGATCCACAAGAGCCGCACAATGTTGATGAACTCCCTGGCGCGGCGGCGAAAATCATCGTCGGAGAAACCTTCCGGCCGGCTGAAATTCGCAGCTTCGCGCGGGTTCTGCGCCGTCGTGGCGTTCCAGCCGACGCGGCCATGGCTGATGATGTCGAGCGAGGCAAAGCGGCGCGCCAAATTGTAGGGCTGATGCGCGAGCGTCGAGGCGCTGGCGACGAGTCCGATCCTGTCGGTCACCGTCGCCAAAGCGGCCAGCAGCGTGGTCGCTTCGAACGGGCTGCTCGATGGCGTATCGGCGGAGTCGGAAATGATGACCATGTCCACGCCCGCCGCCTCCGCGTTCCGCACCAAGGCGCTGATCTGGCCGAAGTTCAGGACGTCTTGTCCGTCGGCGGCGGCGATGTTCAGCGAAATGGCGAGATGCATGTGCGGCCCTTCGGTCGCCGTGAAAATCGGCAGCCGTTTTGGCTACCAACCTAGGCTCGCTTTCGCGCAAGGCAACGGGAGCAAATGGGCCACCGGACTGTCACTTGCCAGCCAGCCTTCCCGTGTGCCGAGATGGAGGTCTTTACGGCCTGAAGACGATTAGCCTGAACGCCCATCAAGTCGTCATTCTATGGCGGAGCAAGTGGATGACGACGTCACGGACGCTTCGGCCAATCGCGACACAACGCTACCAGCTTTACTTTCCGGCCAAGAGGTCCTTGATCAGCCGCTGGCAGCGCTCGGCCATGAAGTCGAGCAGCAGCCGCACCTTCGGATCCTGCAGCTTCTTGTGCGGATAGACGGCGGCGAATTGCACCGGCGTCGGCGGCGCCTGAGGCAGGATCACCTTCAGCCGCCGGTCGCGGATGAACGGCTCGACCTCGAAACGCGGCTTGTTGATGATGCCGCGGCCCGACAAGGCCCAGCCGGTCAGAACGTCGCCGTCGTCGGTGTCGTAGGGGCCGTGCACCTCGAATTTCTGCGGTCCGCTCGGCGTTTGCAGCGTCCAGACATATTCGCGCGCGCCGGCATAACGCAACATCAGGCAGTCGTGCTTCTTGCCGATCAGTTCCTGCGCCTCGGCCGGCTCGCCGCGGGCTTCCAGATATTTCGGCGCGGCCACCAGCACGCGCTCGCATTCCATGATGCCGCGCATCCTGAGGCTCGAATCCTCGATGATGCCGAGTCGGAAGGCGACGTCGATGCCTTCCTTCATGATATCGACATTGTGGTCGGAAAGCCTGAGCCGCACCTCGATATCGGGGTATCTGTCGTGGAAATCCGGAATGCCGGAAGCGATCAGCCGCCGGCCGAGGCCGAGCGGCGCCGTGACCCTGATGGTGCCGCGCGGCTGGCCGGAAAGTGCCGCGACCGCGGCTTCCGCCTCGGTGATCGCGTCCAGTACCTGCTTGGCGCCGGTGTAGAACACCGTGCCGTGCTCGGTCGGCATCAACTGCCTTGTGGTGCGGTTGAACAGCCTGACCCCGAGATGCTTTTCCAGTTCCTTGATGCGGTTGGAGGCGACCGCCGGCGAAATGCGCATGTCGCGCCCCGCCGCCGACAGATTGCCGAGTTCGACGACGCGGACGAAGACGGCAATGTTGTCGAGATAGGCCATGCGGCGGCTTCCGTGGCTCTAAAAAGGCTGGGAGAAGCAAGCCTAGTATTTTTTATTTTTTTTTGAAAGTCATCGCGCACCTCGCCTCTTTTCGTTTGCGCTCCAGCCCGTAAAGTCCCTCTCATCGGCAAGGACGAGTTCCCAGGGGCCACTCGATGACGGATTTCGCGATTTTCTGGGACTGGCTGAGTTTTGCGGTCCGCTGGCTGCATGTCATTACCGGCATCGCCTGGATCGGCTCGTCCTTCTATTTCGTCGCGCTCGATCTTGGCCTGCGCCAGCGGCCGGGCATGCCTGCCGGCGCCTTCGGCGAGGAATGGCAAGTGCATGGCGGCGGCTTCTATCACATCCAGAAATACCTGGTGGCGCCGGCCGAGATGCCGGAGCACCTCACCTGGTTCAAATGGGAATCCTACGCCACCTGGCTGTCGGGCTTCGCCATGCTCTGCGTGGTCTACTATGCCGGCGCCGATCTCTTCCTGATCGACCCCAATGTGCTCAACATCTCGGTGCCGGTCGGCATTCTTCTGTCGCTGGCCACCATCGGCGTCGGCTGGATCGTCTACGACCTGCTCTGCCGCTCGCCGTTGGGTAAAAGCGATACCGGGCTGATGCTGGTGCTCTATTGCGTGCTGGTCTTCATCGCCTGGGGGCTGACACACCTCTTCACCGGCCGCGCCGCCTTCCTGCATCTCGGCGCCATCACCGCCACGATCATGTCGGCCAATGTCTTCATGGTCATCATCCCCAACCAGAAGATCGTCGTCGCCGACCTGATCGCCGGACGCAAGCCCGACCCGAAATACGGCAAGATCGCCAAGCAGCGCTCGCTGCACAACAACTACCTGACCTTGCCGGTCCTGTTCCTGATGCTGTCGAACCACTACCCGCTGGCTTTCGGCACCCAGTTCAACTGGATCATCGCCTCGCTGGTCTTCATCATCGGCGTGCTGATCCGGCACTATTTCAACACGATGCATGCGCGAAAAGGCAACCCGACCTGGACCTGGCTGGGCGCCGCCGTGCTGTTCATGATCATCATCTGGCTGTCGACCGTGCCGAAAGTGCTGACCGGCGAGCCGAAGGCTTCCGCCGCGTCGGCCGCCGCCCAGGTCTACATCGCTTCGGCCCACTTCCCTGCGGTGCGCGACACGGTGCTTGGCCGTTGCTCGATGTGCCACACACAAGAGCCGGTCTATGAAGGCATCTACCATGCGCCGAAAGGCGTGCTGCTCGACACCGACGAGCGCATCGCCGAGCATGCGCGCGAGATCTATATTCAGGCCGGCCGGGCGCATGCCATGCCGCCCGCCAACGTCAGCCACATAACCGACCAGGAACGGGCCCTCCTGGTCGCCTGGTTCGAAGGCGCCGGAAAGTGAGCATGACATCGAAACTTCTGCGCGGCCGCACGCTGTCTTTCCGGCGCTGGCCCGAAGCGATAGACGACCATTCCGCCTGGCTCTACGAGGAGGATGGCGGTCTGCTGATCGACAATGGCAGGATCGTCGCCGCCGGCTCCTATGCGGAGGTCCTGAAGAAGGCGGGCGCCGGTGTCGAGACGATCGACCATCGTCAGCATCTGATCCTGCCGGGCTTCCTCGATGCCCATGTGCATGTGCCGCAGATGCAGATCATCGCGTCTTACGGCGCCGAGCTGCTCGACTGGCTGAACAAATACACGTTTCCGGAAGAATCGAAATTCCAGAACGCGCAGCATGGACGCCGCATCGCACGGCTGTTCCTCGACGAGATGTTGCGGCATGGCACGACGACGGTCGCTGCCTATTGCTCGGTCCACAAATCTTCCGCCGAAGCCTTCTTCGCCGAGTCGCATGAACGCAACATGCTCAACATCGCCGGCAAGGTGATGATGGACCGCAACGCGCCGGACGGCGTGCTCGACACGCCCCAGACCGGCTATGACGATACCAAGGCGCTCATCGCCGAATGGCACGGCAAGGGCCGCCAGCTCTGTGCCATCACGCCGCGCTTCGCCATCACGTCAACGCCCGAGCAGCTGGAGATGGCCGGCGCGCTGTGCCGCGAATATCCCGATCTCCACATGCAGACGCATCTGTCGGAAAACCACGCCGAGATCGCCTTCACCCAGGAGCTCTATCCCTGGTCGCGCGACTACACTGACGTCTATGAACATTATGGCCTGCTCGGTAAGAAGAGCCTGTTCGGCCACTGCATCCACCTGTCGGAACGCGAGGCGGATGCGCTGTCGCGATCGGGCTCGGTCGCGGTGTTCTGCCCGACCTCCAATCTCTTCCTCGGTTCCGGCCTGTTCGACTATCAGCGTTATCGCCGGCGCGAGGCACCGCTCAGGATCGCGGCCGCCACCGATGTCGGCGGCGGCACCAACTATTCGATGCTGCGCACCATGGACGAGGGCTACAAGGTCATCGCGCTGAACGGTGAGAAGCTCAACCCGTTCCAATCCTTCTGGCAGCTGACGCGCGGCAATGCCGAGGCGCTGTCGGTGGCCGACAAGGTCGGCACGCTGGACGAAGGCACCGATGCCGATATCGTCGTGCTCGACGCCCGCGCCACGCCGGGCATGCGGCTCAGGATGGAGACGGTGGAAACGCTGGCGGAAGAACTCTTCCTGCTGCAGACGCTGGGCGACGACCGCGCCGTGCGCGAGGTTTATGTGGCGGGGCGGCCGGCGAAGAGCGCCATTGCGGCGTGAGCTTCGATGCGCTCTTGGCTTGACCCGGCGTCAGTCATCGGCCAAAGCGTGCCTCGACGCTGACAGGGGAACGCCATGGCCACCGCCGACGACATCGCTCTGATCAAGAAACAGGAAGCCACGCTGGTCTTCCAGGCCTTCGACGAGGCCGTCGCTTTCAAGATCGGCTCTGCCATCAGGGACCGGGCGCTGAAGGAAAACCTGCCTGTTATCGTCGACATCAGGACCTTCGACCGGCCGCTCTTCTACGCCGCGATGCCGGGCTCGAATGCTTCCAATCCCGACTGGGCGCGGCGCAAGATCAACGTCGTGAAGCGCTATCTGAGAAGCACCTATCGCCTGGTGCTGGAGCAGCAGAGATCGGACCGCACTTTCAAGGTCGGTGAGGGTCTGGACATCGCCGACTACGTGCTGGCCGGCGGCGGCTTCCCGGTCACCGTCAAGGGCGCCGGCGTTATCGGTGTCATCGCCGTCTCGGGCCTGCCCGAGCGCGAGGACCATGGCGTAGTCGTCGACGCGCTTTGCGCCCATCTTGGCATCGATGCGAGCGGGCTCGCGCTGTCGCCGGAAGAAAAATGACCGACCCGAAAAGCTTCCTGACCTCGATCTTCAACGCCGCCGTCGCCGCCGCCGACCCGGAAAAGACGATCCGCAGTCATTTGCCGGCGAAGCCGAAGGGCCGCACCATCGTCATCGGCGCGGGTAAAGGCTCGGCGCAGATGGCGGCAGCCTTCGAGAAGGTCTGGGACAGTCCCGTCGACGGCCTTGTCGTCACCCGCTACGGTTACGGTGCCAGATGCGAGCGTATCGAAATCATCGAGGCGGCGCATCCGGTGCCGGATGCCGCCGGCCTGGAAGCCTCGCGCCGGCTGCTTGAGAAGGTACAGGGCTTAACCGCTGACGATCTGGTGGTAGCGCTGATCTCCGGCGGCGGCTCGGCCCTGCTGCCGTCGCCCGCTGCCGGATTGACGCTTGCCGACGAGATCGCCGTCAACGAGGCGCTGCTTGCCTCCGGCGCGCCGATCGCGGCGATGAACACCATCCGCAAGCATGTCTCGACCATCAAGGGCGGACGCCTGGCCGCGGCCGCTCATCCGGCGCGCGTGGTGTCGCTGGTCGTCTCCGACATTCCCGGCGACAACCCGGCGCTGGTTGCCTCAGGACCGACCATTCCCGACACAGGCAGCCGCGAGGATGCGCTGGCGTCGATCGCCGCCTATGGCATGAAGCTGCCGGCTTCGGTGATGGCGCATATCCAGTCGCCAGCGGCGGCCGCACCGCGTCCCGACGATCCGCGCTTCGCCGGCAACGAGGTGCACCTGACCGCCTCGGCCGGCGTGTCGCTGGAAGCGGCGGCCGCCGAAGCGAAGCGGCAAGGCATCGAGGCCGTCATCCTCTCGGATTCGATCGAAGGCGAGGCGCGTGAGGTCGGCGGCGTGCATGCCGCGATCGCGCGCGAGGTGGCGACCCGCAATCGCCCCTTCGCCAAGCCGGTGCTGATCCTGTCAGGTGGCGAGACGACGGTGACGCTGCGCGCCAAGGGCAAAGGCGGCCGCAACTCCGAATTCCTGCTCGCCTTTGCCATCGGCATCGATGGCGTGAACGGCATACATGCGTTGGCCGCCGACACCGACGGCATCGACGGCTCCGAGAACAATGCCGGCGCCTTCGCCGACGGCTCGACGGTCTCGCGCATGCGTGCGGCCGGCGCCGACGCCAAGGCGATGCTCGCCGGCAACAACGCCTGGACGGCTTTCAATGCGGTCGGGGATTTGTTTGTCCCGGGTCCGACTGGGACGAACGTGAATGATCTGAGGGCGATACTCGTCCGTTAGAGCGTTTCACCGTTTCACGGAAACGGCGAACCGCTCTATCCCTTTGTTTTGATGCAATTCCGAACGGAAAACCGCTCACACTTTTCCTGGAATTGCTCTAGACGACGACCGCCGTGTCATCTTTGCGAGCGCAGGCGCTGGCCCTCATCCGCCCTTTGGGCACCTTCTCCCGTGAACGGGGAGAAGGCGATAGCCGCGCCACGCTGGCGATTGGCGAAGCGCTGCGCGACAGCTCTTTCTCCCCGTCACTATACGGGGAGAAATGCCCGGCAGGGCAATGAGGGGCAGCGCGGACGATCGCCGCTTAATCGGCATTACATGATGATCGAAAGAGACGCGGCTAGCAATACCCCGTCAAGCAGCCATCAGCTGCTTCACCTTCCGCATATCCTGCAAGAACCGCTCCTTCTCGGCCTCCTTGTCCTCCCGATCGCGGATGCGCAGGATGAAGGAGGGGTGGATGGTCACGAACACGCGCAAGCCATCCTCGCGCTCGATCACATCGCCGCGCATCTTGGTGATCGGCACCGCCTTGCCGAGCAGCGACTGCGCCGCCGTCGCGCCGAGCGCCACCACGAGGTTCGGCTTGATCAGATCGAGCTCCTTGTCCAGCCACCAGCGGCATGCCTGGATTTCGCCGGCATTGGGCTTCGAATGGATGCGCCTCTTGCCGCGCGGCTCGAATTTGAAGTGCTTCACCGCATTGGTCACATAGACCTTGCGGCGGTCAATCTCGGCATCGTCCAGGATGCTGTCGAACACCTTGCCCGCCGGTCCGACGAAAGGCTTGCCGGCCAGATCCTCCTGGTCGCCGGGCTGTTCGCCGACAAAGATCACGTTGGCATTCTCCGGTCCCTCGCCGAACACCGTCTGCGTCGCATCGCGCCAGAGCGGGCAGCGATGGCAGCCTTTCGCCTCTTCGCGCAACTCCGGAATGTCTTCGGCTTCAGGCGCAACCACATCGGCCGGCTCGGGCGTCGGCCAGTGCTTGACCTTCACCTTGGCATGGTGCGGTGCTGGGGTGGTTGGCATCCGGGCGATCATCTCTGACGCGGCTCTATCCGCTCCTGCTATCAGATCTGGAATGAGTGAGGCCACGGGAAGGTTCCCCCAATATTTCTTCGGCATCTTCTTCTGCATCGCCTTCACCTTGAGGCGGGCCGGGTTGAAGATGTTTTCGAAATAGGTCCGCCGCAGCGCCTCGGCATCGTCCTCGACCGGCGCGTCGCGCTTGCCGGCGCCCAGCCCTCACACCTCGTGCAGGTAGAGATGATAATCCAACTCGCTGACGGTGCGGGCGACACGCAGATATTCCGCCTGCTTGATCGCCACGAAGGTGCGATGCAGGTCAGCGCCGAGCGCTGATTTCAGGAAATCGGAGCTCCTGGCCGCCTCGATCGCGGCGCGCCAGTCGGCCGGCATGGTCGATTTCTCCGGTGCCTGCTCGTAGCCATTCCCGGTCGTCTCGGGGCCGGGGTCCAGACCCTCATCCAGGCCTTTGACGATGCCGGCCAGCACCGTTGCGGCGATCAGGTAGGGATTGGCGTCGACGCCCGACGGCCGGTGCTCGATGCGGCGGTTCTTGGCGTCGCCCGCCGGCACGCGCAGCGCCACCGAGCGGTTGTTGACGCCCCATGTCGGCGCCACCGGCGCGTAGGATTGAGCGACGAAGCGCCGCCATGAATTGGCGTGCGGCGCGAACACCAGCATCGATTCCGCCATGGTGTGGATCAGGCCGCCAAGCGCATTGAGCAGTGTTGGCGACCACTTTTCACCGGCGGCCTCGGTGAAGACGTTGCGGCCAGCATCGTCCTGCAGCGAGACATGGAAATGCATGCCCGAGCCGGCATAGGCCTCGATCGGCTTGGCCATGAAGCAGGCGGTGACGCCGTGCCGGCGCGCCTGCGCCCTGACCAGCCGCTTCAGCATGACGAGATCGTCGGCTGCCCGCATAACGTCCTTGCGGTAGTTGAGCGTCAGCTCGTACTGGCCGGGCGCGTATTCGGAAATGACGGTTTCGGCCGGGATGCCTTGCGCCTTGGCAGCCGCATAGATGTCGGAAAACAGCGGCTCCATACCATGCAGATGGTCGACCGAATAGACCTCGGTCTTGGCCGAGCGGCGGCCGTCGAGCACCGCGCGCGCGGCTTGCACCTTGCCGTCCGCGTCACGTTCGTTGGCAAGGAGAAAAAATTCGAGTTCGAAGGCGCCGGCCGGATGCAGGCCGCGTGCCGCCAGCAGTTCCACCTGCCTTGCCAGCACCAGCCGCGGGTCTGAGGTCATCGGCGCGCCGTCGAGGTGGTGCATCGACATCAGCACCTGGCCGCGCGGCGGGTTGGTGCCGAAGAGCGGCGCCAACGTGCCTGGGATCGGCCATGCGCGCAGGTCGCCGTCGCCGGTGTCCCAGACCAGCCCGGTTTCGTGCACGTCCTCGCCGGTGATGTCGAGGCCGAGGATCGAGATCGGAAGGTGCCGACCGTTCTCGAAAATGCCCATCAGCTCGTGCCGGCGCACGATCTTGCCGCGGCCGATGCCGTTGGCGTCGGTAAGCACGATGTCGAACGCCTCGATCTCCGGATGCGCGTCGAGAAAGGCCTTCGCCTCGGCAGGCGTCGAGCCGGAGGGCGAAGTTGTTACGGCGTTCGGATTGTCCATCGCCGCTTTTCTCACGCCGTAAGCCTTGCCGCAACCGCGGCGAAGGCGGCGATCAGCCGGCTCACTTGCGCTGAAGTCGTTGCCGGCGAGATAAGCATCATGTTGTGGAACGGCGCGATCAGCACGCCGCGATTGACCAGCGCCACATGGATTGCGGCCTCCAGCTCAGGCGCATGCGCCTTTTCCGCCTCGCCGCCATTGTGCAGCGGCCCAGGCGCGCAGATGAACTCGACACGGGCGCCGACACGCGCGACATGCCAGGGCAGCTTGTTGCGCGCGATGACGGATGTCAGCCCGGCGTCGAGGCGGCGCGCCAGCCGGTCCATATGGGCGTAGGCCTCCTCGGTCATCACCTCTTCCAGCGTCGCCCGCATCGTCGCGAATTGCAGCGGGTTGGCAGACAGCGTCGTGCCCATGCCGGAATAGCCGGGCTCCTTCACCCGGTTGTAGGCGCCGTAGCGCGTGGCGACCTCCTCGCTCATGCCCCAGATGCTCGCCGGCACGCCGCCCGCTACCGGCTTGCCAAGCACGAACAGGTCCGGCTCCAGCCCGTGCTTGCGCGTATAGCCGCCGGGGCCGGTCGAAATCGTGTGCGTCTCGTCGATCAGAAGCAGCGTGCCGGCTTCGCGGGTCAAACGTCGCAGCGTGTCGTGAAAGCCGGGTTCCGGCAGCACCATGCAGGAATTGGTCAGCACCGGCTCGGCGATGACGCAGGCGACGTCGCGGTCAGCCAGCGCTGCTTCCAATGCGGCAACATCGTTGAATTCGACAACCTTCGTTGCTCGCGTCAGGTCGCGGAATTCGCCGGCCAATCCAGGCCTATTCACCGGCTTGCCGTCGATCAGCCGCACCATCGTCTCGTCGACCGAGCCGTGATAGCAGCCGTTGAAGACCAGGATCTTCTCGCGCCCGGTCACGGCACGGGCGACGCGCAGCGCGAAGCGATTGGCGTCGGTGGCGGTCGTGGCGATCTGCCAGTAGGGCAGGCCGAAGCGCTGCTGCAGCAGCGCGCCGATCGCCAGCGCATCCTCGCTGGGCAGCATATAGGTCAGCCCGCGCCCGGACTGCCGGCGGATGGCGCGGGCGACCGCCGGCGGCGAATGGCCGAGCATCGAACCGGTGTCGCCGAGGCAGAAATCGTCGAGCTTGTTGCCGTCGATGTCGGTAATGGTGGCGCCTTTCGCGCCGTCGACCAGGATCGGGAACGGCGTCGGCCAGTCGGTCATCCAGTGCATCGGCACGCCGCCGAGGAAACCGACGATGCCGTTGCCCAGCTTCGCCTCGGATTTCGGCCGTGCCTTACGGAAGGCGGCTGCCTCCGTCTCGCGCAATTCGGCGATGCGGGCGACGTCGATGCCGCCGATGGACCTGGTTGAACTATCCGGTGCCTGCATGAAAACCCCTGTGTTCGCGCGGCACTCTGCCAACCGGTTTGCAAAACCGCAATTGGCCGCGTCGGGGGCGGACGTTGGATCAGGCAGTAGGGATTAGGGAATAGGCAGTAGGCAGTAGAGCTCTTTTTCTATTTCCCTACTGCCTATTCCCTATTCCCTACTGCCTCACCCCGTAATATCGATCACGCCGCAATCGCCGGCCGCGCTGCCGAACACGATGCGTCGCTCTTCCTTGTCCCACATCATGGAGGTGACGGCGCCCTTGCCGGGGCGACGCAGCAGCACCTCCTTGGCGTCGGCGAAGCGCGCCGCGATCACCATGCCGTCTTCGTAGCCGATCGCCACGACATCCTGGCTCGGATGGCAGGCGACGCATGTCACCATGGTGTTGCCGCGCGTGCCGAGCTCCAGCGGCGCCTTGCCCATCGGCCCGTCTTTGCTGGCGAAGGGCCAGACGATCGCCGCCGGCGCGCCCGAGCTCGCCAGCCATTTGCCCTTCACGCTCCAGGACAGGCTTTTCACCTTGCCCGGATAGCCGCTCATGCGCATGTGCTTGCCGTCGGCAAGCTTCCAGCCATGCAGCGCGTTTTCCTGCATGGTGGTGACGAGGAAGGCGCCGTCCGGCGAAAAGGTGATGCCGGTATGGGCGCCGGCCCATTCGAGCTCCACCGGCTTGCCCTCGGCGGCCGGGAAATGCAGCGTCGCGCCATTGTAGCGGGCGACGGCGAAACGCATCCCCTTGGGCGAGAAGGCGAGCCCCTCCACCGAGCGCGGATGGGTAAATTCCTTGATCTTGCCGTCGGCGAAACGCACGAAGGCGGTCTTGCCCGAGGCACAGGCGATCGCGCCCTGTGGTCCGGCGCTGACGCTGGTGACCCATTTCCTGCCCGCATTGGCGAGTTCATTCACCTCCCCACAGGCCTTCACGGCAAACACCTTGCCGTCCTCGCCGCCGGTGATCAGCCGGTCGTTGGCCGCGTCGTGGAAGGTGGCAAGCAGGCCGTCATTGGCCTGCACCGTCTTTTGTCCATTGTCCAACCGGTGGATCGCGCCGTCGGCCAAAGCGAAATGCGGCACGTCGTTGAGGAACACCGCCGCAACGCAATGGCCTTCGAGATCAAGCGGGGCGACTGTGGGCATGCAAGCGGTCCGTTCGAGATTAGCCAGCGCGGCTGGGTGTGGCTCCACCTTCTCCCCTTGTGGGAGAAGGTGGATTGGCGCGTAGCGCCAAGACGGATGAGGGGTGGGTGACGGATCGCCGTCGCTGCCAAGCACCCCCTCATCCGACCTCGCTTCGCGAGGCCACCTTCTCTCACAAGGAGAGAAGGACGAAGGGGCAGCGCTAGCGCCTGAAAGTCAGGAAATCAAGCCGCTTGGCAGGCTTCAAAACTCTTGCGCAACCGCTCGGCGTCGAGATCGCGGCCGATGAAGACCAGCCGGCTTTCGTGTTTCTCGCCGTCCTTCCAGGCGCGCTGGTGATCGCCCTCGAGGATCATGTGCACGCCCTGCAGCACATAGCGGTCCTCGTCGCCCTTCAGCGCGATGATGCCCTTCAGCCGCAGGATGTTAGGCCCTTCCATCTGGGTCACTTTCTCGATCCAGGGGAAGAATTTCTTCGGGTCCATCTCGCCGCCGCGCAGCGACACCGACTTCACCGTCACGTCGTGGATGTCGGAAGCATGGTGGTGATGGTGATGATCGTGGCCGTCATGATGATGGTGGTCGTGGTCGTGGTCGTCCGCGTCGAGGAAGTGCGGATCGTTCTCCAGCGCGCGCGACAGGTCGAAGGCACCGCGGTCGAGCACTTCGCTAAGCGCCACGCCGGAGCGCTGGGTGCGATGGATCCTGGCCGCCGGGTTGATGGCGCGGATCGTCGCTTCGACCTTTTCCAGCTCGTCAGGCGTGACAAGGTCGGTCTTGTTCAGCACCACCACGTCGGCGAAGGCGATCTGGTCCTCGGCCTCCTTGGAATCCTTCAAGCGCAGCGGCAGGTGCTTGGCGTCGACCAGCGCCACAACCGCGTCGAGCTTGGTCTTGGTGCGCACGTCGTCGTCCATGAAGAACGTCTGCGCCACCGGCACCGGATCGGCGAGACCCGTGGTCTCGACGACGATGGCGTCGAAGCGGCCAGGGCGTTTCATCAGGCCCTCGACGACACGGATCAGATCGCCGCGCACCGTGCAGCACACGCAGCCATTGTTCATCTCGTAGATTTCCTCGTCGGATTCGACGATCAGGTCGTTGTCGATGCCGATCTCGCCGAACTCGTTGACGATGACGGCGTAGCGCTTGCCGTGGTTCTCCGACAGGATGCGGTTGAGCAGCGTCGTCTTGCCCGCGCCGAGATAGCCGGTGAGAACGGTTACGGGGATTTGCGTCTGTGCATCGCTCATGGCTTGCCTCGAAATCTTGGCCTCGAAAATCTTGGGTTGTCGGCCTCATATAGGATGGGTGCCGCGCTTTTGCACGCGCCAAACCGATGGGCCAGGCGGCCGCTTCAGCCGGGATGGCGCCGAGGATCGATCGGCGGCGGCCCATGCGGGCCAAACGGCGGCGCCGCGTGAGCGTCCAATGGCTCTGGCCGGCTTCCGCCGTGAATCTCGCCGTCGCAAAAGTCGTTTGTCATCTAACTGAAATAAACATCTGGCATCACCTGCGCGGGCACCGCAATGCTTGCCGGCAAAGCGTTCTGCAAAGCCGGACTCTTTAAATCGTCATTTGCCAGCCGCCGGACAGCCTCTATGCTTGCCCGCGCCGGTTCGGCTGAAGAGGGAACGACCATGGCCAAGGCGGACAAGACAGCGACAATGAGCCGGCTGCATTCGGCGGCAAGGCTCGCGCGAACGGCGCTCGCCGCGCGGCTTCTGGCGCACGGCTTCTATGCCGGCCAGGACCAGATCATGCTGGCGTTGGACCGCGAGGACGGCCAGACCCCAGGCAATCTCGCCGGCCGGCTCGGCGTGCGTCCGCCGACCATCACCAAGACCATCAACCGGCTGCAGGCCCAGGGTTTCCTTGAAAAGCGAGCTTCCAACTCCGATGCCCGCCAGGCCCACATCTTCCTCACCGAGTCCGGCCGCGAGACCATCCGCGCCATCGAGAAGTCGGTCAAGAAGACCGAGAAGCAGGCGCTGAAGGGCCTCGACAAGAAGGACCAGAAAGCGCTGTTCAAGCTGCTCGCCCGTATCGAGGCGAACCTGTCGAACGAAGACCTGGTGCTCATGGATGACGACGCGGAGATGGATGATTAAGCGCGACGCGGAAGCGTCGTCGCTCAACCGTGCGGCGTTCCCATTAACGAGCGACGCGATAGCGTCGTCTCGAGCGATCCAAGCGCGATGCGCAGCATCGTCGCTCCACACACCGGCTTAGCGGAAAGAGCGACGACGCTGCGCGTCGCGCCTGAGCGCCATCACCGGACGTCTCGCGGTTAAGCGACGATGCTGGGCATCGCGCTTACGCGCTTACCAGCGCCGCCCAGCGCCCCGGCGTCAATCCAAAAGCCTTCTTGAAATGCCGGTTGAAATGGCTCTGGTCGCTGAAACCGGCGGCGGCGGCGATCTCCGCCAGCGACTCTCCCTCGGCAATCATGCGTCGCGCCCTTTGCAGTCTCCGCATCAGCAGGAAGCGATGCGGGCTGGTCGAATAGGTGGCGCGAAAATGGCGCGAGAGCGCGTAACGGTCGAGGCCGGTAACGGCTTCCAGCTCATCGGAGCGCACCGGCCGCTCGGCATTCTCCTCCAGATAGTCGCGGGCAAGCGCGGCGGCGCGCCATGCGGTCTTGCCTGTCGACTTTGCCGGCTGCCCGGCGTGGCGTTTCAGCTGTTGCGCCAGCTGCGCAACGAAATCCGCCACGAACAGGTCGCCGAGTGCTTCGTCCAGCGGCGCCAGCGCCGAGAGCAGCGTGTCGCGCAACGCCGGATCGTCGACCACGGCGTCACGGACGAAAGGCAGCGGCTCGCCATCGAGGCAATCAAGCAGCAGGGACGGCTCCAGATACAGGATTCGGTAGCGCAGGCCGTCTTCTGTTCCGGCGCCGCCATCGTGCAATTCATCCGGATGCAGCACGATCGCCTGGCCCGGCAGGCTGTGCCGCAGCGCGCCGCGATAGTGGAAGCGCTGCACGCCCTGCAACGTCACGCCAATGGCATAGGTGTCGTGGCGATGCAGCTCGAAGGCGTTGCCGTGGAAACGCGCCTCGATGCGTTCGAGGCCCGAGCCGCCCGGCGCCGACACGATGCGATCGCCGTTGGCCGCATCCGCGCACGAACGTTCAAGACCTTCCTTCGCTTCTGCGCCTAGAGCCTGCGCCATCGCCTTTCCCCGCCCGTCATGGGCAGTCCCGGAGTTTCAATCTTGGTGTTCGATACGAAAATTGCAATTGTCCTGAGAGAGGATCTGCCCGTGTGGCAGAAGCTCAACGTCACCGCGTTCCTGACCAGCGGCATCGTCGCGCAATTCCCCGAGATCATAGGCGAGCCCTATCGCGACCATGCCGGCAACCTCTACAACCCGATGTCGATCCAGCCGGTCATCGTCCTGTCGGCCGATGCGGCGACGCTGGGCACGATCCATCGCAGGGCATTGGAGCGCGGCGTGACGACGTCAGCCTATGTCGAGGAAATGTTTTCGACCGGCCATGATGCCGCCAACCGCGCCGTCTTCGCCGAATTCGCGCCGGACGATGCCAGGATCGTTGGTATCGCCTTGCGCGGGGACAAAAAGCTCGTCGACAAGATCACCAAGGGCGCCCGAATGCATGGCTGAACGCCGGGGCGTTGTTGCAGCGGCCGCTTTTGGTCCGGCCACGTCGGACAATTGGCTTGCCGGCAAGCTTTGATTGCCGCAAAGGTTGGGCTTCCGCCTTTGTTTCCTTTCGGCCCGAATTTGTCCGTTTCCCGAACCCAAGACGACAGCGCAACGCCGCCCGCGGCGATGCTTCTGATGCTTTGCGTCTATGTCTGCTTCACCTTTCTCGACACCTCCAGCAAATATCTGGTGCTGGCCGGCGTCTCGGCGTTGATCGTCGCCTGGACCCGCTTCACCGTTCATGTGCTGTTGGTCGGCCTTTTCTTGCGCGGCTGGCGCGAGCCGGCACGTTTTCGCGCTAACAACCTGCCGGCGCATATTTTGCGCGGATGCATGCTTTTCGGCTCGACCATGTTCAACATCCTGGCGCTCAAGACGCTGCAGCTGGCCGAGACAACGTCGATCTATTTCTTCGGCCCGATGGTCATCACCGCGCTTGCCGGGCCGCTGCTCGGCGAATGGGCCGGCTGGCGGCGCTGGCTGGCGATCCTCACCGGCTTTGTCGGTGTTCTGGTCATCACCCGGCCCGGCGTCGGCGTGTTCGGCATCGGCCATCTCTTCGCGCTCTGCTCGATGCTGTCGAACAGTTTCTACGTCATCATGACGCGGCGCATGTCGGCGACGGAAACGTCGGAAAGCCTGATCCTGTTCTCGGCGCTGGCGCCGTCGGTGTTGCTGGCCCCGATGCTTGCCTTCTCGCCTGCGCTGCCGCACGGCGGCTTTCAATGGTTCGTCGTCCTGATGCTGGGCGTCTTCGGGGCGGGCGGCCACTATTTGCTGGTCCGGGCCTATCGTCTGGCGACCACGACGCAGCTCGCGCCTTATCCCTATTCGCAGATGGTGTGGATGATCATTTCCGGCTGGCTGATCTTCCACCAGTTCCCCGATCGCTGGACGTTGCTGGGTGCTGCCATCATTGTTGCCAGCGGCCTCTACATCATCCACCGCGAACATCGGCTTCGCGTCCGCAACTCCGCCTCGCTCGACACCGAAGCCGAGGCGCTGGCGAAAAAACTTTGATTTGCGCCGAATCCGGTGGCATAAGGCCGTTTTAAAAAATTTAAAGACTTTGAATCCAAGGACCCTGGGGAGCGAAGGGCACTGGCACAGAAGATCAAGCTTTCGACGATCGCGGATGCGCTCGGCGTCTCCACGGCAACGGTGTCGCTGGCGCTGCGCGACAGCCCGCTGGTGGCCGGCGCCACGCGCGAGCGCATCAAGGAGCACGCCCGCGCCATCGGCTATATCTACAACCGCCGCGCCGCCTCGCTGCGCACCTCGCGCTCCGGCATCGTCGGCGTCGTCGTGCACGACATCATGAATCCGTTCTTCGCCGAGATCCTGCGCTCGATCGAAAGCGAGCTCGATCGCAGCCGCCAGACCTTCATCCTGTCCAACCACTACGACCAGTTGGAAAAGCAGCGCACCTTCATCGACACGTTGCTGCAGCTCGGCGCCGACGGCGTCATCATGTCGCCGGCCATCGGCACGCCGGCCGAGGACATCATAATGGCCGAGGAAAACGGCCTGCCGGCCGTGCTGATCGCGCGCACCGTCGCCGGCGCCGGCGTGCCGGTGTTCCGCGGCGACGATGCCTATGGCACCGCACTCGCCACCAATCATCTGATCTCGCTCGGCCACAAGCGCATCGCCATGGTCGGCGGCACCGACCAGACCTCGACCGGCCGCGACCGCTACCAGGGCTATCTCAACGCGATGGAAGCGGCCGGCCTGGAAGTGAAGCCGTCCTGGCGCATTCCCGGGCCGCGCACCAAGCAGGCGGGTTTCGAGGCCGCGGGACAGTTTCTGGCGCTGAAGGACAGGCCCACCGCCGCCTGCTGCTGGAACGATCTGGTCGCGATCGGGCTGATGAACGGTATCGCGCGCGCCGGCCTCGTGCCGGGCGTCGATATTTCCGTGACCGGCTATGACGATCTCGAGGAGGCGGCGATCGCGACGCCGGCCCTGACCACGGTCTGGAACGGCCAGCGCGAGGTCGGCCGCCGCGCCGCGAGCGCCTTGCTCGACAAATTGAACGGGCAGGCGGTGCGGCCCTCGCAGGAGCTGATCAAGCCGGAACTGCACGTGCGGCAGTCGACCGGCAAGCCGGTGGAGCGTGCATGACCAAGGCCGAGGGAAAATTGCCGGTGGCCATCCTGGTGCCGGGTGATTTCAACGACCATGCCGTCGGCCGCATCGACAAGGCGTTCAAGCTTGTGCGGATCGAACGCGCCGACCCTGGGCTGGTGACGGACGAGATGCGCGCCACGGTGCGTGGCATCGCCTCCTACGCAGGCATCGACGCGGCGATGATCGACGCGCTGCCCGATCTCGAGATCATCGCCAGCTTCGGCGTCGGCTATGATTCGGTCGACGCCAATCATGCGGCCAAGCGCGGCATCATGGTCACCAACACGCCCGACGTCTTGACCGAGGAGGTCGCCGACACCGCCATTGGCCTTTTGATCAACACCGTGCGCGAGCTCTACACCGCGGAGAAATGGCTGCGCGACGGCGACTGGGTGGAGAAGGGCAATTATCGTCTGAGCCGGCTTACCTTGCGCGGCCGCAGCATTGGCATTTTCGGCATGGGCCGCATCGGCCGTGCCGTCGCCCGTCGCCTTGAAGCCTTCGGCCTGCCGATCGCTTACCACAACCGCCGCAAGGTCGAAGGCCTGCCTTACGAATATCATGCCACGCTCAAAGGCCTCGCCGAAGCCGTCGACACGCTGGTCTGCATTGCCCCGGGCGGTGCCGCCACGGAGAAAGCGATCAATGCCGCGATCCTGTCGGCGCTGGGTTCGGACGGCGTCTTGGTCAACATCGGCCGCGGCTCGACGGTGGATGAGGCGGCGCTGGCCGCCGCCCTCAAGAGCGGCACCATCGCGGCCGCCGGGCTCGACGTCTTTGCCGATGAGCCGAACGTGCCGCAGGCTCTGCTCGACGCTCCCAACACCTCGCTTCTGCCGCACGTCGGCTCGGCGTCGGACCACACCCGTCGCGCCATGGCCGATCTGTGCGTCGACAACCTCGTGTCGTGGTTTACCGAGCGCCGGCCGCTGACGCCGGTGCCTGAGACGCTCAACGTCGAGGCGCGCGCCTGAAGCGTTTCGCCGTTTCATGAAACGGCGAACGGCCTATCTCTTTGTTTTGGTGCATTCCGGACGGAAGCCCGGCCTGGGATTGCTCCAATCCGCACACGTCGCCACATCTATTAACGCCCACTTAACCCTTTGGAATGATTCTGCATACTTGGTTATGTGCGGAGAGACAGGGTGAAGCTGTTCGTTGGCCTGGTGGCGTCGGTCGCGTTGTTCGGGGGCGTTCAGTTCCTGCATGGCGGCAACGGCCAAAGCGTGGCCACGGAAGTCGCCCCGACAAACACTTACCGGTTGACCGCCAATGGCGATGAGGCGGCCTGCGCCATCCACCGCGGCGCCGAAGTCTCGGACGGCCTGTCGTTGCTTTCCGTCGCCCCGAATTGCCGCAAGCTGATGCCTGGCATCGAGCACGCGAAATTCTGGCGCGAACAGACGGACGGCTCGGTCGCCTTCAGCGAGAACGGCGTCGACCCGATCGTCACCTTCGGCGTTGCCGATGGCGACGGCTACGAATCCTACGCGCCGGTCGCACCGATTCTGGCGCTGAACACGGGCGAATAACCGCGGAACTGTCCGAGCTTACTCTGCCGCGGCGCGGGCACTTGTTTTCGCGGCCGCATGCAGGCGTACGGCATCGCCGAATGCGCGAAAAATCTTGGCGGAATTGCTGTCCGACTTCACCCAGTATTCGGGGTGCCATTGCACGCCGACCGCGAAGGCGCGGGCATCCTTGACGGAAACCGCTTCGATCGTGCCGTCGCCAGCCAAGGCCTCGACCTGGAGCCTGGAGCCCAGCAGGTCGATCGCCTGGCGATGCAGGGAATTCACCTTGATTTCGCCGGCGCCGAATACGCCGGCAAGGCAGCTTCCGGGCTTGATCGAAATCGTCTGGTGGATGCCGAAGCGCTCGTCCTGATTGTCGCTCACCGGCGCGCGGTGGTCGAGCGAGCCCTCGCGCTCCTGGATTTCGGTGCCCAGCGTGCCGCCGAGCGCAACGTTCAGTTCCTGGATGCCGCGGCAGATGGCTAAAAGCGGCACGCCGCGCTCGATCGCCTTGCGGATCAGCGGCAGCGTCGTGGCGTCGCGCGCCGGATCGTAAGGGCCGTTGGCCTCGCTCGGGTCCCCGCCATAGAGCGAAGGATGCACATTGGACTTCGAACCGGTCACCATGACGCCATCGACCGACGACAGCAATTCATCGAGGTCGAGCCGATCGCCGAAGGACGGCACCAGCAAGGGGAACACGCCGGCGCCCGCGACTGCGGCTTCCAGATATTGCTGGGGGGCTGCGTGCCAGGTGTAATTGTCGAACTGGCGGACGTCGGTCGAGACGGCGACGAGCGGCTGCTGCATTTTGGGTTTGGTTTCCATCAGACCAAGGATTTGTCCTGCCTATAAAATAAGCGATCCGTCGCGGCTTTTCCATGGCAAGTTTGGCCGCCTCAGATAGGCCAGCGAAGAGAACGTTAGACTATAGTTGCAGGCGTTGCGGAATGGCGGCAACCTCGGCCCGCGGCGCTGGACTCGACTTCTTGCCCGTGTATGTTTCTCCCCAACCGATCAGGGCACCGAGGATGCCCTCGCATCGGTCAGCTGATCCGCAAGGGAGGAAACTTAATGGATCGTCGTTCATTCATTCGCAAGGCCGGCGTGTCCGGCGTGGGCGCCGCCGCAGCGGCCGCGGCACTTGCCACGCCGGCCATTGCCCAGTCCAACCCGAAAGTGACCTGGCGGCTTGCGTCGTCCTTCCCGAAGTCGCTCGACACGATCTATGGCGGCGCCGAAGTCTTCTCCAAGATGCTTTCTGAAGCGACCGACGGCAATTTCCAGATCCAGGTCTTCGCTTCGGGCGAATTGGTGCCCGGCCTGCAGGCGGCCGACGCCGCCGCCGCCGGCACCGTCGAAGCGGCGCATACGGTCGCCTATTATTACTGGGGCAAGGATCCCACCTGGGCGCTGGGTGCCGCCGTGCCCTTCTCGCTCAACGCGCGCGGCATGAACGCCTGGCACTATCATGGCGGCGGCATCGACCTGTTCAACGAATTCCTCGGAGCGCAAGGGTTGTTCGGCCTGCCGGGCGGCAACACCGGCGTCCAGATGGGCGGCTGGTTCCGCAAGGAAATCAACAGCGTCGCCGATCTGTCGGGTCTCAAGATGCGCATCGGCGGCTTTGCCGGCAAGGTCGTCGAGAAGCTCGGCGTGGTGCCGCAACAGATCGCCGGCGGCGACATCTATCCGGCGCTGGAAAAGGGCACCATCGATGCCGCCGAATGGGTCGGCCCCTATGACGACGAGAAGCTCGGCTTCTACAAGGTCGCGCCCTACTACTACTATCCAGGTTGGTGGGAAGGCGGCCCGACCGTCCACCTGCTGTTCAACAAGGCAAAATATGAAGAGCTCTCGCCGACCTACAAATCGCTGGTGCGCACCGCGGCGCAGGCCGCGGATGCAAACATGCTGCAGAAATACGACTATGTGAATCCGCCGGCGGTGCGGCGGCTGGTGGCCGGCGGCGCGAAGCTAAGGCCGTTCAGCCAGGAGATCATGGCGGCCTGCTTCGAGAAGGCCAACGAGGTCTATGCCGAGATGGAATCCAACAACGCGCCCTTCAAGAAGATCTGGGAATCGATCAAGGCGTTCCGCAAGGAGCACTATCTCTGGGCCCAGGTCGCAGAATACAATTACGACACCTTCATGATGGTGCAGCAGCGCAACGGCAAGCTGTAGGCCGCGACCAGTCCCTTCTCCCCGTCACTATGCGGGGAGAAGGTCCCGGCAGGGGGACGAGGGGCGGCGCCGGCTTCGGCAATTTGGAAATTCCCCCTGGATAGAGGCGCTGGGGGCACAAACGATGGAAGGTCTTAACCTCGACCCGGCACCACCAGCACCTTGACCTCGCCCGGCGCCGGCGGATTGGCGATTACGTCCGGCGCCTCTTCCAGGCTGACCTGCCTCGAGATCAGCCGGTCGATCTCGATCGCACCGGAGGCGATCAGCTGAGCCGCCCGTCCATGCGTGAACGGGTTGAGGAAGGAACCCAGCACCTTCAGTTCGCGAAACAAGAGATCGAACGGCTCGACTTCCACCTTCATGCCTTGCGGCACGACGCCGACGATGACGACCGTGCCGCCGGCCCTTGCCATCCGCATCGACTGCTCGACCGTGTCGCGCACGCCGGCGCATTCCAGCACCACGTCGACGCCGCCGGGCGCCAGGCCAGTCGGCCCGGCGATGGCCGCGATTGGGTCGCTGGCACTTGGATCGACAGTCGCGGTCGCGCCGAGCTCTTCGGCGAGCGTACGGCGCGAGGCCTGTCTGGTCGACAGGATGATGGTCGCCGCGCCCGCCAGCTTGGCCAGCTGAACGACGAGCAGGCCGATGACGCCGCCGCCGAGCACCGCCACCGACGAACCCGGCCGGATCGCGGCAAGGTCGATGCCGTGCAGGCAGCAGGCCAGCGGCTCGCAGAAGGCGCCATGCGTCGGCTTGAGATTTGCCGGCAGCCGGAAGGCCTGCTTCTGCGGCATCAGCACATAGTCGGCAAAGCCGCCGTCGCGGTGGATGCCGATGGCGCTCAGATTGCCGCAGAGATTGACGCGGCCGGCATGGCAATGGGCGCAGCGTCCGCAGGCTATGTTCGGATCGCCGGTGACCCGGTCGCCGACGGCAATGTCTGACACCGCCTCGCCGACAGCTTCGACGATGCCGGAGAACTCATGGCCGAGCGTCACCGGCGGCGTGCAGGGAAATTCGCCATGGAAGAGGTGCCGGTCGGTGCCACAGACGCCGCAGGCTTCGATGCGCACGAGAACGTCCTCGGGCCCGGGAACGGGTTTGGGGACCTCTCGCAACCCTATGCTGCCCACTGCCTCCAGCCGGATGGCTCTCATGGCGATAACCTCAATTGAATTTGGGCGGCTGCGAGAGATCGGGCGCGGGGGCCGGCTTGGCCGGCGCGTCGCCGAAGCTCGGCGGTTGCGACAGGTCGGGCGTCCCGGGTGCCGCCGGCGCGCCGCCATTGGCCGGAGCCGCGCCATTGTCCGCTGGCGGCGTGCCGAGCGGCGACAGCGAAGGCATGTCCGGCAGCTTGAGGTCGATGGTGCTTGGCTCCACGGCATTTCCCTTGTAGCGCATGACCATTTGCGGGAAGGCGATGGTGAGCCCGATCATGATCACCTGGATCAGGACGAACGGCGCCGCGCCCCAATAGATCTGCCCCGTTGTGACCGGCGCGATCTGTTTGCCGGTGATCCGGTCGAGGTAAGGCACGCGGGCCGCCACCGAACGCAGATAGAACAGCGCGAAGCCGAAGGGCGGATGCATGAAGCTCGTCTGCATGTTGACGCCAAGCAGCACGCCGAACCAGATCAGGTCGATGCCGAGCTTGTCCGCGGCCGGCGCCAAGAGCGGCACGATGATGAAGGCGAGCTCGAAGAAATCGAGGAAGAAAGCGAGCACGAAGACCAGGATGTTGACGCCGATCAGGAAGCCGGTCTCGCCGCCCGGCAGCGAGATCAGCAGATGCTCGACCCAGATATGGCCGTTGACGCCGTAGAAGGTGAGCGAGAACACGCGCGCGCCGATCAGGATGAACAGCACGAAGGCGGAAAGCCGGGTCGTCGAGGCCAGCGCCTGGTTGACGACGTCCATCGTCAGGCGGCCTTTCATCGCCGCCATGATGAGCGCGCCGACGGCGCCCATGGCGCCGCCTTCGGTCGGCGTGGCGATGCCGAGGAAGATCGTGCCCAGCACCAGGAAAATCAGCGCCAGCGGCGGGATCAGCACGATCACCACCTGCTGCGCCAGCTTGGACATGAGGTTGAGTCCCAGCCGCTGGTCCGCGATGGCGACGACATAGATGACGACGACGCCGATGGCAAAGCCGAGGATATCGGCATTGTCGCCGTGGTTCGGCGCAAGGTAGCGGTAGGCCGCGTAGGAAATCGCGCCCGTCACCGCAAGTGCCACCAGCAGAGATATCACGCCGTGACCGAGCGTACGGGCTTCGAGCGGCAGCGCAGGCATCGAGTTCGGCCGGACGATCGACATGACCAGGATGTAGAGCATGTAGAGACCGGTCAGCACGAGGCCGGGGATCAGGGCGCCGGCATACATGTCGCCGACCGAGCGTCCCAACTGGTCGGCAAGCACGATCAGCACCAGCGACGGCGGGATGATCTGCGCCAGCGTGCCGGAGGCAGCGATGACGCCGGAAGCCACACGGCGGTCATAGCCGTAGCGCAGCATGATCGGCAGCGAGATCAGCCCCATGGCGATGACGGAAGCGGCGACCACGCCGGTCGTGGCGGCGAGCAGCGCGCCGACGAAGACCACCGCATAGGCAAGCCCGCCGCGGATCGGCCCGAACAGCTGGCCGATCGTGTCGAGCAGATCCTCGGCCATGCCGGACCGCTCGAGCACGATGCCCATGAAGGTGAAGAAGGGTATCGCCAGCAGCGTGTCGTTGGACATCACCCTGGTGCCGTAGAAATTGTCCGGCAGCGCATGCAGCAGCGGCCAGGCAAGGTTGATCGACCCGCCTGAATAGGGCGAGACCAGCACGCCGATGAAGAAGAACAGCAGGCCGTTGGCGGCGAGCGAGAAGGCGACCGGGTAGCCGATCAAAAGAAAGATGACCAGCGAGGCGAACATGATCGGCGCCATGTTCTGCGCGATGAATTCGATCACGGGCGGACCTCGCCCGCGATCGCCTTGGCCTCTTCGGCCAGCGCTTCCGCCTCGAGCTTGGCCTGGTCGTGCGCCGACACGAAAGGATTGGGATCCTCCATGTCGCCGTGTATGATGGCGATCTTCTTGATGATCTCGGAAACCCCTTGCAGAGCAAGCAGGAAGAAGCCGACCAGAAGGATGGCCTTGGCCGGCCACACGATCAGGCCGCCGGCATTGGTCGACATCTCGCCGCTGCGGAAGGACAGCGACACATAGGGCACGAAATAGATCACCATCAGCACCACGAAGGGCATCAGGAAGAACAGGTGGCCGAGCAGGTCGATCCAGTGCTGCACGCGCCGCGAGAGCATGCCGTAGACGATGTCGATGCGGATATGATCGTTCTGCTTCAGCGTGTAGGCGGCGGCCAGCATGAAGGCGGCGCCGAACAGGTACCACTGCAACTCCAGCCACGCGTTGGAGGACGTGTCGAACACCTTGCGGATGACGGCATTGCCGGCGCTCACCAGGATCGCGAGCAGGATCAGCCAGGAGACCCAGCGGCCGATGAACTCGTTGATGCGGTCGACCGTCCTGGATAGAGCGAGCAGCCCTGCCATGCATATCCTCCCTGGCCATGCGGCGCGCCCGATTCCCCCTCCGGTGTCGCGTCGCTTGGCCCAACGGTATGCAGTGCGTGGTCCGGCAGGTCAACATGACAGGCAGGACGAAGCGGGCACGACGGCGGAAACCCCGCGGGCTCACCGAACGTCATGCAACCAAAGTCTGATGGTTCAGGCGATCTTGGCCTGGTCGCGCCCGGCGCCGATCAGCACCAGCATGGCGACGAGGAAGAGATAGATCCAGGCGTCGCGCCATTCGAGCGGAAAATAGCCGGCCCAAAGCGATTCCGCCATGCCGAAAGCCGCGGCGCCAAGCGCCGCCTTGAGCGGCGACAGATAGCCCCCGACCGCCGTCACGAACAGGATCTTGAGGCCGTAGATCAGCCCGGTGCCGAAGGAGACATTGCCGTAATAGAAGCCGGCAAGCACGCCGGCCAGGGCGGCGCAAAAGCCCCCGAACAGCACGGCAAGGCGGAACACAGCGCGCACATCGACACCGCACATCGCCGCCGCTTTCGGATCGTCGGAGACGGCGCGCCAGGCACGGCCGAAGCGCGAATGCGAAAACAGCCAGGCCGCCAGCGCCACCACCGCGATCACGCCCGCGCAATCGAGCAGCTGGATGACGGTGAGCGTGACCTTGAAGCCGTCGCCCTCAGCGAAGATCACGGGGTTGGCGAGCATCGGCGGCAGCCAGAGATCGTGCGTGTCGGCGGCGATGCGGCTCGCCTCCGACAGGAAGAGCAGGATGCCGAGCGTCGTCACCACGATGGCGTTGGGCGAGCGGTCGGCGAGCCTCTCGAAAACGCTGCGCGACAACACATGGCTGATCAGCGCCGCATAAAGAACGGCTGCGACCACGCCAAGCGCCACCGCGGCGGCCAGCGTCAGCCACAGCGCCTGGTAGCCGAAAGCGGCCGTCAGGATCATCGTCTGGCCGCAAAAGGCGAACAGCGCGCCATAGGCGAGGTTGGTCCGATGCAGGATGCCGTTGGTCAGCACATAGCCGAAGGCGAGCAGGGCATAGAGCGCGCCCGAATGCAGCCCGTTCAGCACCTGCTGGAAGAAATAGAGCATGCGGCATCCCACGGGTCGCATGACGCGACCCTGCACGGACCGTTGCATTCGGAATCTAACTTGTCAAATGCGTTTTATCGGTTAGATTTCCGCGCATGACAGTCTCCTGGACCCCGCATCGTTTCACCGGTGGCATCCTTGCGCTCGATACGGCGAACACCGTCGTATTGCGCAATGATCCGGAAAAAACCTTCGACCGGTTCGACGAACCGGCCGAGATCGCCCGTTTCGCCGAAGCGGCGAGCGGCTTTCGCGCCGCCGAGCTCGGCGGCCGCCGGCTGCGGGCGCCGGAGCCGGGCGAGATAAAGCCAATCGTCATCTCGATCCGCGAAGCGACCGATCGCCTGTTTCGCCACGCCGTGTCGAACGGCGCGCTCGCGACCAGCCACCTGCCGGATTTCCTCACGGCCTGCGCCGGCGGCCTGTCCGGCAGCGAGACCGAGATCGGAACGCCTGGCCAGCCTTTCGGCGATCCGCAAACACCGATCGCCTTCGAGGCGGCTTTGGCCGTTTCGGCCCTGTCGCTGCTGCGCGACGAAACGGTGGCGAGGCTGAGGATCTGTCCCAATTGCAGCTGGCTGTTCGTCGACCGCAGCCGCAACGCCAGCCGCCTCTGGTGCGACATGGCCGTTTGCGGCAACCGCCAGAAGGCAAACCGCTATTACCGCCGCCGTACAGCGGCCAGGGAGATCAGCAATGCTTAGGAAATTGTCGCGTTCGGCTCTGGTCGGCGCCGCCCTGATCGCGGCATTCGCGCTCGGCGCCTGCCGCGACACCGGCAACGACCAGCTCTTTGCCATCTCCGGCAAGCTGTTCGAGTTCAATTATCGGCTGGCCATCGCCACCTATGTCATCACGCTGAAGCCGCTTCGCCCGATGGTCGACGGCCAGGTCGCGGTAGTGAGCTTCCAGAACCCGGCAGGCGGCGACCCGCTCATCGTCAACCAGAAGATCTGGCCGAAGCTGCCCCACATCACGCTCACCAGTCCGCCGCTTTCCTGCGTGGTCAAGGACAAGCCCTACAGCGTCTCGATCCGCATCGAGGATGCGAGCGGCACGTTGCTGCAGAGCATCGACACCACCATGACCTCGTCGGAGGACCAGACCATGCTGCCGGACCGGCCGCTGGTGATCGGGCCGAACTACGAGCTAAATTCCGATCTGGCCGGCCATCCCGACGGCAGGCTGCCGGGCGAACCGAAGCCGGATTGTTCGAAAGCGACCTGAAACGCCGGCGCCCGCGCGAAATTTTTGTTCCTCAGGAAGCGGTTAGCATGATCTTGTATGCGCCGCCGGCCGCTCGCCAGACCGTTTGTTGCGTGTTATTTGGCCTCAGCGATTTTGTTTGACCTCTCCCGCAAGGGAAGAAAGACTGCGGCGTCCCACTCCGACGTTGGCTGCCTGATTTGAGGCGCCTCCGCAGAGGAAATGCTTGATGACGCTGCACGACGTCGCGCTCGACGACAAGTTCGACCTTGGCAAGGAGCGCGTCTTTTTGTCCGGCGCGCAGGCGGTCGTGCGCATGCTTCTGATGCAGCGCGAGCGTGACCGCCGGGCCGGCCTCAACACGGCAGGCTTCGTCTCCGGCTATCGCGGCTCGCCGCTTGGCGGCCTCGACATGCAGCTGTGGCGGGCCAAGAAGCAGCTCGCGCAGGCCGACATCGTCTTCCAGCCCGGCCTCAACGAGGAGCTCGCCGCCACCGCCTGCTGGGGCTCGCAGCAGACCGAATTGCTGGGCGAGGGCACGCATGACGGCGTCTTTTCGGTCTGGTACGGCAAAGGACCGGGCGTCGACCGTTCCGGCGACGTCTTCCGCCACGCCAATCTAGCCGGCTCGTCGAAGCATGGCGGCGTGCTCGCCTTGATGGGCGACGACCATATGGCCGAATCCTCGACCAACGCGCATGCCACCGAATTCCTGTTCGTCGACACCATGGTGCCGATCCTCAATCCGGCCGGCGTCCAGGAGATCGTCGACTACGGCCTCTACGGCTTTGCCATGTCGCGCTTCGCCGGCACCTGGGCGGCGATCAAATGCGTCAAGGACAACATCGAATCGACGGCCTCCGTCGACGCCTCGATCGAGCGTCTGGGCATCGTCATTCCCGAATTCGACATGCCGCCGGGCGGCCTCAACATCCGCCACGAGATCGACATGCTCGGCCAGGAAGAGCGGCTGCATGAGTTTAAACGCGCCGCCGCTTCCGCCTTCATCCAGGCCAATGGTCTCAACCACATCGTCTATTCCGGCGGCCGCAATCCCAAGCTCGGCATCATCACCATCGGCAAGAGCTATCTCGATGTCCGCCAGGCGCTGGAGGATATCGGCATCGACGAACAGGCCGCCAACCGCATCGGCATCCGCCTGTTCAAGGTCGGCTGCCCGTGGCCGCTCGATTTCCAGCATATCGCCGAGTTCGCCCGCGGCCTCGACACCATCGTCGTCGTCGAGGAAAAGCGCTCGCTGATCGAGGTGCAACTGCGCGAGAACCTCTACGGCACCGCCACGCAGCCGGTGATCGTCGGCAAGAAGGACGAGCGCGGCGATTGGCTGTTTCCGGCCAAGGGCGCGCTCGACCCGAACGAGATCGCCATCGCGCTAGGCGAGCGGATCCTGCGCACCATCGGCCCGTCGGAAGAAATCGCCGCGCGGCTGGCGAGGCTGCGCCAGTTCCAGGCGATGCTCGCCGACACCGTCGATATCGGTTCGCGCACGCCCTTCTTCTGCTCGGGCTGCCCGCACAATTCCTCGACCAAGGTGCCGGACGGCTCGATCGCCGCCGCCGGCATCGGCTGCCATTTCATGGCGCTGTGGATGGATAGGAACACCGTCGGCTTCACCGCCATGGGCGGCGAGGGCGCGCAATGGGTCGGCCAGGCGCCATTCTCGAAGCGCGGCCACCTCTTTCAGAATCTCGGCGACGGCACCTACAACCATTCCGGCGTGCTGGCGATCCGCTTCGCGCTGTCCTCCGGCGCCAACATCACCTACAAGATCCTCTACAACGACGCGGTGGCGATGACCGGCGGCCAGCCGCATGAGGGTGGCCTGACCGTCGACATGATCGCGAGACAAGTGCGAGCCGAGGGCGTCGACCGCATCGCCGTCGTCACCGACGAGCCGGACAAATATGCCGGCAAGGCCGATTTCCCGGCCGGCATCAGCATCCATCACCGTGACGACCTCGATCTCGTCCAGCGCGAATTGCGCGACGTGCAGGGCGTTTCGGTGCTCATCTACGACCAGACCTGCGCCGCCGAAAAGCGCCGGCGCCGCAAGCGCGGCACCTTCCCCGATCCCGACAAGCGCGTCTTCATCAACGAGCTGGTCTGCGAAGGCTGCGGCGATTGCGGCGTGCAGTCGAACTGCGTCTCCATCCAGCCGGTCGAGACCGAATTCGGCCGCAAGCGCCGGATCGACCAGTCGAGCTGCAACAAGGATTTTTCCTGCCTCAACGGTTTTTGCCCGTCCTTCGTCACCGTGCATGGCGGCAAGATCAGGAAGGCCGAAGGCATTGCCGGCAGGGCCGATCCTCTCGACGGCGTGCCCGTGCCGGCCGAGTTCCGCATGGGCAACCAGGGCTGGGCGGCGATCATCGACGGGGTGGGCGGCACCGGCGTCGTCACCGTCGGCGCGGTGCTTGGCATGGCCGCGCATCTGGAAGGCAAGGGCTGCGGCATGATCGACATGGCCGGCCTCGCCCAGAAGGGCGGCTCGGTCTTCACCCACGTCCGCATCGCCCCGACGCCCGAGGACATCCACGCCATTCGCGTTTCAGCCGGCAAGGCCGATCTCGTGCTCGGCTGCGACCTCGTCGTCTCCGGCGCCAAGAAGGTGCTGGGCGCGGTGCGCGAGGGCCACACGATCTTCCTCGCCAACACCGCCGAGATCATGCCTGGCGAATTCACCCGTTCCGCCGATTTCTCGCTGCCGGTCGAGCGGCTGAAGAAGGCGATCCGGGCGGCTGCCGGCGACGACAAGGCCCACTTCTTCGACGCCACCCGCACGGCGACGGCCTTGTTCGGCAATTCGCTCGGCGCCAACATGTTCATGCTCGGCTTCGCCTTCCAGCATGGCGGCCTGCCGCTTTCGGCCGAAGCCGTTGAAAAGGCGATAGAATTGAACGGTGAGGCGGTGGCGATGAACGTCGCCGCCTTCCGCTGGGGCCGTCGTGCCGCGCATCAGCCCGATTTCGTGCGTGGCCTGGTCGCCCAAACCGGCAAGCCGGCGTCAAAACCCGCTGAGACGCTGGACGATGTGATCGCCCGCCGCGTCGCTTTCCTTACCGCCTATCAGAACGCTGCCTATGCCAGGCGTTACGCCGACCGCGTGGCGACGTTGCGCGCCGCCGAAGCCAAGGCCGTGCCCGGCTCGTCCGTGGTGACCGAGGCCGTCGCCAGGAACCTCTTCAAGCTGATGGCGATCAAGGACGAATATGAGGTGGCGCGGCTCTACACCGACGGCACTTTCGCCACCGACCTCGCCAAGCAATTCCAGAGCTACGAGAAGCTCGAGTTCCATCTCGCGCCGCCGATCCTCGGGCGGCGCGGCAGTGACGGCAAGCCCCGGAAATCGAGCTTCGGCCCGTGGATGATGAAGGGTTTTCGGCTGCTGGCGGCGATGAAGGGCCTGCGTGGAACCGCCTTCGACCTTTTCGGCTATACGGCCGAGCGGCGCATCGAGCGGCAGTCATTGAGGCAGTACGAGGCCGATCTTGACCTGATCGCCGGTGCGCTGGCACCGGGCAGGGTTGAAGCCGCGACGGCTCTGGCCTCCGTGCCGGCGCTCATCCGCGGCTACGGCCACGTCCGGCAGGCCAGCGCCAACAAAGCGGCGGGCGAGCGCTCGCGCTTGATCGAGCGCTTGAATCAAGCCCCCGCGGAGCCTGCGCTTCGGGCAGCGGAATGATCGCGCCGGCGCGTTGACGCCGCGCCAACCCCCCTGAATTTCCCGGTCTGTCCCGTGTGTCGCAACCCCGTGCAACCGTGGCCCAGCGCCGTTCTAAGCCTTTCTTAAGGCAGGTGTGGCATGACAAGGCGTAGTGTTGGGCCAACGGCATGGGTAGAACAAAGACCGAGAACATCCCGGCGGATGTTTATATCCAGTTTGTGCGGTCGTTGTTCGACAACGCGCACATGCTGGTGATCGGTGGCGTTTGCTACTGGATCCTCGGATTCATGATCTATTGGCGGACGCACAATCCGCTGTTTGTGGCCTTTTCTTTCGGTCTGCTCTCCATCAGCCTTTTCCGTTACTTCGGCATTCGCACCTTCCTGAAGACAGGTGGCACCATAGCCAATGTCGAAGAGGCCAGGCGGTGGGAGCGCATCTATATCCTCAAGGGCAGCCTGCAGGGCCTGGGCCTGGGTTCGCTGTGCTTCATTTCGATCTACGTCTACCCCGACCCCTTCGCCGAGCTGGCCGCGACGTCGCTGACGATCGCGACCCTGGTCACGGTTGTCGGCCGCAACTACGGCTCCCCGCAGATGGTACGGATTTTCTCCGTGACCTTCATCGGTCCGGCCGCGCTCGGACTTCTGCTGCGCATGGATTTCCCATCCGTCCTGCTCGGCCTGATGATCATCCCGCTGACCTTCATCACCATCAACAGTGCCGACCATGTCCGCAACGTGCTCTTCTCCGCCGTCATCGGACACAAGCAGGCCAGGAACCTGACGCGCCGGTTCGATCGCGCGCTCAACACCATGTCGCACGGCCTGGTCATGCTGGGGCCGGACGGGCGCGTCGCGGTGGCCAATGCCGAAGCCGCACGCCTCATGTCGCTGAAATCGGGCGATGCCTTGCTCGGGCGCTCGATCCACGGTCTTTTGATGCGCGGCGTCGCCGGCGGCATGCTGGCGCCGAAAGACTGCCGCTACATCGAGGCGCAGCTGACACGCGCCTTGCGCGAAGGCCGCGACCGCAAGGTGCTCGTTTCGCTGGCCAATGGCCAGCACTACGAGTTCTCCGCCCGCGAAGGCAGCCAGGAACTGGGCGTCATCACCTTCGAGGATGTGACGGCCCGCGTCGAGGCGGAGGAAAAGATCCGCTTCATGGCGCGCTACGACAATTTGACCGGGCTGCCGAACCGCGCCTATTTCCACGAACTCGTCGGCGAGGCGATGGCCTCTGGCGACCAGGACCGGCTGTGCGGCCTCGCGGTGCTCGATCTCGACGACTTCAAGAGCGTCAACGACACGCTCGGCCATCCGGTCGGCGACGGGCTGATCTATGCCGTGGCCGAGCGCCTCGCGGCGATTGCCGGACCGGGCATCACCGTTAGCCGTTTCGGCGGCGACGAGTTCATGATCTTCTTCGACCGTGTCGAGGACGAGAGCCATCTCAGCACCCTGCTTGACCAGATTTTCGCGGACCTGCAGGGCGAGGTGGACGTTGCCGGCCACGGGTTGCGCATCCAGACCAGCGGTGGCGCGGTGCTTTCCAGGGTCAAGGACACCGATGCGGACGCCATGATCGTCAAGGCGGACCTTGCCCTCTACAAGGCCAAGGAACTCGGCAAGAACAGCTGGCGGCTGTTCGAGGCGGCCATGGACGCCGCCTTCCGCAATCGCCAGTTGATGAAGGCCGACCTGCGCAATGCCGTGCAGGCCAGGGAATTGCGCGTCGTCTACCAGCCGATCGTGGCTGTCAGCACCATGCGCATCGCCAGTTGCGAGGCGCTCTGCCGCTGGGACCATGCCGACCTCGGCCCGATCTCGCCCAGCGTCTTCATTCCACTCGCCGAGGAGATGGGCATCGTCTCCGACATCAGCACTTTCGTGCTGGAGGCCGCGTGCGCCGAATGCGCCAAATGGCCGGCCCAGACCAGCGTGTCGGTCAACCTGTCGGCCAAGGATTTCCGCAGTCGCGACATCGTCCAGAAGGTCAGGGACGCCTTGGCCAAGTCGGGGCTGGCGGCGCATCGGCTCGAAATCGAGGTCACCGAAACCGCGCTGCTCGACGACAAGTCGCTGACGCGCGAGTCGATCGAGGAACTGAAGGCGCTCGGCGTGCGCATCGCGCTTGACGACTTCGGCACCGGTTACTCCAGCCTGAGCTATCTCCACAAGCTGCCGCTCGACAAGATCAAGATCGACCGCTCGTTCCTGGTCGATGTAAACCAGAACCGGCAATCGCTCGATCTGCTGAAAGGCATCGTCAGCCTGTCCCGGACGTTGGGTCTTTCGGTCACCATCGAAGGGGTTGAGACCTTCGAGCAGCTGAAGACGCTGGTTCATTTGGTCAAGCCGGACTTCGTGCAGGGCTTTCTCTTCGGCGCCGCGCTCAGCGCGTCGGGCATCGAGACGATGTCGAGCGTCACATGGCCGTTTGCCGCGGACCTTCACATCGCCGGCAAAAGAACAGCCAGCTAAGAAGCAAATCCAGGAAAAGTGCGAAGCGGTTTTCCGTCCGGAATTGCGTCAAACAAGAGCAAATCCAGGAAAAGTGCGAAGCGGTTTTCCGTCCGGAATTGCGCTGAAATAGAGAGTAATTTCAGAAAAAACGGAACCCGGGTTTCCGTCTGGAGCGGATATGCGTTTCATGAAACGTTAGCCGTTCCGGCGTAGTATAATTCTGTGATTCACTCACGCTTTCAAGCTCTGGATCCGGATTGATCTTGATGACCGCCGTCAGGCCGGCTCAGATCACCGCTGGCTGCGGTATTTGTTTTTTCGCGGGCAAGATCGATGAAACGATCGCAGCTATTAAGGTTAACAGACGGTAAATCAGCAATCTCGAATTTTCAGCTTGTGTCTCATTTCAACTCGAATAGCTTGTTCACAGGCGGAATTCGAGGACGGACAATAATGGAAGCTGCGGCTAAGGGTGCGTCGGCTGGCGCCAGCTCAAAGGCTGATTCCCTGCTCAACCGAACGATGATGCAGCTCCTGGAGCATGTCGAATATCGCCTCATCACCGGGGGCGAGGATCTGGAAGCGATCTACCGGCTTCGATATCAGTCCTACCTCAAATCAGGCATGTGCGGTCCGATCGCCAGCGGGATGTTCGAGGATCGCTGGGATAATCTTCCCAACTCCTACCGCTTCGGCGTCTATTGTTACGGCGAATTGGTCAGCACATTGCGCTTTCACTATATTTCCAGTGAACAGCCATACTCACCTTCGGTGGACGCCTATCCGGAAGTGTTGCTCCCGCGGCTCGCCCGGGGGGAAACCTTCATCGACGGCACCCGCTTCGCAACCGATCCCGATGCCGCGCCGGCGCCCGGCGTTCTGCCTTTCCTGACGCTCAGGATCGCCATGGTGGCCTCCAATTATTTTGGCCAGGACTCGGTGCTGACCCCGGTCAAGGTCGAGCATTCTCACTTTTATGCCCGGTTCTTCAATGCCGTGCAGAAGAGCGAAGCCAAGCAGTTCCCGGGCGTTCTTGCTCCGATCGCCCTGTTCGAGATCCCTGCCGGCGAGAATATGCGCCGCACGCTCGAGCGGTTCCCGTTCTACAATTCGACGCCGATGGAGCAGCGGCTGATGTTCGGCAATCCGGCCATCAACCGCCTGACGCCCCTCTCCATCCTGCCGACGGCGAAATACTATCGCGCCGCTGCCTGAACGCAGTTCATGAACCTTTCGCCGGCTGCGCCGTTATCAAGGTCGCAGCCCGCTCTGCCAAGCGATCGCGCCTGTCACACGAAAGGATCCCCGCATGACCATCCACTCCCTCGCGCTGACGCCGCTGATCTCGCTGATCGCCGGCGTACTGATCCTGGTGATGCCTCGGCTCCTCAACTACATCGTCGCGCTTTACCTGATCGTTGTCGGTCTGCTCGGCCTTTTCCCTCACCTCGCCAGCTGAAATCCCGTGTCGGCCGCGTGGACACAGCCGCGGCATTCAATTTCAACTTTCGTTTGAGGCTGTTGTCGCCGGCTGTGCGGCAATAGCGCCATTGCTCTTGGTTCGGCTTTTCGCTATGTGCCTCAAAGGCATTTTCGAAGGGGTACTTCCATGGCTGATCACACGCCGACCGGTCCTGTCGAGCTGGGCGCGCAAATGGACTACGCCGAGCACGACCGTACCTACAAGGGCTTCCTCGGTCTTGCCAAATACGGCTCGCTGTTCTGTGCCGCCATCCTTATCGCAATGGCCTTCGGCTTCTTCGTCGGCGGCTTCTTCTCGGCGACCATCCTGTTCATCCTGATCATGGCCGTCGGCACTCTCATTCTGCGGTAGACTTCCCAAGCCCATTGCCCTCGACGTCGCCGGACGTCCGGCCGACGCCTTGCGCAATCAAGGTTCCAGCCGAAAGGATCATCCGGTGGGACAAATAGTATTCATCCCTCGTGAGATTGACCCGAACGAGCCGCGCGTCGCGGCCTCGCCGGAGACGGTCAAGCGCCTGGCGGGTCTCGGCTTCGACGTGATCGTCGAGAAGGGCGCCGGCCTCGGCTCCCGCATCCCCGACCAGGATTTCACTGCTGCCGGCGGCGCGATCGGAACGGCGGCCGACGCCAAAAAGGCCGATGTCGTGCTGAAAGTGCGCCGGCCGACGGATGCGGAGCTCAAGGGCTACAAGTCGGGCGTCGCCGTGATCGCCATCATGGATCCCTACGGCAACGATGCCGCGGTGGCCGCGATGGCCAAGGCCGGCATCACCGCCTTTTCCATGGAGTTCATGCCGCGCATCACCCGTGCGCAATCGATGGACGTGCTGTCCTCGCAGGCCAACCTCGCCGGCTACCAGGCGGTGATCGATGCCGCCGCCGAATATGACCGCGCGCTGCCGATGATGATGACGGCGGCCGGCACCGTGCCGGCGGCAAAAACCTTCATCATGGGCGTCGGCGTCGCCGGCCTGCAGGCGATCGCCACCGCGCGCCGCCTCGGCTCTGTCGTCACCGCCACCGACGTGCGCCCGGCGGTGAAGGAGCAGGTGCAGTCGCTCGGCGCGAAATTCCTCGCGGTCGAGGACGAGGAATTCAAAGCGGCCGAGACCGCCGGCGGCTACGCCAAGGAAATGTCGAAGGAATACCAGGCGAAGCAGGCGACGCTCACCGCCGAGCATATCGCCAAGCAGGACATCGTCATCACCACCGCGCTGATCCCCGGCCGTCCGGCGCCGAAGCTGGTTTCGGCCGCCATGGTTGCCTCGATGAAGCCTGGCTCGGTGATCGTCGATCTAGCGGTAGAGCGCGGCGGCAATGTCGAGGGCGCGGTGCCTGGCAAGGTCGTGATGACCGAGAATGGCGTCAAGATCGTCGGCCACCTCAACGTGCCGGGCCGTGTCGCGGCCTCGGCCTCGCTGCTCTATGCCAAGAACCTCTACGCCTTCCTCGAGACCATGGTCGACAAGACGACCAAGCAGCTCGCTATCAAGCGCGACGACGAGCTGGTCAAGGCCACGATGCTGACCGACGCCGGCAAGGTGGTGCATCCGAACTTCGCCAAGGCGGTCGAGCAGCCGCGCACCGAGCCGGCGGCCATTCCGGCGACGAGCATGGTCGCCGACGCCAGACCGGCGCCGAAGAAGAAGTCCGCAGCTAAGCCTAAGGGGACCGCGTGATGGACGCCTTGCAGAAAGCCCTCGACCAACTCGATCAGGCGACTGCCGCCGTTCGCCTTGCGGTGCAGGATCTTGCCAACGCGCCCGCAGGCGAGGCTGCCGGTAACGCGGCGCATGCGCTGTCCGGTGGCGCCGTCGATCCCTTCGTCTTCCAACTCGCCATCTTCGTGCTGGCGATCTTCGTCGGCTATTATGTCGTCTGGTCGGTGACGCCGGCCCTGCACACACCGCTGATGGCCGTCACCAACGCTATTTCATCGGTCATTGTCGTCGGCGCGCTGCTCGCCGTCGGCATCTCGGCCTCCGGGCTCGCCGCCGGCTTCGGTTTCGTCGCCCTGGTGCTGGTCTCGGTCAACATCTTCGGCGGCTTCCTGGTCACCCAGCGCATGCTCGCCATGTACAAGAAGAAGGAAAAGTGACGTGACCGTCAATCTGGCTTCCTTCCTCTATCTCGTCTCCGGCATCCTGTTCATCCTGGCGCTGCGCGGGCTGTCGCATCCCACCACCAGCCGGCGAGGCAATCTCTTCGGCATGATCGGTATGGCGATCGCTATCGCCACCACGCTGGCATTGGCTTTGCCTTTGGCTCCCTCGGTCGGCCGTTTCGGCTGGATCGTGCTCGGGCTAGCCATCGGTGGCGGCATCGGCGCGGTCACCGCGCGCCGCATCGCCATGACCTCGATGCCGCAGCTGGTCGCCGCCTTCCACTCGCTCGTCGGCTTCGCCGCCGTGATGGTGGCGGCTGCCGCCATGTACGCGCCGGAGAGCTTCGGCATCGGCACGGCGGGCGACATCCATGCGCAGGCGCTGGTCGAAATGAGCCTGGGCGTAGCCATAGGCGCCATCACCTTCACCGGCTCGGTCATCGCCTTCCTCAAGCTCGACGGCCGCATGTCCGGCAAGCCGATCATGATCGGCGGCCGACATCTCATCAACATCGCGCTCGGCATCGCGTTGGTGGTGCTGATCGTGCTGTTGGTCACCACGGAATCGAAGCTCGTCTTCTGGCTGATCGTCGCCGCCTCGCTGGTGCTCGGCGTGCTCTTGATCATCCCGATCGGCGGCGCCGACATGCCGGTCGTGGTGTCGATGCTGAATTCCTACTCGGGCTGGGCGGCTGCCGCGCTTGGTTTCACCCTCGGCAATCTGGCGCTGATCATCACCGGCGCGCTGGTCGGCTCGTCCGGCGCGATCCTGTCCTACATCATGTGCAAGGGCATGAACCGCTCCTTCATCTCGGTCATCCTCGGCGGCTTCGGCGGCGAGACGGCCGCGGTTGCCGACGACGGCATCGAGCGCACCGTCAAGCAGGGCTCGGCCGATGACGCCGCCTATCTGATGATGAACGCGCAGAAGGTCATCATCGTGCCCGGCTACGGCATGGCGGTCGCCCAGGCGCAGCACGCGCTGCGCGAAATGGCCGACAAGCTCAAGGCCGCCGGCGTCGAGGTGAAATACGCCATCCATCCGGTGGCCGGCCGTATGCCCGGCCACATGAACGTGCTCTTGGCCGAGGCCAACGTGCCTTATGATGAGGTGTTCGAACTGGAGGACATCAACTCCGAATTCGCGCAGGCCGACGTCGCCTATGTCATCGGCGCCAACGACGTCACCAACCCGTCGGCGCGCGACGACAAGTCCTCGCCGATCTACGGCATGCCGATCCTCGACGTCGACAAGGCCCGCACCTGCCTGTTCGTCAAGCGCTCGCTCGGCTCCGGCTATGCCGGCATCGACAACACGCTGTTCTACAAGGACGGCACCATGATGCTGCTCGGCGACGCCAAGAAGATGACCGAGGAAATCGTCAAGGCCATGGATCACTGAGCCGCGACCTTCTGCAGGAAGGTGTCGGCCCACGCATCGGAATTGGAAAAGCCCGGCCTGAGCCGGGCTTTTTTGGTATAGGCCCCCTTTAACGGGTAGCCAGATAGGCGGTCTCTTCATCGTCCCGCTGCCTGCCGCCGAGAGCGGCCGCGGCACCGGCGATGAAGGCGCCGATGACGAGCGACAGGGCGCCGAGCAGGGCGAAGGTAGCGCTCGCCTTCCGGGCCTTGTCGGCGGCCTGCTGCGCTTTTGCCTTGGCGTCTTGCGCCTTCGCCAGCAACGTATCGACGCGTGTCTTGGCATCCGCTTCCGACAGGCCGGTGCGCGCCGCGACCAGTTGCGACAGATAGGCTTTGTCGTCGGCGGAGATTTCGCCCGTGGCGGCACTGGCAATCAGGATGCGCGAGGCCTGCGCGGTGGCCGCGGCGTCGTTTTCCGGATTAGCCGCAGCCAATTTTCCGGCATCCGCCGGTCTAAGCAGCGAATCCACCAAATAGGATGTCGCATTGTCCGTCGTCGCCTGGCTGCCTGCCGTGGCGCCCATTGCGGCGCCGGACACCACTGTCGAAGCGGCCTGCACGCCGGAGCCCAGCATCGACGTCAACGCTGAGCCGAGCACGCCAACAACGAGAAGCGTCGCCAGCGCCCAGGCCAGAAAGCCATGTGCGGTGTCGCGGAAGAACACCTCGTCGGTATGGACGTCGACCCATTTGGTGCGCAGCCGTCCCGCAAGATAGCCGCCAACGCCCGATGACAGCCATTGGACGACGACTAACCATACCGCTGTCGAGACCGCGAAGATGGTGATGGAAGCACCTGAGCCCGCCCAGGGCGAAACCATGCTGAGGCCTAGGCCGGAGCCGAGCAGCATCAGGATGAGACTCAACGTCGACGCGGCGAAGGCGCCGGCGATGATCGGACCCCAACTGATCGCCGAGGCGGAGGATTCGGTTGAGACGGTTTTGCCGACAGCCGAAAGAGTGGACTGCATATCAGCCCCCTATCGCGCGAACAGCATGATGAGGATGATGATCGGGATTGGAATTCCTAGCAACCAAAGCAAGATACCGCGTCCCATGAAAGCCTCCTGAGAAATCGTGATCGACGTTGTCACAATGTCCAGGCAGGCCTTCTGTTCCGGCGCTTTTGAAATGTCGCTCAGGCCACAACAACAATGCCGGCGCACCTAGCGCGCCGGCATTGGAAAACAAGCACAGTTTTGTGGTAGTCTAAATATCCAGATTAGCCACCGACAGCGCATTGTCCTGGATGAATTCGCGCCGCGGCTCCACCTCGTCGCCCATCAGCCGCGAGAACAGCGAATCGGCGTCGGTCGCGTCGTTGACCTTGACCTGCAGCAGCGAGCGCACATTCGGATCCAGCGTGGTTTCCCACAGCTGCTCGGCATTCATCTCGCCAAGACCCTTGTAGCGCTGCATGGTGAGCCCCTTGCGGCCGGTGGCGAACACCGCGTTGAGCAGCGCCAGTGGTCCCGAAAGCAGCTCGGAACTCTCCTTGCGGCGCAGGATCGGCTGCTCACCATAGACTTCCGCTAGGCGCGAGGCATAGCGGTCGAGCTGGCGCGCATCGGCCGAAGCGATCAGTCCGGCATCGAGCTGCGCCACGTCCTTCACGCCGCGCACGGTGCGCTCGAACACATAGCCGCCGGAGCCGTCATTGGAAGCCGATAGCCGCCCGGTCCAGCCGCGCTCGGTCTCCTCGGCGATCATATCGAGCCGCTCGGCGACGCGCTCGGCCATCGCATTGGCGCGGCCGAGATCGGCAAGCACATCGGCGTTGAGCGCGCCGGCGATCGCCGCCTGCTCGACGACGCTGCGGTTGTAGCGCGTGTGCAGCCCGTTGATCAGCTGGCGCACGGCAATTGCGTCGTCGATGGCGCTGCGCAGATCTTGGCCCGTCCGCACCTCGCCGGAGGCGAGCGTCAGCGAAGCCTCATCCAGCCCGGACTCGATCAGGTATTCCTCATAGGCGTTTTCGTCCTTGAGGTATTGCGAGCTCTTGCCTCGGGTCACTTTGTAGAGCGGCGGCTGGGCGATGTAGAGATGGCCGCGCTCGATCAGCTCCGGCATCTGCCGGAAGAAGAAGGTGAGCAGAAGCGTGCGGATGTGGGCGCCGTCGACGTCGGCGTCGGTCATCAGGATGATCTTGTGGTAGCGCAGCTTGTCGGCGTTGAACTCGTCCTTGCCGATCGAGGTGCCGAGCGCGGTGATCAGCGTGCCGATCATGTCGGAGGAGAGCATGCGGTCGAAGCGCGCGCGCTCGACATTCAGGATCTTGCCGCGCAGCGGCAGGATCGCCTGGTTCTGGCGCGAGCGCCCGCCCTTGGCCGAGCCGCCGGCCGAGTCACCCTCGACGATGAAGATTTCGGACTTGGCCGGGTCGCGCTCCTGGCAGTCGGCAAGCTTGCCGGGCAGCGAGGTGACGCCGAGCGAGCTCTTGCGGGTGATGTCGCGCGCCTTGCGCGCGGCCTCGCGCGCCGCGGCCGCCTGGATCACTTTCTCGACCACGACCTTGCCTTCGGCGGGATGTTCTTCCAGCCAGGTGCCGAGCGCCTCGTTGACCAGGCTTTCCACCACCGGGCGCACCTCTGACGAGACCAGCTTGTCCTTGGTCTGCGAGGAGAATTTCGGGTCCGGCACCTTGACCGACAGGACCGCGGTCAGGCCTTCCCGGCAATCGTCGCCGGTCAGCGAGACCTTTTCCTTCTTGGTCTGACCGGACGATTCGCCGTAGCCGGTGATCTGCCTGGTCAGCGCCGCGCGGAAGCCCGCCAGATGGGTGCCGCCGTCGCGTTGCGGGATGTTGTTGGTGAAGGCCAGCACATTCTCGTGGTAGCTGTCGTTCCACCACATCGCGACTTCGACGGTGATGCCGTCGCGCTCGGCGCGGATGCCGATCGGCGTCTCGATCAGCGGCTTCTTCACCCGGTCGAGATATTTGACAAACTCCTCCAGCCCGCCGTCGTAATGCAGCTCATGGCGCACGATGTCGGCATGGCGGGCGTCGGTCAGCACGATGCGCACGCCGGAATTGAGGAAAGCGAGCTCGCGCAGTCGATGCTCCAGCGTGCTGTAGTCGAACTCGACCATGGTGAAGGTCTCGGCCGACGGGAAGAACGTGATTTCGCTGCCGCTGCGGCCCTCATAGGTGCCAGGGCGCTTGTCCTGCTCGTAGCTTCCGGTCACCTTCAGCGGTGCGTCGGCATTGCCGTGCGTGAAGCTCATCTCGAAGATCTCGCCGTTGCGGCGGACCTTGATCTTCAGCCAGGCGGACAGCGCGTTGACCACCGAGACGCCGACGCCGTGCAGGCCGCCCGAGACCTTGTAGGAATTCTGGTCGAATTTGCCGCCGGCATGCAGCTGCGTCATGATCACTTCGGCCGCCGAAACGCCCTCCGAGGGGTGGATATCGGTCGGAATGCCGCGGCCATTGTCGATCACGGTGACGGAACCGTCGGGGTTGAGCGTCACCGAGACGAGGTCGGCGTGGCCGGCTAGCGCCTCGTCGATGGCGTTGTCCACCACCTCATAGACCATGTGATGCAGGCCCGAGCCGTCATCGGTGTCGCCGATATACATGCCCGGCCGCTTGCGCACGGCATCCAACCCCTTCAAAACCTTGATGGAATCGGCGCCGTACTCGGCTTCCGCGCCATTGGCGCTTTCGGTCTGGTCGCTCATGAAAACCTGTCTGATTGATGCCGCTGATACAGCGCGGAAAAATGGCCCCGAATCGCGCCGTTTTGATGTCCTAGATATAGGCGCAAACGGCTGCTTTTCCAAGGTTTGCGGCCATTTTGCCGGCTTGGCGAGCGACCCTGTCACGTCCACGCGAGATGCTGGCGGGCGCATCGGGGCGTCCGACAGTGAAAGCCGTGCCGAAGCACGGCCTCGCAAGCGTCTTCGCGGGGAGCGCAGGCGCCGATGGTGCGGCTCGTCGAGCATCGGCAGCTTGAACGCCGCGATGTCGGTCAGCACCGGCTCGGACTTGCCGTGCTCGCGGGCGAAGCCCTCCAGCCATCCGCCGAAGATCGGATCGGCGCGTCCCGGCCGAGTGCGGACGTCGGTCACAGTCCGGCGAGGCGCCGGGCCGCTCGGTCACATGGACGTCCGCTTCGTCGGACACTACATTCGGCGCTGTCAGCGGAGCACGCTTCATGGACACCAAGCCCGCCCCCTTCGTGCCGCCGGCGCCGACGCCGCGCACAAAGCCGCCTTCGACGCTGGAGATGATGCGCATCATCTACCGCAACCCGCTCGAATTATGGGGCGAGCACACCTACAACGAGCCCTGGATTTCGGTGACCGGCGTCGGCGGGCCGCTGGTGGTCGCCAACGATCCGGGCCTCATCCGCCACGTGCTGATCGACAACGCCAAAAACTACAAGATGGCGACCGTGCGCCAGCTGGTGTTGCGGCCGATCCTGCGCGACGGGCTGTTGACCGCCGAAGGCGAGGTCTGGAAGCGCTCGCGCAAGGCGATGGCGCCGGTGTTCACGCCGCGCCACATCTTCGGCTTCGCCGAGCCGATGCTGAGACGCACGCTGGAGTTCGTCACCCGCTACGAGGCCGGTGGTGAGAGCGATGTCGCCCATGACATGACGCTGCTCACCTATGACATTCTGGCCGAGACGCTGTTTTCCGGCGAGATCGCCGGCGAGCCGGGCAGCTTCGCCAGGGAGATCGACCGCCTGTTCGAGACCATGGGCCGCGTCGATCCGCTCGACCTGTTGCGCGCGCCGGAATGGCTGCCGCGTTTCACCCGCATCCGCGGCCGCAAGACCATGGCCTATTTCCGCAACATCGTCGCCGGCACGGTGAGGATGCGCGAAGAGCGGATGAAGCGCGATCCCGACGGGGTGCCGCAGGATTTCCTTACGCTTCTGCTGCGCGCCGAGGGGCCGGACGGACTGACGCGCGCCGAAGTCGAGGACAACATCATCACCTTCATAGGCGCCGGCCACGAGACGACGGCGCGGGCGCTGGGTTGGACGATCTATTGTCTCGCCGGGGCGCCCTGGGAACGCGACAACGTCGAGCGGGAGATCGACGCCGTGCTGGCGCGCGAGCCCGATCCGACCAAGTGGCTGGATGCCATGCCGCTTACCCGCGCCGCTTTCGAGGAGGCTCTCAGGCTCTATCCGCCGGCGCCCTCGATCAACCGCGAACCGATCGAGCCGGAGACCTGGAACGGTCTTTACATCCCGAAATACGCCGCCGTGCTGGTGATGCCCTGGGTCGTGCATCGCCACCGCAAGCTCTGGGACAGGCCGAACGCTTTCCTGCCGGAGCGGTTCCATCCGGAAAACCGCGACAAGATCGACCGCTTCCAGTACCTGCCCTTCGGCGCCGGCCCGCGTGTCTGCATCGGCGCCAGCTTCGCCATGCAGGAGGCGATCATCGCGCTGGCGATCCTGCTGTCGCGCTTCCGGTTCGACGTGACTCCCGAGACCCGGCCATGGCCGGTGCAGAAGCTCACCACGCAGCCGCAGGGCGGCCTGCCGATGCAGATCTCCCGCCGCGCCTGAGCTTTTGTCAGCGGTCGGCGATAGGCCGGCGCTGCTGGAACTGGCCGGCCGCGCGGAAGCGCCAGAGATAGCTGGGCAGGATCGTGGCGATCGCCTGCGGCTGGATGCCGAGGCCGGTCAGCGTCCTGGCGGCCTTGACGGCTTCGTCCGAAACGACGTTGTGCTCGCGCAACTGCATGACCTGGTCCTTGGTCAGGAGCGGGTTGGGCAGCAGCTGCAGGATCGAGGCCTGGATGTTCGCCAGCCAGAACGGCACCGGCACCAGGAGGCGGCGGCGCTCGACGACCATCAGCAGCTCTTCCATGCATTCCTTGAAGGTCAGCACCTGCGGCCCGCCGAGCTCGTAGATCTGGCCGCCCTCGACCTTGCCGTCGACCGAACGCGCCACCGCTTCGGCGACGTCGCCGACATAGACCGGCTGGAACTTGGTTTGCCCGCCGCCGATCAGCGGCAGCACCGGCGAATAACGCGCCATGTTGGCGAAGCGGTTGAAGAAACCGTCTTCCGGCCCGAAATTGATCGACGGCCTGAGGATGACGGCATCGCTGATCGTGTCGAGCACGGCTTTCTCGCCGAGCGCCTTGGTGCGGGCATAGTCGGACGGGGAATTCAGATCCGCGCCGAGCGCCGAGATGTGGGTGAGGCCGGCACCGACCGAGCGTGCGGCCTCGGCGACGGCGCGCGCCCCGAAATCGTGCACGGCGCCGAATTTCTGGCGGCCGGTCTCATGCAGGACGGCGACGAGGTTGACGACATGGTCGGCGCCCTGCACGGCGCGGTCGACCGACCAGCGCACGCGCACATTGGCCTGCACCGGCTGGATCTGGCCGACATTGCCGAGCGGCTGCACATGGCCGGCAAGGTCGGGCCGCCGGCAGGCGACCCGGATGCGGTAGCCGCGCTTGGCCAGCGCCCGCACGACATGGCGACCGACGAAACCCGAACCGCCGAAGACGACGACGAGCTTGGGGGTCTGCAGGATTTCGGTCATGACTGGCTCCGCGCGCAAATGCTTGGCTGAAGCCGTTTCTTAATCCGTTTCTCGCCAAAGGCAAAGAGCGACCGGAGGTCGCCATTGCCCTGTTTTTTGAGCAATTCCAGGAAACGTGCCGAGCGGTTCCTTTCTGGAATTGCGTCCAGGCGAAAGCGGCTCAGAAAGCCTTGCCGATATGCGCGTCGACCGACTGGCGATTGCCGCCGCGGATTGCGAAGAAGGCGAGGATCGCGGCCCAAAGCAGAGATTTTTCCGCGCCCGAGAAACCCTGGCCCATGGTCGCCCAGTGGAACCACACGGTGACCAGAAGCACGATCAGCCCGGCGAAAGCGGCAGGGCGTGTGAAAAGGCCGAGGGCGATCAGGATACCGCCGAAGAATTCGGTGCAGGCGAGCAGCGGCGATCAGAAGACGCCCGGATAGAAGCCGAGCCCCTCGACCATTTCCGTCGCGCCGAACGGATTGACGATCTTTTGCGAACCATGGATGGCCAGGAAGCCGCCGGCGACGGTGCGCAGCAAGGTTTCGCCAGCGTCATGCAATGCCGAATAGAGGCGGCCAAGCGCCGGGATGATCAGCTTTGCGCGGGAGGCGTCGGTGGTCTCGGACATCGTAACTCCTGTTTTGTGACGATACCCGCAAACGCCCGACGGCCCCGGGCAAGTCAAGTTAACAAAAGTTCACCATTGACTCATCTTTTGTGGCGATTGCTCGGAAACGCAGAAAACCCCGCCGAGGCGGGGTTTTCCGGGCAGTGTCCACGCCGAAACAGGGCCCACCGAGGCGGCCTGACCTGAGACGGTACCAAGGTGGCGTGAAGCAAGCACGCCCGCCCCGCCCTGAACGCCCGGCGCGGCGCCGCCAACCGCGAGCCAGACGAAGCCAACCGGGCGGCTCGCGGCGTGGGGTGCCGGAGATTGGTCGTTGCAGGGCGAGAAAAGGTTCAGCCGGGCGTCGAAAGAAACCGTGCCCTCGTTGCGTGGCGCGGTTTGCTCAGGCCGAGTAACGCTCGGCGAATTCTGAAATGCGCTGCACCACGGCCCTCGACGTGGTGATGCCGCGCGCCTTTGCCTTCTCGGCGGCTTCGGCGCGGGAGCGACCGGGGATATGCACGCCATAGCGCCGCCGCAGCCGGTCGAGTTGGTCCTTCATACGCTTCTCGAAATCCGGATCGAGCAGCTTGGGTTCGATGGCCAGAACGAACAGGCCGGTGCTGGGACTGTCCGGCCCGCCGGTGAACCAAGGCGCGTCGACCGACCAGTTGGCGCCGGAAATGCCGGCGGCCAGCACCTCTACCATCAAGGCGATGTTGGCGCCGCGCTGGCCGCCGAAGGCAAGCATCGCGCCTTTCATGGCGGCCGCCGGATCGGTGGTCGGGTTGCCGCTGGCATCCAGCGCCCAGCCTTCGGGGATCTTCTTGCCGTCCTCGGCCGCCTTGCGGATGTTGACGAAGGCGGTCGCGCTCGACGACTGGTCGATGACCAGCGGCGGCCCGTCGGCGGCGGGCGACGCGAAGGACATCGGATTGGTGCAATAGACCGGCTTGACCGAGCCCGAGCCGGCAAGCACCGCCGGCCCGTTGGTCGCGGCAAAGGAAACCAGCCCCTGTTCCGCCAGCCGCCCGGTGAAATAGCCGAGCGCGCCGCATGTATAGGCGTTCTTCTGCGAGAAGATCGAGACGCCGAACAGTTTTGCTGCCTTGACCAGGTCGTCGATCGTGCGGTCGAAGCCGGTATGGGCAAGCCCGCCGCGCGCGTCCGAAAGATAGACGGCGAGCGCCGGCCGGGTGATCGCCGGATCGGCGTTGCCGTCGATACGGCCGGCTTCGAGCGCTTCCAGATAATCGATGAAATGCGACAGCCCCACCGTCGACAGGCCTTCGGCCTCCGCGGCGATGATCGAGGCGGTCAATGACTGCGCCGCTTCTTCGTTGGCGCCGGCGCCGAGCGCCGCCATCCGGCATAGGCCCGTTGCCTGGTCGAGAGTGAGTTGCATCAGGGCTGCTCCTGAGTGAGTAGGAAAGTAGGGAGTAGCCAGTAGGGGAAAACCAGCAAGCAGCCCACTGCTCACCAGCCACTATTCACTACTCACTTAACCGATTTTGACCGGAATCCGAGCCTCGATCCGACTGAAGACGAAGACCAGGATGCCGGTGATCGTCATATAGATCAGCGCCAAGAGCAGCAAAGGCTCATAGGTCAGGTAGGTGTCCTGGCGCACCTTGGAGGAGACGGCGAAGATATCGATGACGCTGATCGTCGCCACCAGCGGGGTCGACTTCAGCTGCAGCACGGTCTCGCCGGTCAGCGTCGGCAGCGCCCGGTAGAAGGCCTGCGGCAACCAGATGCGCCGGAAGATTTTCCAGCGGCTCATGCCGAACGCGCGGGCGGCCTCCAACTGTCCGCGCGGCACGCCGGCGAAGGCGCCGCGCATCACTTCGCCCTCATAGCCGGCGAAGGACAAGGTCAGCGCCACCACGCCATACGGCCAGGCCTGCCTGAGATATGGCCACAGCCACGATTCGCGGATCCACGGATACTGCGGAAAGATCGAACCGAGGCCGTAGTAGAGGAGCCAGAGCTGCAGGAGCAGCGGCGTTCCCCGGATGATGGTGCAGAAGACCTTCGCTGGTACCGAGAACCAGATCGGTCCGCCTGCCTGGGCGAGCCCGAGCGGCACGGCCAGCGCAAAGCCGAGCGCGCAAGTGACGGCGAGGATCCAAAGCGCCCGCCATATGCCCATCAGGCCCATTGCCCAATATTGCGGCAGCCAGTCCCAGCGCATGAAGAAAGCAGCGCAGAGCACCAGCGCCAGCGCGATCAGGATCAGCACGATGCGGTGGGGTCTAAGCCAGATCGAGGCGCGCGCCGCCATGTTGATCGCGGAGGCTTCGGCAGACATCAGCGTGCCTCCCTGACGGAAGGCATGCCGCGCCGCGACCAGGCCTCGACGCGGCCGATGATCAGGTTGGAGAACAGCGAGAGCGCGAGATAGAGCGCGCCGGCAGCAAGGTAGAAAAGAAGGTAGGCCTTGGTCACGCCGGCCGCCTGGCGCGTTGCAAGGGTGAGTTCGAAGAAACCGACGACGGCAAGCAGCGCGGTGTCCTTGGTGGCTATGAGCCACAGATTCGCCAGGCCGGGGATGGCGAAGGGCAGCATCGCCGGCAGCGTGATGCGTCGCAGCATCAGGCCCGGCGACATGCCGTAGGCGCGGGCGGCCTCGATCTGGCCTTGCGGGATGGCGAGGATGGCGCCGCGGATGACTTCGGTCGAATAGGCGCCCTGGACGAACCCCAGCACGAAGATGCCGGCCGCGAGCCCGCTGATGTCGATACGGCTGTAGCCCATCGCCGTCAGCACCTGGTTGATGAGGTCGGTGCCGGCGTAATAGAGCAGCAGGATCAGCACCAGTTCCGGCACGGCGCGCACGACGGTCGTGTAGACCGCGAGCAGGTCGCGCGTCACCGGACCGCCATAGAGCTTGCCGAAGGCGCCGGCGGTGCCGATCATGAGGCCGAGGCAGGTGGCGCCGATAGCGATCTCGACCGAATGCAGCAGACCGACCAGCAGCGTGCCGCCCCAGCCGGGCGCCACGGGCGACAGGAGTTCCATGATGCCGGCCGCGGAGGCCGGAAGAAAGGTGTCGATCAGCTTCGTCCCCGGATTGCTGGCAAGCCACCGACGGCAAGGTCGGCGGCACGCATGCGTGGCAAGGTCGGGCATGGCGCGGACGCCATGCCCTCACTCATTTCGAGAGGGCTCAGTTCGACTGCGTGGCGCCGCCATAGATGTCGAAGTCGAAATACTTCTTCGAGATCTCGTCATATTTACCGTTGGCGCGGATCGCCTTGATGCCGGCGTTGAATTTTTCCTTGAGCGCGGTGTCTTCCTTGCGGATGCCGGCACCGACGCCTGGTCCAAGCACTTCGTCGTCCGGGGTCACCATGCCCTTGAGGTCGCAGCAGCCCTTGCCCTGGTCCGACTTCAGGAACTCGCCGAGCGCGATCGAGTCGGCTTGCACCGCGTCGATACGGCCGGCGGCCAGATCCTGGTTGGCTTCGTCCTGGGTCTGGTATTCCTTGATCTCCTGCGCGCCGGTGAAATGCTTCTTGGCGTAGACGGCGTGCACGGTCGAGACCTGGACGCCGATCACCTTGCCCTTGAGATCGTCAGGCGTGGCGCCGAATTTCTGGTCCTTCGGTCCGATGATCGCGGTCGGGGTGTTGTAGTACTTGTCCGAGAAGTCGATCGTCTTCTTGCGCTCGTCGGTGATCGACATGGAAGAGACGATGGCGTCGATCTTCTTGGTGGTCAGCGCCGGGATGATGCCATCCCAGGCAACCGGCGTGATGACGCAGTCGAGTTTCTCTTCGGCGCAGACGGCGTCGACGAAGTCGATCTCCCAGCCCACCCATTTGCCCGAGGCGTCGGGCGAGGTGAAGGGTGGGTAGGGTTCGGCGGCGACGCCGATCTTGACCTGCTCGGCCTTGGCCACGCCACCCATCGCCGCGACGCCGAGAAGCAGCGCGGCGGCGAATGTCTTGAGAACAGTCTTCATTTCAGGACTCCCAGCTTGTTGTTGTTCCCGGTTTTTCGCTCTGCTTGATGCCGGCACCTAGCCGACATTGCGGAGGAATTGCTTGAGCCTTTCGGATTTGGGCGCGCCGAACAATTGTTCCGGCGGACCTTCCTCCTCGACCAGCCCGTTGTAGAGATAGACGACATGCGTCGCGACCTCGCGGGCGAACTTCATTTCATGCGTCACCAGCACCATGGTGCGCCCCTCGCGCGCCAGGTCGCCGATGACTTTCAGCACCTCGCCGACCAGCTCGGGATCGAGCGCGGACGTCGGTTCGTCGAACAGCATGACGCGCGGATTGATCGCCAGCGCGCGGGCGATCGCGGCCCGCTGCTGCTGGCCGCCGGAGAGGAAGGCCGGATAGACGTCGCGCTTCTCCGCCAGCCCGACGCGGGCGAGCAGCTTCTCGGCCTGGGCGATCGCTTCGTCGCGCTTGACGCCGAGCACATGCACCGGAACCTCGATGACGTTCTCGATCAGCGTCATGTGGCTCCACAGGTTGAAATTCTGGAAGACCATGCCGAGCCTCGAGCGGATACGCTCGATCTGCCTGCGGTCAGCCGGAACGGTGTGGCCGTGGCTGTCGGCCTTGAGCTTGATCTCTTCGCCATTGACCCGGATGATGCCGCTGGTCGGGTTCTCCAGGCAGTTGATGCAGCGCAACAGCGTCGACTTGCCGGAGCCGGAGCCGCCGATGATGGCGACCACCTCGCCGTCGCGCGCCGACAGCGAAACGCCCTTCAGCACGTGCAGCTGGCCGAATTTCTTATGCAGGTTTTCGACATGGATGGCTTCGGCGGCGTTGTTCTGCGCCTTGCCGGACCGGACTGCGGCAGCGTCCGCCACGCTCACCGGGCGACCTCTCTATGGTCGAAGGCAGGTCGTCGAACGTCCATCCGGCTAATCAACATACGCTGTCCTGCCCACTCCAGACTTCAGCATGGACCCGACAGCGCGAGCCCGTCAATCCCGCTCATTACGGCACTTGCGGCCTTGTTGCGCAAGTGTATAAATAGCCTTTCATGAAATTTTCACGATTTTTTTCATCTTAAAAGGACATCGATGAGCGCTTTCGGATCACAGTCCATGGCGGCGCCGCTGCGGCGCGTGCTGATGCGGTCGGCGGCCAACGCCATGCGCGACGCCGACAGGGCTGCCTGGCACTATGGCCCCGGATTCAACCCGGCGAAGGCCGCTGCGCAGCATGCGCTTCTTGCCGAACTGGTGGCGGCTTCCGGCGCCGAAATCGAATGGATCGAGGACAAGGCCGACGGCCTTTCGGATTCGGTGTTCACCCATGACCCGTCGCTGATGACCGACCGCGGCGCGCTGATCCTGTCCATGGGCAAGCCCTTGCGCGCCCGGGAGCCCTCGCTGCATGAGGAAACCTACAAGAGACTGGGCATTCCGGTCCTCGGCCGGGTCGAGGCGCCAGGCCAGGTCGAAGGCGGTGACTGCGTATGGGTGGATGCCCGCACGCTGGCGATCGGGCGCGGTGTGCGCTCCAACCAGGAAGGCATCCAGCAGGTTTCCAACCTGCTGTCGCCGCTGGGCGTTTCCGTCTACGGCTTCGATCTGCCGCTGTGGCAGGGCGAAGAGGCGTGCCTGCATCTGATGTCGGTGATCAGCCCGCTGGCCGACGACCTTGCCCTGGTCTATTCACCGCTTCTGCCGGCCCCGTTCTACCAGATGCTGAAGGCGCGCGGCATCCGGCTGGTCGAAGGCGACGCCGGCGAGTTCGCCGCCTCCAACGGCCTCAGCCTGAACGTGCTGCCGACCAGCCCGCACAAGGTCATTGCCGTTGCCGGTTTTCCCAAGACCAAAGCCGCGATGGAAGCCGCCGGCTGCGTGGTTGAGGTTTTTGAGGCGGACGCGCTCTGCATCGCCTGCGAAGGCGGGCCGACATGCCTGACGCGGCCGATCCTGCGCCAATGAGTGCGCGCCGCAAGTTCCGCCGCGAGGGCGAGGAGCGGCGGCGGCAGGACCTGATCGATGCCACCCTGGACAGCGTGGCGGAACATGGCTTGCAGGGTGCCACTGTTCGCACCATCGCCTTGCGTGCCGGCGTTACCGCCGGGCTGATCCGGCACTACTTCCCCGGCAAGGAAGATTTGCTGCAGGAGGCCTATGCAGCATTGATGGGCCGCATGACGGAGCAGGCGAAAGCGGCATTGGTCATGGAAGATGCCTCGCCGCGCCAACGCCTTGCGGCTTTCGTCACCGCCAACCTCAACGCGCCGATCATCGACCAGCGGGTTTTCTCGCTCTGGGCAACCTTCATCGGCCGCGCCGGCGCGGATCCGTCGCTCGCCCGCGCCCATCGCGAAGGCTATCTCGGCTTTCGCAACGAGGTGGAAGCGGTCGTGGCCGACGTGCTCGCCGCCGAACGGCGCAAGCCGGACGCAAGCGAGCTGCGCCACCATGCCATCGCGATCAACGCGATCATCGACGGGCTCTGGATCGAAGGCTGCCTGGCCGGCGAGATGTTCTCGCCCGGCGAGCTGGCGGCGATCGGCATCAAGGCCGTCGAGGCCGAACTCGGCCTCGCGGCGCTGGAGCAATTCCAGGAAAAATGAGAAGCGGTTGGGTTCGGCCACTTCGCCGCAACTTTCCGTCCGCAATTGCGTGAGAAACAAAAGGAAGGAAATGCGATGACCACCATCGGCGAAGCGCTCATCACCCTGCTCGAAGCGCATGGCGTCGACACCGTCTTCGGCATTCCAGGCGTGCATACGGTCGAGCTCTATCGCGGCCTGGCGCGCTCGAAGATCCGCCACGTCACGCCGCGCCACGAGCAGGGGGCAGGCTTCATGGCCGATGGTTATGCGCGCGCCGGCGGCCGGCCGGGCGTCGCCTTCGTCATCACCGGACCGGGGCTGACCAACACCATCACCGCCATGGGCCAGGCGCGCGCCGATTCTGTGCCGATGCTGGTGATCTCCGGCGTCAACGCAACCGATACGCTGGGCAAGGGTTTGGGCTTCCTGCATGAACTGCCGGACCAGCGCGGCATGATGGAAAAGGTCGCGCTGTTTTCCGAGCGTGTCACCGAAGCCGGGCAGCTGCCGGGCGCTCTCGCCCGCGCCTTCGCGCTGTTTTCGTCGGCGCGGCCGGGGCCGGTTCATATCGAGATTCCCACCGATGTGATGGTCAAGCCCGCCGACGGCATAGCGGCGGCGCTGAGCAACGCGGCGCCGCCGGCGCCGGACGCCGCGGCGGTCGCTGAAGCGGCGAAGCTAATCGAGGCCGCCAGCCGACCGCTGATCCTCTCGGGCGGCGGCGCCAGGAAGGCCGACGCGGCGCTGCGGCGCCTGGCCGAGACGCTTGGCGCTCCGGTCGTCGAGACCGCCAATGCGCGCGGCCTGCTGCATGGCCATTCGCTGTGCGTGCCGGCGAGCCCCAGCCTCAAGGCCGTGCGCGCGCTGATGGCGGATGCCGACCTGGTGATCGCCGCCGGTACCGAATTCGGCCCGACCGACTATGACGGCTATGGCGACGGCGGCTTCGTGCTGCCAAAGAACCTGATCCGTATCGATATCGGCGCCGACCAGATCGCGCGCCGGCCGGTGACGGTCGGCATCCAGGCCGATTGCGCCGACGGGATCGAGGCCCTGCTTGCGGCGATCGGGCCCGGCCATGCTGCGGCAAGCGATGGCGAGGCTCGTGCGGCCGCCGCGCGGAAGGCAGCGCTAGCCGAATTGAAGCCCGACTATCTGGCGCAAGTTCATGCCGTGGAAACGATCCGCGACGCGCTGCCGGGCGCCATCATCGTCGGCGACTCGACCCAGCCGATCTATGCCGCCAATCTCTATTATGACCACGACCGCCCCGGCGGCTGGTTCAACGCAGCGACGGGCTTCGGCGCGCTGGGTTACGGTCCACCGGCCGCGATCGGCGCGGCGCTTGCGGTGCCCGAGGCGCCGGTGGTGTGCCTCACCGGCGATGGCGGCTTCCAGTTCACCTTGCCGGAGATTGGCGCCGCGCTCGACGCCGAAGCGCCCGTGATCTTCGTCGTCTGGAACAACCGCGGCTATCGCGAGATCGAGACCTCGATGCTCGATGTCGGCGTCGAGCCGGTCGGCGTGTCGCCGGCGCCGCCGGATTTCTGCAAGCTCGCCGAGGCCTACGGCATCGAGGCCGAGCGGCTGGCCGGGGCCAGTGGTCTTGCCGAGGCGCTAAGCCGCGCGCGGGCGGCAGGCAAGCCGCGCGTCATCGAAATCACCGTCGACTGAAGACTGGCGCGTCTACCGGTTGGCCCGTTCCGGCGCCGGCAGATCAATGCCGCGTGCCACGGTTCGACGCATGCAAAGACGCTGCGCCTGCCATGTCGATATTTCAATTGAGTGACGACGCGAAAGGCGCGACGTTCCAATCTGGGGCGGCATAACCAAAAGAAATAATCATAAAAAGTGACAGGAGCGGTCGAAGTATGACGGAAACGCTTGATGGCAGGCATGTCGTGGTGACGGGCGGTACTGGGGCGCTCGGCGGCGCGGTTGTCGGCAGATTGCTGGAGCAAGGCGCGATCTGCCACGTGCCCAATGCCCACGCGGCGGCCCCGCCGCATTTTCCTTACGCGGCCCACGCCAGCGTGCATCTAGCGCATAATGTCGACCTGTCGGATTCGGCCAAGGTCGAAGCGTTCTACCACCAGGTGCCCGAGCTCTGGGCCTCGATCCACCTTGCCGGCGGCTTCACCATGGCACCGGTGGAAAAGATCGAGTCCGCCTCCTTCGCCGAGATGATGGAGACCAACGCCCGCACGGCTTTCCTATGCAGCCGCGCCGCTGTGCGCTCGATGCTGGAGTCCAATACGGCCGGCCGCATCGTCAATGTCACCGCGCGCGCCGGTCTCGACCCGAGGCGCGGCTCCGGCATGGTCGCCTATGCCGCGAGCAAGGCGGCGGTCGCGGCGATGACGGTGGCCATGGCTGAGGAGTTGAAGGGCAAGGGCATCCTCGTTAACGCCGTGGCTCCCTCGACGCTCGACACGCCCGCCAACCGCGCCGACATGCCCGACGCCGATTTCGCCAAATGGGTCAGTCTCGAAGCCGCCGCGGAAGCGATCGCCTATCTAGCCTCGCCCGCCAACCAGGCCATGAGCGGCACGCTGGTCCCTCTCTACGGCCGGGCCTGAACTCGATTATCCCGACAAAAGAAAAACCCGCCGGATCGCTCCGGCGGGTTTTTTGCTGTTCGTCAGTTGAAGAGGCTTGGCTTAGTTGCCCTGCTTCTTCAGCGCCGCGCCCAGGATATCGCCCAGCGAGGCGCCGGAGTCGGTCGAGCCGTACTGGGCGACCGCTTCCTTTTCCTCGGCGATTTCCAGCGCCTTGATCGAGACCTGCAGCTTGCGGGTCTTCTTGTCGAAGGCGATGACGCGGGCATCGACCTTCTGGCCGACGGTGAAGCGCTCGGGGCGCTGCTCGTCGCGGTCGCGCGAAAGGTCCGAACGCTTGATGAAGGTCTCGATGCCGCTGTCGACCAGCCGCACGTCCAGACCGCCATCCTTCACGCCGATAACCTCGCAGGTGACGACGGCGTTCTTGCGCAGCTCGCCGCTGTTGGCCGCTTCGCCGACAGTGTCACGGGCCAACTGCTTGATGCCGAGCGAGATGCGCTCCTTCTCGATGTCGACGTCGAGCACCTGCGCCTTGACCACGTCGCCGCGATTGTACTCCTCGATGACCTGCTCGCCCGGACGGGTCCAGTCGAGGTCGGAAAGGTGCACCATGCCGTCCACGTCGCCTTCCAGGCCGATGAACAGGCCGAACTCGGTCTTGTTCTTGACCTCGCCCTCGACCTGGCTGCCGACCGGATGGCTCGAGGCGAAAGCTTGCCACGGGTTTTCCAGCGTCTGCTTGAGGCCGAGCGAGATGCGGCGCTTGGCCGGATCGACCTCGAGCACCACCACGTCGACTTCCTGCGTCGTCGACAGGATCTTGCCGGGGTGCACGTTCTTTTTCGTCCACGACATTTCCGAAACGTGGATGAGGCCCTCGATGCCCGGCTCCAGCTCGACGAACGCACCGTAGTCGGTGATGTTGGTGACGGTGCCCTTGATCTTCTTGCCGATCGGGAACTTGGTGCCGATATCCGACCACGGATCCGACTCGAGCTGCTTCATGCCGAGCGAGATGCGGTGGGTTTCCTGGTTGATGCGGATGATCTGCACCTTGACCGTCTGGCCGATGTTGAGGATCTCGGTCGGATGGTTGACGCGGCGCCATGCCATGTCGGTGACATGCAGCAGGCCGTCGATGCCGCCGAGGTCGACGAACGCACCGTAGTCGGTGATGTTCTTGACCACGCCTTCGACCACCTGGCCTTCCTCGAGGTTCTGCACGATTTCCGAACGCTGTTCGGCGCGGCTCTCCTCGAGCACGGTGCGGCGCGACACCACGATGTTGCCGCGGCGGCGATCCATCTTGAGGATCTCGAAGGGCTGCGGGTTGTGCATCAGCGGGGTGACGTCGCGGATCGGGCGGATATCGACCTGGCTGCGCGGCAGGAACGCCACGGCGCCGTCGAGGTCGACGGTGAAGCCGCCCTTGACCTGGTTGAAGATGACGCCTTCGACGCGCTCACCCTTGGTGAACTTCTCTTCGAGACGCACCCAGCTCTCTTCGCGGCGAGCCTTCTCGCGCGACAGCATGGCCTCGCCAAGCGCGTTCTCGATGCGCTCGACATAGACTTCGACGGTGTCGCCGACCTTGAGGGAGGATTCCTTGCCCTTGGCGCCGAATTCCTTCAGCGGCACGCGGCCTTCGACCTTGAGGCCGACATCGATGATGGCCATGTCCTTTTCGATCGCGGTGATCGTGCCCCGGACAACCTGGCCCTCGCCGGAATGGCCGGCGGTGAATGATTCTTCGAGCATGCTCGCGAAATCGTCGCGAGACGGATTAGCAGCTGACATTGTTTCTCCTGGAATGCTCCGCGCGCTGGCGGAGCGGGCGCCGTGGGTTAGCGTTGCGTGAGCCTGCCGGCGTTCCGGGCTGAAGAGCCCTTGGCCGCTGTTCAGGCGGCAAGTCCGGCGCATGAAGAATGCTGGCAGGCTGGTTCGTGCCCGATATGGGTATTTTCGCCGCCAACGGCAATCGAAAAACCTGATCAGGCCTTGTTTCTCTTGGTAAGGACGTCATCAACGATCACCATCGCCGCCAGAAACGCGGCTTCTATAGCCATTTCGCTGGTATCAAGCAAGTGCGCGTCTCGCGCTGGCTTCAGCGGCGAGTCGGCGCGGCCCATGTCGCGTTCGTCGCGGCGCTCGATATCGGCAAGGATGGTGGCGAAATCGGCGCTGCCGCCCATGCTCTCGATCTCCGCCAGCCGGCGACTGGCGCGCACCGCCGCACTTGCCGTGACGTAGAGCTTGATGTCGGCGTCGGGACACACGACGGTGCCGATGTCGCGGCCGTCGAGCACCGCGCCCGGCGGCGCCTTGGCGAACTCGCGCTGCTTCTCGACCAGGATGCGCCGCACCGTGGGAATGACCGCGACCTTGGAGGCCGCCTCGCCCACCGTGTGCGCCGACAGCACCGCGCGGTCGAGGTTCGACAGGTTGACCTGCCGGGCCGCGGTTTCGGCCGCCGAGACATTATCGAGCGGCAGGCCGAGTTCCAGCAGCTTGTGGGCCACCGCGCGATAGGTGAGGCCGGTATCGAGCAGGTTCAGCCGGTAGTGGTCGGCGAGGCGACGGGCAAGCGTGCCCTTGCCGGCGCCCGCGGGGCCGTCGATGGCGATGGTGAAGGTGTGGGTCATTGGCTGCTCGCCATGAAGAGAGGGCGCAAGGAACAAGGCGAGCGCTGTCCCGCCAGCATTTCTGTTTGGCCCCAACCCATCGACAATCACTCGATCTCCGCGCCCAGCCCCTTCATCAATCCCATGAACTCCGGAAAGCTCGTCGCGATCATGTTCGCGTCGTCGATCGTCACCGGCTTCTCGGTCGCCAGCCCCATCACAAGAAAACTCATGGCGATGCGGTGGTCGAGATACGTCTTCACCGCCGTATCCTGGCCGTTCGGATGCGCGCCGAGCCCCTTGCCGCCCGGCTTGCCGCGCACGGCGAGCGAAGCCTCTCCTTCCGTGCAGTCGACGCCGTTGAGCTTCAACCCGTTGGCCACAGCCGACAGCCGGTCGGATTCCTTGACCCGCAATTCCTCCAGCCCCTGCATCAGCGTCTCGCCCTCGGCGAAGCTCGCGGCCACGGCCAGCACCGGATATTCGTCGATCATCGACGGCGCGCGCTCGGGCGGCACGGTGACGCCTTTCAGTTCGGAATAGCGCACGCGGAGGTCCGCCACGTCCTCGCCGCCGGCATTGCGCGGGTTGAGGATCTCGATCTTGCCACCCATCTCCTGCAGGGTCAGAAGCAGACCGGTGCGGGTCGGGTTCATCAGCACGTTCTCGATAACGATGTCGGAGCCCGGCACGATAAGTGCTGCCACCAGCGGGAAGCCGGCCGAGGAGGGGTCGCCCGGCACCGCGATGGTTTGCCCGGTCAGCTTGCCTTGGCCTTCGATGAAGATATGGCGCACGCCGCGCTCGTCGGTCTCGACCGACAGGTTGGCGCCGAAGCCCTTGAGCATCTTTTCGGTATGGTCGCGCGTCATCACCGGTTCGATCACCGTGGTGATGCCGGGCGTGTTCAAGCCGGCAAGCAGCACCGCCGACTTCACCTGCGCGGACGCCATCGGCACGCGGTAGGTGATGGGCGCGGCGTGTTTCGAGCCGCGCAGCGTGATCGGCATGCGGTCGCCGGGCGCTGCCTTCAGCACCTGCACGCCCATCTGGCGCAGCGGGTCGAGCACGCGGCCCATCGGCCGGCCGGAAAGCGAGGCGTCGCCGATGAAGGTGGTCTCCATGTCATAGGTGCCGACCAGCCCCATGGTGAGGCGCGAACCGGTGCCGGCATTGCCGAAATCGAGCGGGCCTTCCGGCTGCAGCAGCGCGCCGTTGCCGGTGCCGCGGATCACCCATTCGGCTCCCTTCTTTTCGACATGCGCGCCCATTGCCTTCACGGCGGCGCCCGTGCGCATCACGTCCTCGCCTTCGAGCAGGCCGGTGATGCGGGTTTCGCCGGAGGCGAGGCCGCCGAACATGAAGGAGCGGTGCGAAATGGATTTGTCGCCCGGCACGCGCGCGATGCCGGCAAGGGGAGGGGATTTGCGGGCCGTGGCTGGCTTAGCGGCGGCGGAGTGAGACATCCTTGTCTTCCAAATGAAATGCCGGCTGGCCGGCTCGGTTCGTCATGGTGCGGCGGTCTCGTATCACGGTGCGTTGCAATGGTCATCCCCTTGTGCGAGGCCTTCGAATACGAGCATTTTACAATGCCGGCTTTTGGCTTTGACAGCGCTCAAAACTGCCGTTATGGGGACCACTCTTTTATTGACGAGGCCTACTGTGGCAAAAGCTGAACTTGGCACCAAGCGTGTCGACCCCGAAACGGGTCGGAAATTCTACGATCTCAACAAGGACCCGATCGTCTCGCCCTATACCGGCAAGAGCTATCCACGCTCCTATTTCGACGAAGGCAAGATTTCTGCCGTCGAGGAAGATGAGGAAGTCGCCGAGAAGGAAGTGGACGCCGACGAAGAGGAAGGCGCCGAAGTCGTCTCGCTCGAGGAGGCCGATGACGAGGCCAAGGGTGGCGGCGACGATCTTCCCGATCTTGGCGATGATGAAGAAGATGTCGATCTCGGGGACGATGAGGACGACACCTTCCTTGCCGACGAAGAGGAAGAGGACGATGACGTCGCCGATATGATCGGCGTCGGCGACGACGATGACGAAGTCTGATTTCGTTTGCCGGCCATTTTGGCCTGTGACGAAAAAGCGGCTTTTCAAGGCTTGATCTTGACCGAAGGCGGCGCTAGAAGCCGCCAGCACTAAACGACGGCGCGGTTCCCAATCGCGCCGGATCTCTTCGCCGGAAACGGCGCCGGCTGACTGCCGGGAGTGGGGCCATAGCTCAGTTGGGAGAGCGCTTGAATGGCATTCAAGAGGTCGTCGGTTCGATTCCGATTGGCTCCACCAGTCACTCTTTAGGATGTTGATTTCCCTAAAGAACCTTTGATTTCAAAGGCATGCGCAGGCAATGTGGTCCACATAGGTGGTCCACAACGCAGGAAATTCCGTGCCCCGGCGAGCATCACATCTCCAGCTTCGCGGCAACGTTTACTGGCTTCGGTTGCGCGTCCCAGACGCCTTGCGGCCCTACGTCGGTAAGGTAGAAATAAAGAAATCGCTTAAAACCTCCGACTATCGATAGCGGTCCTCCAGTCGGGCTTTGATAGCCAGTTCCACGCGATGCATGGACGGCTGTAGAAGCGCGAAATCCTTCGGAGGAGGAGTTTTCAAAATATGGTTGCGAAGGATGGATTGAAGCATGGCTCTTCTCCCTGACGGGCAAGAGCACGTACCTCTTACTGTCGACTGCATCCGAAATATCTGGCGGCCGATGTCAAACGGCGAACCGTTCTCAGGTCCGTCGCATCTTCCCGACGGAAGGTTAAGGCGAAGCATCCAACTTGGCCGCTCACACTCTAACCGCGCTGGGTGCGGGTTCTGGCTGCTTTGCGCGCTGCCGTCGATCGTCCGGGGGCGCCTTTGGTCTGCGCGGCTTTCCTTGCCGCCGCCGACCGCTCTTCGGCTGTGCGGCCGGATGCAGCGCTCTTGGCCTGCTTCGACAGCGCCTTGTGGGAGGCGATGGTCTTCGGCTCGCCCTCAAGCACCTTCGACACCGCCTTCGAGACCTTCGGCTGGCGCTTCGGCTTCCGTTCGCCCTGGCCTGCTTCGTAAGCATATTTGGCGCTCTTGCGCGTGCTCTCCTTCACATCGCCTTTTTTGGGGGGCGGCAAGTCGACGCCCGCGCGGCGCGCCTCCGAAAGGCCGATGGCGATCGCCTGTTTGGTGGAGCGGGCGCCGTGCTTGCCTTTGCGGACTTTGTCGATTTCCGCGTGAACGAATTCACCGGCCTGCGTGCTTGCCGACTTGCCTTCGCGTTTGTCCTCGCGCGCCTTTTCGATGGTTTTCTTGTCCGGCATTGTTTTTCTCCTCGTTCTCCTCGTTCGAACGGATGCATGATCGAATGCCGACAGCATGCGTCAGATCGCGCATCAGCGACTTTCATATGTGCCGACGAGGTCGGCAGTGGCGATCATATGCGGCTCCGCCTGGGCCAGAAGATTCGCGATTCCCGTTTCTCCGCCGGGTTCCAGCGCCTCGACGTCGAGTGCTGAAAGGCGGAAGTGATAATGGTGAACGCCGTGCCCTTTTGGCGGCTGGGGACCGTCATAATGGGAATTGCCGAAGTCGTTCACGGCTTGGCGGAAAGTTTCCGGTCCGGCGGTGCCTTCCGGCAAGCGGTCTCGCCCGGCGGCAATGTCATAGACCGCCCAATGGCGAAACATGCCGCGCGGCGCATCGGGATCCTCGACGACGAGCAGGAAGCTTCTGGTCCCGACCGGCGCGTTCTTCCACCGCAGGGGAGGCGACAAATTGCCTCCGTTGCGGACATAGGGTTCGGGAATGGTCTGCCCGTTTTCAAAGGCTGGACTCTCAAGCGTGAAAGCCATGGCTGGAACTCCGTGCATTTATCGCGTTCTTCTCGAAGGAATTCACGAACGATCTTCGCTCGGATCGGTGGAGCGCGCTCGCAACCGGTTTCTTTTGGAACGCGGGGCACTGGCGGGAGTTCCAGCATCACGCCCGCGACGGAGCGTCGACGGATGCTTGCAAAGATATCGTCCCTGGAAAGCCGCTCCAACGGAAAGCGAACGCGGGTGGTACCGGCGAACAAGCGCCCGAGGAAATCCCTATGCCGGTGGCCGCAACTAGGCTAAGGGGCTTCCTGTCAGAGGGATGCTTATGAGAATTCCGGCTTTGGGTGGGAATCTGGCGCAGGGACGTGTTCGATCCGGGCTGCTCGCGCGACAAAACGGTCTCTTGCCGATGCTTTGCATTCTGGCATCCGCGCTTGCCGCCTGCCAGTCGGCTCCCGACGAACCGCCTCCATCCGAGCCAATCCCGGCCGCCGCTGCTGCTTCCGCTGCGACCTCGCCGAATTCGGCCGTGCTGGATCAGGCGGCTGCGATCGTTCCCCCCGGCAAGGGCGTTCCGGCCAGATACGCCGCATTCTCCGGCATATGGGCGGGGCAGCTCAACGGCATGTATGACGGCAAGCTGGCGGTCCTGACCGTGTCCTCGGGCGGGCAGGTGACGGTCAGCTACGCGTGGGGCGACCTGGCCGATAACAAGCCGGGCGTTGCCGACGGCTCCGGCAGGATCGTCGGAAACACCTTGAAGCTCGGGCGCCTGCCGAACGGCGCGGACATCACCGCAACGATGCCGTCGCCAGGAACACTCAACGTTACCTACGCGCTTGCCGGCCAGACCTATATCGGCTCGTTCGCCCGGGTCGGCCAGTGAGCAAAGTCAGTCACTGAAGTCAAAGCGGGTCCCGCGTGATCCGCACGCACATCGGCGTTCCGATTTCGATGGCGTGGCCGGTGTCGGTCAGCCGGCCGCTCGTCTCGTCGCGGGCGAAGATCGAGATGCGATCGGCGTTCTGGTTGGCTGAAAACAGATGCCTGCCCGACGGCGTCAGCGCGAGGTTGCGCGGTGTCGCGCCGCCGCAAGGCGCGAAGTCGACCAGCTCCAATTTCCCAGACTGCTGATCGACGGCGAAGATGGCGACGCTGTCATGGCCTCTGTTGGAGCCGTAGAGGAAGCGGCCGTCGGGCGAGATCTGGATGTCGGCGCAGTGATTATGCGCGCGAGCCTGTTCTGGAACCGCCGGCTTGGTGTCGATCGGCTCGAGCTGACCTGACGATTGGTCGAGCGCCAAGGAGACGACCGTCGAGTCCAGCTCGTTCATGACGAAAACGAAGCGGCCGTTCTGATGCAGCGCGACGTGACGCGGTCCGGCGCCTGGCGCGAGCGCCGAGGAAGCGAGCTTCACCAGCGCGCCGTTGGGCCCTATCCGGTAGGAGACCAGCTGGTCGATGCCGAGATCGGCGACGATGGCAACGCCGCCCTGGATGGTTTCGGTGACGCTGTGGGCGTGCGATCGCTCCTGCCGGTCAGCGTTGGGGCCGGTGCCGGAATGCGCCACGCTCGCCAGCGGCGCGGTCAGGCCGCCGTCGGCCGCGAAGCCGAACACAGCGACCGCCTTGTCGGGGCCGCCGCTTCCCAGCCCGTAATTCGCGACCAGCAGCTTGCCGCCGTCGCGGGTGATCGTGTTGTGCGCGGTGATGCTGCCGAGCGACGGCTGCTTGTTGATATAGGCGAGTGAATTGGTGGCGCGCTCGAAGCGATAGGCCGTGACCGTTCCCTCGCGCCAGGCGAAGACTTCCGAATTGGCATAGATGCGCGTCCCGTCCGGCGTCACCGACAGGAAGGTCGGGTTGTCGACCTCGTCGGTCTCGGCAAGCTTTTGCACGGCAAGCGTCGCCTCGTCGAAAGCGTAGACGCCGAGGCCGACGCCGCGCGCCCCCTGGAAATAGGGAGCCTCGCGGTTGAGGCTGCCGACAAAGACAAGACACGCGCTTTGCATCGATCTTCCTCCCATCGCCGGCGCTGCTGCGCTCGTGCCGGCTTTCCAAAAATTTCGCCGATCGTCGCTTGCAAGGCAATCCCATATGTGAAAATATTATTCACAAAAGAATTGACGGGAGGAAAAGCGACATGCGTCTCGCCATCCGGCCTCGTGCCCGGAACCGCCTTGCAGGCCGCGCCGGAAGCTTCCGGAGAGGACCATGAGCGCATTCTCGCCGACCGTCGGCGTCGCCTCGACGCATCCGGTCGACATGCCTGAGGCGCATGCCGGCATCCCCGTCTGGAATTCGGAAAACTGGTTCTACGAGGACTGGCAGGCCGGCCACAAAATCCGCTCGCTCCGCCGCACCATCGCCGAGGGCGAAAGCCATATGTTCAACGCGCTGGTGCTGGACATCCATCCTTACGTGCAGGACCAGATGTTCGCCGAGAAGGAAGGCATTTTCGGCCGGCGGCTGGTGGCGGGCGCCTTCGTCTTTTCGGCCGGGCTCGGCCTGGTCGCCACCAATTGCATCAACGCCTTTTCCTATGGCTATGACAAGCTCAGATTCATCAAGCCGGTCTTCATCGGCGACACCATCTATTCGATCCGAACCAACCTCGACAAAAAGCCGCGCTACCAGGACATGGGCCTGATCCGCGCCAGCTATGAAGTCTTCAAGGGTGAAGGAGAGCTGGTGCTCTACTGCGAGCATCTGCAGACGGTGAAATACAAGAACCCGGCTGATTTCGTCGGCAAGACAGAGAAATGAACCGTGGCCGCTGAAAACGAACTTCCGCTGACCGGCCTCGTCGTCGTCGACATGAGCCAGTTCCTGTCGGGACCCTATTGCTCGCTGCGCCTGCTCGATCTCGGCGCGCGCGTCATCAAGATCGAGCGGCCGGACGGCGGCGACCTGTCGCGCCGGCTTTATCTCAGCGACACCGAGATCGGTGGCGATTCCACCATTTTCCACGCCATCAACCGCGGCAAGGAGAGCCTGGCCGTCGACCTCAAGAACGAGGCCGATCTTGCGATGCTGCGTGCGCTGATCGCCAGGGCTGACGTGCTCATCCAGAATTTCCGGCCGGGCGTCATCGAGCGGCTCGGCCTCGACTATGAGCATGTGAGGACGATCAATCCCCGGCTCGTCTACGCCTCGATCAGCGGCTATGGCGAGGACGGTCCCTGGGTCAAGCGCCCGGGGCAGGATCTGCTCGCGCAGGCCCGTTCCGGCGTGATGTGGCTCAACGGCGACGAGGAGCAGGGGCCCGTGCCGTTCGGCCTGGCGGTCGCCGACATGCTGGCGGGCGCTGCCTGCGCCCAGGGTATCCTCGCCAAGCTGGTGCGGCGCGGCATCACCGGTAAGGGCGGCCATGTCGAGACAAGCCTCCTCGAGGCGCTGATCGATTTCCAGTTCGAGGTGCTGACCACGCATCTCAACGACGGCCGCCGTCTGCCGAAGCGCTCGTCCTTCCGCAGCGCCCACGCCTATCTGTCGGCGCCCTACGGCGTCTATCCGGCCAAGGACGGCTACCTGGCGATTGCGATGACGCCGATCCCGAAGATTGCCGACCTGCTCAAACTGCCCGAGCTCGACCCGTTCCGCGACAAGCCCGCGACCTGGTTCACGGCCCGCGACGAGATCAAGGCGATCGTCGCCAGGCGCATCGGGCAAAAGACCATCGACGAATGGCTGGCCATCCTCGAGCCCGCCGATGTCTGGTGCGCCAAGGTGCTGACCTGGCCGGAACTGATGGAAAGCGACGGCTTCAAGACGCTCGACATGCTGCAGACCGTGACGCGCGAGGACAATGTCTCGATCCTAACCACCCGCACGCCGCTGCGCGTCGACGGCGCCCGCGCCAAAGTGGATCGAGCCGCCCCTCGCATCGGCGAGCACAGCGAGAAAATCCGCTCGGAGTTCGGCCTGTGAGCGGTGTTTCTTTGAAAGGCATGACCTGGAGCCATCCGCGCGGCTACGACCCGATGGTGGCGTGCTCGGCGCTGTGGAAGGAAAAGACCGGCGTCTCGATCGAATGGGAAAAGCGCTCGCTGCAGGATTTCGAATCTTTTCCCGTGAAAGAACTCGCCAGCGCCTACGACTTGATCGTCATCGACCACCCGCATGTCGGCCAGATCACCGCCGAGAAATGTCTGGCGCCGCTCGATGTGCCGGGACGCGAGGCGGAACGCAAGGCACTCGCCGCCGGAAGCGTCGGCCAATCCTATCCGAGTTACACCTGGCAGGGCCGGCAATGGGCATTTCCGATCGATGCCGCGACCCAGGTTCAGGCCTGGCGGCCGGATCTGATCGAAGCCGCGCCGGCGATCTGGACCGAAGTGCTGGCGCTTGCCGAGCAGGGCCGCGTTCTCTTGCCGCTCCGGCCGCCGCATTCGCTGATGTGCTTCTACACATTGGCCGCCGATCTTGGCCGGCCGTGCATCGTCGACGGTTCGGTCGACCTTATCGATGGCGAGGCCGGCGAAACCGCCTTCGAGATGCTGCGCGAGATCGCGGCGCTCGTCGATCCCGCATGCCTGACCATGGATCCGATCGCGGTGTTTGAAAGGATGGCGGAAGCCAATTCCCGCATCGCCTGCGCGCCACTGATCTACGGTTATGTTCCCTATGCGGTGGCGGGTTTCCGGCCGCGCCGTCTTGCCTTCGCCGACATGCCGGTCGCCGGCGGCAACGGCCCGGTCGGCTCGGCGCTTGGCGGAACCGGTATTGCCGTCTCGGCCTTTTCCGCCGCGCGCGAGGCGGCGATCGACTTCGCCTACTGGATCGCCAGCGGCGACGTGCAGCGCGGGCCTTACACAGCCGCCGGCGGCCAGCCCGGCCATGCCGCGGCCTGGGAGGACGATGCCGTCAACGCCGCGACCGGCGACTTCTATCGCGACACGCGTGCGACGCTCGAAGGCGCCTGGGTCCGCCCGCGCCACGACGGCTATATGGCGTTCCAACAGCAGGCTTCGGACCGCATAAATGAGGGCCTTGCCGGCAGGCAGGACGACGTCGTCGCCGACATCAATCGCCTGTTCAGGGAGAGTTTCGCGCCGGCCGCCGCCAGCTAGTTTCTGATGCACCAAGGGAGGAAAAGATGACCAGCCTGATACGCGGCCTGCTCGCCGCAACCGCCATAGTCACGATCCCGTTCGCCGTCCATGCCGCCGACGTGAAGTCGGTGATCGACGGCTTGCCTGCCGATCTCAAGGCGCAGTATGACGGCGCGCCGCAGAAAGTGCTGCCCTCGGCCTGGGATAATTTCACGCCGCCTGCCAAGCCGTGGAAGTGGTGCCATTCGGAGAGCTACCAGGGCAATCCGTGGCGCGTGTCCGTTACCAAGGAGCTGAAGCGGCTGGTCGAGGGCCTGATCGCCGACGGCACGGTGTCGAGCTTCGAAGTGTCGGATTCGAACAACGACCCGAGCCAGCAGATCAACCAGATCCGCGCCTTCATCGACAAGAAATGTTCGATCATCACCTCGATCCCGGGCTCGGCGACGGCGCTCGACGATGCCGTGGACGCCGCCGCCAAGGCTGGCATCCCCTTCATCACCGCGGCGGGCTCGATCACCAGCCCCAACGCCATCAATGTCGATTCCAACTATGCCCGCTGGGGCTATGACATGATGACGGCGATCGGCAAGACAAAGCCCGATGCCAGCGTGCTGGTGGTGGAGGGCATCGCCGGCCATCCGATCGTGGTCCAGGAAAAGCAGGGCGCCGACAAGGCGCTGGCCGAGAACAAGGGCCTCAAGGTCGCGCGCACCGTCAACGGCAATTGGACGGCCAACGTCACCAAGACGGTGGTGCTGCAAGCGATCGCCACCAATCCCGCGCCGATCGATGCGGTGTGGACGACCGGCAGCGAAAGCCGCGTCGTCGCCGAAGCCTTCGCCGAAGCCGGCCGTCCCGCGCCGCTGATCACCGGCTCGATCACCGGCGACGCGCTCGGCTACTGGAAGGCCAATCCCGACAAGTACCGCTTCGAGGGCCATGCCGTGCTGCCGGGCTGGACTGCGCAGACGCTGTTTCGCGTCGGTGAGCGCATGCTCGACGGGCAGAAGCCGAAGCTCAACACGCTGCTGATCCCGATCCCGCCGGTGCATGCCGTCGAGCTCGACAAATGGTACAAGGACTGCATGACGCCGGATGCCGTTTCGGTCTTCCCGGTGCCGCCGACGGACCCGATGCCCGAGGACGTGCTCGACGCCTATTTCGCCAATCCCGCGCCGACCAGGGGCTGGGATTATTCCAAGGTGCCGGACGCCTGCGCCAAGTGATGTTTTGCGAAGCCGGCTCTCGCTAGAGCAATTCCAGGAAAAGTGTGAAACGGTTTTCCGTCCGGAATTGCGTCAAAACGAAGTGATAGAGGGTTCGCCGTTTCCGTGAAACGGTGAAACGTTCTAGGGGCCTGCTTCTCTATCTTGGAAAGACACATGCTCGAAGTCCAAGGCGTCTCGAAACGCTATGGCGAAACCGTCGCGCTGGCCGAGGCGTCGATCGCCTTCCATCCCGGCACGATCCATACGATCCTCGGCGAGAATGGCTCGGGCAAGAGCACGCTCGTGAAACTGTTGTCCGGCATCGTGCAGCCCGATAGGGGTGCGATCCTGCTAGACGGCAAGGCGTTTTCCGGCACGCAGCCCGCGGCCTTCCAGGCCGCTGGCCTTGCTACCGTCTTCCAGGAAGTGCTGGTCGCGCCCGATCGTTCGGTGACCGACAACATCCTGCTCGGCCTGGACGGCCTTTGGCGACGAGGCGTGCCGCGTGGCGACCGCCGCGCCCGGGCGCAGGCCGCGCTCGGCCGCTTCGCGGTGACGCCGATCGATCTCGACCGGCCATGCGGCGAGCTGCCGCTTGCCGCGCGACAGCTTGTCGTGCTTGCCCGCGCCGTCATCCGCAACCCGCGTGTCCTGATCCTCGACGAGGTGACGGCGGCGCTCGACTTCGCCGACCGCGAGTCGGTCTTCGCGCTTATGCGCGCGATGGCCGGGGCGGGCACGCTGATCCTGTTCATCACGCACCGGATGGACGAGGTGATGGCTTTGTCCGACCGCATATCCATCCTGCGCGCCGGCCGGGTGGTGAAGACCGAGGAGCGCGGTGTTTCGACGCCGGCCGAGCTTCTGGCGGCGATGGCGCCGCAAACGGCCGCGGAGTTGGCGCATGGCTGATGCAAAAGCCCTCCGTGTGCGGGAGCTCGTCATCGCTCCCGGTGTCGATCCGATCAGTCTGACGATCGCGCCAGGCGAGATCGTCGGTCTTGCCGGGCTCGACGGCCACGGCCAGGAACGCTTCCTGCGCGCGCTGGCCGGGCTCGAGCGGCCAGTCGCCGGCGAGATCGCAGTCGACGGCAAGGCGGGGTCGATCACCAGCTTCCGCAAGGCCGTCGCCGGCGGCATCGCCTATCTGCCGCGCGACCGCCGCTCGACCGGCATTTTCCCGACGCAGTCGGTGCTCGACAATTTCGCCATCTCCACCGTGTCGAACGATCGCCGCTTCGGCTTCTTGAGCTTCGCGGCACGCCGTCGTCGCTATGAAGCCTACAGGCAGAAACTCAGCATCGTCGCGCCGCGTCCGGATGCGGCCATAACGACGCTGTCCGGCGGCAACCAGCAGAAGGTGCTGCTCGCCCGCGCCTTGGCGCTGGAGCCGAACTTCCTTCTGCTCAACGATCCGACGCGCGGCGTCGACGTGGCGACCCGTCATGTGCTTTATGACGTCTTCCGTGGCCTCGCCGCCGAGGGCATGGCCCTGGTGATCCTGTCCAGCGAGATCGAGGAGATATTGCTTCTCTGCCACCGCGTGCTGGTGTTCCGCGAGCAGCGCGTGTCGGCCGAGTTCTCGGGCGCGGAGATGACCGCCGACACCGTGATCGCAGCCATGTTCGGGCGCGCCGCATGAGCCCGATCCTTCGCAAGCTCCGTGGCGTCGGCTTTGCCGCGGTGATGCTCGTCGTCCTGCTCGTGCTCAACGTCGGGCTCAATCCGGCGCGCTTTCAGCCGTCGTCCTGGGGCACGCTGCTCGGGCTGGCCGCACCGCTGATCGGCGCGGCCGTCGCCTCCGCCCCGGTCGTCCTGGCGGGACGCGGCGGCATCGATATCTCCGTCGGTCCGCTCATGGGCTTCGTCAATGCTTTGGTCATCCAGGTGCTGTTCCTCAATCTCGGCGTCTCGTCGCCGTGGATCGTCGTTCCGGCCGCGTTGCTGGTTGGCGCGGCGGTCGGCGCAGCGAACGGTGTGCTCGCTACGATCCTGCGCATCCAGCCGATCGTGGCGACGCTCGGCACGTATCTCATCCTCACCGGCGTCACGCTCACCATCCTGCCGGCGCCGATCGGTCCGGCGCCTGACTGGCTGAAGGCGATGGCCGGGCCGCTCTCGATTCTGCCGCTGGCGCTGATCGGCCTGTGCTGGCTCCTGGTGCGCCGCACGCCCTATTACGACCTGCTGATGGCCGTCGGCAGCGACGACCGCGCCGCCTATACCGCCGGCGTGCCGGTGACCAAGGTGCGGCTCATCGCCTATATCCTGACCGGGATCTTCGCCGCCGCGGCTGGGCTGATGCTCACCGCGCTGATCGGCTCGGCCGACCCCAATATCGGCCCGACCTACACACTGATTGCGATTGCCGCCGTGGCGCTGGGCGGCGTCAGCCTCGCCGGCGGGCTTGGCGGGCTTGGCGGCGCCGCGATCGGCGCCATCGACATCTTCCTGCTGCAGAGCCTCCTCACAACCTTCAACGTTTCAACCTATGTGCTGCAGATCGCCTATGGCCTGATCCTCGTTATCGCCGTGGTGCTTACGGCGGTGCAGGAACGGCTGTCGAGGCGGAAAGGCTGACCGGGATGATAAGCAACTGGTTCCAGTCCACCAACGCCCGCATCGCCGGCGCCTTCCTGATGGCGCTGCTGCTGCAGGTCGTCGGCACGCTGCTCATCCCCGGCTATTCGGCGCCCTTCGCCATCCGCGCGCTGCTGGTCATCGCCTCGCTGCTGGCGGTGGCTTCGATCGGCCAGACGCTGGTCGTCATCCTTGGCGGCATCGATCTTTCCATCCCCTTCGTCATCGGCTTCGCCAATGTCGTGGCGGCGCAGCTTTATGGTCAGGGCTGGAACTTCGCCCTGGTCTGCGTTGTCGTCGGTGTCCTTGCCGTCGCCATCGGCGCGCTGAACGGGCTGATCTCGCGCGGGCTCAACATCCATCCGCTGATCGTCACGCTCGGCATCGGCATGGTCGTCCAGGGCGCCGTGCTGTTGTGGACCGGCGGTTTTCCATCCGGCTCGGCGCCGCAGGCCGTGTCCAGCTTCGTCTCGATCGGCGGCTCGGTCGGTCCCTTGCCCGTGCCCTTGCTGGTGCCCTGCCTCGTGGTACTGACGGCGCTGATCGTGCTGGTGCTTGCCCGCACGCCCTATGGCCGCCGGCTCTACGCGGTCGGCAGCAATCCGGAGGCGGCGCCCCTGGCGCTGATCGATCCGTTGCGCATGTGGGTCGTCACCTATGCGGCCAGCGCCTTCTTCGCGGCTGTCGCCGGCGTGTTGCTGCTCGGCTTCACCGGCTCGGCCTATGGCGATGTCGGCCAGCCCTATCTCTTCCAGACGATCGCCGCCGTCGTGGTCGGCGGCGCGGCGCTTGTCGGCGGCCGCGGCAGCTATCTTGGCACCATCGCCGGCGTCCTGGTGCTGACCGAAATCAACACGCTGCTGATCGGTCTCGGCTTCCGGCCGTCGACGGTGCAAGCCGCGCTCGGCCTGGTCATCCTGCTTCTGGTCTCGCTCTACGGCCGCGAGCGCCACGTTCGCACGACGGTTTAGATCGAGCGGCAAGCTGTTTGATTCCTGGCCGCTCTCGGAAAAATGTCGCGCTTGGGCGACCTAGCGTACGACACCTTGGGTTTACTGAGGCTGGTCCAGCCGTCAGTTGATCGCAGAGAAGCATCGTTCTGGAATTGTCCAGCCCGATGCGCTATATGACTATCTACATGGTCAGGAGTGTGACATGAATGCGATCAATCTCGCCGATGCCAAGGCCCACCTCAGCGAACTGGTCGACCGGGTCGAGGCGGGCGATTCGATCGACATCACTCGTCGCGGCAAGCCGGTCGCACGACTCACTGCCGTAGTCGGGCCGCGCAAACCGATCGATATCGCGCTGCTTCGTTCGCTGACGGCAGCGATGTCGGCCCAGTCCCAGGGCGCCGCCGATCTCGTCCGGTCGATGCGGGATGGTGATCGCTACTGATGCTCTATCTCGACACGTCGCTGATCGTGGCGGCTCTCTCGAACGAAACGATGACGCCGCGTGTGCAGGCTTGGCTGACGGAACAGGAGCCGGCGCAGCTTCTCATTAGCGACTGGACCGTCACCGAGATGTCGTCCGCCATGGCGATCAAGCTACGCACAGGACAAATCAGCCTGGAACAGCGCGCCGCCGCGCTTGCCGTGTTTAATAGGCTTGTCGCGGAGAGCTTTACCGTCCTGGGCGTGACGGGCGGGCAGTTCCGGGCGGCAGCGAGGTTTGCCGACCGGCACGATCTTGGACTTCGAGCAGGGGACGCGCTGCATCTCGCCATCGCATCGGAGCATGGCGCCACGATATATACGCTTGATCAGCGGCTCGCCGACGCCGGGCCAGAACTCGGTGTGCCGGCGCAAATGCTCGCTGACAGCGATTAGTTTGCAGGCGAGCTCTTTATTTGCCTATCCAAGCCGCCACAACTGGCGCGCATTGCCCGAAAGCAGGCGTGCTCGCTCCGCCTCGCTCGTGCCGGCAAGCATTGCATGGGTGGCGGCAATCCAGGTCGTCAGCCCGCCGCCCAGCGTGCAGACCGGCCAGTCGCTGCCCCAGATCACGCGGTCCCAGCCGAACGAGCTTATCGTGTGCTCGACATAGGGCCTCAGCATCTCGATCGTCCACGTCGCCGGGTCGGCATAGGCGACGACGCCGGAGATCTTGGCCGTGACGTTCGGCCGTTTGGCGATCGCTTCCATATGCTCGCGCCACGGATGTTCCGCATTGCCCTTGATGTCGGGCACGCCGCAATGGTCGAGGACGAACTGGACGTCGGGCGCGAGGTCGGCAAGCGCCATCGCCTTCGGGATCTGATGCGGCAGCACCACAAGGTCGAAGGTCAGGCCGCTGCCGGCCAGCCGCTTGATGTTCCGGCGAAACAGCGCGCCTTCGGAGAGATCGTCGGGCACGACATGCAGCACGCGGCGGAAACCCTTGACGAACGGCTCGGCCCTGACCGTTTCCAGATAGGCCTCGAAACCGGTCTCCTCGGGCCGGCAGGAGGCGATCGCGCCCTTAAGCAGGCTGCCGGCCTGGCCGGCGATCGACTTCACATAGGCCGTCTCGGCGGCGATATCGGCGGGGTCGACATCGACCTCCATATGCAGCACCGCTTCGATGCCTGAGCGCCGGGCGTCGGCGGCATATTCCTCATAGGAGAAATCGCGGTTGAGCGCCGGCACGCCGGCCAGCCACGGATAGCGGAGCGCGCTCTGGTCGATGAGATGCAGATGCGTGTCGATGATCATGGCGACGTATCCTCCGTGGCCCGGAGAATGATCCCGAAAAGTTGCAGACTTTTCGGAAAGATCATGCTCCAAAAAAACAAGGCGTTAGAGCGGGATGACCGGCTGCTTTTGAGTTCATCCCACTCTAAGACACTATCCCGCCGAAAAATCTATTATTCAAATAAGAAATTACTGCGGCTGCGGCACATCGGATCCGGCGAGCTGCGAGAGCCTGGCGGCGGCGCCTTGCAGATGCCGAATCGTCAGCGTGATGTCCGGCGCCGTCGGCGCGTTGACCAGGGTGATGTAGGGGATGGTCAGCGCCGCGATGGCTCTGCCGTCGGGGCCCAGCACCGGCGTCGAAAGATTGTAGACGCCGGCGGTCTGCAGCGACGCCATCATCTCGTAGCCCCGGTCGCGCACCTGGTCGAGGCGGGCGAAGAACTCCGGCGTCAGGTTGAGTTGTTCGGTGCTCTGCAGATGCTCGGCGATCATCATCTTGCGCTCTTCGGGTGAGCGGAAGGCAAGCAGCACATGGCCGGAACCGGTGTCGAACAGGCTGATATGCGAGCCGACCCGGATCGAGATGCCCCAGTAACGCGGCGCTTCCTGCTGCGCGATGACCACGGCGGCGCCGCGGTCGAACACCACCAATTGGTTGGCCTGCCATGAGGTTTCGGCCAGTTCCCGCATGATCGGCGTCGCGTAGGACACCAGCCTGCGCACAGGCGCGTGCAACTGCGCCAGCCCGAACAGCTTGAGCGTCAGCGAATAGCGGTCGCCGTCGATCTTGGTGACATAGCCGCGCCGCACCAGCCGGTCGAGCATCCGGTAGAACTCGTTCGGGCTGCGGTCCAACCGCTTGGCGATCTCCGCCTGCGTCAACCCGCCATCCACGCTGGACAGCAATTCGAGAATATCCAGCCCTTTGTCCAGCGCCGGCGCCCGGTAGCGGTCCCCGTCTTCTTCCTCTGCCACCCGCCCCTCCAGTGAATTTAAATCTGCATATATGCATGAACTTCATTCGGCTGGAAGCATAATCGCCTTGACCCGGGAATGAAAATGCTATTTGCATATGAATGAAGCTTGAGCGATCGGTCACGCACTCGGCGGACCGTCGCCGCGAGCCCATGGGAGGAGAACATGACGAGACTGGTTCTAGGCATTACCGCCGGCCTGGCTGGCCTGTTGCTGAGCGGCACGGCGTTTTCGGCCGATCTGCCCGGCAAATTTCCGGGCGTGACGATCGACGTGAAGCTGATCGGCGGCCAGCAATATGAAAAGCTCTACGAGCGCATCCCCGAATGGGAGAAGGCGACCGGCGCCAAGGTCAACATCCTGACCAAGAAGAACGGCTTCGACATCGACAAGGAGCTGAAGTCCGACATCGCCTCGGGCAGCACCAACTGGTGCGTCGGCTGGAACCATTCGTCCTTCGCGCCGCAGTATACGGGCCTTTACACCGACCTCAGCAAGCTCTTGCCGAAGGAAGAGATCGACGCTTTCGTGCCGTCGACGATCAAGGCCGCGACCATCGACGGCAAGCTGGAGATGCTGCCGCGCGCGCAGTTCGACGTCTCGGCGCTCTACTACCAGAAGAGCCTCTACGAGAACCCCGACAACAAGACCAAGTTCAAGGCCAAATACGGCTATGACCTTGCGCCGCCGGACACCTGGAAGGAAGTCACCGACCAGGCCGAGTTCTTCGCCAACCCGCCCAATTTCTACGGCACGCAGTTCGCCGGCAAGGAAGAGGCGATCAACGGCCGCTTCTACGAGATGGTGGTCGCCGAGGGCGGCGAATATCTCGACAAGGACGGCAAGCCCGTCTTCAATTCCGAGGCTGGCATCCGGGCGCTCGACTGGTTCGTCAACCTTTACAAGGCCAAGGCCGTGCCGGCCGGCACCACCAACTATCTCTGGGACGATCTCGGCCAGGGCTTTGCCTCGGGCACCGTGGCGATCAACCTCGACTGGCCGGGCTGGGCCGGTTTCTTCAACGATCCGAAGTCCTCGAAGGTCGCCGGCAATGTCGGCGTGAAAGTCGCGCCCAAGGGGTCTTCCGGCAAGCGCACCGGCTGGTCCGGTTTCCACGGCTTCTCGGTGACCGAGAACTGCGCCAACAAGGAAGCCGCCGCTTCCCTGGTCTGGTGGCTGACCAACGAGGACAGCCAGAAGCTGGAAGCCGCCGCCGGCCCGCTGCCGACCCGCACCGCGGTTTGGGACTGGGACTTGAAGCAGGCTGAAAACGATCCTTACAAGAAGGAGGTTCTCTCCGCCTTCCAGGAGGAAGCCAAGCACGCCTTCGCCGTGCCGCAGACGCCGGAATGGATCGAGATCTCGAACGCCGTCTATCCCGAGTTGCAGGCGGCGATCCTCGGCGACAAGACGTCCAAGCAGGCCCTGGACGAGGCGGCCGCCAAGGCGACGCAGATCCTCCAGGACGCCGGCAAGCTCTAGGCATCGCGCTCGCAAATCGCCTCCCCGGCAAACCGGGGAGGCTGCAGCCTTTGCGGCTGCTCAAATCTCGCCCAGGCTTCGGCCGGGGCTGGCTCAGTCGTTTCTTTCACAGGGTCCCGATGAAGGGCTTCAAGCCATCCGCGCCGTTCCTGCTGCTGCTCCCGGCCATCGTCGTGCTGGCGGCGGTCGTGGTGCTGCCGTTGATCTTGTCGCTTTATTCCAGCTTCACGCCGTTCCGCCTGACGCGGCCCGAGACCTTCTTCGTCTTCGTCGGCCTTCGCAACTATCTCTCGATCCTGTCCAATGCCGATTTCTGGTGGGCCTTCGGCCGCACCGTGCTCCTGCTCACCATCGCGCTGAACCTTGAAATGCTGCTCGGCCTCGGGCTGGCCATGCTGGTGGAGAAGGCGACGCGCGGCCAGCGCATCCTGCGCACGCTGATGATGTTCCCCATGATGTTCTCGCCGATCCTGGTCGGCTTCCAGTTCAAATTCATGTTCAACGACAATATCGGCCTGGTGAACAACGCGCTGCAGTCGCTGGGCATCACGCAGGACGCCATCCCGTGGCTGATCGAAGGCCATCTCGCCTTCATCGCCATCTCGATCGCCGAGATCTGGTCGTCGACCTCGATCTTCGCCATCCTGATCCTAGCCGGCCTGCTGGCCATGCCCAAGGAGCCGATCGAGGCGGCTCGCGTCGACGGCTGCACGCCCTGGCAGACCTTCCGCTATGTCACCTGGCCCTTCGTCATGCCCTTCGCCTATATCGCTATGACGATCCGCTCGCTCGACGTCGCGCGCGCCTATGACATCGTCAAGATCATGACCGACGGCGGCCCGGCCGGCCGCACCGAGTTGTTGTGGACGCTGGTCGGGCGCACCGCCTACAGCGACGCCCGCATGGGTCTCGCCAACGCCATGGCCTATTTCTCGATCCTGCTGTCGATCGCCTTCACCGTCTATTTCTACAACAAGCTCGCCGCGGCGCGCGCGCAGATCGGCGCGGAGTGGTGACGATGGACGAGAACGCCTCCGCCCGCCTCACCCGCCGCGCGCTGACCGTCGCGCACCGTGTCGGCCTGTTCCTCGCCATGCTGCTTATCTGCCTGCCGGGCATCTGGATCGTTCTGTCGTCGCTCAGGCCCACGGTCGAGATCATGGCCAAGCCGCCGGTCTGGATCCCGCAAGAACTCTCCTTCGATGCCTATGTCGCGATGTTCAGCGGCATCGGCAAGGGCGGCATCCCGGTGCTCGACTATTTCCGCAATTCGCTGATCATCTCGATCACCTCGACGGTGATCGCGGTGGCCATCGGCATGGCCGGCGGCTACGCCTTCGCGCGCTACCGGTTCCGCGGCAAGTCGGGCATGTTCCTCGGCCTGATGCTGACGCGCACCGTGCCCGGCATCGCGCTCTCGCTGCCCCTGTTCTTCCTCTATGTGCGGCTGGGCATCATCGACACCCATATCGGCATGATCCTGGCCTATGTCGCGCTCAACGTGCCCTTCACCATCTGGCTGATCGACGGCTTCTTCCGCCAGGTGCCGAAAGACCTCGCGGAGGCCGCGCAGATCGACGGCTGCACGCGCTGGCAAGCCTTCTGGCAGGTCGAATTCCCGCTGGCGCGTCCGGGCATCGCCTCGGCTGCGATTTTCGCCTTCCTCACCTGCTGGAACGAGTTCGCTTTGGCCTCGCAGCTTACCCGCTCCGTCAACTCCAAGACGCTGCCCGTCGGGCTGCTCGACTACACGGCCGAGTTCACCATCGACTGGCGCGGCATGTGCGCGCTGGCCGTGGTGATGATCATCCCGGCGCTGACCCTCACCTACATCGTCCAGAAACACCTTGTCGGCGGTCTCACCTCCGGCGCGGTGAAAGGTTGACTTCATGGCAACGGTTTCGCTGAAAAAGCTCACCAAGCGCTACGGCAACATGGAGATCGTGCACGGCATCGATCTCGACATCGCCGATCGAGAATTCATCGCGCTGGTCGGTCCGTCCGGCTGTGGCAAGTCGACGACCTTGCGCATGATCGCTGGTCTCGAAGATATCAGCGGCGGCACGATCGACATCGGCGGCCGCGTGGTCAACGACCTGGCGCCGCGCTCGCGCAACATCTCCATGGTGTTCCAGTCCTACGCGCTCTACCCGCATATGACGGTGCGCGAGAACCTCGGCTTCTCCTTGAAGATCGCGGGTGCGGCCAAGGACGACATGGACCGGCGCGTTGCCGAAGCCTCCGCCATCCTCGGCCTCGACGAACTGCTCGAGCGCCGCCCCTCGCAGCTCTCCGGCGGCCAGCGCCAGCGCGTCGCCATGGGCCGTGCCATCGTGCGCGATCCCGATGTCTTCCTGTTCGACGAGCCGCTCTCCAACCTCGATGCCAAGCTGCGCACGCAGATGCGCACCGAGATCAAGAAGCTGCACGCCAAGGTCAAGTCGACGGTGATCTACGTTACCCACGACCAGGTCGAGGCGATGACGCTCGCGGACCGCATCGTCATCATGCGCTCTGGTTACATCGAGCAGGTCGGCACGCCGGATGAGGTGTTCAGCCGACCCGCGACCCACTTCGTCGCCGGGTTCATCGGATCGCCGCCGATGAACCTGCACGAGGCGACGGTGAGCGATGGCAAGCTTGTGTTCAGCGGCGGCGACAGCCTGCCGCTGCCCGGCCAGTTCAAGTCGAAGACGGCGGCCGGCGACAGGGTCGTGTTCGGTATTCGTCCAGACGACTTCTATCCGACCGGTCACGGCCTGAGCTCCGGCGGCGAAACAGAAGTCCACCGCGTCGAGCTGCCGGTCAGCATCACCGAACCGCTCGGCAACGAAACGCTGGTCTTCGCCGAGTTCAACGGCGCCGACTGGGTGTCGCGCATGCTCAATCCGAAACCGTTGAAAACGGGCGACCGGATCGGCATGAGCTTCGATCTGAGCCGCGCGCATCTGTTCTCCGCCGAAACCGGCAAGTCGCTGAGGAACTGACATGGCAAAAATCGAGAAAATCGAACTGCGCATGGTCGACCTCGTGCCGAAGGTGAAGCGCACGGACGCGATCCAGAGTTTCGTCAGCCAGGAGACGCCGATCGTCACCATCACCGATTCCGATGGCGCGTCGGGCACCGGCTACAGTTATACGATCGGCACCGGCGGCTCCTCGGTGATGCGGCTTCTCGCCGATCATCTCGCGCCGCGCCTGATCGGCCGTGACGCCGACCAGATCGAGGCGATCTGGCACGATCTCGAATTCGCCACCCACGCCACCACCATCGGCGCCATCACCGCGATCGCGCTGGCCGCGATCGACACGGCGCTTTGGGATCTGCGGGCGAGAAAACAGAACCTGCCGCTCTGGAAGCTTGCCGGCGGCGCCAAGGACCGCTGCCCGCTCTACACCACCGAGGGGGGCTGGCTGCATATCGAGAAGGCCGCACTTGTCGACGACGCGCTTGCCGCAAAGGCCAGGGGCTTCACCGGCTCGAAGGTCAAGATCGGCAAGCCGCACGGCTCCGAGGACGTCGCGCGGCTCTCGGCCGTGCGCAAGGCGGTCGGCGACGGCTACGAGATCATGACCGACTGCAACCAGGGCTTTTCCGTCGACGAAGCGATCCGCCGCGCCGAGCGGCTGCGCGAGCTCGACCTCGCCTGGATCGAGGAGCCGCTGCCGGCCGACGACATAGACGGCCATGTGCGGCTGTCGAATTCGACGCCGACGCCGATCGCCGTCGGCGAATCGCTCTATTCCATCAGGCACTTTCGCGAGTACATGCAGAAAGGCGGCTGCAACATCGTCCAGGTCGATGTCGGCCGCATCGGCGGCATCACCCCCTGGCTGAAAGTGGCCCATGCGGCCGAGGCTTTCGATATGCCGGTCTGCCCGCATTTCCTGATGGAGTTGCATGTCAGTCTGGTCTGCGCCATCCAGAACGGCAAATATGTCGAGTATATTCCGCAGCTCGATGAGTTGACGGGCGCTAAGATGCGCATCGAGGACGGTCATGCGCTGGCGCCCAGCGAACCCGGCATCGGCATCGACTGGGACTGGGACGCGGTGAAGGCAAGGAGCATCGCCGAATTCACCACGGCGATCGTGAAATAGGGAGGCGGATATGCAGCGCATGGGAATGGTGCTGGGCTTGAAGCCCGAGAAGGTCGAGGAATATGTCCGCCTGCACGCTGCTGTGTGGCCTGACGTTCTCGCCATGATCTCGGCCTGCAACATCAAGAACTATTCGATCTATCTGAAGCGGCCAGAGAACCTTTTGTTCTCCTATTTCGAATATCACGGCACCGATTACGCCACCGATATGGCCAAGATGGCTGCCGATCCCAAGACCCAGGAATGGTGGTCGGTCTGCATGCCTTGCCAGGAGCCGCTGCCGACCCGCAAGGAAGGCGAGTGGTGGGCGTCGATGGACGAGGTCTTCCATCATGACTGATGCCTTCGATCCGGCATCGCTGGCGCAGTCCTGGCCGAAACCGTCGAAGCCGCGTCCGATCGTCACCTTCGGCGCCGGCTCGATCGTCGGCGACGCGCATTTTCCCGCCTACCGCAAGGGCGGCTTCCCGATTTCCGGCCTCTACGATCCGGACCAGGCCAAGGCGCGGAAGCTCGCCGACAAGTGGGGCGTCACGGCGTTCCACTCGGTCGAGGAAGCAGCGGCCGTCAGGGACGCGATCTTCGACCTCGCCACCCCGCCGGGCCGGCATGCAGAGGTGCTGAAGGCCCTGCCGGACGGCGCAGTGGCGCTGATCCAGAAGCCTATGGGCAACTACCTCGGCGAGGCGACCGAGATCCTCGAAATCTGCCGCGCCAAGCACCTGAAGGCCGCCGTGAACTTCCAGCTTCGCTTCGCGCCGATGATGCTGGCGCTGAAGGATGCCATCGCCAAGGGCTGGCTGGGCGAGGTCGTTGATTTCGACGCGCTTCTGGCGCTCGACACACCCTGGCAGCTATGGGAATTCCTGCTCAAGGCGCCGCGTGTCGAGATCGCCATGCATTCGATCCATTATCTCGACCTGATCCGCCAGCTTCTCGGCAATCCTTTGGGTGTGCATGCCAAGACGCTTGGCCATCCCAATCACAAGGTCGCACAGACCCGCACCAGCGCCATCCTTGACTATGGCGACACCGTGCGTTGCGGACTCTCCATCAATCATGACCACAAATTCGGCCGCCGCTACCAGGCCTGCGAGTTCCGCATCTGCGGCACCGAAGGCGCGGCTTACGTCAAGCTCGGCCTCAATCTCGACTATCCGAGTGGCGAGCCCGATATTCTGGAAATCCATCCCAAGGGCGGGTCGGATTGGGTCAGCGTGCCGCTCGCCGGCGAATGGTTCCCCGATGCCTTTGTCGGCCGCATGGCCAATGTCCAGCGTTTTGCTTCCGGCGAGGACGCCGAGCTTGTCAGCTCCGTCGAGGACGCCTGGCACACCATGGCGCTGGTCGAAGCCGCCTATAAATCGAGTGCCACGCCGGCGACGCCGCTGGCCGCAAAGCCGTAGAAGCGCGTCATGGAACAGACCACTTATTTCGAGGACTATGAGATCGGCTCGTCGCGCCTCACCAGTGGCCGCACCATCACCGAGACCGATTTCGTCGTCCATGCCGGCCACACCGGCGACTTCTTTCCGCATCACATGGACGCCGAGTTCATGAAGACAACGCCCTTCGGCCAGCGCATCGCGCATGGCACGCTGGTCTTCTCGGTCGGCGTCGGTCTGACGGCGAGCGTGATCAATCCCGTCGCCTTCTCCTATGGCTATGACCGGCTGCGCTTCATCAAGCCGGTCTTCATCGGCGACACGATCCGCACGCGCACCACCATCGCCGCCAAGGAGGACGACCCGAAACGGCCAAACGCCGGACGCGTCATCGAGCGTGTCGAGGTTTTGAACCAGCGCGACGAGGTCGTGCTGGCGGCGGATCACATCTACATCGTCGAGCGACGGCCCGGCTGAACGACGGAGACAAAAGAACATGGCTGATATCACAGGCAAAGTCGTGGTCGTCACGGCGGCCGCGCAGGGCATAGGACGGGCAAGCGTTCTGGCTTTCGCAGAGGCCGGCGCCATTGTTCACGCCACCGACATCAACGAGGCGGCCCTGGCCGAACTTAGCAAGACGCCCGGCATTGCGACGCGAAAACTCGATGTGCTGAACGACGATGCGGTTAAAACCGCCTTTGCCGAAATCGGCCGCGTCGACGTGCTGTTCAACTGTGCCGGCTTCGTCCATGCCGGCTCGATCCTGGAGATGAAGGACGAGGACCTCGACTTCGCCTTCAATCTCAACGTGCGCGCCATGATCCGCACCATCCGCGCCGTGCTGCCTGGCATGCTGGAACGCGGCGACGGCTCGATCATCAACATGGCGTCGGTGGCGGGCGCGCCGAAAGGCGTGCCGAACCGCTTTGCTTATGGCGTGACCAAGGCGGCCGTGGTCGGCCTGACCAAGTCGATCGCCGCCGACTATGTCGCCAAGGGCATACGTTGCAACGCCATCTGTCCTGGCACCGTCGAGAGCCCCTCGCTTCAAGGCCGCATGCAGGCGCAGGGCGACTACGAGGCGGCGCGCGCCGCTTTCATCGCCCGCCAGCCGATGGGCAGGATCGGCACGCCCGACGAGATCGCCGACCTCGCTGTCTATCTGGCCGGCGCCTCCTACACGACAGGTCAGGCCTATAATATCGACGGCGGCTGGTCGATCTGAGGCCGTTTCGGTAGCCATGTTGAGCGCGGGCGGCAATTCAGTCACGAGGCGGCAATGACGAAAATCACGGACCTCAGAACCTTCGACCTGCGCTTCCCGACATCGCAAAGCCTCGACGGCTCCGATGCGATGAATCCGGATCCGGATTACTCGGCAGCCTATGTCATCCTCGACACCGATGTCCCGTCGTTGAAGGGCCACGGGCTCACTTTCACCATCGGCCGCGGCAATGAAATCTGCTGCGCGGCGATCGAAGCGCTGCGCCGCCGCGTCGTCGGGCTCGATCTTGACTGGGTGAAAGAGGACCCCGGCCGTTTCTGGCACCATGTGACCGGCGACAGCCAACTGCGCTGGATCGGCCCGGACAAGGGCGCAATGCATCTCGCCGTCGGCGCGGTGGTCAATGCGGTCTGGGACCTGTGGGCGAAGGAGGCCGGCAAGCCGGTCTGGCGCCTGGTCGCCGAGATGAGCCCCGAGGAGATCGTGCGCATCGTCGATTTCCGCTACCTCACCGACGCGATCACGCCGGCCGAAGCGTTGGCGATCCTGAAGAGAGCCGAGGCCGGCAAGGCCGGGCGCATCGCCGCGCTCGAGCGCGAGGGATATGCCTGCTACACCACCTCGGCCGGCTGGCTCGGCTATCCCGACGACAAGCTCAGGCGTCTTTGCCAGGAAGCAGTGGACGATGGGTTCAATCACATCAAGCTGAAGGTCGGCCGCGACCGCGCCGACGACATCCGCCGTCTCAGGATCGCCCGCGAGGTGATCGGCCCGGACCGCTATCTGATGATAGACGCCAACCAGGTCTGGGAGGTCGACCAGGCGATCGACTGGCTGAAGGACCTGGCCTTCGCCAAGCCCTTCTTCATCGAGGAGCCGACCAGCCCCGACGACGTCGCCGGCCACGCACAGATCCGCAAGGCTGTGGCGCCGATCAAGGTCGCGACCGGCGAGATGTGCCAGAACCGCATCATGTTCAAGCAGTTCATCGCCGGCGGTGCGATCGACGTCGTGCAGATCGATTCCTGCCGCATGGGCGGGCTGAACGAAGTGCTGGCGGTGCTGCTGATCGCCGCCAAGTTCGGCCTGCCGGTCTGGCCGCATGCCGGCGGCGTCGGCCTTTGCGAATATGTCCAGCATCTGTCGATGATCGACTATGTCGCCGTGTCAGGCAGCAAGGACGGACGCGTCATCGAATATGTCGACCATCTGCACGAGCATTTCCTCGAACCCTGCGTGATCCGCGATGCCGCTTATATGCCGCCTCGGGCACCTGGTTTCTCGATCGAGATGAAGGCTCGGTCGATCGAGGATTACCTGCATCGTGCCTGAAGCATCGGCGCTGCCTTCTCGCGTTGGACGCGGTATCGTCTGCTTCTCGGGCTACGAGGTCGCTCAGGGGGCGTCCACGACCTGACAGCGTGGCTGGTCCCATGCATCGGGCAAAGACGATCAGTTGAAGACGGCCTCGTAGGTGTAGCCCGTCTGGTCGCTCGAGACAGGCACGATGAAGATGTCATGCGAGCATCACCGCGGCCAGATCCCGGCTTCCGAGCTGCCTAATCGTTTAGGTTCGAGCGCAAGATAGTCCGGTCATCGGTCAATGCGGTCTTCGGGCGTCACGACGAGCACGCTCGCGGCACGCGACCGGACCGCCGCGAATCGGCTATGCCTGTCGCATGCAGGAAACGTCCCTCTACGAGCCGGTGAAGCGGTTTCTCGAGAGCATGGATTTCGCCGTCAAGGGCGAGATCGGCGGCTGCGACGTGGTCGGCGTCCGCGCGGGCGAGCCGCCGGTTGTCGTCATTTGCGAATTGAAGCTGCAGTTCAACCTCGAGCTCGTCCTGCAAGCCGTCGACCGCGCGGCGGCTTGTGACGAGGTCTGGCTGGCTGCTTTGATATCGGCGCGCGGCAAGGGCCGCGAGCATGACCGCCGCTTCCGCGCGCTCTGCCGCCGTCTCGGCTTCGGTCTGTTGGGCGTCGGCAGGAAGGGCGAGGTCGAGCTGCTGCTCAGTCCCGCCGCCTTGCCGCCGCGCCGCGATCCCACGCGGCGCTCGCGCCTGGTCGAGGAACATCACCGCCGCAAGGGCGATCCGTCCGTCGGCGGCAGCACGCGCAGGAAGCCCATCATGACCGCTTACCGTCAGGAGGCGCTTGCCTGCGCCGCCGCCATGGCCGACGGCCCGAAACGGCCGCGCGACCTCAAAACCCTTTCGCCGCGCGCCGCGACCATCCTTCAGCATAATTACTACGGCTGGTTCGCCAGGGCAGAGCGCGGCGTCTACGCGCTGACCGAAACCGGCCTCGCCGCGATCCAGCCTGTTGCGGCAGCCCTGTAACTTATCGTTTGGCGAAGATTTGCCGGCTTACCATTAAGCGCGGTTCTCGCGGTGCCTGGCCCGGGTTGCGTCGGGACACTCCTTCGCCCGCGCTTTCCCTCGTCGATCCCGCGGCCTCGGAAGCATTCCCAACTGCCCGGTTGACTCACCGCTTCGATCATGCAGAAATTGGTTGGACCATTGAACCACTTAGGCTCAGCCGGCGTGACCGATTTCCTGCCTCCCATCCAGACCATGGCCCGCGACGACGCGGTTCTGAAGGCGTTGGTGGGCTTCGTGCGGCAGGAGGCTCTTGGCCCCGGTGAAAAACTCCCGACGGAGCGCATCCTGGCCGAACGCCTCAAGGTCAGCCGCAACACGGTGCGCGAGGCGCTGACGCGCTGGGAAGGCCTCGGTCTCGTCGAACGGCGGCAAGGCTCGGGCACTTATCTCAAGGCCGCCGTCTCGCCCGACATGCTGCACATGCCGCTGACATTGGCCGGCGGCAATGATTTCGCCGGCCTGATGCGCACGCTGGAGATTCGCCGCGCGCTGGAGGCCGAGGCGGCGGCGCTTTGCGCCATTCGCGCCGGCAAGGCCGAGATCGCCGAGATCGAGCGCAAGCTCGACATCATGGAAGAAGCTTTCCGCACCCGCGCCGGCATGTCCTCGGAAGAGGATTGGGAATTCCACCAGGCTGTCTACCGCGCCTCGGGCAATCCGCTCTTCGAGCAGATCATCAGTGCCATGCACGAGCTGTTCCACCGCTTCTGGGAGCATCCGCTCGGCGTGCGCGACTTCGGCCATGCCAGCTTCCCCTATCACCGCACCATCTTCGAGCGCATCGCCGCGCATGATCCCGAGGGCGCCCGCGCCGAGGCGCTGAAGCTCATCGCCACCGTCGGGGACGATCTGAAACGCGGTGCCGCCAACCTCAAGCTTTCGGACCGCAGATGAACGAGCAGCCCAACACCTTCGATCCGGCCTCGATGGCCAGCGACTATCTCGGCGAGGCGGCGACGCTGCTGGCGCATGACGAGCCGTTCCCCGGCGGCGCGGTGGTGCCGCCCATCTACCAGACGTCGCTGTTTACCTTCGCCAGTTACGCCGACATGGCCGACACCTTCGCCGGCAGGAGAAAGCAGCCGATCTATTCGCGCGGCGACAATCCGACGGTGATGGAGTTCGAGGCGCGTGTCGCCGCCTTGGAAGGCGCCGAGGCCGCGCGCGGCTTTTCCAGTGGCATGGCGGCCATCAGCGCCACGCTGCTCGCCTTTGTCGGCGCCGGCGAGCGCATCGTTGCCGTGCGCAACTGCTATGGCGACGCGTACCGGCTGTTCGAGCGCCTGTTCCCGCGCTTGCAAATCAAGGTCGACTATGTCGACGGCGCCGATCCCGACGCGGTTGCCGCGGCACTTCCCGGCGCCAAGCTGCTCTACCTCGAAAGCCCGACCTCGATGCTGTTCGAGCTGCAGGACCTGGAGCATCTGACGCGGCTGGCCAAGGAGCAGGGCATCGTCACCACCATCGACAATTCCTGGGCGACGCCCGTCTTCCAGAAGCCGATCTCGCATGGCGTCGACCTGGTGCTGCATTCGGCCTCGAAATATCTGAGCGGCCACAGCGACACCGTCGCCGGCGTGGTGGCCGGCTCCGCCGCGCATATCAAGCATATCAACGAGCAGACCTATTCCCAGCTCGGCGGCAAGCTGTCGCCCTTCGAAGGCTGGCTCTTGCTGCGCGGGCTGCGCACGCTGCCGCTGCGCTTGCCGCATCACATGAAGAGCGGACTTACGATTGCCGAGCGGCTGAAGGCGCATGGCAAGGTCGAGCGCGTCAACCATCCTGCCTATTCGAACCACCCCGGCAAGAAGACGCTTGCAGGCTATGCCGGGCTGTTCTCCTTCGAGGTCACCGAGGACGTCGACATCCCGGCTTTCGTCGATGCGCTGAAGTTCTTCCGCATCGGCGTCAGCTGGGGCGGCCACGAAAGCCTGGTCGTGCCGGCCAAGGCCTCGCTCGAACAGACGCCGGGCATCAATTCGATGGCGCGCTTCGGCGTCAGCCCCCGAACCATCCGCTTCAATGTCGGATTGGAAAGCGTCGAGGATCTCTGGGCCGACATCGCCCAGGCCTTCGACAAAGCAAAAAAATAACCGAGCGTTCAAAATGGGAGTCCTGAACATGAAAAGACCGACCTTCATGCTTGCCGCCGTCGCCGGCCTGGCGTTCTCCGCCAGCGGCGCGCTGGCCGACACCACCATCAAGCTGATCGAAGTCATCACCAGCCCGCCGCGCACCGAATTCCTGAAGAAGCAGATCGCCGAATTCGAGACCGCCAATCCGGGCATCAAGGTCGAAGTGGTCTCGCTGCCCTGGGGCCAAGCCTTCGAGAAGTTCCTTACCATGGTGCAGGCCGGCGATACGCCCGACGTCGTCGAGATGCCGGAACGCTGGATGGGCCTCTATGCCAACAATGCCCAGCTCGAGGATCTCGGCCCTTACATGGCCAAGTGGGACGACGCCAAGACGCTCGGCGACCGCGCCAAGCAGTTCGGCTCGACCGTCAACAACACGCAGTTCATGATCCCTTACGGCTACTATGTGAACGCGCTGTTCTGGAACAAGAAGCTGTTCAAGGAAGCTGGTCTCGACGGCCCGCCGGCGACGCTCGATGAGTTCGTAGCCGATTCCAAGAAGATCTCGGCCATCCCCGGCAAATATGGCTACTGCCTGCGCGGTGGTCCCGGCGCCTTCAACGGCATGCACATGTTCATGAACATCGCCGACGGCAAGGGCGGCTATTTCACCGACGACGGTGTCTCGACCATCAACGACGAAGGCTCGGTCAAGGGTCTGCAGATGCTGGCCGACATGTACAAGAATGGCCTGGCGCCGAAAGATTCCGTGAGCTGGGGCTTCAACGAAACGGTGACCGGCTTCTATTCCGGCACCTGCGCCATGCTCAACCAGGATCCGGACGCGCTGCTCGGCATCGCCGACAAGATGAGCGCCGACGACTTCGCGGTTGCGCCGTTGCCGGTCGGCCCGAGCGGCAAATCCTATCCGACGCTGGGCTATGCCGGCTGGGCGATGTTCGCCAATTCCCAGCACAAGGACGAAGCCTGGAAGCTGATGGCGACGCTTTTGTCGCCGAAGGACAATCTGGAATGGGCCAAGGAAGTCGGCGTCGTGCCGATCCACAACGGCGCCGACCAGGATCCCCACTTCAAGACCGAGCAGTTCAAGGGCTGGTTCACCGAACTCAGCGACAGCTCCAAATATGAAATGGTGACGCCGCCGACGCATCTCGAAAACCTCGGCAACTTCGTCGACCAGGTGGCGATCAAGAATTTTCAGGAAGTGCTGCTCGGCCAGAAGCCGGCCAAGGACGTGGCCGATGAATGGGCCAAGTTCCTGACCAAGGAACAGCAGGACTGGCTGGCCAAGAACAAGAAGTAGGCTTCTTCCTTCTCCCCGTTTACGGGGAGAAGGTGGCCCGAAGGGCCGGATGAGGGGCAGCGCCGAGTTCTGCAAGGCTGGCTCCGCCCCTCATCTGCCTACCGGCATCTTCTCCCCGTGAACGGGGCGAAGGACGCTTGTCGCCGACGCCCCATCACTGTTGAGCCGCCATGACCTACGCAGTGTCCGAAATCCGATCCGCCGCCCCGCCGCGCAGGAAGCGGCTGAGCAAGGCCGCGATCGAGCCCTGGCTTTATCTTTCGCCTTCTATCGTTCTGCTGGTCCTGGTGCTGCTGGTGCCTCTGATCATTGGCATTTCCTACTCATTCCGCAAGTTCTCGGCCTTCAAGTCGCAATATGTCGGCCTTGCCCAATACCAGGCGATGCTCTCCGACCAGGTGCTCGGCCAGGCGCTGATCAACACGCTGTGGTGGACGGTCGCCAGCCTGTTCTTCCAGTTCTTTCTTGGCCTCGGCCTGGCGCTGCTGCTCGACAAGCCCTTCTACGGCCGCAAGGTCGTGCAGGCCGTTGTCTTCCTGCCCTGGGCCGTGCCGTCCTTCCTCTCCGGCCTCACCTGGGCCTGGCTGTTCAACCCGATCATCGGGCCGCTGCCGCATTGGCTCTTCGCGCTTGGCCTCAAGGCCGAGCCGACCAATGTGCTATCGGATCCGGCCACCGCCATGTGGGGGCCGATCGTCGCCAACATCTGGTTCGGCATCCCGTTCTTCGCCATAACGCTGCTTGCCGCGCTGAAGTCGATCCCCTCCGAATTGCATGAGGCTGCAGCCATCGACGGCGCCTCGCCATGGCAGCGCTTCACCAAGGTGACGCTGCCTTTCCTGGCGCCGACCATCGTCATCACGGTCATGCTGCGCACCATCTGGATCGCCACTTTCGCCGACCTGATCTTCGTCATGACCGAGGGCGGGCCGGCCGGCTCGACCAGCACGGTGCCGGTCTACATCTATGTCAGTGCCTTCAAGTCCCTCGACAAGGGCTATGCATCGGCGGTGGCGGTGCTGCTTCTGGTGCTGCTCATTGTCTACGCCATCGGGCTGATCGCTATCCGCCGCACTCTGGTGAGGCACGTCTGATGATCGCCGGTCGCTCCACTTCCTCGCGCATTTTCGGCGGCATCGGGCTCTACGCCGCGGTTGCGGCTTACGTGATCTTCGCGCTGTTCCCGATCTTCTGGACGCTGAAGATCTCGGTGACGCCGGAGCGCCTGCTCTATTCGGAAGGCATCACCTTCTGGCCGTCGCAGACGACCTTCCAGAACTTCGTCACCGTGCTCGAAGCCTCCGACTTTCCACGCTATTTCCTCAACAGCGTCATCGTCTCGGTGTCGACGGCCGCCTTTGTCACCGTCATCGCCACGCTCGCCGGTTACGCCATGTCGCGCTTCACCTTCCGCGGCAAGGCGACGCTGGCCATCCTGCTATTGCTGACCCAGACCTTCCCGCTGGTCATGGTCATTCCGCCGATCTACCGGATCATGGGCGATCTCGGCCTGACCAACAGCCTGATCGGACTGATCATCATCTACACGGCCTTCAACACCGCCTTCGCGACGTTCCTCATGCAGTCCTTCTTCGACGGCATCCCAAGGGATCTTGAGGAGGCGGCGATGATCGACGGCTGCACCCGTGCTCAGGCGATGCGCCGGGTGATCGTGCCGCTGACCTTGCCGGGAATGGGCGCCACGCTGGGTTTCGTCTTCACGGCCGCCTGGAGCGAGCTTCTGTTCGCGCTGATGCTGATCTCCAGCGACGAGCAGAAGACCTTCGCCGTCGGCCTGCTCACCTTCATCGGCAAATTCGCCGTCGACTGGGGGCAGATGATGGCGGCCTCCATCCTGGCGCTGATCCCGGTCTGCGTCTTCTTCGCCTTCCTGCAACGCTATCTCGTCACCGGCCTCACCGCCGGCGCTGTCAAAGGATAAAAGATGGCTTCCGTCACGCTGCGAAACGTCGAGAAGGATTACGGCGCGCTGCGCATCCTGCATGGCGTCGATCTCGAGATCGCCGATGGCGAGTTCGTCGTGCTGGTCGGCCCGTCCGGCTGCGGCAAGTCCACGCTCTTGCGCATGATCGCCGGCCTCGAAGAGGTCACCGGCGGTGAGATCCATATCGGCGAGCGGCTGGTCAACGACGTAGCGCCGAAGGATCGCGACATCGCCATGGTGTTCCAGTCCTACGCGCTTTACCCGCATATGGACGTCTCCTCCAACATGGGCTTCAGCCTGCTGCTGAAGAAGGCCGAAAAGACGACGATCGACGGCAGGGTGGGTGCTGCCGCCAAGCGGCTGGGTCTCGACCCCTACCTCGGCCGCCTGCCGCGCCAGCTCTCCGGCGGCCAGCGTCAGCGCGTCGCCATGGGCCGCGCCATCGTGCGCGATCCGAAAGTTTTTCTGTTCGATGAGCCGCTGTCCAACCTCGACGCCAAGCTGCGCGTCCACATGCGCGCCGAGATCAAGGCGCTGCACCAGCAGCTCAAGACCACGTCGGTCTACGTCACCCACGACCAGGTCGAGGCCATGACCATGGCCGACCGCATCGTCGTCATGCATGACGGCTATGTTCAGCAGGTAGGCCGTCCGCTCGAGCTTTACGACCGGCCGGCCAACACTTTCGTCGCCGGCTTCATCGGCTCCCCCGGCATGAATTTCTTGCCGGCGAAGGTCGCCAGGGGCGGCAAGGTCGATGCCGTGCTCGCCGACGGCCAGAAGCTCGGATTGCCGGACGGTCTGCCGCTGCAGGACGGCGATGCGCTGACCATCGGTCTGCGTCCCGAGCACATCAGGTTGGCCGATGACGGAGCGCTCAAGGCCGAGGTCGAGGTGGTCGAACCGCTCGGCCTGTCGACGCAGTTCTATGTCCGGCTGGCCAACCAGCAGATCTGCGTCTTCGTCATGGGACGCAGCGACGTCAGGCCGGGCGACACCATCCGCCTCGCTGCCGATCCGGCGGCGCTGCATCTGTTCGATCCAAAGAGCGGCGTTCGGATCGGCTAGCTGGCCAACAGCGACGCGTCATTGGATGGCTCCGCCAGCAACTCACCGGCGGCAGATGTGGGTGTTCAACTCGGGCACGGTCGTTGCGCTTGGTGATGGCGACAATTTCATCGCTCAAGGTCGGCGCCTTCGAGAATATCGACAGGTGAATTGCGGGTTTTGATTGCTAGACTCCCGCTGATTCGTCTCGACAGGAAAAGGCATGAGCAAGGCCCTCGGCACATTCGCACTGATCACGGTTTTGAGCGCTTTGCTGATGGCGCTGTCATTGGCCGTGGCGAGACACGGCTACCCCTATGGCGCCTATGGCGTGAAGCGTCTCGACGGCATCGCCGACGCCGGCTCGTTCCTGGCGATCGCCGCCGTCTACTTCTTCGGCGCCATGCTGATGATGATCCTGCCGATCCGCGCCGCCGGCGTCGTGCTGACCCATGCGGCCGACGCGATCTTCTGGGCGACGATCATGCTCTTCGCGACGATCGTCGGCTCGCTGGTTGCCAGATGGGCCTTCGGCCAGCACGAGGTGCTTTGGGCGCTGTTCAACTGGCGCTTCCTGTTCGTGGCAGTGATCGTGGCGGCGCATCTCACCATGAACGAGCTTCGCCGCAACCTCCTGCTCAGAAGCCTGTTCTTCGTCGCCTTCGGCGCGGTCACGCTCGCATGCCTGTTCTGGTCGTTCTCGACCTGACGCGAGCCGGCTCTAGGTTTAAGATCGGCGGTAGACCTCCTTCCGGACAATGACTATATCATTTGTCTGACAATTGATCCGACCGGTGGCTGCTGCGACCAAAACCCAAGGAAAACAATATGACCGTGCTGCGTAAGAACCTGATCGACGGCGAGTGGCTGGGCGAGGCCGGCTCGCGCAACATCAACCCCTCGAACACCAACGATGTCCTTGGCGAGTATGCTTCAGCCGGGCCTGAGCAAGCCACGCAGGCCATCGCGGCCGCCAAGGCGGCCTTTCCCGCCTGGTCGCGCTCAGGCCCGCTGGCCCGCCATGCGGTGCTGAAGAAAACCTCCGACGAGATCATGGCGCGCAAGGACGAGATCGGCCGCTCGCTCGCCCGCGAGGAAGGCAAGACGCTGGCCGAGGGTGTCGGCGAGACGATCCGGGCGGCGCAGCTCTTCGACTTCTTCGCCGGCGAGACGCTGCGCCTGTCGGGCGAGATGGTGCCGAGCGTCAGGCCCGGTGTCGGCGTCGAGATGACCCGCGAAGGCGTCGGCGTCGTCGGCATCATCACGCCGTGGAATTTCCCCATCGCCATCCCCGCCTGGAAAATCGCGCCGGCGCTCGCCTACGGCAACACAATCGTCTTCAAACCGGCCGAACTCGTTCCCGAAAGCGCCTGGACCATCGTCGACATCCTGCATCGTGCCGGCCTGCCCAAGGGCGTGCTCAACCTCGTCATGGGCAAGGGCTCGGTGGTCGGCCAGACGATGCTCGACAGCCCCGACGTCAACGCCATCTCTTTCACAGGCTCGGTCGGCACGGGAAAGCGCGTCGCAGCGGCAAGCGTCGAGCACATGCGCAAGTTCCAGCTCGAAATGGGCGGCAAGAATCCGCTCGTCGTGCTCGACGACGCGGATCTTGGCACGGCCGTCGATTGCGCGGTCAATGGCGCCTATTTCTCGACCGGGCAACGCTGCACGGCCTCGTCGCGTCTGATCGTCACCGAGGCCATCCACGATCGCTTCGTCGACGCCATGAAGGAGCGCCTGGACAAGCTCGTTATCGGCGACGCGCTCGACGCGCAGACTCAGATCGGTCCCGTCGTCGACGCAACCCAGCTGAAGCAGGATGAAGACTACATCGCCATCGGTGTGAGGGAAGGCGCAACGCTTGCCTTCGGTGGCGAGCGGCTCGATCGCAAGACACCGGGTTTCTATCTGCAGCCGGCGCTGTTTACCGGTTCGACCAATGCAATGCGCATCTCGCGCGAGGAGATTTTCGGCCCGGTCGCCAACGTCATCCGCGTCAAGGATTATGACGAGGCGCTGGCCGTCGCCAACGACACGCCGTTCGGCCTCACCTCCGGCATCTGCACCACCAGCCTGAAGCACGCGACCCATTTCAAGCGCAACTCCGAAGCCGGCATGGTGATGGTCAACCTGCCGACGGCGGGCGTCGACTTCCACGTGCCGTTCGGCGGCCGCAAGGGTTCGAGCTACGGCCCGCGCGAGCAGGGCCGCTATGCCATGGAGTTCTACACCACGGTGAAGACCGCCTATACATTCGCCGGCTAATCGAAGAGGGATCGATGACGTCAGCCCTGGACGACATGACATGGCTCAACCCGCCGCCGCACCATACGGTCGGCGGCGGCACGCTCACCGTTCGGACGGGCAAGGAGACCGACTTCTGGCGCGAGACCTTTTATGGCTTCTGGCGCGACAACGGCCATTTCCTCTCCCGCCCGGTCGAGGGAGACTTCAGCGCAGAGGTCACCGTCAAGGGCGATTACAAGGTGCTCTATGATCAGGCGGGGCTGATGCTGCGCCTGAGCGAAACGCACTGGATCAAGGCCGGTATCGAATACACCGACGGGCTGGCCTACTTCTCCGTCGTCGTCACCAACGACACCTCCGACTGGTCGCTGGTCGCCATCGCCGCCGGCAAGGACGGCGTCAGGATCCGCCTGACCCGTCACGCCGAGGCGATCCGCATCCAGTATCTGGACGCTTCGGATGGCCACTGGAAGCCGGTGCGGCTGGCCTATTTCCCGATCTCGAAAACGGTCGATGTCGGCATGATGTGCTGCTCGCCGCAGCGCGAGGGCTTTGAGGTCACCTTTTCGGACTTCATCGTCGGGGCGCCCATCTCGCGGGAATTGCACGACTGACGCGGCGCTACCCGTTCATCCGGTGCTGGAAGAATTGCAGGAACAATTCGCGCTCCGTGGTGATGTCCAGCTTCTCATAGATGCGGCGGCGATGGTTCTTCACCGTGCCGACGGTGATGCCGAGCCGCTCGGCGATGTTGGCGGTCGGATGGCCGGCGAGGATCAGCTGCACCAGCTCGCGCTCGCGCAGCGATAGCTCCGGCCACAGGTTTTCCGGAATGCTCGGCTTCTGCTGCGGCGAGGCGCCGGGACCGCTCGGCGCCGAGGTGCGTGAAAAGTCTGAGCCGCGCGCCTTGATGTCGAGCGCATGCAGCGCCTCGAACACCGGCAGCCGCTCGGTCAGCAGCGCGATCTCGCTGTCCTTGAATGATACGGTCGAGCGGTCGAGGAATATGCCCAGGCACCAGTCGCCGCCGTCGGTGAGCAGGATGCCGACCTCGTCGCAGATCTCCGACTGCGCCAGGAAACCGGCAATGTATTGGCCGCGCTTGGCCTCCTCGTCGGCCAGTCCCTTGAGCGGCATGATGCCGAGCCGGCGCTCGCGCCGCCAGGAGGCATAGAAGGGATCGAAGACGTAGTAATTGTCGAGATAGCGCCGCACCATCTCGTCCGAGAAGCGCCGGTGCTTGACGAATTCCGGCGTCCTGGTGGCTGAATAGCGCGTTACCGTCACCAGGTCGTGCGCGATGTCGGCGCCGATCAGGTCGATCAGGCAGTCGACATGCCGGTCGGTGCCGGTGGCGGCGATCGCCTTTGCCAGCGGCGCCCAGATATTGCCCATGCGCATGCCCTTTTCTCGGCGAACCGCGCCGCGCGGTCATTGTGTCTTTAGGCATATGGCGCGATCCGGCTCCGGGAATCTAGCCTGTGGTCATTCTCGGCAAGGGAAAGCGACCCGTGGACCAGATCACCACCAATCCAATCGTCATCGGCATCGACGCCGGCGGCACCATGACCGACACGATCCTTGTGGATCAGGACGGCCACTTCAAGATCGGCAAGTCGGCGACGACGCCGAAGAACGAGGCTGAAGGCTTCCTCGCTTCGGCCGAGGATGCGGCGGACGCCTGGGGCATCTCGCTGCAGGATCTGTTCTCCGGCGTCAACGTGGTGCTCTATTCCGGCACCGGAATGCTCAACACGCTGTTGTCGCGCACCGGCCGCAGGCTCGGGCTGATCACCACCAAGGGCCTTGAGGACATGATCCTGATGGGCCGCGGCCTCCAGGCCTGGGCGGATTATTCCTATGCCGACCGCCTGCACGCGGTCACCCACCATCATCCCGATCCGCTGGTGCCGCGCCGCCGCACGCACGGCGTGACGGAGCGCATCGACCAGTTCGGCGACGTCATCCTGCCGCTCTACGAGCACGAGGTGCATGCCGCCGCCAAGAAGCTCATCGCCGACAAGGTCGAGGCGATCTGCATCATGACCGTCTTCTCGCACGTTAACCCGGCGCATGAGAAGCGCATCGCCGAAATCTGCCGCGAGGAGATCGCCGCCGCCGGCGCCGACATCCTCGTCTACACCAGCCACGAGGTGCGCCCGGTGATCCGCGAGCAGTCGCGGCTGAACTCGGTGCTGATCGAGGCCTACGCCACCTCGCGCGGCCGCAAGCAGTTGAAGGGCATCGAGGACGTTTCGAAGAAATACGGCTTCAAATACGGCGTGCAGACGCTGCTGTCCTTCGGCGGCCTGACCTCGATCAACCATCCGCGCCTGCACGAAACGATGATCTCCGGGCCAATCGGCGGCATCCTGGGCGCCGCCTATGTCGGCAAGCTGATCGGCAACGACTCGCTGATCTGCTCGGACATGGGCGGCACGTCCTTCGACATGGGCGTCATCACGCGCGGCCAGACACGCATCGAGAACGAACCGCTGATGGACCGCTTCAAGCTCAACGTGCCGACGTTGCATCTCGACACGATCGGCGCCGGCGCCGGCATGATCCTCAAGGTCGATCCGCTGACCAGGAAGGTCTCGCTCGGGCCGGAAAGCGCCGGCTCCGATCCCGGGCCGATCTGCTTTGCCAAGGGCGGCACCGAGCCGACCATCGCCGACTGCGACGCCATCCTCGGCCGCCTGAACCCGCATTACTTCCTCGGCGGCAAGGTCGTGCTGCAGGTGGAGAAGGCAAGGAAAGCCTTCGAGGAAAAATGCGCCCGCGTGCTCGGCGTCGGCGTCGAGGAGGCGGCCGAAGGCATGATCGACATGCTGGAGGCCGACGCGAACAACGCGCTGCGCCGCGTCATCTCCGGCCAGGGCATCCATCCTTCGGAATTCACGCTTTTGTCCTACGGTGGCTCGGGGCCGTTGCATCTGGCCGGCTGCTCCAGGGGCATCGGCTTCAAGGACATCATCACGTTCCAGTTCGCCGCCGCCTTCTCGGCCTTCGGCTGCACCACAGCCGACTTCATGCGTCGCCACTCGGTCTCGACGCAGATCGACATCGGCGCGCGGGCCAGCGATGACGAGCTGGTCGCCTTCGGCAAGAAGGTCACCACCGTCTGGGACGACCTGACCAAGGCCGCGGTCGACGAAATGGTGGCCGACGGCCACGCGCTCCCCAAGATCAAGACCGCGCCGTTCCTGATGATGCGTTACACCGGCCAGTTGGAAGACGTCGAGGTGATGGCGCCGCTCTCGGCGATTCACTCCGCCGACGACATGCGCAGGATCATCGCCGAGTTCGAGGCGGTCTACGCCAAGGTCAACCATCGCGTCTCGCGCTATGGCGAGGCCGGCTTCTCAATCACCGAGCTGGGGCTGATCGCCACCGCCGACAAGGTGAAGCCGACTTTGGTCAAGCGCCCGCTCGGCAAATCCGATCCGGCGTCTGCCCATAAGGGCGTGCGCGAGGCCTATATCGGCGGCCGCTGGCACAAGGCCAATCTCTACGAGATGGACCTGCTGCAGCCGGGCCACGAGGTTACCGGCCCGGCCATCATCGAACACCCGGCGACGACGCTCGTCGTTCACCCGCAGGACCGCGTCCATGTCGATGAATGGACGCTGCTGCACTACACCCACGCTTGAGAAGGGCGAACGCCATGCTGGACAAACCCGCCTCCGCGCTCCGCATTCGCGAACGGCTGCTCGAATCCGAACGGCTGATGGAAGAGACCGGCTGCTATGACGGCATCACCGAGCTTCAGCTGCGCAATCAGGACCCGCTGAAATTCGAGACGCTGCACACCAAGCTGCGCGCCTACTGCGTCTCGGCCCGCGAAATGGCGCGCCGCATCTCCGCCTCGCCGGGCGTCCGCGAGGTCGGCGAGATGGTCGTCGCCATCTACACGCCGGAAGGCGACGCGATTGCGCTCTCCAACGGCATCATGGTGCATGTGCACACGATGAGCCGCTTCATCAAATGGATGATCCGCAACGGCTACGAGGAAAACCCGCAGATCCGCGACGGCGACATCTTCGCCAACAACGACGCCTTCATCGGCACCGTGCAGGTGCCGGACGTGATGGACGTCGTGCCGATCTTCCATTCCGGCAAGCTCGTCGGCTGGGCCGGCGCCGTCTGCCACGAGCTCGAAGCCGGCGGCATCACGCCAGGCGGCGACGTGGCGTTGGCGCAGGAGCGCTTTACCGAAGGCCTGTTCGTCTGCGCCGAAAAGGTCGGCCAGAACGACGAACTGCGGCGTGACTACGTCATCCGCTGTGAGCGCAATCTCAGAATGCCGATCTACTGGGTGCTCGACGAGAAGGCCAAGGTCGCCTCCTGCATCGACATGCGCGAAAGCGTCAAGGCGCTGATCGACCAGATCGGCCTCGACTACTGGATGCAGGTGTCGAAGGAGTTCATCGAGGAAGGCCGCCGCGCCCAGCTCGCCCGCACGCGCCAGCTCACGGTGCCCGGCATTTACCGCGGCCACACCTTTTACGGCCACGTCACCAAGGGCAAGCCCGGCTACCAGCCGCTCGGCGATCCCGACTGGCTCTACAACATCCCGATCGAGATGGAGATCACCAGCGACGGCAAGATCAAGATGGACTTCGAGGGCACGCAGCCCTGGGGCTATCATTCGATGAACTGCACGCCGGCCGGCATGGATGGCGGCATGTTCGTGACGCTGACGCAGCACATGAACTTCGAGGGCCTGGTCAATGACGGCGCCTGGATGGCGACCGAGCTGAAGCTGCCGCACGGCACCTGGACCAACCCGGACAACGAGATGGTGGCGACCGCCACCTCCTGGGCGCTGCTGCTGCCCGCCTATGGTGTCTTCCAGCGGCTCTTGTCGCGCTCCTTCATCGCGCGCGGCTTCATCGAGGAAGCCTTTGTCGGCCAGGTCAACAGCCCGATGATCGAGATGGGCGGCACCAGCCAGTACGGCACCCCCTTCGGCATGGCGCATTTCGAATGCGCCGCCGCCGGCTCGGGCGCCTTGGCCATCAAGGACGGGCTGGACACAGCCTATGTCGGCTGGAATCCGGAATCCGACATGGGCAACATCGAGATCTGGGAACAGAACATGCCGATGCTCTATATCGGCAGGTCGATCGTTCCCAATTCCGGCGGCGCCGGCAAATATCGCGGCGGCTGCTCCTTCCTGTCGACCTGGCTGGTTTCCAAGACCGATCATCTCAGGCTGGTGACCTCCGAGCATTCCTCGCGCGTCTTCGACAATGGCGGCCTGTGCGGTGGCTATCCGGCGCCGACCTGCCAGAAGCATCGCGCCGTGCGGGACTCGAACATCTTCGAGCTGGCCGAAAATGGCGCGCCGCTGGCGCACCACACCGGCACCAATCCCTACCGCTCGGAGCTGGAAGTCCGGCTGGAAGGCGAGCATGTGACGCTGGAGGGGCCCTACATCACTGCGCCGCACAAGACCGGTGACGTCTTCACCCACTCCTATAATGGCGGCGGCGGTTACGGCGACGTGCTGGAGCGCGATCCCGTCAAGACCGCCTGGGACGTCGAGAACGGCTTCCTCACCAGGGAAGCGGCCGAAGGCATCTTCGGCATCGTGCTCGACGAGGACGAGGAGGGTTTCCCGGTCGCCAATCTGGAAGCCACCAAGCGCCATCGCGCCGAAATGCGGGCCAAGCGCCTGGCGCACGCCAGGCCGGTTTCGGAATGGATGGCCAAGGAGCGCGAGCGGGTGAAGGCGGCCGGTTTCGCGCCCGAGGTGAAGAAGATGTATGCCAGCGCCATCAAGCTCTCACCGCGCTTCACCAAGGACTTTTCGACCTTCTGGGATGTCGATGCCAAATCGACCTTCGGCGTGGAGTAAGGACCATGACCTCGTACAGCAAGGAAGTCATCGCTGATCTGGTTGCCGGCACGCTGCCCTGGCCGCAGACGCGCCGCATCATGAGCGCCTACAAGGATGACGACCGTTTCTTCAAATATGTCGCGGTGCTGCAGGACCGCGTCGGCTGGAAGGACCCGATCCTGCTCCCGGTCGGCGACCACCTCTTCATCTGCCAGAGCGGCGACGAGCGGGTGACGAAATGCGAATGCGGCCACTCCTTCGGCGACTACCGCAGGAACTGGAAGCTCAAGGCCGCGATCATCGTGCGCGACACAGAGGAATCGCTGCGCGAGATCTACCCCAACAGCGACCTGCCGGATCCGGATTGGATGGAAATCCGCGAATTCATCTGCCCTGAATGCGGCACGCTGCATGAGGTGGAAGCGGCTGCGCCCGGCTATCCGATCGTTCACGATTTCGAGCCGGACCTCGAAGGGTTCTATCGCGATTGGCTGGGCAAGCCGCTGGAGTCGTCAACGAGAGCAATTCCAGGAAAAGTGTGAAGCGGTTTTCCGTCCGGAATTGCGTCAACAGAGTGGGAGGCTGATGCCGCAGATGGGTCGCGTCACAGGCAAGGTGGCGCTCGTAACCGGGGCCGGTCTCGGCCTCGGGCGGGCGTCTTCGCTCCTTCTGGCATCGGAAGGCGCGAAGTTGGTCGTCAGCGACATCGACGAGAGGCTCGCGGGCGATACGGCGTCGGAGATCGTCAAGGCTGGCGGCGAGGCGCTGGCGTTGCGCCATGACGTGTCGAAGCCCGAAGACTGGCAAGCTGTCATGGCGGCGATCGAGCAGCGCTTCGGCCAGCTCGACGTGCTGGTCAACAATGCCGGCATCGCCATTGCCCGGAACATCGAGGACACGACGTTAGCCGAATGGCGGCGCACCATGGCGATCAACCTGGACGGCGTCTTCCTCGGCTGCCAGGCAGGCATCAAGCTGATGAAGAAATCAGGCGGCGGATCGATCATCAATCTCTCTTCCATCGACGGCATCATCGGTGAGGCGGATCTTGCCGCCTACTGCGCCTCCAAGGGTGGCGTGCGCACCCTGACCAAGGCGGTCGCCGTGCATTGCGCCGAGCAGCGCTACGGCATTCGCTGCAATTCCATCCACCCGGGCTATATCTGGACGCCGCAGACCGAGAACTATCTGCGCGATCTCGGAAAACTCGAGCAGGAGAAGGCCAAGGCGCTGTCCCGCCATCCGATCGGCTTCCTCGGCGAGCCGAACGACATCGCCTACATGGTCCTCTATCTCGCCTCGGGCGAATCCAAATTCGTCACCGGCTCCGAAATGGTGGTCGACGGAGGCTACCTTGCAGTGTGAACGCGGAGACCGCTTGCGATGACCAACCTCACCGGCCGCGGCGCCATCGTCACCGGCGGCTTTTCGGGCATGGGTCTTGCCATCGCCACGGCGCTCGCGAAAGCAGGCGCCAATGTCGCCGTCGGCTCCTATGTGGCGCTTCCGGAGGTGGGCAGCGCGGACGCCGCCTATTATCCCGGCGCCGACGAGATCGAGCGCGTGAAGTCGGCGCTGGCCGCCCACGGCACCAAGGTGCATGCCGCCCATCTCGACGTGCGCGACAGCGCGCTCACCAACCTCTTCTTCGCCGAAGCCCAGGCGGCGGTCGGCCAGGCAGACATCCTGGTCAACGCCGCCGGCACCACGGCCGAGCAGCCGGTCTGCGGCCATTCCGACGCGCTTTGGGACAAGATCGTCGACACCAATCTCACCGGCGCCTTCCGCGCGACGCGCGCCGTGCTGCCCGGCATGATCGAGCGCGGCTGGGGCCGCATCGTCAACATCGGCTCGACGGCGGCTTCCGTCGGCTGGAAGGACAATCCCGCCTATTGCGCCTCCAAGGCCGGCTTGCTCGGCCTGACGCGATGCGTGGCGCTCGAAGGGGCGCCGCATGGCGTCACCTGCGTCATGATCAGCCCGACCTGGGTCGAGACCGAGTTGATGCGCCGCAACGTGGCGCAGGTCGTCGAGCGCGAAGGCAAGGGCCGCAGCGCCGAGGAATTGATGGACGAATTCAGGAAAGGCAACCCCCAGGGGCGCATGATGCAGCCGGAGGAGATCGCGGCGCTCGCCGTGTTCCTCTGCTCAGACCTGGCCAAGGGGATCACCATGGAAAATATCCAGATCACCGGCGGCGCCCTGTGGTAGCGTCGGTGGGGGTGATGGATCCCGGTCTCGTGGGAGGAGGCCGGCGTAAATAGAAGGACCATCAACAGACAGGGGAACTGACATGACGATAAGAAATGTCTTGCAAAGAGCCGGAATTGGCCTCGCGCTGATGCTTGCTGGACCGAGCGCGGGGCAAAGCGCCGAACTCGGCGCCAAGGACGAGCCGATCAAGCTCGCCATGCTGGAATGGACGGGCGCGCATGTCTCCACCCACATCGCCGGCCAGCTTCTGCAGAAGCTCGGCTATAAGGTCGAATACGTCACCGCTGGCAACTTCCCGCAATTCTCAGGCCTCGCCGACGGCTCGCTCAGCGCCTCGGTCGAGATCTGGCTCAACAATGTCGGCGACATCTATCCGAAGGTGCTGGCGGCCAAGCAGATCGAGGACATCGGCAAGCTCGACCTGAAGACGCAGGAAGGCTGGATCTACCCGAAATTCATGGAGAAGGTCTGTCCCGGCCTGCCGGACTGGAATGCGCTGAACAAGCCCGAATGCGTGCAGGCGCTGGCGACGCCCGAGACGGCGCCCAATGGCCGCTTCCTCGACTACCCGTCCGACTGGGGCTCGCGCGCGGCGACCATCCTTGCCGACAACAGCATGCCTTACACCGCCGTGCCGTCGGGCTCCGAAGGCGCGCTGGTCGCCGAGCTGGAAGCCGCCGAAGCGGCCAAGACGCCGCTGATCATGATGTTTTGGGGTCCGCATTACGCGCTGGCCGAGAACGATGTGGGCTGGGTGACGATGCCGCCCTGCAAGGACCAGACCAACGAGCACTGCATCACGCCGCCCGACGTCGACAAGATCGTCTGGTCGGGCTTCGGCGCCAAATGGCCCGTGGCCTATACCTTCCTGAAGGCCTTCAAGATGGATGCGACCGAGCAGCAGAAATTGATGCTGGCCGTCGACAAGCAGGGCAAGGACCTCGACGCCGTCGTCAAGGAATGGATCGACAAGAACGAGGCGGTGTGGAAACCTTGGCTGGATGGCGCCAAGGGATAGGTGCTGAGGGTTGCATCGCGCGCAACGTCGTCATCCCAGGGCGAAGCAGGAGCGAAGCTCCGTCGCGAAGACCCCTGGGATGACGAAGGGATCAGCGTTCAGCGAATCTTCAGGGCTGTGACCGGCTGTCAGCCAAGCAGCGACTTGAGCTCGGAGCCGGCGTCGCCGACCTTTGCCCGGTCCGGCGATTTTCCTTGGGCAATCAGGCGTTTGCCTACCATATAGGCGCCCGGTTGGTTGATCGCGTCTACCGCCAGCAATTCGTCGCGCCGGTAATACCATACCGAAAGCGAGGTTTCGGACGCCTGTCGGGTTACAGTACAATCGTGATCGCCGCCCAGGCCCGCGATCTGCAGCTTGCAGTCGAACTGATCCGACCAGAACCATGGCTCCGCCTGATACTCATGCGGCTGGCTCATGATCGTCTTCGCCACCGCCTCGCCCTGCTCGACGGCGTTGCCGACGCTTTCGAGACGAATGCGCCGGCCTTTCCAGGGGAACGACGCGCAGTCGCCGGCCGCAAGGATCGTCGGATCCGCCGTTCGGCATTGGGCGTTTACCGCAATGCCGTTCTCGATATCGAGAGCCGCGAGCTCGGCGAGTTCCACATTCGGTTGGACGCCGACGCCGACGATCACGAAATCGGCCGGCAAGCTTCGGCCGTCGGCCAGGACGGCATGGGTCACTCGACCCGCGCCTCCAGCCAGGCGCCAATCCAACACCTTCTAGGATATCGACGCCGTGGCCTTGGTGGAGGTCACGGAAAAACGATGCGGTGTGGGCTGACGCGACACGTTGCAGGATCCGCGGGGCGCTCTCGATCAGCGTCACTTTCAGCCCCAATTTCGCCGACACGGCAGCGGCCTCGAGTCCGATGTAGCCGCCGCCGACGATGACGACACGCCGGCCCGACGCGAACTCCAGCGCCAGCTTCTGGATATCGGCGATCGACCTCAGACGATAGACGCCGCCAAGGTCGCCGCCCTGTTTCGGCGGCAGGAGTCGGGGCCGCGACCCGGTGGCAAGGACAAGGTGGCCATAGGGCAGGACCGTCCCGTCGCTCAGCCTGGCTTCGCGCCGATCCCTGTCGATTGCCTTGACCTCCGTCCCCAGCCGAAGCTCGATGGCTTTCTGGTCGTAGAAAGCCAGAGGCCTGAGATGCAGGCGCTCCTCCGTGAGGTCGCCAAGGAGATAGCGCTTCGAAAGCGGCGGGCGCTGGTAGGGCGGGTGCGACTCCGCCCCGACCAGGGTGATCCGCCCGCCATGCCCAAGGTCGCGCAATTTGGCGGCGACGGAAAAGCCTGCCTGCCCGGCACCGACGATCACGACCGGGCCGTTTTCTACCGAAGCGTTCTGCATGACTGGCTCGCTGCCCTAGCGGGCCCGCAGCGGCGTGATCGCCTTCAGCGTCGCGGTGATCAAGGCGTCGCGCTGCCTCGCTAGATCCAATACCGGTTTGCCCTGCGTTTCCTCCGTCACGCCCTCTACCAGCGTCGCCGAGGTCTTCGGGTCGAGATGGAGGACGCCGAGGTCGTCCCACCAGCGATTGAAGCTGCTGGTGTAGCGTTCGCAGAATGCGGCCAGGCCGCCTTCGCCGGCGCCAAGGTGGAAGAGCATGGTCGGCCCCATCGCGGCCCAGCGCAGCCCCGGCCCGGCCCACATCGCCTTGTCGACATCCTCCACGCTGGCGACGCCGGTCTTCACGAGATGGATCGCCTCGCGCCACACCGCCGCCTGCAACCGGTTGGCGACGTGACCCGGCACCTCGCGGTTGACGCGGATGGTGACCTTGCCGAGGCCGGCGTAGAAGCGTTCGGCCGCCTCCACCACGCCATCAGCCGTGCGCCCGTTTCCCATGATTTCGACCAGCGGGATGAGGTGAGGCGGATTGAAGGGATGGCCGAGCGCGAAGCGGGCCGGGTTCTTCCATCCCGCCTGCATCTCGCTGAGCGTCAGGCCCGACGCCGACGAGGCAACGACCGCATCCGAAGCCAGTGCAGGCTCGATCGCGGCAAACAGCTCGTGCTTGATGTTGAGCCGCTCCGGCACGCTTTCCTGGACGAATTGCGCGCCGTCGACGGCCGCGGCAGCCGCCTTATGGAAGCTGACGCGGTCGGGATTGCCATTCTCGGTGAGGCCGAGGTCTTTCAGCACCGGCCATGCCTGCTCGACATAGCTGCGGACCTGGGCTTCGGCCGTATCGGCAACGTCGAACACCGCAACGCTGCGGCCGGAGGCGAGGAACAACGCAGTCCAGCTTGCGCCGATAACGCCCGCGCCGAGCACCGCCGTGTGATTGACGGTGGTCATCTAGAACAATCCTGGTTGCAGGGGAGAGGCGGCGGTCAGTCCGCCATCGAGAACGAAACACTGGCCCGTCGCGAAAGTCGCCTGATCCGAGACCAGCCAGGCGACGGCGTTGGCGATGTCGGCCGGCGTGCCAAGCCTGCCGGCAGGGTGCCGGGCGATGGCATCGGCTTTTGCGCGGACCGGGTCACGGGCAAGGTCGAAGCCGTCCGACGCCATCCCCGTCGTGATCCATCCCGGGCAGATCGCGTTGCATCGCACCTTCGGACCATGGTCGACCGCGATCGAGCGCGTCAAGCCATGCACGAAAGCTTTCGACGCGTTATAGATCGCCATTCTCGGATCGGCGGCGTTGCCGGAGGTCGAGCCGATGTTGACGATGCTGCCGCTATGCTCCGCCATGAAGGGCAGCACCGCGCGGCACATGTTGAACACTCCTCGGCAGTTCGCTCCGACGACGAGATCCCAATCCTCATTGGTGGTCTCGACGACAGTTTTCGTGATCTGTATGCCTGCATTGTTGACGAGGATCGTCGGCGCGCCGAAAACGTCGCGGGCGGCCTTCACGATGGTTTCGGCGTCGGCGGAAATGCCGACATCGGCCTGGACCCAGGCGACCTCGGCGGCGAGATCGTCCGGCCGCTTGCCGCGACCGCAGGTCAGGACGCGGGTGCCATCGGCGACCAGCCTGTCGACAATCGCGCGACCGATCCCGCGGCCGCCGCCGGTCACGATCGCCGTTTTTCCCAGCAGATTTTGTCCTTGGGAGGCCAATTCTTCCCTCACTCAAAACGCGACATTGTCCGTGCCCTTGAGGCCGAGACGCGTGCGCACCTCGTCCGGGGTGGCGATGGTGCGGCCGAGATTTTCGACGATCGCGCGGATCTTCCTCACCTGCTCGGCGCTCGAAATCGCCTTCTGTCCCGGGCCGATATAGAGGCTGTCCTCCATGCCGACGCGCAGGTTCCCGCCGAGCAATGCCGCCTGGGTGGTGAACGGGATCTGATGTCTGCCGGCCGCAAGCACCGACCACTCATAGTCTTCGCCGAACAGTTTTTCGGCGATGGTGTGCATGTGCACCAGATTGTCGAGATCGGCGCCGACCCCGCCAAGGATGCCGAACACCATCTGGACGAAGAAAGGCGGCTTGGCCCAACCCTGGTCGACCACCCAGGCGAGGTTGTAGAGATGCCCGAGGTCGTAGCATTCGAACTCGAAGCGCGTTCCATGCGCGTCGCCGAGCTCGCGCAGCGAATATTCGATGTCGCCGAATGTGTTGCGGAAGATGAAGTCCCGGGTCATCGCAAGGAATTCCGGTTCCCAGTCATGCTTCCAGTTCGAATATTTGTCGAGCATCGGGAAGATGCCGAAATTCATCGAGCCCATGTTCATCGACGCCATTTCTGGGCTGACCGTGCTCGCCGCGCGAAGCCGTTCCTCCCGCGTCATGCCGAGACCGCCGCCGGTGGTGATGTTCAGGACCGCGTTGCAGGATTGCTTGATGCGCGGCAGGAAATCCTGGAACAGGTCCGGCCGCGGATCCGGCTTGCCCGTCTCGGGATTGCGGGCATGCAGATGGATGATCGCGGCGCCCGCTTCAGCGGCGTCGATGCTGGCCTTGGCGATCTCGGTCGGCGTGATCGGCAGATGCTCCGACATGGTCGGCGTATGGATGCCGCCGGTCGGCGCGCAAGTGATGATGACGGGTTTGCTCATGGTCAAAGTCTCATTTGCTGAACCTGGGCCGACAGGCCGCCGTCGAGGATCCAGAGCTGGCCGCTGGCGTAGCGTGCTTCGTCGCTCGCCAGCCAGTTGACCAGGTTGGCGACGTCGGCCGGCGTGCCGTAATTGCGGATCGGGTGCACGTTGCGCACTGCGTCGCGGAGCGTATCGATCGTGCCGCCGCCGGCTCCCGATCCTGCACCGGCAAAGAAGGCCTGCAGCATCGGCGTATCGACGTAGCCGGGGCAGACCGCGTTGACCCGGATGCCCTCAGGCCCATGGTCGCAGGCCATGGCGCGCGTCAGCGCGTGCACCGCGCCCTTGCTGGCGCAATAGGCCGCCAGGCCCGGATCGGCGATGAAGCCGTCATAGCTGCCGAAATTGATGATCGAGGCGGTGGTGCCGCCGGCGGTTGCCTTGCGCATCAGGGGCAGGGCGTATTTGCAGGTGAGGAACATGCCGGTGACATTGACCGCGAAACAGCGGTTCCATTCCTCGAGCGTGGTGTGCTCGATCGTCTTCTCGATCTCGATCCCGGCCGCGTTGACCAGCACGTCGAGCCTGCCTGCGGCCGCCTCGACCTTGGCCATGGCGGTCTTCACCTGGTCTTCCGAGGTCACGTCCAATTGCACGAATGTTGCCGATCCATCCGGCGAGGCGCCCATGCTGCCCGTATCGCTCAGGTCCCCTGCGAAGACCGTGGCTCCCTCCGCGAGGAACCTGTCGCAGATCGCGCGGCCGATCCCGCCGCGCCCGCCGGTGACCAGCGTCACCTTGTCCTTGAGTTTTCCGCTCACGGGGACCCCTTTTGAAACGCAGGCGCCAGCCAATGCATCATTTGATTCAATCACGCGGCGCAGCGCCCATAGGCATCGAGGACCAGGCCATGAAAATGATGCACGGCGTGTTCCGATTGCCCGGAGCCGCCGGGGTCGTTGACGATGCGCCCTTGCGTGAAGGCCGGCGTACTCATGCCCTTCTGGACGCTCTCGACGATGTCGATGTCCTCGACCTGCAGCACCTCGTCGAGATATTTGATCGACTGCAATTCAGACTCGTCCGGTTCCTTGCTTTCAAGGAAGAAGTCGTAGGTCTCGAAGGTCCGGTCCGGCCCCGCCGGGATGATGTTGAGAACGATCATCGAGGACCGGCCAGGGTAGCGCATCAGGCAGGTGTTCGGCCATAGCCACCACACCGCATGCGTCCGCACGGTCGCGTTGGAAACGTCATAGGCGGAGTTGGCGGATTTGCCCGCGTCGGCCATGTGGCTGGAATAGATGCCGTGCGTCGTCACCTTGTAGGTGCTCATGTCGACCAGCGTGCAGAAATCCTTGTGCGCCGTCGGGCAATGATAGCACTCGAGAAAATTGTCGACGACGTTCTTCCAGTTCGACTTGATGTCGTAGGTCAGCCGGTGCGCGAAGGTCAGCCGATCGATGTCTGGCGCCCAATGCTTGATCTCGGTTGCAAGGTCGCCCGTCTGGGAAGCGAGCGACCGGACCGAGGGGTCGAGGTTGACATAGACGAAGCCGCAAAACTCCTCGACTTGGACCCGGTCGAGACAGATGTCCTTGGTCTGGAAGTCTTCCAGCGTTTCGGTGTGCGGCGCGCGCACCAACTGGCCATCGAGACGGTAGGTCCAGGCATGGTAGGGGCACATGATCTTGTTGGAATTGCCCTCGCCTGAAAGCAGAGCATGGGCGCGGTGTTTGCACACATTGTAGAAGGCGCGCAGAACGCCGTCGCGATCGCGGACGACGGCGACCGGACGCCCCGCGATCTCGACCGCGATATAGTCGCCGGGATTGCGGACTTTTTCGACATGGCAGACCCACTGCCAGGTCCTCGCAATGATTGCCGCAAGATCGACCTGATACCAGCGCGGGTCGGTATAGGCGTCGCTCTTCAGCGAAAGGGACCGTGAGGGATTCGGCGAGTATCCCTCCTTGATGGCGGCGAACTCGTCTTTCGAAGGAAGCAGCGTCATCGGAGCACCTCTCTTTCGTGCGCCCGTCACAGGACACGATGCCGAATCTTGCTGCGGCAAACGCGAAGTATCTATGCGCAGTTCGCCGCTGGTTTATCGTTTTCCGCCAACGGCCTCGGCCTCGTCATCCGGCGATTTCCGATGCATCGGCCAGGCCCTGAATTCGAAAGGTATGCGGCCCTCGACCCGATCCGATCGCGGCGAAAGGCCGAAGCGTTCGCGATAGGCCCGGCTGAAATGGACCTGGCTCGAAAAGCCTGAGGCAATCGCTATCTCCGACATGAGCATATCGGTCTGGGTCACCAGTCCGCGCGCGCGGTCCAGCCTTATATCGCGATAATAGAGCGCCGGCGGCTTGCCGACATATTGCTTGAACAGCCGGTCGAGTTGCCGCTGCGAGATATCCACCTTGCGGCAAAGCTCGGGAATGGTCAGCGTCTGCTCAAGATGCTGCTCCATGATCGATATGACTTGGCGGACCGTCTTCGGTGCCGTTCGGCCAAGCGGTTCCGCATTGCCCGGATTCTGCGATGTTCCCGCCGGTCTCAAGGTAGGATGAAAAATGTAGCGCGCCGCCGCGTTGGCCAAAGCATCGCTGGCGCTTGCCCGGATCAGATGCAAGGCGACATCAGCCGAGGCGATCCCGCCGCTGCAGGTGAAGCGTTTGCCGTCATGGACGAAGATGTCTTCCGACACGTCGATGTCGGAATGCAATTCCTTCAGCGCATCGATATGCTCGTAATGCACGGTGGCGCGGCGTCCGTCGAGCAGCCCGGCATCGGCGAGGATGAACGCCCCTGTGTCGAGCCCGCCGACGATGGAGCCGTTGCGTGCCCATTTTCTCAGTAGCGCCTGCAGATGCGGGGTGCTGGCCGTCTCCGGCGTCCAACTCGCCGAAACCAGCACGATTTCGAAATTCTGCTCTTCGACGGAAGCAAGCTTCTCCGTCTGGACCATCATCCCGTTGCTGGCCAGGCATGACCCTCCATGGACGGAGGCGATCACCCAGCGAAAGCGGGTCAGGCCCTCCAGATAGTTCGTCGCCCGGAACGGATCGATGAAGGCCGTCGTCGCCGCCAGATTGAAGTTCGGCGTGACCACGATGAGGATACGGATCGGTTGGGCGCTCGCAGCCACGTGTCCAAAGATCGAAAATTGACGTCCAGATTTGTTAAGTCGCCGGTCGGCTTTGTGCAACACTTCCATCGCGGCAAACAGCGGTACCAACCAAAAAACAAAGGGGAACATCATGCTGAGGAAGCCGATCTTGCATGCCACGACAATTGCGCTTGCCGCCTTTCTGGCCGCCAGCGCGCCTGTCGCCGCCGCCGAACTCGGCGCCAAGGACGAGCCGATCAAGCTCGCGATGCTGGAATGGACGGGCGCGCATGTCTCCACCCACATCGCCGGCCAGCTTCTGCAGAAGCTCGGCTATCACGTCGAATACGTCACCGCTGGCAACTTCCCGCAATTTTCGGGTCTCGCCGACGGCTCGCTCAGCGCCTCGGTCGAGATCTGGCTCAACAATGTCGGCGACATCTATCCGAAGGTGCTGGCGGCCAAGCAGATCGAGGACATCGGCAAGCTCGACCTGAAGACGCAGGAAGGCTGGATCTATCCGAAATTCATGGAGAAGGTCTGTCCCGGCCTGCCGGATTGGAATGCGCTGAACAAGCCCGAATGCGTGCAGGCGCTGGCGACGCCCGAGACGGCGCCCAATGGCCGCTTCCTCGACTACCCGTCCGACTGGGGCTCGCGCGCGGCGACCATCCTTGCCGACAACAGCATGCCTTACACCGCCGTGCCGTCGGGCTCCGAAGGCGCGCTGGTCGCCGAGCTCGAAGCCGCCGAAGCGGCCAAGACGCCGCTGATCATGATGTTTTGGGGTCCGCATTACGCGTTGGCCGAGAACGATGTGGGTTGGGTGACGATGCCGCCCTGCAAGGACCAGACCAACGAGCACTGCATCACGCCGCCCGACGTCGACAAGATCGTCTGGTCGGGCTTCGGCGCCAAATGGCCCGCGGCCTATACCTTCCTGAAGGCCTTCAAGATGGATGCGACCGAGCAGCAGAAATTGATGCTGGCCATCGACAAGCAGGGCAAGGACCTCGACGCCGTCGTCAAGGAATGGATCGACAAGAACGAGGCGGTGTGGAAACCTTGGCTGGATGGCGCCAAGGGATAATTCGCCGATATGCCTGACAAGGGCTGAGGGCAACAACGACCCGGCTTCCGCACTGCGTGGAGCCGGGCGAACAATCGGCATGGGTTGATGGGAATGGACACTGCCGCGCGTCCGGTAAAGCTTGCCTGTCGAAATGTCTGGAAGGTCTATGGCCGGCGCCCGGGCTACTATTTCGACTCGCGCGGCTATGTCATTGATCCCGACGCGCTGGCCGAGCGGCTGCGTGCGGAGGCGCATCTGCCGGCCGTGGTCGATGCCAGCTTCGAGGTCGCGACCGGCGAGATCTTCGTCATCATGGGCCTGTCCGGCTCCGGCAAGTCGACCCTGGTGCGCTGCCTGTCGCGCCTGGTCGAGCCGAGCGCCGGCGAGATCCTGCTCGACGGCAGGAACCTGCTCGCCGCCAGCGGCAAGCAACTCATCGAGCTGCGCCGACACGCCATGGGCATGGTGTTCCAGAATTTCGGCCTGCTGCCGCATCTGAGCGTGTTGGGCAATGTCGCCTTCCCGCTTAAGATCCAGGGCAAGTCGGCGAAGGAACGGGAGACGCGCGCCCGCGAGATGATCGCGCTGGTCGGGCTCGAAGGCCGCGAGGCGTCCTTCCCGCATCAGCTCTCCGGCGGCCAGCAGCAGCGTGTCGGCATCGCCCGCTCGCTCGCCGTGGGCCCCGAGCTCTGGTTCCTCGACGAGCCGTTCTCGGCGCTCGATCCGCTGATCCGCAAGCAGATGCAGGACGAGTTTCTGCGGCTGCAGCGCATGCTGAAGAAGACCATCATCTTCATCACCCACGACATCGCCGAGGCCTTCCGCCTGGCCGACCGGCTGGCGATCATGCGGGCAGGCAAGATCGTGCAGATCGGCCGACCGGCCGACATCGTGCTCAATCCGGCCGACGATTATGTCGCGCAGTTCACCGAGGACATGCCGCTGCTGCGCGTCATCACGGCCGGCGACATCGCCACATCAGCCAATGGCGCCGCGCTGCCCGAACGGAGCATCGCCGCCGACACCAGCCTCGAGGCGCTTATCCCGCAGCTCGCCTCCGGCGTGGCGGCCTTCGCGGTGCCCGGCGCCGGCGACGGCCCGCCGGCGGTGCTCAGCGCCGGCGCGGTGCTTGCCGTGCTGGAGCGCGAGCAGGCAAGACGCACGCGCTCATGACGGCGCCGGCCGCGATAGCACCACCCCTGCAAAGGATCGCCATCGCGCCGGCCCTTGTCCCCTGGTGCGGCCTGGCCGTGCTGACGGTGCTCTGCCTGCTTCTCAAAACCGAGCTTCCCTGGCTGGTCAGTTTCCCCAAGGAATGGACGCTGCCGCTGGCCACTTATATCAACGCCGTGACCGACATTGTCGTCGCCGTCATCCAGCCCGGGTTCCGGGCGCTCTCCGCCTTGCTCGACGCGCCGATGCGCGGCGCGCGGCTGGCGCTCGCCTGGTTGCCCTGGCCAGCGGTGATGCTGGCTGTCGTCGCCCTTGCTCTGAAGTCGAGCGGCGAGCGGCTGGCGATCTTCGCGCTCGCCACGCTCGCCTATATCCTGCTTGCCGGCTACTGGCCGCAGAGCATGAACACGCTGGCGCTGGTGCTGCTGGCGGTACCGATCTCGACGGTGCTCGGCTTCCTGCTTGGCGTTCTCGGCTACGCTCGCCCGCGCTGGCGTCCGGCCCTGCTTGGCGCGCTCGACCTGATGCAGACGGTGCCGGCTTTCGCCTATCTCATCCCGCTCTTGCTTCTGTTCGGCTTCGGCCCGGTGGTGGGCCTGATCGCCTCGGCGATCTACGCGACGCCGCCGATGGTCCGCAATACCATGCTCGGCCTCGATCGCGTGCCGGCGGCGATCAGCGAGGCCGGCCTGATGAGCGGCTGCACGCGCCGCCAGCAATTCTGGCAGGTCGAGGTGCCGACGGCGCTGCCGCAGCTTCTCGTCGGCTTCAACCAGACGACGATGGCGGCGCTGTCGATGGTCATCGTCGCCGCCATCATCGGCGGCTTCGAGGATATCGGCTGGGAAGTCCTGTCCTCCATGCGCAAGGCCGAGTTCGGCCAAAGCATCCTCTCCGGCCTGGTGATCGCGCTGCTCGCCATCCTCATCGACCGCCTCACCATCGGCTTCGCCAAGGCGCCGGAGACCGGGCCGACGCGGGCCATGCGCTGGATGACGCCGCGCCGGCTGGCTCTGTTGCTGGCGGTCGCGCTGGCTCTGGCCGTGGTCATCCGGCTCGCCGAGCCCAATGCGACGCTTCTGCCGGAAACCGGGCTGCGCATGCAGATGGGCGCCGTCAACCAGTGGCTGCTGGGACTCGTGCGCGACTATGCCTGGTTCTTCAACGACGTGCGCAATGCCGTGCTCTATTGCCTGCTCTTGCCTATGCGCGTCGGCATTTCGGGCGCGGCGACGCCTGCACTGTGGGGCTTCACCCTGCCACCCCCGGTGCTGGCCGTCTATGTGGTTTTGGTGGCGGCCTTGGCTGGATTGGCCCTGCACCGTTTCGGCTGGCGGGCAGCGGTCGCCGTGGTCGCCGCCGGCCTTGTTCTCTACACCGGCTTTCTCGATCTGCCCTGGCCCGCCTTCATCCTTGCCGTCGCCTTGCTTGCCGGTCAGGTGGCGGGCTATCGCCTCGGTTTTTTCGCGCTGGCCGGCTTCGGGCTGATCCTGGTCAACGGCCTGTGGCCGCAGTTGGTGCAGTCGCTCTATCTCTGCACGCTGGCGGTCCTGCTTTGCCTTCTGGTCGGTGGCGCCCTCGGCACATGGGCGGCGCACAGCGACCGCGTCTCGCGCATCCTGAAGCCGATCTGCGACGCGCTGCAGACCATGCCGCAATTCGTCTTCCTCATCCCGGCGCTGATGTTCTTCAAGGTCGGCGAGTTCACAGCGCTGATCGCCATCATGCTCTACGCCATCGTGCCGCCGATCCGCTATGTCGAGCATGGATTGCGGCATGTTCGCGCCGATGTCGTCGAGGCGGTTGAGCAGATGGGCGCGACGCCGATGCAGACCTTGCTGCAGGCCAAGCTGCCGCTCGCTCTGCCGGTCGTCATGCTCGGCCTCAACCAGACCATCATGGCGGCGCTCTCGATGTTGGCCATCGCTGCCCTCGTCGGCACGCGCGATCTTGGCCAGGCGGTCTATGTCGCGCTCGGCAAGGCCGATGCCGGCATGGGCCTCATCGCCGGCCTGTCGATCGCTTTCCTGGCGATCCTGGCCGACCGGCTCATCCAGGCCGCTGTCGCACGCTCCGCGGCTGCATCACGCTGATCAGACCGGGGCCGGCATACGGCCGCTGGCAGGCCTTTCGTCCTCGGCGGGAACGGCCGCCCTGCGGCGTCGAAAAGCCGGCAATGGGCTCAGCGTGAACAGGCCGTAATAGACGATGAACGACGCCATGAAGTAGGGGCCGAGCATCTCGACCTCGAAGAAGGAGCGGATCAGCATCAGCCCGATCGCGCCGGCAAGCACCACCGAATCGGCGCTCCAGTCGCCGAACACCACTTTCGAGACATGGCCGTAGAAAGAACGCAGGATGACCAGCGCCAGCAAGGTGACGCCGATGAAGCCGATCTCGACCAGCGTCTCGACATAGGTGTTGTGGAAGTGGAAGCCGGAGCGGGTCGAGATGTAGAATTCCGCCCACAGCCGTTCCGGATCGGCAAATCCCTGCACCCAGTAGGCGGCATAGCCATAGCCGAGCAGCGGATGCTGCTGCGCCGCCTCCCAGCCTTGCTCCCACAGATAGGTGCGGCCGGTGAGCGTCGAATCCTTGCCGAAGATGCCGAGCACGACATCCAGCAGGCCGAGGTTGAGCGCCGCCGCGACGCCCGTCACCAGCGCGCCGGCGCCGACGATGAACAGCACGCGGCGATAGCGCAGCGAGAGTACCTTGGTCATGCTGAGCAGCGCCACGATGCCGATCACCGCCGGCAGCGAGGCCACCGACGTTGCCGAATGGGCGATGGCCAGCATGTAGACCGACAACAGCATGATCGGCGCGGTCCAGACGAAGCCCAGCCAGTTGCGCCGGTAGAAGGCCAGGAACGCAAGGCAGAAGAAGATGCCGAGCGACGAGAAGAAGCCGATCTGGTTCTTGGAGCCGAAGGCGCCGACGAAATTGACCGTGCCGTCGATCGTGTCGAGCGCGTAAGCGCCGACTTTCAGGGAATAGAGCAGAACGAAGAAGATGCCGATCAGTGAGCCCACAACCAGCGTGCGCACGTTGATGGTGCGCGCCGCGACATAGGCGCAGACGATGTGCGAGGAATATTGCACCGCCGCGCGCGCGCTGATGCCCGCTGCCTGGGACCAGAACACCGAGAAGCAGACATAGGCCGCAAGCAGAATGGGCAGCCAGGCGCTGGAGAGCTTCCAGGTGAAGCGCCGGTAATCGACGAAGAGCAACGGCAGCCAGACGGCGTAGTAGGCAAGGATCAGGATCTGGCCGAAATTGGGTGAATAGGCGAAGGCGAGCATGGAAACCGCGACCGCGAAGGTGCCGTAGGTCTCGTTGCGGTTGGGATCGATCAGAATGGATTTTGGAATCTTCATACCGGATTTTGTTCGTTGAGCTTCTTAAGCCACGGCCCGGGCGCGCTGCATCTGCCTCTGCAGGAAGCGCCGCACCGGCTCGTCATAGATCCGCGTGGCGATGTCGGCGATGACGACGACCGAGGCCGCCATCACGATGCCGAACCAGGGATGATGCGCGAACGGATCGATCGAGAAGGCCTTGCCGGCCCCGGCGATGATCATCAGCATCGGGGTGTGGATGATGTAGATCGGGTAGGAAATCCGCCCGAGCCAGCCATAGAAGCCCGACAGGAGCGGCGCGGTCGGCGCCACCGCGCCGGTCATCACCATGAGTGGAAAGACGATGACGATGGCGGCGAGGTCGTAGACGACGCGCGCGCCTCCGGCCGGAGCGATGACGAAGACGGCAAGCGTGAGCAGGATCGCGCCTTCGACCCACAAGCCGCGCCGCAGGAGGCCGAGGCTGCCCTGCCAGCGCGCCATCGATCGGCAGAGCAGCACGCCCAGGAAGAACGAGAAGGTTACGCGCGGCAGGCCGCTGAGGATGGTCTTGCCGGTCATGCCGAAATCGAGCGTGCCGGCGAAGATCGAGGCGACGACGAGCAGAACGAGGCTGGCGCCGACGATCCCCGTCAGCACCCGCCGCGACAGGAGCGCGAAGACCGCGACATAGGCGATGTTGACGATGAGTTCGAAGAACAGCGACCACGAAGCGGGATTGAGCGGAAAGATCGTGTGATAGGCGTCGCTGACCAGCGGGATGAAGAGCATGCCGGTCGTCAGCTGCATACCGATCTCTGACAGCGGCATGTATTCGGCCGGCATCAGGCTGTTCTTGACCAGCAGGTAGAAGAAGCCGAGCAGCGTGCCGGCGAGATAGAGCGGATAGAGCCGGATCAGGCGGATCGCCACGAAGGAGCCGAAGCCCATGCCGTTCTCGATCTTGCGGTCATAGGCATGCGCGATGACGAATCCGCTAAGCAGGAAGAACAGATCGACCGCGAGGTAGCTCGACGGCAGCACCTTGCCGTCGGCCAGGAACGGCGAGAAGTGGTAGAGCATGACGCTGACCGCCGCCACGCCGCGGATTGCGTCGAGATTCAGATAGACGTGACGCTGGGCTGCGGGCTGCATGTTATGCCTTCAAGCGGTCCAAAACAGATCGCCCGCCCGCGCCGCAACGCGAACGAGCCTGGCTTGTCCCTCCCGCCTCCGGTTCGCGGCTCGCTTCGGGCAAGCCTCGGTCCGGCGGCGCTACTGGCTGGCCGTCGGCGCCAGCTTCACCTTGATCACGTCGCCCGGCAGGACAGGCGTGTCTTCCTTGGCCTCGACCTCGCTCGTCTTGCCGTCGGCGACCCGTACCAGCGAATAAAGCAGGGTCGGTTCCTGGTCGCTGGTGAGGGAGGCCGCCGTCGCGGGGTCCGACGCCTGCGCGATCAGACCCTTCTGCATGCCGGCCTTCAACGTCGCCTCGTTCAGGTCGGCCTCGGCCTGCTGACGGTTTGCGGTGAGGGTGGAATTCAGCGAGTTCCTGGCGTCGATGGCGTCCTGCTCAGCCTTGCTGATCGACTGCTTGGCGGTGAGGATGGCCGTCTCATAGTCCAGGATCTTGCCCTGCAGGTCGGTGACCGACTGCTGCGAGGAAAGCAGGCGCGCATTGGCAACCAAGCCTTTCTGCGCCAGCGGACCGATGCTTTCGGCCTGCTTCTCGGCCAGATCGACCTGCTTCTGCTGGTTGGCGATCTTCTTTTGCAGCGATTCGATTTCCGACTGCAGAACACCCTTCAAATCGTCGAGCGCATCGAGCTTCAGCTTCAGCGATTTCTGGTCGGAGACCAGGATCGCCGTTTCGTCGGCGACGATGGTGGCCAGTTTCGGATCACCCCCCTCGATTTCCTTGGGCACCTCGAAAGTCGTCTTGCCTGCGAGGTCGGCATCGATCCTGGCTCGTTTGACGAGCAGGCGGATGCGCTGGTCGTCATAGATATCGAAGCTGCCCTTGGCGGTAACCAGATCCTTGCCGAGCTGCGGGCCGTAATCGGCGTTGCGCCTTATGCCGCCGGCGATGCTGACTGCCTTGAGCACCGTCAGATCGGGCACGAAGGGAAACTGGCCGGGGTTCTGGACTTCGCCGGAAATGTAGAACGGCCGGAACTGCGCCATCTCGACCGAGGCTTCCGGCTTGTCGGGCAGCGCCAGCTTGCGCTGCAACGCCAGCCCGATCGCCGAAGCGACCTCCGCCGTCGTCTTGCCGGCGGCCTGCATGTCGCCGACGAACGGCACCGAGAGCGTCCCGCTCGGGCCGACCGAATATTCGCCATTGAGGGCCGACCAGTCGCGGAACGTGCCGTCGACCGTCTGCCATTCGGCGACGCGGATGTTGAGCTTGTCCTGTGGGCCAAGCTGATAATCGCCGGCGGCGGCCAACTGCGGCATGGCGAGCGACGCCGCAACAAGCAACGCGCCCGCGAAGCGGGCGGTTGTCCTGGGCATGAGACTGCAGGCGTAAGACAGTCCGAAGGGGTTTTTTGTCAAATACGTTTCCGATTCGCTTTGGCCCCATCCGCCCGATGAGATCACTGCCGGATGCCTGCCCCGAATCTGGCGGAGCAAGCCCGTCGGTCAATAGCTGCCGCGTGACATCCACACGGCAGGAACGGTCTTGAAGATGATGCGGATGTCCTCGGACAAAGACCAGTTCTCGACATAGTGGCGATCGAAGGCGACCCGCGTGTCGTAGGATACGTCGTTGCGGCCGCTGACCTGCCACAGCCCGGTCAGCCCCGGACGCGACTTCAAATAATAGACCGCGGCGCTGCCGTAGATCTCCAATTCGTCGCGCACGACCGGGCGCGGGCCGACAAGGCTCATGTCGCCCTGCAGGATGTTGAGGATCTGCGGCAGTTCATCGAGGCTGAGCTTGCGAAGCACCTGCCCGACGCGGGTGACGCGCGGATCGTTCTTCAGCTTGCGCGTCGCGATCCATTCGGCGTTGGCCTCCGGATTTGCCGCCAGATAGGCGGCGAGCACGCGCTCGCCATCCGGCACCATGGTGCGGAATTTGAGGCAGGAAAAGATCCTGCCGCCACGGCCGATGCGCTTGTGGCCATAGAAGATCGGACCATTGTCCGAAAGCTTGACCAGCAACGCGACCATTAGGAAAAGCGGGCTGAGCAGGACCAGCCCGGCCAGGGAACCGACGATATCGAAACTGCGTTTGAGCAGACCGCCGATGGGGGGTGGAAAATCTACGCCGACCTGCGCAAAACCCGCATTAGCCGACTTGGCGACGTCCCTCATGCAGAAGCTCCATACGTTGAACGGATGGTTTACGGCAAGATATCAAAAAAATGCTGCAGCGCAACACACAATTTCCCATCGGACTGAAATGTTCACGTCATGAATTGACTAAATAATAAACCTGCCGTGCCCAAATTTTCACCTTTGTGGCACGTTTATGACAAGGTGAGAGCAAACCATGAAAATGCAATCCGCCTTTTGGGCCATTTTTGGACAGTGCATTCTTTGCTGCAGAAGAAACGCGGTTGCGCAACGTCGGAAGCACTCGCCATAGTAAGTTATTCAGGTAAAATACTAATCAAAGTGGCGAGTTTTACTAAAGCGGCAGACGGCTACTTGAATAGCTGCCGGAGCCAGAGTGTGCGGCGCAGCATGGCAGAGTCGATCTCGTAAAATCGTTGGAAACCATATCTGCACGGCCTTGCTCCAGCCGACCCGCCTTAATAGAGTCGCAAATTGTTCCTGTCATAGTCTGCATGGGCAAGGAAGGCCGGAAGCAACCGGCCGGATAGGGCAGCCAGAAAAAGCTCTTTGGCGCAACGGGGAGTTACGCGGGTGGGTAAGTCGCAGCTTCTGCATGCTCGTCTCGGTTGAGAGGCTGGCGAACATGTCTCTGCCGAAATTCATCGTCGGGATGATCTTCGCGCTGGCGATCGTCATCGGCTGGTCTTATTTCGATGGCGCATCGCCGGGCACCATCCTCCTTCGCGCCGTCGTCTGTGCCGTCATCATCCAGGTCGGCTATTTCCTTCTGGTCTTTGCCATGATCGGCGGAACCGCGCCGACATCGGACGACAAGGCCCGCGCGGCCGACCGCGGCACGATCCTGAACAAGGTCGCCGACGGTGAAAAGCTAAGCGCCAGACGCAGCCTCCACTGAACGTTCGACCGGCGCCGGGATCAGTCCCGTCTCGACCGATGACGCGCCTTCGCGCTCGGCCTGCTCGCCGGACAGCATCCTGGCAAGGCGGCTGCCGGCCTTTGCCTTCAGCCGCCGATATTGTCCGACCTCGACGATGCGTCCATTCTCGATGGCCACCACCCAGTCGGCGAAGGCAATCATCGACGGCCGGTGCGCGATGGTCAAAATCGTCATTTGGCCGCGCAGCGCCTCGATCGATTGGGCGATCAGCGACTGATTCTGCCAGTCGAGCGCGCTCGTCGCCTCGTCGAGGATGAGCAGCGACGGCTTGCGCAGCAGCGCCCGCGCCAATGCGATGCGCTGCCGCTCGCCGCCGGAAAGCCGGACGCCGCGGTCGCCCACCACCGTCTCCAGCCGCAATGTCAGGCGCTCCACGAAATCGGCCGCATGGGCGTTGCGCAAGGCCGCCCATAGTTCTTCGTCGCTGGCCGCGGGCGCGGCAAGGCGCAGATTGGCGGCGATCGTGTCATGCAGCAGGAACACGTCCTGCGGCACATAGGCGACCCGATCGCGCCAGGCTCTGCGATTTTGCGCCGTGATCTCCACGCCGTCGGCCAGGATGCGTCCCGCGGTCGGTTCGAGCAGGCCGAGCAGCATGTCGGCGATCGTGCTCTTGCCGGAACCGGAAGGGCCGATCAGCGCCGTCACCTTGCCGGCCGGCAGGCCGAAGGTGATGTCGCTGACCACCGGCTTGCCGTCGCCCTCGCCATAGGCGAACGCCACATCGCGGATGTTGAGGCCGGTCTCGAGCGACAGTTTTGCCCCTTGTTCGGCCATGCTTTCTTCCGGCTCGCGCTCGGCATCGAAGCGGGCCTGGAGGCTTTTCATCGAAGCGTAGGCCGGCAGGTTGATCAGCACCTGCTGGGTCTGGAGCTGCATGTCCATGAAGCGCGGCGCGACCCGCATGAAGACCAGGAGCAGCACGACGATCTCGGCCAGCGACAGGTGGAAACGGACCAGCGCGACATAGATGAAGAGGCTGAGCCCAACCACGCTCGTAACCTGGAACAGGGCGGTGCCGAGCGAACTGTTGCGGACGAAAGCGATGTTGTCGGTCTTCATCTTGTCCAGCGTCGCGCCCAGCTCGGCAAAGTAACTTGCCTCGACATTCAGGCTCTTGGCGACCTTGATGCCGCCGAGGAACTCGGAGACCGTGCGGTACTGATCCTGGCGACTGCCGGTCAGCGTGCGGCCATAGGCGCTGGCGCGCGCCCTGAACGGCTGCAGCGCAACCAGCAGCACCAGGCCGATGAAAATGGCGAAGGACGTCATCACCGGCGAGATGAACAGCGAGACCACGAGATAGCCGGTGAGAAGCAGCGTCGCCTGGGTCAGCATCAGCAGCGAGAAAGCCGCCACCTGCACCCGGTCGACATCGCCGTTCAACGCATGGTCCAGATCGGAGCCGCGGATGCGGGTGAAAACGCCCCAGCGCGCTTTGCCGACGCTCTCGAACAGGTTCATGCGCACGCGGTTGACGAAGTCGTAGAGCAGCCGCGCCATGTAGACCGACTTGAAGCGGTTGAACGTCGCTTGCAGCGCCACCAGCGCGACGAACAGGCAGAGCACGGTCGCGAGCGACAGCGTTCCGCCGGGCGCCAGCCGATGCAAGGCCTCCGGCACCCGCACCGCGTAATCCTGGTCGGCCTTGCCGATCAGGCGCAGCAGCGGCACGAGCAGCAGGATCGAGATGCCTTCGGTGAGGCTGCCCAGGATCAGGAAGGCAAGCGCCGTCGCCGTGCGCCGTCCACCGATATGCGCCATCATGGCGCCGAAACCGGCGATGTCCCGGAAAAGCGACAGGCGAAACTTCGAGGACCGGCCCATGCCTTGGCTTACCTTGTCCCGGACGTCAGGTCGGCTTCGATCGCGGCGACCGCTTCATCGATCCGGGCGAGTCCGGCCGGCACTTCGAGGCGGCTGACGCCGACCCGTCCGGCGACCTGCGCGCATTGGCTAAGATGCGTGGCGGCAAGATCGCCGGGCAGCGCCTGCCGGCCGAACCGCGTGACATAGGAGAATTTGATGATCGCCGGCAACGCGGCGGCGCCGATCAATGGCGAGATCGCCGCCCGGCGGCCGCGCTCGAGCACATAGATGCGCGATACCGGCACCGCCTCGGCGGCAAATCCGTCATGCAGCCGATGCTGCGCCTTGTCGATCTGCGGATGCACCTGCGGACGCACCTCCACCTGCTCGAGGCGAATGGCGCCGGCCGCGTCCGCCGCGAGCTTGAGCTGCGGAAATCCGGGCAGGATCATCGGCCGGTCAGGATCGGACAAATCCAGCGCCACGACGTCGTCGGTGAGCAGGCGGTGGCCGGCGCGGATCATCGCGCCCGCCGTCGTCGACTTGCCGGCGCCCTTGTCGCCCATGAAGATTACGCTCCTGCCGCCGACGGCAATGGCGCTGGCATGCAGGACGAGCAGCCCGCGCCGATGCAGGGCAAGCGCCATCACCGGCCCGAGCAGCGGAAAGGCGAGCAGCGGGTCGTCGATCCCCGGCGCCGGATCGACGTCGATCCGGCTGGCGTCGCTGATCATGAAAGTGCCGACCGCTTGCCAGGAAAGATATTGGCGCGTCGCCTCGAACCGGAACGCCGTGGCGCCCTGCGATGCGCCGTCGGGAAAGTCGACCGGCCTGATGGCGATCTCGAGGTCGGGTGTCGCCGGCGCCGTCGGTTCCAGTTCCGGCAGGGCCACTTCGGAGCTGACGATCAACCCGTAGGCCTTGTAGAAATGGTGGACGCGTCTCCCCGGCGCCGGCGTCTCGGTGGCTGGCTCGGGCCGCGCAAGGGAAGCGATCGGAAGATTCATGCGGGGCTTCCTTGGACTTGCCGCAGCCACAGCGACAGCGAAACCGAGCGCCAGACATGCTGGACGTCTGGCAGCGTCGCCTGCTCGGGCTGGCGCAGCATGCGCTCATAGACCGCGTTCACTTCAGGCAGGTTGACATAGGGCGCGATCCGCTCGCTGTCCGATATCAGCAGGCTGTCCAGAAGCTCGCGGTGGTTGCCCAGCATGCCCTTGACCAGGTTGGCGGTGAAATCGATCTTGTCGCGCCGCCATTGCACCGCCGGCGGCAGAACGCCTTGCATCGCCCGTCGCAGCACATGGCGGCCAAAACCGTCCTTGAGCTTTTCCTCGCCGGGCAGCGCCAGGCAGAATTCGACGAGCGGCTTGTCCCAGAACGGATAGCGCGGTTCGACGCCGAAATTGGCGGCGGCCTTGTCGAGCACTTCGAAGGCATGCGGCACCAGCCCGGTGGACAGAAGCCAGCGATGCGTCAGCGCTTCGCTGGCGCTGACGGCGGCGGGCATGTAGCCGCAGCGATGAAAACGCTCGGCAAGGTCGGTGCGCCTGGCAAGGTCCGGATTGACCAGGCCCGCCCAGGCGCGCGGCGCCGATGCCGGCCTCCGCCGCACCTTGCCGACAAGACGCCGGGCCATCGATCGCATCCGGGCGATCCGCCAGGCCGGTCCGTAGATGGTCAGGAACTTGAAATAGAGGGAGAGCATGCCCTCGCCATAGGTGTTCGCAGCGCTGTGCAGTTCGCGCCACAACTCGAACCACCGGCCGGCATTGGCGAGTTCGTGAAGGTGTCCATGGCCCTGCGAGACGACCTCGTCGCCGCCATGCCCGTCGAGAAGCACTTTGACGCCCTTTGCGCCCGCGGTCCGGTAAAGGTCGCGCGTCAAGGACAGGCCGGGGGCCAGGAACGTGCCCTCCTGCTCCTCCAGGATGCGCTCGAACTCGGCGAAGGGGGCGTAATTGCTCACCGCAATCAATGTGGCGTCGAGCGGATTGTCGTCGAGAACCGCATCGATGAACGACTTCTCGTCCATCGACGAGCCCTTGTCGAAAACCAGCGAGAATGTCTTGAGCTTCGGGCCGCGCTTCGCCGCCGCCCTGAGACCCGCGAGACAGGCGATGGAGGAGGAGTCGAGCCCGCCGCTCAGCATGGCGCCGACGACCGGCGTGCCGCGCATCCGGTTCTCCACCGATTGCGCGAAGAGATGCCTGAATTCCTCGGCCGCGTCCGAGCGCGGCGGCCGTTGCGACGGCTCGATCTGCCAGTAGCGCCGCAGCACCACCTGGCGGCCTGCGACCGTCATGGCGTGCCGTGCCGGCAGGCGGAAGATCTCGGCGTAGGGCGTGGCCTGCGGATCGTCCGGCAGGCCGGCGAGGAAGCCGGAAATCTGGTGCTCGCTGAGGCGCCTGCCGATGCCGTCCAGCGCAAGGATCGGCCCGATCTCCGAGGCGAACGCGAAGCGCCTGCCGGTCGAGTGATAGTAGAAAGGTTTGACGCCGAAATGGTCGCGCGCGCAAAACAGCGCCTGGCGCTCGCCGTCCCATATGGCGAAGGCGAAATCGCCCTGCAGATAGGTCGGGCAGGCCTCGCCCCATTTGAGGTAGGCGCGCATGATGAGCGTTGCGTCGGCGATCGACCGGTCGCGCATGCCGAGCCGCGCCAGAAGCTCGTCGCGATTGTCCAGCCGGCAGTCGGCGGTGATGGCGAGCTTGCCGCCGGCCATTGTCAACGGGCCGGGACCATCCTCGCCGGTCGTGTCGAGCCAGGCGTGGCCGAGCGCCACGCTGCCCTTCGTCCACCACGAGTTGCCGTCGCGGGCGCGGTGGCGCATGCGCGAAAGCATCTGCTGGATATCGCCGGCCGCGGCAGGCCGGCCATTGTCGCTGAGCACGATTCCGGCGACGCCGCTCATCGCTCACGACCCATGGTCGACCAGATGGGCAAATCCTTTGATCGAGCCGCCAAGCACGATGTGGTTGCCGCTCATCAGCCAGGCATGCGCCTTGAGCTCGCTGCCCGTTCCTTTCTCGATGCCGATGCTGATCCTCGAGGCGCTGCCCTGGCGGGCGAGCAGATACTGTCCAGCCAGCGCCTGGGTGAGGCAGCTGGCGCCCGGCACGAGCCGCGCCGCGGCCGCGACGCCCCATGCGACACGCCGCAGGTCGGCGATGCTGGCGTCGCGTCCGGCGTCCAGCCGCATCACCAGGCTGCGGACACGGTTGTAGGAAGACAGCGTCAACGCGAACCGTACCGCGCTCACCACCGTCAGGCAGCGCGCCAGAAACAGCATTTCCCGGCCGCTCAGCGAGCGGAGTCTAGACCAGTTCCTCACTGTGGAGCCTCGCAAGCCCTGCTTCGCTCAGCCCCTTGAGCAAGCCCTCGACATCGGCCTTGCAGCGTTCGGCGTCGACATTGTAGCGCGCAAGCACTGCGCTGCGGATATCGAGGACCGATCGCGGCTCCTGGATCTGCTCCCAGATGAAGGCGCCGACGCCGTTCAGGCTGTAATAGACATTGGATTTCAGGTGGAGCAGCGCCAGTCCGGCGCCGAATTCGCAAGCCACCGCTTCGTTGGTCGCGATGACGCGGTCATGGTCCGAAGGGTTCCAGTTCATCCTAAAACCTCGTTGCTGGCCCGCCGCTCCGTCAGACGTTGCCGTGGATCGGTTGCCGACGATCCCCGGCAGGAAGCCGGGGGACAAAGCCCCCCGGCTCACCTGTTGGAGAACACCCGGAGCCCCAACTTAGACTCCCGGATGCCCGTAAGCTTTACGAGAAAGTCAGCTCGCCGACCGGCGTGTGCGCGGGAAAGCTCGCGTCGAGCGCCGTCGTGCCAGCACCTCCCTGCGTGATCGTTTCAATCGAACCATGAACCGTCAGGCTGGGGGTTTCGTACTCATGCTTTTCAACATTCTGTTCCATTTTACTCTCCAATTAAGGACTGGAAGCGGCTGCAGGATGCCGCCAGCATATCGCTATGCTGCAATGCGATTGCTGCACGGCACCATCCATGAGTCAAGACTGATTTACCAGGCATTAATCAATTCTTGGTTGCGCTCGCCTTCGCTGGTGATCAAGCTGTAGGCGCCGTGATCCTAAACCTCAGCGGTCCACGAATTCAACCGTAGGTCTTTGCCGTTTAAATAAGTATCTGATTTGGTTATGATAACTTGCTAGGCGAGAAATTCATTTCGCAGATGCGAAGAATTTGCTGCAAGAAATCGCCACGTTCCGGCTCGCGTCGGCATGTCCCGGGTTGTCTTCAAAAGTGATTGAGCGCGCAGCGGTTTTAAACGCTGCGGTTGCAGTCGCGAGCCGGCCTCTGCCCGGTTTTGAGCGATCTCGTCAATTTTCCCGATGCTTTTCTTCGCAGGTGCGGTATAAATCGCGCGGGCGGCATTTTGCGGAGAACGACATCGGGCATGGCGATGCAGGATGGCTCCTATGAAAGGCTGCGCGCCGCCGGCTGCGCTGACGAAGTCGCCTATGTGCAGGCCTGCCTGAGGCTGTTTTTCGCGCCAGGCGTCGACATCTCGGGCGGCCGGGCCGACATGCCCGCGCCGACAATCTCGTCGGCCCCGGCAAGCTCAGCGACCCCAACGATCTCGGCAGCCCCAACGATCTCGGCAGCCCCAACAATTTCGGCAGCCAATGTCGCCGACATCGCCAGGCTGAACAAGGTCGCCGTCTTCCTGCTCAAGGCGCTCGCGCGCACGCCCGCGAATGCCGCGCCAGCGGAGTTGCCTGCCTGGCTCGACACATACCGCCGGCGCACCATGTCGATGAATGCCGCCTGCATCGGCGATTCGATGGCCATCGATCGCGTGCTGCGCGAGAACCAGGTCGATTTCGTCTTCCTCAAGGGGCCGCTCCAGCAGCATCTGCTCTATGGCGACCACTTCATGAAGCCATCGGGCGACGTTGACATACTGGTTTCGCCGACCGGTTTCGCCAAGGCTCGCGATGCGTTGCGCACGATCGGCTATGAGGTTGCCGGCAAGTCGCGCTCGGTCTGGTGGGTGCGCTTCCTCGGCGAGCAGCATATGGTTCGCGAAGACGGCACGAGGGCCTCGACCGTAGACCTCCACCACCGGCTCCAGCAGCCGGGGTCGCCCAGCCCCCGCGACATCGACGGCTTCCTGCGCCGCAAGCGCGAAGTCGCGGTGGCCGGCGCCGCCATGCCGATCATCTCGGCGGCCGACACCTTGCTTTTGTCCGCGATCAGCGTCGCCAAGGCCTTTTTCAACCGCGAACCCTGCGCCGGCTATGTCTGCGACGTCAGGGCCAGCGCCAGCCGTCTGAGCGAAGCCGAGCAGCGAATGGTTCTCGACCACGCCGCCGAGCAGGGCCTGGCGGACACGCTGCTCTTGGGGTTGCGTGCCGCCGACGTGCTGCTCGGCGCCGCCGGCACGCTACTTTCGGATCGCGCCGCCCGCATTCTGGCGCGCATCGACAACGCCGATCTCTTCCACATGGTGGTCGCGCCCTGGCTGGCGTCGCTGCGCTGGCCGCAGCGACGCCATGTGCTGTGGGAGCTCTGCGGCCGCGAGCCGGTCCGTTACCTGGCTGAAGCCGGCTGGGCTGCCTCCGCCGACCTCAGCCGGCGCATCTTCGAGCGCCCGGCCACGATTGAGCCGGCGCGGAGCGAAATGATCAAAATCGTGGGCGGGGCGGCCACGCATGCAAGCGAAAGGTGAGCCCATGTCCGTGACGACGCCTGTGACGAGCCCGATGGCGACCTTGGGGGTCTGCGTCATCATCGCCGCCCGCAATGCGGCGCGCACGATCCCCGCCGCCATCGCTTCGGCGCTGCGCGAGGCGGAAGTCGCCGAAGTCGTCGTGGTCGACGACGCTTCCACCGACGACACCCGCGACGTGGCTTTGGCCGCCGACGACGGCAGCGGCCGGCTTGCCGTCGTCCGCCTCGACGTCAATCGCGGTCCTTCCGCCGCGCGCAACGCCGCTATCCAGGCTTCCAAATCGCCTTTCATCAGCATTCTCGACGCCGACGATTTCTTCCTCGAAGGCCGCTTCCGCCGCCTTTTCGCCAGCGCCGACTGGGATTTCGCGGCCGACAACATCATGCTGATCCGCGACGATGCCGCGACAGACTTTGCCAAGGTCGCCGCGCCGCCTTTCGCTGCCGATCCGGAATTTCTCGATTTCGAGCGCTTCATCGACGGCAACATCTCGCGCCGCCGCGTCCTGCGCAGCGAGCTCGGTTTCCTGAAGCCGGTAATCAGCCGGGCTTTTCTCGAACGACATGGGCTGGCTTACGATGAAAGCTTGCGTCTTGGCGAAGACTACGAGCTCTATGCGCGCGCTGTCGCCCGCGGGGCGCGCTTCAAGATCATCAAGTCCTGCGGCTATGGCGCGATCGTCCGCGCCGATTCGCTGAGCGGTCGCCATCGAACGCAGGATCTGAAGCGTCTTGCCGATGCCGACCTGGCGCTGTTGGCGCTCGATAACCTTCCGGAGCGCTCGAAGGCCGCGTTGCGGCGCCATGAGCGCCATGTCCGCGACAAATACCGGTTGCGCAATTTCCTCGACGTCAAAGCCGAGCGTGGGCTGGCGTCGGCCGCGGCCTATGCCTTCGCCAGCCAGTCGAATCTGATCCCGATCGTGCGCGGCGTCGCCACCGACAAACTCGACGCGCTGTTCCGCCGCACCGGGATTGCTGCAAAGCAACAAATACCGCCGACGCGCTTCCTGATGGCGGCGACGAGCGCCGCAAGCGAATGATCCCGCATCACGCGGCAAGCCGTCATCCCTCAAAAAATCCGCATTCGCAAAACTATGATGTTGCCTAGTCGCCGCGGTAGTGGCAGTCTATGCTGCAATGCAGCAATTTCGAAAGGCCGACAGGATGGCTTCGATTTTTGGCTTCAGATCCCGGGATCCGGCTCGCGACCGGCAGACCGATCTCCAGCGTCTCGACCGGCTGGCGAAGCTGTTCGACCAGATCGCTGCCGAGATCGAGGCGGAGAAGACCGGGCTGGAGAATCGCTACAGGTCCACGGCCGCCAACGCGGCCTTTCTGGTCGAGGCGATGGAGAATGGTTCGGCGTCGACCAGCAAGGGCTCGGATGTCAGCGCGATGACGAATTCGATCCTGAACTGCGAGCGGCGCATTGCGGAGCTCGTTCGCCAGAAAGGCCTGGTGAAGGAACTGCGTCATTCGCTCGACGCGATCGTCGAGGATGGTGCCGATCGGTCTGCACCTCAGTCCGCGGCAAGAGGCTGACGACGCCCTCGGGTGTCGTCATCGGCACGAGACATTAGAGGAGTTCAAGAGGGCGGAGGATCGGAAGCGGCTCGCTCGCGCGGACCAAGGAAGACTTTGGGTTGGGCGGACAACACAAGGTGAGTTTGTTATGAACGCAGATCCCAGCAACACCTCCTTCATGGCGGTGTGCGATAAGTCGCATACGCCCGGGAATGGACTAAACAGCCTGCGGCTCGGCGTGGTTGGCGCCCTGTTCGCCATCGCGGCGACCGTTGCGGCGAGCCTGCATCCGGCGCACGCGCAAGGGACGCAACAGGAGCTGCAAAGCGCGCCGTCCTTCGTCGACAATTTCTCGAATTTCGACCGGTCCCGCTGGTTCGTCTCGGACGGATGGACCAATGGCGCCCATCAGAATTGCACCTGGTCGAAGGATCTCGTGCGGCTTTCCGATGGCGTGCTGTCGCTGGGCTTCGAAAAGCGCAAGCTGAAGGATCGCGATTTCGCTTGCGCCGAGATCCAGACCAAGCAGCGCTACGGCTACGGTGTCTACGAGGCGCGCATGAAGACCGGCACCGGCTCAGGCCTCAACGCCGCCTTCTTCTCCTATATCGGCCCGCAGGACAAGCAGCCCTGGGACGAGATCGACTTCGAGGTCCTCACCAAGGATCCGTCGAAGGTGCAGGTCAACAGCTACATCCAGGGCAAGCCGAAGAACGGCAAGCTGGTCGACGTCGAAGGCGGCGCCGACAAGGGCTTCAACGACTACGGCTTCGTCTGGGAGAAGGACCGGCTGCGCTGGTATGTCAACGGCAAGCTCGTCCATGAAGTGACCAATCCCGACGAGTTGCCGACGCATTCGCAGAAAATCTTCTTCAGCCTCTGGGGCAGCGACAAGCTGACCAACTGGATGGGCGCCTTCGTCGATCCCGGCAGCAAGATGACCATGGAGGTCAAGCGCGTCGCTTTCACCGCTTTGGGCCAGCCATGCCAGTTTCCGGAATCGCTGGCATGCAGCATAAGCAATTCCAACTAGGCATGATCCCGAAAAGTGGGAACTGGTTTTCGGATTAAGATCATGCCGAACCAACTAGGCCGTTGGGCCTGAGGGACATCTGAACCGGCCGGACCACCTTTTGTGGCCCGGCCTTTGACAGGAATAGAACCAAATGAATTTGACAGTGTTTGGGATTGGCTATGTCGGTCTCGTCCAGGCCGCTGTGCTTGCCGAGGTCGGTCACGAGGTGGTGTGCGTCGACATCGACGAGAAGAAGGTGGAGCGGCTCAACCAGGGCCTGATCCCGATTTTCGAACCGGGCCTGGAGGCCCTCGTCAAGGAAAACCACGCGGCCGGCCGCATCCGCTTCACCACGGACGCGGCAGCGGCGGTCAGGCATGGCCAGATCCAGATGATCGCGGTCGGCACGCCGCCGGGCGAGGATGGCTCGGCCGATCTGAAATATGTGCTCGCCGTCGCCGAGACCATCGGTCGTGAGATGGACAGCGCCAAGATCGTCGTCGGCAAATCGACCGTGCCAGTCGGCACCTGCGAAAAGGTGAAAGCCAGGATCGCCGAAACGCTGAAGAAGCGCGGCCGCGAGGATCTCGGCTTCGACGTCGCCTCGAACCCCGAATTCCTCAAGGAAGGCTCGGCGGTCGCCGACTGCATGAAGCCGGACCGCATCATCGTCGGCACCTCCAGCGAAGACACCGAGATGGTGATGCGCGAGCTCTACGCGCCGTTCAACCGCAACCACGAGAAGATGATCGTGATGGACGTGCGCAGCGCCGAATTCACCAAATACGCCGCCAACTGCATGCTGGCGACCAAGATCAGCTTCATGAACGAGATGGCCAATCTGGCCGAGCAATTGGGCGCCGACATCGAGGAGGTGCGCAAGGGCATCGGCTCGGATCCGCGCATCGGCTACCACTTCATCTATCCCGGCTTGGGCTATGGCGGCTCGTGCTTCCCGAAGGACGTGCGCGCGCTGATCAAGACCGCCGAGGGCGTCAAGTTCGACGCCAAGCTGCTGCGCGCCGTCGAGGAGCGCAACAATGCGCAAAAGTCGGTCCTGTTCGACAAGGTCAACCACTATTTCAAGGGCGCGCTCAGGGGCAAGACATTCGCCGTCTGGGGGCTGGCCTTCAAGCCCAACACCGACGACATGCGCGAGGCGCCGTCGCGCACGCTGATGGAAGCGCTGTGGGCGGCCGGCGCCAAGGTCCAGGCCTACGATCCCGAGGCGATGCAGGAGTGCCAGGCAATCTACGGCCTGCGCGACGACCTGCTCTTGTGCGGCACCAAGGAAGCCGCGCTGCGCGGCGCCGACGCGTTGTTGATCTGCACCGAATGGAAGAGCTTCCGCGCGCCGTCATTCGACGCGCTCAAGGATGCGCTGACGACGCCGGTCATCTTCGACGGCCGCAATCTCTATGATCCCAAGGTGATCGCGCGCTACGGTATCGAATATTTCTCGATCGGCAGGATGGCGGCGTGACGATGGTCGCAAGCCTCGAGAAGAACTGCAGCCGGAAACGACAGCGGGGCCGACAATGACCATGCGCGCAAAGCAGGAGGGTTCGATCTGATGGTGCTCGACGTTCGGCCCGAACAAATCGCCAGCGAGCATTTCGATCTCGTCGTCATCGGATCCGGCTTCGGTTCGTCCTTCTTCCTGCACGAATTCCTGAAGCGGCGCAAAGCCCGCGTCCTGGTGCTGGAATGGGGCCGCCACAACACGCATGAGTGGCAGCTCAGCCGGAACGCCAACACCGACATAGACGATGAAACCACCTACGATACCGACAATCCCGACAAGCCGTGGAACTACACGATCGGTCTTGGCGGCGGCACCAATTGCTGGTTCGCGCAGACGCCGCGTTTCCATCCCAACGACTTCAAGCTGAAGAGCACTTACGGCGTCGGCAATGACTGGCCGATCAGCTATGACGACCTCGAACCGTTCTATGGCGATGCCGAGGAGGTCATGTCGATCTCCGGCGATCCCGACATGGCGCGGATGTTGCCGCGCTCGCGGCCGTTCCCACAGCCGCCGCATCGCATGTCGACGCCCGACCGCATGATGAAGGCGGCGCAGCCGGATCAGCACTTCGTCATGCCGACCGCCCGGGCGCGCGTGGCGACCTCGCAGCGCGCCTCGTGCTGCGCCAATCTCAGATGCTGGCTGTGTCCGGCGGACGCCAAGTTCACCGTCAACAACGGACTGATGCATGTGTTCCAGCATCCGGACGTCTCGGTCTGTCTTGGCGCCGAGGTGCGCCGGTTCGATCATGCCGGCGGTGCTGTCCGCTCCGTCACCTTCGTTCAGAAGGGCAAGGAATATTCGATCGGCGGCGATCTCTTCATCCTCGGCGCCAATGCCATACAGAGCCCCGCGATCATGCTGCGCTCCGGTCTTGGCGGCGAGTTCGTCGGCTTGGGCCTGCACGAATCCTATGGCTGGAATTACGAAGCCTATCTCGGCGGCGTCGACAATTTCGACGGCTCGACCATCACCACCGGCCTGAATTTTGGCCTCTATGACGGGCCGCACCGGGCCGAGCATGCGGCGGCGCTCGTCTATTTCGAGAACCGCTGGCAGCACGGCATGCGCGCCGAGAAGGGAAGGCTGCGGCAGGTGCTGCCGCTGGTCATCGTCACCGAGAACCTGCTCGACCCGGAAAACCGCGTCGTGCTCGACAAGGACGAGAACGCCTTCGTGACCTTCAAGGGCGCGTCGGACTACGCCACCAAGGGCATGGCGAAAGCGCTGGAAAGGTTGCCGGAACTGCTCAAGCCGCTGCCGGTCGAACAGATTTTCGATCGCGGCATAAGGCCGACCGAATCGCATGTGCAGGGCACGTTGCGCATGGGCACGGGGCCGGCCGATTCCGTGGTCGACCGCGACATGATCCACCACCATCTCAGGAACCTCGTGGTCGTCGGCACCAGCACCTATCCGAGCTGTTCCTGCGCCAATCCAAGCCTGACCGCGGCTGCCCTCTCCTTGCGGGCGGCGGGTAAGCTAGCGACATGAGGGAGGGGTCGATGAAGATCACGCGCCGCACCGCGCTGGCCATCGTCGCCGGTGGCATTGCCTCCACCGGCATCGCGGCCGCTGCCATCTCGTCCTTATCGGACGAGGATCTGGTTCGCGTCACGCTCGAAAGATATTTCGGGCCGCTCAACATGCGCATCGAGCACCTGCAGCAATTCGTGCTCGAATTCCAGAACCGCAACCCCTGGGTATTCCCGAGCGCCAAGGTGGCCGATGTGGTGACGCTGGCGGAAACGGTGAAACTCGGCAAGGCGCGCGAGCTGCTGCCCCAGGACAAGCGGCGCGACCTCCGCCATTTCGACCGCTGGGTCATCGCCGAGTTCCACATGCTGACCGATTATGCCTGGCGCAGCTCGCCCGACGATCCGATCCGCTTCACCGGCTGGCATCCATGCACCAATCCCTTCGCTAATCTCGATCTGCAGAATGTGTAAGGCAGGCGGAACAGAAGACAGTATGAGGTCACCAATGGCTGCATCGCGGAAACCGACGGTCACCGTCATCGTTCCCACCTTCAACCGGCAGAAGTTCCTGCCCGAAGCCATCGACAGCCTGCTCCAGCAGACCGTGGCTCCGGATCAGATTCTGATCGTGGACGACGGCTCGACCGACAATACCAGCGCGGTGGCTGCCTCTTTCCCCGCCCCGGTGGAGTATTACCGCAAGGAGAATGGCGGCAAGTCCACGGCGCTGAATTTCGCCCTGAAGCACTGCACGGGAGATTTCGTCTGGATATTCGACGACGACGACGTCGCGCACCCGACGGCGCTCGAGCGGTTCCTCGCTGCCTTCGAGCAGGAGCCGGCGGCCGATTTCGCTTTCGGCGAATATGCGCGTTTCCAGCAGTCGGCTCAGATCCAAGAGCAGAATTACGAGATCGTCCCGTTCGGCCACGTCAGCCAGGACAATTTCTTTCCGTCCCACCTCGAATATTGCCACGTCCACCAGCCGGGCCTGCTGGTGCGCCGCAAATGTTACGACGAGGTTGGAGGCTTCAATGAAACCCTTGTCCGGTCGCAGGACTACGAGATGATGCTGAGGCTTGCGCGCCGGTTCAAGGGCGTCAGGGTCGACGGCCTCATGTTCTTCCAGCGCCAGCACGACATGGTCCGCGGCAGCACCAAGGTGGTGATTTCCTATACCGACCGGATCAAGGCCTGGGGTTCGTACGACCGGGTGATCATGGAAGAGGTCTACAAGTCGGTCGATCTGCACGAGTATCTCGACCGCTCGGAGCAGGCCTTGCCGAAGACGGCCGATCTTGAGATGCAGGCATTGCTGCAGCGTTCGAGCATCATGGCCAGGAAGGGTCTATGGCACCACGCGGCCGAAGACATCCGCCGCTACGCCCAGCTTGCCGAGCGAGCCGGAAAGACGTCGCTCAGCGACAAGGAACGCGCCATCGTGCGGCGCACCTTCGAAGCCTATGACACGGGGCTGGCGTCCGCCCCCGCCGACGAATTCGTCTCGGCGGTGAAGGCATGGAAGTCGGGAGCGCTGAAGGCCGACATCGTCAGGGAATACATGCATTCGTTTCCTCACTACCTGGCGCAGGACTTGAAGGCGGGAAAGGTAATCCCGGCATCGAAGTTGTTGCGGGAGTACTCGACGCTGTCGCTTTCCGCCTCGGTCAGCCGCCTGTGTCAGGCAATGACTTCGAAGCTTCCATTGGCGCGCAGCGCAGGCTGATCGGCGGGCATGCTCATCCGCCGGGCCGGATTAGGAGTCGAATGATGAAAGTGCTTTTTGCAAGCGGCAACGGGTACATTCCCGAGTTCACCGGCGGCGTGCAATCCAACACCCACCATCTGGTCGAACAGCTGATCGAGCACGGCCACCAGGCATCGGTCCTCGCCTCGCTGTTCGGCGACGGCATGTTCGGCCTCAAGGCGCGCGCCAAGATGAAGCTGTTGCGGCAGCCCGCGGTTGTCGACAATTTCCCCGGCTATCCGGTGATGCGCGCCTGGTACCCCTGGGAGGCGGCCGGCTTCGCCGTCGGGAAAACCAGACCCGATGTCGCCGTCGTGCAGTGCCACAAGTCGGTCCTGCTCGGAAAGGCGCTTCTGGCCGAAGGCGTGCCGCTGGTCGTCTACCTCCACAATGTCGAGTTTCACGAGCTCGCCGGCGATCCGCGCGAGCTCGGTTCGGCTATATACATTGCCAATTCGGAGTTCACGGCGCGCACCTACAACGAAAAATTCGGCATCGAGTCTATCGTTCTTCCGCCGACCATCAACGACGCGCTCTATTGCACGCACACGACCGGCGAATTCGTCACCATGATCAACCCCTATGAGGAAAAGGGTTTCGATCTGGCGGTCAAGATTGCGGCCGCCTGTCCGGAGATTCCCTTCCTGTTCGTGGAAAGCTGGAAGCTGGACGACGACCACCGCGCCCGCATCGAGAAGACCATCGCGCCGCTCTCGAACGTTACGCTCGAAAACCGCACCAACGACATGAAGACGGTCTATGGCCGCACCAGGATCCTGCTTGCCCCGAGCAAATGGGAGGAAGCCTGGGGCCGCGTCGCATCCGAGGCGCATTGCAGCGGCATCCCGGTCGTCGGATCGAAGCGTGGCGGTCTGCCCGAAGCCATCGGGCCCGGCGGCGTGTTGCTGGACTACGATGCTCCGGTCGCCGAGTGGGCCGCGGCGGTCCGGCGCCTGTGGAACGACCGCCCGGAATACGAACGGCTTTCGGCCGCGGCTATCGCCTTCTCCAAACGCCCGGAGCTCGACCCCGCGCGGCAATTGGTCGTGTTTCTCGATCTTCTCGAAAGGGCGGCCCGGCAGGGTGTCCGCCGCGCCGCCTAGTTTCTCATGCCGGGCGCTTCACCCGGTTCTTCAGCGCCTGGTAGCCGCGCTCGCCGAGCAGCGCGCGCGCCGTCGCCTTCACGGCCTGCTTTCGCCCGTCGAGTGAATTGATTTGTCTCAGCCGCGCCGGCAGGTTGCGCGCCGCCTGCTGCAGCGCCGGCAGCGACATCGGATCGGGCAAGCTCACCATGTTGGTTTCGACGCACAGCACCGGCTTGCCGGAGAGCTTCGCGATCCTCTGCGCCTGCTCGTGCTCGCTCTCGATGAACAGGATGGCGTCCGACTTGCGGTAGAATTCGGCCTTGAAACTGCCATGCGCGCCGAGCCGCTGCCGCTCGGCCTTGTTGGGCAGGTCGAGCATGATGAGATGATCGTATTTGATGTCGCGGCTGGCGAGCCATGCCTCGGTCAGCTTGCGGTATTTCTCCAGCCGGCTCGTCACCAGCCAGCCGATCTTGCGGGTCGGCCCGAGCAGCGGCCGCGCCTCGGCCAGGAATTTCTCATAGGCCGGGCCGTCGTCGTTTTCGTCCTCGGTCGGATCGAGGCAAAGCACGCCGTCAATGTCGACGCAGCACTGCTCGAGGAAGACATGGTGCATGAAATTCCACTGGAACATCCTGGGATGCGGCACGGCCTCGAAGACCATGTCGGTCTCCTCGTGTCGCAGCGACAGCCCGAACACGGCCGCGAAGATGAAATCGCCCTCGATGCCGCTGGCAGCGACTTTTTCGCGTGCATCGCGCATCGCGGTGCCGCCGATGATGCTGTCGTCGATCACCAGGATCTTGCGCATCTCGGAAGCCTGCCGGTCTAGGCCCGCCCAGCGTTTCGTGATCCCGGACGTATAGATCCTGCCGGCCAGGAAACTGTCGAGATCGGTCATTGGGATGTTTGCGATCAGGCTGACCATGGTGCCGGCGAGGATGCCGCTCCTCGGCACGCCGACGACCAGGTCGATGTCGCGCGGCAGCCGGTGCAGGTTGCGCACGATCGCGTCGTTCATGTCTGAAATCGATCGGTAATTCATGCGGTTATCCCTGTCCTGAAGTCAGCGTTTCGCGAGCAGGCCGGGCTCATTTGGCCCCGCTCGGGGCTGCGAGGACCCCTCGTGCCGGGATCAGCCGCAAGGCCTCGCGAAGCGCTTCGCGGCCGGCGCTGAAGGCAAGTGCGATAAGAATGGTGGTGAGATAGGAGAGCGCCGCGCCGGCGGCCAGCGCAACGACGGGCGGCGCCTGCAGCATCGGTTTGGCGAGCCAGACCAGGCCGAACGCCAGATGCGCGCCAAGCACGAAAGGCAATGCCGCATGAAGCACATGGCTGGCCTTCAGCGGTCCGCGCCTGCCGACATAGAGCCATAGGAAGGGCGTGCGCATATATTCGCTGATCGCGTAGGCGACTGCGACGCCGAGCGCGCCGTAAGGCAGGCCGATGACGAAGGCCAGCACCGAGGTCACGGCGGTGACGATGCCCCAGCGCATGAAGTCGCCTGAGCGGCCCTGGCTTACGAACAGCCATCCCGCGGGGTTGTTGAGCGGCTGCAGCAATCCGGCAAAGCCCAGCGCCAGGAAGATCGGCGCGCTTCCCCGCCATTGCTCGCCGAGCACGAAGGGGATGAGCGTGTCCGACATGGCGGTGGCGAAGGCGACACCCGGAAGCGCGACCAGAAGGATAAGCGGCATGACGCGCAGATAGGCACTGCGGTAGCGGTCCGGCTCGTCCTTCAGCCGCGACAGTGCCGGCACCATCACCTTCGACAGCGGGTTGGTGATCTGGCTGAGCGGGAAGAGCAAGAGCTTGTAGGCGCGGTCGTAGAGGCCGAGCTGCGCCTCGCCCCAGTATTTGCCGATCAGCACATTGTCGAGGTTGCGGGCAAAGAAATTGGCGAAGTTGAAGCCGGTGATGCCGGCGCCGAAATTGATCAGCGCGCCGATGCCTTCGACCTTGCGCGGCAGGCCGGGGCGCCAGCGCGAGGAATACCAGTAGCACAGCGTCGGCAGCACGGCGCTTGCCAGCGTGCCGGCGAAAAGCGCCCAATAGGAGCGATCGATGAAGGTCCAGGCGATCGAGACGCCGACACCGACGATGGCGCTGGCGATGTCGATGATGGCCAGCCGCGTGAACTCCATGCGGCGCGTAAGCAGCGCCACATGCTGGGCTCCCAGGCCATAGGCTATGATCTGCAGGCCGAAGGCGGCGACGAGGCCTGTCACGCGCGGCTCGCCATAGAAGGCGGCTACCAGCGGCGCCGAAGCCGCAAGCACGCAGGCAAGCAGCGTGCTCACCGCCACGTTGATCCAGAACAGGTAGTTGACTTCCTCGTGGCGGATGCCGGTCTTCTGGATCGTCGCCTGGGTCAGGCCGAAATCCTGGAACAGCGCGATGAAGGCAAGCACCGGCGCGCACATCGCCACGACGCCGAAATCCTGCGGCGACAACAAGCGCGACAGCACGATGACGGAGATGATCTGCGTCGCCACCCGCACGCCTTGCGCCATCGCGGTGACGACCGCGCCGCGTCCGACCGATTTGCGCAGAGAGCCCTCAGGCGGATCGAATGCGCTGGTTTCCAAATTCAGGATCCCTGATCTTGCATCGGTCCGACATCGTCGCGACCGGCGCCCGCCGCCATGCATAAGCTACCGCAATACGTTTTTGCAGTGCAACAAAAAATATGCGGGCATTTGCTACGCCGCACCAAAATTGTTGCGATGCAGCAAAAGCTGTACTAGCATCCTCGATGGGTGGGCCCAACAGCGGTCGAGTTACATGCTGCATGTCTTGTACCTTGTGCATGACGTATCCGACCCGGCGGTGCGCCGGAGGGTTCAGATGCTCAAGGCAGGCGGCGCCAGGGTCACCCTGGCGGGCTTCCGCCGCACCACCAGCCCGGTCACCGAGATCGAGGGTATCGAGCCGGTCGACCTTGGCGCGACGCGCGACGGCCGATTCGCGCAGCGCATCGGCGCGGTCGCCAAGGCAGCCGTGTCGATCGGCGCGAAATTGGGCGCCGTGTCCAGGCCCGATCTCATTATCGCGCGCAACCTCGAAATGCTGGCGCTGGCCCGCCGCGCCAATGGCGCGCTCGGAGCGAGCGTGCCGATCGTCTATGAATGCCTCGATATCCACCGTCTGGTGCTGCGCGACGATTTCGTCGGCAGGACGCTGCGTGGCGCCGAACGTCATCTCGCTCGCGACGTGAAGCTTCTGGTGACGAGCTCGCCGGCCTTCATCGCCAATTATTTCGAGCCGTTCGGGCAGATCGTCGCACCTGTCGAGCTGATCGAGAACAAATATTTCGAGGCGGCATCCGTTGTTGCCGCGCATTCTTTCGAGGACGACAGCCCGGCGACGCCGCCTTGGCGCATCGGCTGGTTCGGCGTGCTGCGCTGCCGTCGCTCGCTGGAACTGCTGGCCGATTTCACCCGCCGCCAGGTCGGGCGTTTCGAGGTCGTGCTGAGAGGCCGCCCGGCGCTGTCCGAATTCCCGGACTTTCAAGGTTTCGTCGAGGCCGAGCCGTGGCTTTCGTTCGAGGGGCCTTACCGCAATCCGGAGGACATGGCCGCAATCTACGGGCAGGTGCATTTCTCTTGGGCGATCGATTTCTTCGAAGCCGGCCAGAATTCCGAATGGCTGCTTCCCAACCGCCTCTACGAGGGCTGCCGCTTCGGCGCCGTGCCGATCTCGATGGCGGACACCGAAACCGGCAGGTTTCTGAAGCAGCGGGATATCGGCGTGCTTTTGCCCGAAGCGACGCCCGAAGGCATCGAGGCGATGCTGAGTCGGATGGATCAGGACCGGTACCGCGGCCTGAAGTCGCGGGTCTTGGCGCGCAATCCCAGGACCTGGAGCTACGACCGCAGCGACTGCGCGGCTTTCGTCGACAAGCTGCGCGGCCTCGCCGCGATGCCTTCAAATTTTGCGGCGACGGAGGCGGCGGCGTGATGGCAGGAGACGCACAAGAACCGATGACGCAGGCCGCCACATCGATCCTGATCGTCATTCCCTGCCTCAACGAGGCGGATCATATCGGCGGCCTGCTCGACCAGTTGCGGCCCGCTGCGGCGCGGCTCGGCGGCCGCATCGTCGTCGTCGACGGCGGCAGCACCGACGGCACGCAAGCCATCGTCGAAAAGATCCTGGCGAAGGATGCCCGGGTCGTCCTGCTCGCCAATCCGAAGCGCCTCCAGAGCGCCGCCATCAATCTCGCGGTGGCGACGCTCGGCGAAGGCGCCGACTACCTCATCCGCATCGACGCGCATGGCGGTTATCCGGACGATTACTGCGAGCGGCTGGTCGAGGAAGCGCTTGCCACCGGCGCCGATTCGGTCGTCGTTTCGATGCTGACCGCCGGTACCGGCGCCGTGCAGAAGGCGGTCGCGGCGGCGCAGAACTCCAAGCTCGGCACCGGCGGCTCGAAGCACCGGCACATGTCCGAGGGCGAATGGGTCGACCACGGCCACCACGCGCTGATGCGCATCGCCGCTTTCAGGCATGTCGGCGGCTACGACGAGAGCTTCAGCCACAACGAGGACGCCGAGCTCGACTACCGCCTGCGCCAAGCCGGCTACCGCATCTGGATGAGCGGCCGGACGCAGATGGTCTACTATCCGCGCTCGACGCTGAAGAGCCTTTATTTCCAGTATCTCGGCTATGGCCGCGGCCGCGCCAGGAACGTCCTGAAGCATCGCATGGTGCCGAAGGTTCGTCAGATGATCCCGCTGCTGGTTGCGCCCGTGGTGCTGCTCGCGCTGCTTTCCTTCGTCCACTGGATCGCGGCGGTGCCTTTCCTTTTGTGGATGACCGTGTGCCTCGGTTACGGGCTGGTGACGGCGCTGCGCCAGCGCAACGCCAGCATCGCACTGGCCGGGGTCTCGGCGATGGTCATGCATTCCGGCTGGTCCGTCGGCTTCTGGCAGCAGCTTCTGGCGTCGCGCTCGCAGCGCAAGGTGGCGTGATGGCCAGCCACTCGATCGACATCTGCATCTGCACCTTCCGCCGGCCGGAGCTGGCCGACACGCTGCGCTCCGTGGCCGCTCTGGAGAAGCCCGAGGGCGCGGTGATCGGCGTCGTCATTGCCGACAATGACGACGAGCCCAGCGCGCAGAAGCTGGTGAAGGCACTGGCCGAGGAACTGAAATTGCCAGTCCGCTACCGCCACGCGCCGGCGCGCAACATCTCGATCGCCCGCAACGCCTGCCTCGACGCCAGCATGTCGGACTTCGTCGCCTTTATCGACGACGACGAGACGGCGTCGCCCGGCTGGCTGGCCGAATTGATGGCGGCGGCCGACGCCACGGGCGCCGCGGCGGTGCTCGGACCGGTGCGGGCGCATTATCGCCAGGATGCGCCGGACTGGATGCAAAAGGGCGACTTCCATTCCACCTTGCCGGTCTGGGTGCGCGGCGAGATCCGCACCGGCTACACCTGCAACGTCCTGCTCAAAATGACCGATGCGAGCCTGCGTGGCCGGCGCTTCAGCATGGCGCGCGGCCAGACCGGCGGCGAGGATACCGAGTTCTTCGATGCCATGGTAAAGGCCGGCGGCCGCATCGCTTTTGCACCCGAGGCTTTCGTCGACGAGGTCGTGCCGCGCGCCAGGGCCGCGTTCGACTGGCTGCGCCGCCGCCGCTTCCGCTTCGGCCAGACGCATGGCCACCTGATCGGGCGCGGCACCGGCGGCGTGCGCCGCGCCGGCCAGGTCGGGCTGGCTTCGGCCAAGGCCGTCTACTGCTTCGGCATGGCCATTTTGACCGCGATCAGCCCGGTTCGACGGAACCGCAGCGTGCTGCGCGGCATTATGCACGTTGGCGTCATCAGCGGTTTGGTCGGCATCCGCGAAATCCGCCAGTACGGCCTCACTTCGCCAGAACAAGGGAACAAGCGTGCAGCCTGACGTCAGCTTCGTCATCGCCGCCTACAATGCGGAGGCCACTCTCGACCGCGCCATCGCCGGCGCGATCGGGCAACTCGGCGTGACCGTCGAGGTCATCGTCGTCGACGACCAGTCGCGCGACGGCACGCTGGATGTGGCGCGCGCTTATCCGCAAGATATCGTCAAGGTGGTGACGCTGCCCGCCAATCGTGGTCCTGGCGGCGCCCGCAATGTCGGCCTCGACTTGGCGCGCGGCCGCTGGGTGGCGGTGCTCGATTCCGATGACGCGGTCCTTCCCGACCGCTTGGCCACGATGATCTCGCGGGCCGAAGCGGCGGATGCGCAAATTGCGGTCGACAATGTGCAGGTCGTGCGCGAGGACGGCACGCCCGACGACGTCATGTTCCCGGCCGGCTATCTCGAAGGCCTGCGCGAAATCTCGCTGGCCGACTACATCGCCGGCAATCTGGTCTTCGAATCGCGTTTCAATCTCGGTTATCTGAAGCCGATCTTCCAGCGCCGCTTCCTCGACGACAACAGTCTGCGTTACGACGAGAAGCTGCGCATCGGCGAGGACTACATCCTGCTGGCGAGCGCGCTGGCCAGCGGCGGCCGCTGCGTGGTTGAGCCGACCGTCGGCTATGTCTACCACATCCGCACCGGCTCGATCTCGCGCGTGCTCGAATTGCATCACGTCGAGGCGATGACGCGCGCCGACGCCGCCTTCGCGGCTGCATATCCCATGGACAGCAGCGCAAAGGCGGCCTTCGTCAAGCGTGGCCGCAGCCTGCGTAAGGCGTCGTCGTTCCTGTCCCTGGTTCGGCACATCAAGGCGCGTTCGCCGCTCAAGGCGATCGGTACGGTGCTCAGGGATCCGGCGGCGATCGGGCATATGGGTATGCCTATCGCCGTCCGGCTCAGAAGGGTTGCGGCGCAGGTTCGCCGTCGGGGCGGGGAGACGAAGCACGCCGGCATTTTCATAGCCAGCGATAAGTAGGAATCTTTTCTGTCAGAAGGAATATCAGATGCAGAAAGTCAGGAAGGCAGTCATCCCGGTGGCGGGGCTCGGAACACGGTTCCTGCCGGCGACCAAGTCGATGCCGAAGGAGATGCTGCCTGTCGTCGACAAGCCCGTCGTGCAATATGCCGTCGACGAGGCGTTCGAGGCCGGCATCGAGCACATCGTCTTCGTCACCGGCCGCAACAAGGCGGTCATCGAGGACTATTTCGACCTGCACCCTGAACTGATCGGCACGCTGGAGCAGACCGGCAAGAAGGCGCAGCTCCAGTCGCTGGAGAGCCTGCTGCCGGAGGCCGGCGCCACCTCCTTCATCCGCCAGCAATCGCCGCAAGGTCTCGGCCACGCCGTCTGGTGCGCGCGCGACGTGATCGGCAACGAGCCCTTCGCGCTGCTGCTCCCGGACATGGTGTCCTTCGGCGCGCGCGGTTGCCTTGCCGAGACGGTCGATCTTTATCAGCGGACCGGCGGGAATGTGATCGCCGTCGAACGCTGCGACCCGGCCGAAACCAGCAAATACGGCATTGTCGGCCGCGGCGAGGAGCTCGGCTCCGGCTTCAAGGTCACGGCGATGGTTGAGAAGCCCGCGCCCGCCAACGCGCCGTCGAATTTCTACATCAACGGCCGCTACGTTCTGCAGCCGGAGATCTTCGCGCTGCTCGGCAACCAGCAGCGCGGCGCCGGCAACGAAATCCAGCTCACCGACGCCATGGTGCGCCTGGCTCAGAGCCAGCCTTTCTACGCCCAGCCTTTCGATGGCCGCATGTTCGACTGCGGCTCCAAGGAGGGGTTCATCGAAGCCACCATCGCCTTCGCCCTGGCGCGCGACGACATGAAGGGCCCGGTGTTCGAGATGCTGCAGCAGTTCGTCCGGTCGCATGAGCGCCGGGAAGTAGCCGCATAATGCCCATCTTTCGGGTGCATATGCGAACCCGCGATGGCGCGACAGCCACTCAAGCGCCCGGGCCCTCCGGCCCGGCGCATCCTGGCAACGACGTTGCGCGGTCTTTTCTGGTCACGACGCCGATCTACCAAGGCCGATAGCGCCTGCAACCTGGAATTGGACCGAATATGAACTATGCCAGCTTCCCTCTCGACAAGAGGATGCCGTTGCCCAGTACCGATCCGGAGAAGGGTGAAGATTTTATCGACGTCGAGCGTCTGCTTGGCATGGCCGCCCGACAGGCCAAGGTGGTGGCGGTCTGCGCCGTCATCGGCCTGTTCCTGGGCGTGATCTATCTGCAGACCACGCCCAAGCAATATATGTCCGTGGCGAGCGTCCTGATCGACGAGGGCCTGAACAAGGTCGTCGACGACATCTCGGCGGCGTCGCAAACCATGCAGACCGACGCCTCGCTGCTCAGCCAGATCGAGATCCTGACGTCCGCGCGCCTTGCATCGGTGGTGGTCGACAAGCTGAAGCTCGACCAGAACCCGGCCTTCATGAACCCCCCGCAATCGGCCTTGGCCAAGGGCATCGGCTTCCTGCGCGGCGTGGTCGGCTATTTCCGCAGCAGCTCGGCCGACCAGATCCCCGGCATGGAGAATGTCGACGAGGCGACGCGCCAGGCCATGATCAAGACGGCGACGCACGACTACGCCGTGCTGAAGCTGCAAAGCGAGGTGCTGGCGCAGCGCAACGGCCGCAGCTACGTCATTTCCATCGGCTACCAGGCGCCTGATCCTGCCTTGGCCACGGCCATCACCAAGGCTTATGCCGATGCCTATCTGGCCGACCAGCTCAATGCCAGCTTCGACGCCACCGAACGCGCCGCCTTGTGGCTGCAGGGCAGGCTTACCGAGCTGCGGGAGAGCTCGCAGCAGGCAGCGATGGCCGTTGAGAAATTCAGGGCCGAACATGGGTTGTCCGCCAACAGCGACGGCCAGTTGCTGAGCGACAAGCAGCTCGCCGACCTCAACGCCCAGCTCATCGTCGCCCAGGCCGATACCGCCAGGGCCAGCGCCCGCTATCACCAATACAAGGCGATCGTCGACAGCGGTTCTGAAGCCGCCTTCAACGATTCGGCCATTGGCGCCGACCAGCCGAGCAGCTCGGTCATCATCGCGCTCAAGACCCGCTATCTGGCCATTGCCAAGCGCCTGCAGGACGTCGAGACGAATTTCGGCAAGGATCACCCCCAGGCGGTCGCGCTGGCCAAGGAAAAGGCCGATGTCTCGGCACAGATCTTCGGCCAGCTGAAGCAGCTCACCGAAAGCTACCGCAACGATTTCGAGGTGGCGCAGGCGCGCGAGACGGCTTTGCGCGACAAGATTTCCACCGCCGCCGGCAAGAGCTCGATCGACAACCAGTCGCAGGTGAAGCTGAAGGAGCTCGACCAGCAGGCGCAGGCGCTGACCACGCTCTACCAGACCTTCCTCAGCCGCTATGAGGAAGCCTCGCAGCAGCAGTCCTTCCCGGTCGGCAAGGTCCGCATCATTTCCGACGCGTCGATGCCGCTCGCGGCTTCCAGCCCGCGCACCTTGCGCGTGCTGGCGCTGTCGCTGGTGCTCGGCCTGATGCTTGGCGCCGGCTTCGGCGGCCTCAACGAGTTCAACGAGCGTTTCTTCAGGACGGGCGAGGACATTCGCGACCGCGTCGGCCTGAAATTCCTCGGTTATCTGCCGACGATCGGCGGCGGCAAGGCCAAGGATAGCAAAGCCGACGATCTGCCGGCCGACGGCAAGGTGGCCAGTCTCTCCGCGGCTGAGAGGCGGGCGCGCATGCGCGTCAGCATCGACGCCCCGGCCTCGATGTTCGCCGAGACGCTGCGCAACGCCAAGATCGCCTTCGACGTGGTGATGGAAGACCGCGGCAGCCGGGTGATCGGCGTCATTTCGGTGCTGCCCGGCGAAGGCAAGTCGACGGTCGCCGCAAACCTTGCCGGCCTGCTCGCCGCCAACGGCGCCAAGACCCTGCTCATCGACGGCGACTTGCGCAATCCTGGCTTGAGCCGCAGCCTCGGCATGGAGGCCGAGCAGGGCCTGATGGAAGCGGTGGTCAACGGCCAGACCTGGCAGTCGGTCGGCAAGGTCGACCGCCAGACCAAGCTCGCGATCATTCCCGCCGTGCTGCGCGGCCAGTTCTCGCACACCAGCGAGCTTCTTGGCTCGGCCGGCATGCGGCGCTTCATCGACAACGCCAAGGAGACGTTCGAATACATCATCGTCGACCTGCCGCCGCTCGGCCCCGTCGTCGACGCCAAGGCTTTCGCGCCGCTGGTCGACGGCTTCGTGCTGGTCACCGAATGGGGCCGCACGCCGCGCAACATGGTGCGCTCGATGCTGGAATCCGAGCCCTATATGGCCAACAAGGTGATCGGCGCGGTGCTCAACAAGGTCGATTTGAAGAAGCTGGCCAAATACGGCTCGCTCGGTGGCTCGGAAAGGTTCTTCGACCGCTATTCGACCTATTATCTGGACAAGTCGGAATCGCGCGCCAAACAGGCTGCGTGACGCGCGCCGTCTTCAATCTCTTGAAGACAGCAGCCGGCCGTATTTGCCGACGATCCTGAGCGCGGTCAGCCGCCCGGTTTGGAAGGCGCCGGTGTCGATGTCGAGCCGGCGACCGTCGAGCGTCGGAATCTCCACGACCGTGTGTCCGTGCACCACCCAGCGGTCGAGGCGGTGCGCCGCCTCGAAGAACTCCTCGCGGATGTTGAGGAGGTCGCCCTCGTCTTGCGCCTCGAGCGCGATGCCGGGCCGGATACCGGCATGCACGAAGACGAATTCGTCGGAGCAGACCATTATGGGCAGCGTGCGCAGGAAATCGACATGGCCGGCGGGAATGGCCTCGCGTATATGCGCGTCCGTCCGTTCGCTGGAACCGTAGAGACTTGCCAGGCGGTCCGGGTCGACACCGTAGGAGAACAAGGTCTCGCGCCCGCCATAGCCGAGCCAGGTCTCACGCGAGAGATGACCGTCCAGATAGAGGAGCAGCGCGACTTCATGATTTCCCACGAGGCAGATGCGCTGGAAGCCCTTCGGCGGCGGCGCCATCAGATGGTCGATCACGCGCCGCGAATGTGGCCCGCGGTCGATATAGTCGCCCAGCATGATGATGATCTTGCGGCCGCGGAAGCGCTGCGCATCGATCTGGATCTTTTGCTCCAGCGCGCGCAACTCGTCGAGGCAGCCATGCACGTCGCCGATCGCGTAGACGACCGTGTCGCGCATGTCCATGACGAGGCGCTCGCGTGGCGCGGGTCGAGGGCGTCTCGATCGCTGGAAAAGATTCACGGATTGAGGCTCGGCTATTTGCACTGATCTGCGCCTCGATATCATGCCGAATGCAAACAATTCCACACCGGCGCGCGATCGGCAGTCGCGTCGTCAGGCGGCCTTCAACCGATAGCGGAACAGCGTGTAGTCCAAGAGCAGCCGGATCCGCGGCTCGGCCTCGGCCGCGATCAGCCAGCTCACCACGATCATGGCAGCGGCGACAACGGGAATAGCGGCCAGATAGGGCACGCCGGCGCGCATCAGGGCGCCGAGCATCGCCGCGCCGACGACATCGTGGATGAGATAGAGCGGATAGGTCATCAGTCCGATCCGCCGCCAGCCGCGCCAGGACAGGTCGAGGCGCAGCGACCACGCCATCAGCGCCACCGCCGCGAGGAAGACGACGATCGGCGCCGTGTAAGGCATCGCGGCTTCCACCTTGACGCTGTGCACGTCGACCGAGCTCGCGATCTGCAATGCGCCCCCGAACAGGAACAGGGCCGCGAAGGCAAGCCGCTGCAGGGTTATCGCCTTGAAGCGCATCAGCCACAGAAGCACGCCGACGGCGAAGAACGCGCCGTGATGCACCAGGGTCAGCTGCAGCCAGCGCGTCTCGGCGAGATCGGTCCAGCCGAAGGCGAAATAGGCGCACCAGAACAATGTGCTGGCGAGGCCGATGACGATGGCCACTATCTCCATCAGGTCGAAGCGGCCGAGCCGCAGCAGCACCCAGACGATGGCATAGAACGCAATCTCGATGCCGAGCGTCCAGTAGACGCTGTCCACCCAGGGTTCGAAGGGCACGAACAGCCCGGTGCGGACGAGGCGGATCACGGCGTCCGTCGGCCAGGAGAGGCCGACAGCGAGCAGGACGATGGCGGAGATCGGCGCGCAGATCCAGACCGCCGGCATCAGCCGCCGGATGCGCGCCTCGAAGAATTTCAGCGGCGTGGAATTCTCGGCGCTGAAGGCGATGACGAAGCCGCTGATGACGAAGAACACCTGCACGCCGACCCAGCCGGAACCGGCGAAGGCCATTTCGGGATGCGGCGGGATGCCGCCGGTGGCGCGCGCCGAAACGCCGTCGGGGAAGGCCCAGACCCAGAAGCCATAGTGATAGAACATCACCATGACGGCAGCCAGGAAACGCAGGATGTCGACACCGCCGAATGTCGTCTTGTGCTGAGCCATGCCGTGCCTTCGGTATGGCCCCCCACGCAAACTTTAAAGTCTATTGCTGCGCTGCACAACAAGCGATTGCGGTGCGGGACAAATTCGTGAATTCTTCCTTAACGCGGCCGTCTGCTTGGCGACTACACCCCGATGCCGCGGCCCTTCAGCGCCACCGTGATCTCGTCGAGAATGGCGGGATCGTCGATGGTCGCCGGCATTGTCCATTCCTCCTTATCGGCGATCTTCTGCATCGTGCCGCGCAGGATCTTGCCGGAGCGGGTCTTGGGCAGCCGCTTGATCGTCACCACTGTCTTGAAGGCGGCAACCGGGCCGATCCGCTCGCGCACCAGCCCCACCACCTCGCTCTCGATCGCGCCGGTATCGCGCGACACGCCGGCATTGAGCACGACGAAGCCAAGCGGCACCTGGCCCTTCATGGCATCGGCAACGCCGATGACCGCGCATTCGGCGACATCGGGATGGGCCGCCAGCACCTCTTCCATGGCGCCCGTCGAGAGCCGGTGGCCGGCGACGTTGATGATATCGTCGGTGCGGGCCATGACATAGAGATAGCCGTCCTCGTCCATCATGCCGGCGTCGGCCGTCTTGTAGTAGCCGGGGAACTCTTCGAGATAGGCCTGCCGGAAGCGGGCGTCGGCGTTCCAAAGCGTCGGCAGGCAGCCGGCGGGCAATGGCAGCTTGACCACGACATTGCCGAGCGTGCCGCGCGGTATTTCGTGGCCGGCATCGTCGAGGATACGGATGTCGTAGCCCGGCATCGGCACGCCGGGCGAGCCGTATTTCACCGGCAACAGCCCGAGCCCCGCCGGGTTGATCGTCATCGGCGAGCCGGTCTCGGTCTGCCACCAATGGTCGATCACCGGACGGTCGAGCTTCTGCTCGGCCCATTTGATGGTTTCGGGGTCGGCGCGCTCGCCGGCAAGAAACAGCGTGCGGAACTTCGACAAATCGTATTTCGGCACGAACTCGCCCTTGGGATCCTGCCCTTTGATGGCGCGGAAGGCGGTCGGCGCGGTGAACAGCGCCACCACGCCATGCTCAGCGATCACCCGCCAATAGGTGCCGGCGTCCGGCGTGCCGATCGGCTTGCCCTCGAACAGCACGCTGGCGCAGCCATGCAGAAGCGGCCCGTAGACGATATAGGAATGACCGACCACCCAGCCGACGTCGGAGGCAGCCCAGAACACTTCGCCGGGCTTCACGCCGAACTCGTTGTCCATGGTCCATTTCAGCGCGACCATGTGGCCGCCATTGTCGCGCACGATGCCTTTCGGCTGGCCGGTCGTGCCGGAGGTGTAGATGATGTAGAGCGGGTCGGTGGCCAGCACCGGCACGCAGTCGACATTGGCGCCCGCCGCCCGCTCGCGGGCAACCGCATCCGCATAGTCGAAGTCGTAATTGTCCTTCATCTCGCAGCGCAACTGCTCGCGCTGCAGGATGAGGCAGGCGTCGGGCTTGTGCTTCGACATCTCGATCGCCTTGTCGAGCAGCGGCTTGTAGGCGACCACGCGTCCCGGCTCGAGGCCGCAGGAGGCGGTGATGATCAGCTTCGGCTTGGCGTCGTCGATACGGGTGGCGAGCTCATGCGAGGCGAAGCCGCCGAACACCACCGAATGCACGGCGCCCAGCCTCGCGCAGGCGAGCATGGCGATCGCAGCTTCCGCCACCATCGGCATGTAGATGATGACGCGGTCGCCCTTGCCGATGCCGCGATGCCTCAGCACCGAGGCCAGCGCGACGACCTCGCGCTTCAATTCGGCATAGGTGAATTTCCGGATCGTGCCGGTGATGGCGCTGTCATGGATCAGCGCCAGCTGGTCGGCGCGTCCGCCAGCGACATGGCGGTCGATGGCGTTATGGCAGGTGTTGCAGGTGGCGCCGATGAACCAGCGGCCATAGACGCCTTCCGCCGGATCGAAGACCTTTTCGGCCGGTGTGTACCAGTCGATCGCCTTCGCCGCTTCGGCCCAGAATCCTATGGGGTCGCTTTTCCAGCCCTCATAGACTTCGCGGTAGCGTGAGGCCATGTGGTCTTCCTCCCAGGGAATAGCTTTCATCAACCGGCAAATAGCCTAAGCCGGTTCCGCCGGCCATGTCTTCCTGCATTTTGGTCCACTCCGCTCTCGCCTTGCCGGCCAATATGCGGCACCGTCGGGTTTCGGCCGAAGGAGAGGAAGATCAAGCATTTTGCCTGCCGTGGGGCTCGGCCTGTGCGTCGTGTTTGCCGGCGCGGCGACACACGCGGGCGATGCGGCCGCGCGGCGCATCATCGGCTTCTCGCCGGACGGGGTCAGGACGGCAGGGCGATCAAGGTGCTGCACAAGGCCGTGCCTGGTTCGCGCAACTGCCCGACATCCTACAGCCTGTCGGAGGTCTATGAGTTCGCGCCCAAGGGCAAGCCGGTGGCGATTGCCGTGCTGGTCCAGCGCTTCAGCCCGGGTTTCGAAGGCCGCGGCCGCCACCTCATGGCGGCGACGGGCCAACTGCCCCGATCGCCTCGATCTGGTCGCACAGACAAGGGCCAAACGATTCTTCCGCTCTCTCGCGAGAGCGCCGTTTATGCCTGGTCCGCGATGTCAGCCGGCTTAGAGCGGTAGCGCCGCCAGCATCAGCCCGACGCCGCCGGCGATCAGGATGGCCGCCGCAAGCGCCTTCCGATGGCGCTCGAACGCCGTCGGAGCCCGTTCCCAATTGTAACGCATATATCACTCCCCAAAGCCCGGCGGACTCATAACTTACCCAAGGGCAGGAAGGCAAGACCTCGCTAATGTTCGCCCCGCGACGGGCAAAAGCCTGCCAAGCTATCGTCCGCTTCGCCACCCCACGGCGATGGACAGCCTTGCTGTGCCGCGCTAATTGCTCTTCAGCGAAGGGAGCGGGCGGATGGCGGAAATCGGCTCTGAAACGGTGCTGCGCATGGCGGACGATGCGTCCGTGCAGCATGTCGGCGATGGCGCCGTCGTGCTCTTGGCGTGCAGCGGCCAGCTTTACACCTGCAACGACACGACCGAGGCTTTCCTCGACAAGGTGAACGGTGCGCGCAACCTCGACCAGATCGTCGACCTGCTGTCGGACGAGTTCGAGGTCGACAAGGCAACGCTCGACCAGGACATGGCCGAATTGGCCGCCGAGTTGGTGGCCGAAGGCATCCTCGCCGACCCGGGCGCGTGATGGCTGACGGACCTGCTCTGCGCGTCCTGTTCCGCGTCCATTTGTGGCTCAGCGCCCGGCTGATGCCGGTGCTGGTCGGGCAGCGCGATTTCGAAGGCGTGTTGAGACTGGCGCCGCTGCAGTCGCCGGCGCCCTATCGTGATTTGCCCTGGACCTACATCGTCCATCGCGTCAAGCGAACGGTGCGGCGCCCCTGGTTGATGCGCGACCGCAGGTGCCTTCGGGAAGGCCTGCTCGGCTTTCGTTTCCTGCGCATGGCCGGCCTCGACCCGGAACTGCGTTTCGGCGTCGATGCCAGTTCGATGCGCGAGCCTCGCCTGTCGGCGCATTGCTGGGTCTGCCTCGACGGCAAGCCGGTGGTCAGCGACAGCCAGCCCGGCATGGTGGAAATCTATCGTCATCCGGCCAGGATGAAGGCGCCGGTCGCTTGAGCGACCAGACTTTCCGCTACGACCTCAACGGTCAAATCCTGGGCATCACCGCCCCGCGTGCCGATCTGTGGCCGAGCTTCGACCTGATGCTCGGTGCCCTGCGTGTGGACGAGCCTGTCCGGCCCGGCTTTCGCGTCGACATCGTCGAAACGCTTGAGTTGCGGGAGAACCCCGAAGGAAAGCTGGCTTTCGACGGCGAAGTGCCGCTGGACGGCCATTGCCGCATGATCGACGCCGGAAGCGTCTTCCATCTCGTCTTCCCGGGCCACCAGACCGTGTCGATCCACGACGGCGAGGGCCATGCCGAAATCCGTCTTCATCCCGACAGCAAGATCAAGTGGACCCTGCTGATGATGGTGCTGGACGCGGCGCTCGACGCGGACGGCCAGCATATGCTGCACACCGCGGGCCTCACCTTGCCTGGAAAGGACGGCCTGGTTCTCATCCATGCGCCAAGCGGCACAGGCAAGTCGACCACATCGCTCGCGCTTGCGTCGCGGGATTTCGGCCTCTGCTCGGACGACGTAATGATCCTCAACGCAACCGGGCAGGGGATTGCGGCCTGGGGCATGCCGCGCAGGGTGAAGGTCCACCGCAACACGGCGGCGATGCTGCCCTTCGTGGCGCCTTGCCTGGGCGAAAACTGGGACGCCGAGGGCGAGCAATCCGTTTCGCTGGACCGCCTCGGCGAAATCATCCGCGTCGAGGATGTGCGCGCCAGACCCGTCGCCGCGCTCCTGCATCTTGCGCGTTCGGCAGACACCGAGACCCGGCTGCTGCCGATGGCCAGGGCCGACGCCATGGTGGCTTTGGCCACCGACAATGTAAGGACCGGCATGACCGGCCTGATGTCGCTGCAGAAAAGGCGCATGGCGATGATCGCGGCCCTCGTCAAAGCGGTGCCGACCTTCACGCTGGAAGTCGGCGCAAGGCCGGCGGATGCGGCGGCGCTGATCCGCGCCAAGGTAGATATCTAGCCGGAAGTAGCTTCCCGCGCTTGGGCTGGATACGGTCGCGGTCGTGCCAGCCTCTGCACCCAGCGGAAGGCGTCGCGGCTGAGCCGCGAGCGCAGCTTTTCGCGGGAATTGACCCGAAGCAGCATGTTGCCGGTGATGAGCCACTTCGCCAGCCGTATCGAGAGGTCCGGCTTGATGCGGTTGGCAAGCTCGATCGCGCGCGGCGCGCCGAACAGGCGTCCGGTGACGTTGAGGACCGTGGCCAGCTCAAGCTCGATGCCGGTCATGCGGGCGGCGTCGAGCAGCCGCGCTTCCTCTTGAGGCGATTTCAGCGCCCGCATGCCCTGCAGCACGTCGACGCAGAGCTGCAGCCGGTGGAATTTGTGGCCGCCGGCGGCATGGACGATGGCGATGGTGAGCAGCGCGGCTGGCGTGTCGGTTTCGCCATTGTCGATCGCCTGCAACTCCCGAAACCCGAGCGACAGGCGCCGGCGCATACCGGTGTCGTGCACCAGATCGCCGTGCAACTCGATCAGCAGGCTGGAGTTCTCTTTCTCCAGCCATTTGAACTCCTGCAATTCATACGACTCGGCCTCGTCGCTGCCGAGCTCGAAACCGCATTCGCCGATGGTCTTGTTGGCTTCCCCGATGCTGGCGGGGTCGACGAGGATGTCGATGTCGGTGAAGGGACGGTCCGCAACGTGGCGATAAAGCTTGCGTGCGAAAACCGGTCCCTTGACGATCCGGGCCGGCACGCCTTTCGCCGCCAATGCCTTCATGATGCGGTCGCCATGGTACTGCAACAACATCGACTGGCCGGTCGCCATCGTCGCTTCATCGCGCAACTCCGACAATTTCCGCTGCAAGGCTGTGTCCTGCGGCAGTTGAGCGTCGCCGGTTTCCCTCAGTTTGCGCAGCATGATCGGCAGCACGCCGTGGAACTCCGCATTGGCGAGCAGCGCCAGCAAGGTCGCGGCCGCAAGATCGCTGCCAATGGCAGCCGGTGCCTCGGGGTCGGCGAAGGTCAGCAGCCGTTTTTCATCGGCAGGCGCAAGAGATGGCAGCATCAGCCCGGACGGCGTTCGAACGACAGGAACAACCCATGCTTACAGAAAAGCTCGCTGGAAACCAGTGCGCGGCGGCAGAGCGGGCCTGTGAGTTCGACTTTCCGCGCGGATCGTCCATTCTCTGGGTTCGATCCGGAAGGTTTTGGACATGACGAAAAAGAAATATGAGGCGCCGTTGCTGCGCAAGGCTGGAAAACTGTCCAGCGTGGTGGCCGTGGCGTCAAAGACGCTTTGAGGCGTTCGCGGTTTCGGTTTGGCTGAAGCCGGCTACATCCCCCAGCGCAGCGCCGCCGTGTGTACCGGCGCGTCCCACAGCGCCGTCATCTCCTCGTCCAGCATGGTCACCGTGATGGAGCATCCCGCCATGTCGAGCGAGGTCACGTAGGACCCGACGAGCGAGCGGACTACAACCACGCCCAGCTTCTCGAACATCCTGCGGGCGCAGTTGTACATCAGATACAGCTCCATCGACGGCGTGCCGCCAAAGCCGTTGACGAACAGCAGCGCCGGCCCCTTGGCGCGATCGCCGAGGTCGCCGGCAATCGCGGCGCAGACCTCTTCGGCGATGGCATCGGCGCTCTTCAAGGCGTCGCGCCGCCGGCCTGGCTCACCGTGGATGCCGACGCCGAATTCCATCTCGCCGTCGCCGATCTCGAAGGTCGGCTTGCCGGCAGCGGGCACCGTGCCGCTGGTCAGCGCCACGCCCATCGAGCGCGTCGCGGCGTTGACGCGGTCGCCCAGCGCCTTGAGCGCGGGCAGCGGCATGCCTTGCTCGGCCGCCGCGCCGACGATCTTTTCCACCACCAGCGTGCCGCCCACCCCGCGCCGCCCGGTCGTGTAGGACGAGTTCTCGACCGCGACGTCGTCATTGGTCACCACCTGCAGCACGCCGTCCGCCATCTCGGCGGCCATGTCGAAATTCATCACGTCGCCTTCGTAGTTCTTGACGATGAACAGGCAGCCGGCGCCGGTGTCGACGGCCTCAACGGCCGCGAGCATCTGGTCGGGCGTCGGTGAGGTGAAGACCTGGCCGGGACAGGCGGCGTCGAGCATGCCATGGCCGACAAAGCCGCCATGCAGCGGCTCGTGGCCGGAGCCGCCGCCCGAGATCAACGCCACCTTGCCTGGCTTCAATTCCCTGCGGCGGACGAACTTGTGCTCCTCGCCAAGCACGAGGATGTCGGCATGAGCCGCCGCAAAGCCATCGAGGCTCTCGGTCAGGACCGTGTCCACCGAATTGATGAATTTCTTCATGGCAGTCCTCCCGACGGTCTTTAGTTTACGCAATTCCGAACGGAAAACCGCTACACACTTTTCCTGGAATTGCTTTTGCTCAGCCGCTGCCCTTGCCGGCGATGCTGGTTATTTTCTGGATGAATTCGTTGATCGCCCGGTCGAGCGCGGCGTTTTGCCTGTCGTCGCCGAAATCCGGCACGATGAGCGAGACATGGCGTGTCTTGCGCGGACCGGAGGCCGCGGGCGCCTTGCCGGGATGCGCCTGGTGATAGGCGGCCATGAACTGGTCGCGCTCGGCCTGGCTGAAATGACAGACGGAAAAGATGGACGGCAGATGCTTTGACGGGATCGGGATCGAATAGGCCGGGCTGGAAATCTGCGTGACGAAGCTGCGGTGCTTGCCGAGCGCATCGGCCAGGCGCTGGCGCATTCCCGAAGGGCGCTGGTCGATGACCTGCGACAGAATCAGCTTGTAAGCGCGGATCGCCTCTTCCGAGCCTGTTTCCGGTATCTTCTCGGTCCTGCCCATGCCGCGCCTACACCGGCACGTCCGCGATGGCCGCCTTGGCCATGGCGAGTTGCGCGGGGGCGACCGACAGGTCGCGCAGGCCGGCCTCGAGCAGCGCCGGGATGGCTGCCGGATCGCCACCCGCGTCGCCGCAGAGGCTGACCGGAATGCCCTTCTCCTGCCCGAAGGCCGCGATCGAAGCAATCAGTCGCAGCACCGCCGGGTGACGGACGGTGTTGAGATGCGCCACGGCTGCGTTGTCCCGCGCGGCCGCCATCACATATTGCGTCAGGTCGTTGGAGCCGATCGAGAAGAAGGCGACATCGGCGAAGGCTTCCGGCACCAGCGCCACCGACGGCACCTCGACCATGATACCGAGCGGCGGAAGCCGGTGCGCGACGCCCTGCGCGGCAAGCGCGGCCTGTTCCTCCGCGAACAGCGCGGCGGCTTGGCTGTGCTCGTCAGGCGTGGCGATCATCGGGAACATCACCTTCAGATTGCCGTGGATGGCGGCGCGCAGCAATGCCCGTATCTGTACGCGGAAGATATCGCGCCGCGCCAGCGACAGCCTTATGCCGCGCAAGCCGAGAAACGGATTGGTTTCCTCGACCGTGAAACCCGGTATCGGCTTGTCGCCGCCGGCATCGACGGTGCGGATGGTCACCGGCTTGTCGCCGGCCCAGTCCAGCACCTTGCGGTAGGCACGGTATTGCGTCTCCTCGTCAGGCAATGTCTTTCCGAACAGGAATTCGGTCCGCATCAGGCCGACGCCGTCGCAGCTTGCGATATCGATGCCGTCGACGTCGGACGGGTAGGCGATGTTGACCTGGACGCGCACGGTGGTGCCGGCCTTGGTCACCGCCGGCTCCGTCAGGAATGTCCGCGCCGCGCCCTGCCGGTCGGCGAAGGCGGAGGCGGATTGCCGAAAGGCTTCGATCTCGGCGGGCGACGGCGAGAAAACGATCCCGCCGCGCTCGGCATCGAGCAGCGCCGCGCCGGTGAGCGGTCCAGCCGGGATGTCGAGACCGACGACCATCGGCACGCCGCGCGAGCGCGCCAGCATGGCAACATGGCTGGCGGTGCTGCCACGCTTGAGCGCAATGCCGCCACCTTTGCTCCAATCGGTTTCGAGAAAACGCGTCGGCGCGATGTCCTCGCCGTAGAGGATCGCGCCCGGGGGCGTCGCGGCCTCGCTGTCCTCGCTCAGCGCGCGCAGCACCTGATCGCGAATGTCGCGCAGGTCCGCCGCGCGGGCGCGGAAATAGTCCTGGTCCGACGCTTCGTAGCCGGCGACCTCGTCGTCCAGCGCAGCGTGCCAGGCGGCGTCCGCCGCCTGCCCGGAACCGATCGCCGCGAAGGCCGGACCGCTCAGGGCGTCGTCCTCCAGCATGGCGATGTGGAATTCGAGGATGCCGGCGGCGTCGCCATCGGCGGTTTCGATCAGCGCCGCCAGCCGGCCGACGGCCCTGCCGATCGCCCCTTCCAGCGCAGCCTTCTCTTCCGCCGCGCCCGCCTTGGCTTCGTAGCCGGCCGGAGGCTGGTCGAGATCGAACAGCGGGCCTTTGGCGTAACCGGGGGAGGCGGGGATGCCGTCAATCCGCATGGCTCGCGTTCCTTACGAGCACATCGACATGCAGATACGTCTCAAGCGGACCTGGCATGACCCGCGTCCTCGTCGAAGTCACGCTGCACCAGATCGACCAGCGCTTTCACCGCCTGGGCCGCGCCGTCACCCTTGGCGCGGATGTGCAGCATGGTCCCTTTCGGCGCCTTGGCTGCCATCACCTTGACGATGCTCTTGGCGTCGAACCAGGGGCCGTTTGCAGCCACCGCCACTTCCACCTCGGCCGCGAACGACTTCGCGAGCTTGGTGAACTTCACCGAAGGGCGCGCGTGCAGGCCCACAGCGTGGGTGATCAGAACCGTTGCTTCGGCGGATGCGGACATTCAGTCGGTTCCCGTTCGTTCACGACGGCGACAGTTCATGCGCCGTCGCCACCACTTCCTTTAGCGAGGCGCCGCCGGAGGATTCGGTCGCCGCCATCACCGCGCCTTCGACGATCGGCGCGTTGCAGACGATTATTCTGTGCGAGCGCGGCTCGCCGATCATCTCGACCGCCATCTCCGAGTTGGTCTCGGCGCCGCCGAGATCGACCAGTATGGCGACGCCCGCTTCCGACCAGGCCTTGTCGATGGCGCCCATGATCGCCTCGACGCTGGTGCCCAGCCCGCCATGGCCGTTTCCGCCGCACCATGCAAGCGGCACTTCCTCGCCCACCATCTGGCGAACCATGTCGGCCGTGCCTTCGGCGACCAGCGGCGAATGTGATACGATGACGATGCCGACATTGCTCATCAGCGGCCCTCGATGGTTTCTGCGATCGCTCGCACCAGCAGCGCGGTCGAGCGCGCGCCGGGATCCATGTGACCGATCGAACGGTCGCCCAGGAAGGAGGCGCGTCCGCGCAGGGCCTTCATCGGCACTGTGGCATCCGCCGCTTCATCGGCAATATCGGAGATGTCTCTCGCCGTCTTGCCTTGCGCCAGCGCTTCATGCACCGGCTGCAGCACGTCGAGCATGGTCTTTTGGCCGGCTTGCGATTTGCCGCGCGCGGCCACCGCCTCGATCGCCTTGCCGAGTGCCGACGTCAGCGCATCGCGGTCCGGCGCCGCCGGAACATCCTTGCCGAGCGCCATGAACAGCGTGCCGAACAGCGGCCCGGAAGCGCCGCCGACCGTCATCACCAGCTTGGTGCCGATCGCCTTCAGCGCCTCAGGCAGCGGCTTTGCCGCGAAGCCGGCCGCCTCGGCGCGCACCGCCTCGAAGCCGCGCTTCATGTTGAGCCCGTGATCGCCGTCGCCGATCGCCTGGTCGAGCGCGGTCAGTTCATCGGCATGCGCCGCGATCGTGTCGGCTGCCGCGGCGATCAGCCTGGCAAGATCAAAGCCCGCCATGCCGTCCGTCATCTCGCTTCCTGCAGTCTCACTTCTCGGCACGGCATGACCGGACATCGTCTGCCTTTCATGCCGGAGCGAACAGAGCGGCCGCCGTCGCAAACACTTCGGCGACGGCAAAAGCGCCAGGATCGACAACACCGTCGAGTTGCCGGCCTATATAGGCCGAACGCCCGGCCTTGGCCTTCTGCATCGCCGCGGTAGCCTCCGCGCCATGCCGCGCCGCCGCCGCCGCCGCTTCCGGCCCGCTGGCATCCAGCGCCTTGAGGGCCGGCTCCAGCGCATCGACCATGGTGCGGTCGCCGACCCCGGCGCCGCCGTAGAAAGTCATCCGTTCAAGCCCTGCCAGCAGCGCCTTGCCGAGCGGTGCGCCGGCACCGAGCGATTGCGACGCGGCGGTGAAGAAGATCGACAACAGCACGCCGCTGGAACCGCCCATCGAGGTGCCCAGCTCATCGCCGATCATGGCGAAGGTTGCGGCCCGGTCGGCCAGCGGCAGCGTGCCGATGCGGTCGAGCACGCTGCGCGCGCCCGTCGCCACCGTCGAGCCGGTGTCGCCGTCTCCGGTCCTGGCATCGAGGCCGTTGAGCGTCTCTTCGAGCGAGATCAGCTTTTCGCAGACCGCGCTGATCAGCCGCTCGGTCGCTGCATCGCGGCTGGCGACCTTTGCGGTTAAGCCGGCGGCAGGCTTGGCGATTGCCACGACAACCGGCGGCCGGACGGGCTTCGCCGGCAGCCATGCATGCGGGCCGACGGGCGCCAGCAAGGCTGCATCGCGCTCCGCATCCAGCTTGATCAGCGACAGCGAAAAGCCATTCATGTTGAGCGCGGTCATCAAATGTCCGGGGCCGATCGTCAGCGTCACCGCTTTGGCCAGCGGCGAAGCCAGCACCGCATTGGCGATCAGCGCCATTTCGAGCGGCGGCACCGAGCCGAGATTGTTGATCAGCAAGGCATAGTGGGCGGCCGGGTCGAGCCGCGCGGAGAGCCGCTCGGCCATGACGGCGACCAGCTTGCCGGCGCTTTGCAAGGCGATGCGCTCGACGCCCGGTTCCCCATGGATGCCGAGGCCAAGCTCGCCGTCATCGGCGCCGAAGCGGTCTTCATGCGGCTGCCCCGGTATCGAGCAGGAGGAAAGCGAGATGCCGAGCGAGACGATATCCGTCGCCGCCGCTCGCGCCGCTGCCGCAACCGAGGCCAACTCGTGACCGGTCTCGGACAGATGCCCGGCGATCTTGTGCACGAACAGCGTGCCGGCGACGCCGCGCGGCTGCACGATGTCGGGCAGCGCTATGTCGTCGCCGACGATCACCATTTCGACCGAAAAGCCTTCGGCGCGCGCCCTTTCGGCGGCCAGCCCGAAATTGAGGCGGTCGCCGGTATAATTCTTGACGATCAGCAGGCAGCCGGCCGGGCCGGTCGTCGCGCGGATCGCCTGCAGAACGGCCTCGACGCTCGGCGAGGCGAAGATCTCGCCGGAGACTGCCGCCGTCAGCATGCCGGCGCCGACGAAGCCGGCATGCGACGGCTCATGGCCGGCGCCGCCGCCTGAAACGACGGCAACCTTGGTCTTGTCCCAGTCGGCGCGTAGCACGACCTTGATGTCCGGATAGCCGTCCAGCCGCGCCAGCGTGCCGGACCCGGCTGTGGCCAGGAAGCCGTCCAGCGCTTCGGTGACGATCGAGTCCCTGCGATTGAAAAAGTGCTTCATGGATTTCGTCCAGTCCGTATCCTGCGGTCGTCAATCACTTATGCGGCGGATGCCACGGCGACGGCTGCATCGGCCCACCTACATCAGTCTTTGTCCGTCCGAACCAAAGTAAAGCGGTGAGCGATAGCGGATCGTCACCTTGTCGCCTTTCCCGAGCGGCGTGTCCGGATCGGTCAGCGTCACCAGCTTCTTCGTCCCCACCGTAACATGCAGGTGGTTCTGGTCGCCGAGATGCTCGATCCAGTCGACGACGCCGTCGGCATGGCCGTTCATCGCCTTCTCGATTGACAGATGCTCGGTGCGGGCGCCGATCGTCGTCGTGCCGGCGGGCGCGCCGCCGTCAGGCAGCAATCCGGCCGGCAACAGGTTGATCGCCGGCTGGCCGAGCCGGGCCGCGACGTGAAGGTTAGCCGGCTCCGAATAGATGGCGCGCGGCGTGCCGATCTGCACCAGCACGCCGTTGGCGAGGATGCCGATGCGGTCGGCCATGGTCATCGCCTCGATCTGGTCGTGCGTGACATAGAGCATGGTGGCGCCGAGCTCGGACTGGATGCGCTTCAGCTCGAGCCTGAGATCGGCGCGCAGCTTGGCGTCGAGCGACGACAGCGGCTCGTCCATCAGGTAGATCGCGGGCTTGCGCACCAGCGCGCGGCCGATGGCGACGCGCTGCATCTCGCCGCCGGAGAGCTTGGTCGAGCGGTTGTCCAGCTTGTGGTGGATGCGCACCATCCTGGCCACTTCCTCGACGCGGCGGCGCACCGCCTCCTCGGGAAACCGCCTTGCCGGCGAACGCAGCGGAAAGGCCAGATTGTCGAAGACCGACAGATGCGGGTAGAGCGAATATTGCTGGAAGACGAAGGCCGTGTCGCGCTCGGCCGGCGACAGCGTCGTGGCGTCCTGGCCGGCAATGTGGATCGTGCCGCTCTCCGGCCGTTCCAGCCCGGCGATCAGCCTCAGCGTCGTCGTCTTGCCGGCGCCGGTCGGACCGAGCAGCACGACGAATTCGCCGTCCTTGATCTGCAGGTCGAGATTGTCGATGGCGACCGTGTCGCCGAAATTCTTGGTCACGCCGCGGATATGGACATCAGCCATGACGCGCCCCCGCAGCCTGGTCGTACATGGCGGTCCGCACCGCGCGGCCCGAGCCCTTCTCGAACAGCGACAGCCTGGCGCTGCTCAGGGCCAGCCCGACCTGTTCGCCGGGACTGAGATGGATGCCCGCCGGCACGCGGGCCTTGATGATGCCGTCGGCCGTCTCGACCGCGACGATCTGCGTGGTGCCGAGATATTCGGTGCCGTAGATCGCGCCGCGCAGCTTCGAGGCGTCGTCGAAGCGGATGTGCTCGGGCCGGATGCCGAGCGCCATGTCGGCGGGCGCGATGTCCTCGCGCACTTCCGGCACCGCCACCTTGGCGCCCTGCACGACGATCTCTTTCGCGCCCTTGGCGAGCCCGCCGCCGAACTTCAGGAAATTCATCGGCGGCGAGCCGATGAAATCGGCGACGAACATCGTCGCCGGCCGGTCGTAAATCTCGCGCGGCGTGCCGAACTGCTCGATGACGCCATGGTTCATCACCGCTATCTTGTCGGCCATGGACATGGCTTCCATCTGGTCGTGCGTGACATAGACGGTTGTGGCGTGGATGCGGTTGTGCAGCTCGCGCAGCTCATGCACCATCAGGTCGCGGAACTCGGTATCGAGCGTGCCGAGCGGCTCGTCCATCAGGAAGCATTTCGGCCGCCGCACGATGGCGCGACCGAGCGCGACGCGCTGGCGGTCGCCGCCGGCCAGCCCGGAGACCGATTTGTCCAGCAGATGGTCGATACGCAGCAGCTTGGCGGTCTCCTCGACGCGACTGCGGATCTCGGCCGACGGCATGCCCTGCGCCAGCAACGGAAAGCCGATATTCCGGCGCACGTTCATATGCGGGTAGAGCGCGAAGAGCTGGAAGACGAAGGCGATGTCGCGCTCGCGCGCCCGGCGCATGGTGACGTCCTCGCCGCCGAGCAGGATCTTGCCGCCGGTCGGCAGCTCGAGGCCGGCGATCATGCGCAGCGTCGTGGTCTTGCCGCAGCCGGACGGCCCGAGCATGACGAAGAACTCGCCGTCCTCGACGACGAAATTGGAATCCTGCACGGCGACGAATGCGCCGAAGGCTTTCCTCAGGTTCTGAACACGGATCTCGGCCATCGTTATTCCGGGAATTTCGAGACGATGATGAACATGACCGTGCCGGCAAGCATGGTGATGAAGGAATAGGTGTAGAGCGACAGCGCGAAGGGCTGGAACAGCATCAGGAAGCCGATCGCGATGACCGCGGTCGCGATGTTTTCCATCAGGCCGCGCCTTGCCCAGCGGGGCCAGGAGGAGCGCTTGGAGAGGACGGGGCGCGTCATGCATAACTCCCGTCCTTCTCCCCGTTCACGGGGAGAAGGTGGCCCGAAGGGTCGGATGAGGGGCGGCGCCAACGCCTCTGATTAAGGCAGATGTCGGCGCTGCCCCTCATCTGCCTGCCGGCATCTTCTCCCCGTGAACGGGGAGAAGGGGCGCCGCCCCAGCGCAGGTTCCACATTTGCCGACTATTCATCATTTGCGCACCGCGCCGAAGGTGATGCCGCGCAAGAGCTGCTTGCGGAGCAGGATGGTGAAAACGAGGATCGGCACCAGGAAGATGGTCGTGCCCGCCGCCACCGCCGGCCAGTCCTGGCCGCCCTCGCCGATGATGGTCGGGATGAAGGGCGGCGCCGTCTGCGCCGTGCCGGAGGTCAAGAGCGCTGCGAATGCATATTCGTTCCAGGCAAAGATCAGGCAGAAAATGGCGGTCGCGGCGATGCCGGTGGTCGCCTGCGGCAGCACGGTGCGCCAGAAGGCCTGCAGCCTGGTGTAGCCGTCGATCATCGCGGCCTCTTCATACTCGCGCGGGATCTCGTCGATGAAGCCCTTGAGCAGCCACACAGCCAAAGAGACGTTGACCGCGGTGTAGAGCAGGATCATGCCGAGCGCTGTGTCGGAGAGACCGAGCTCGCGATACATCAGGTAGATCGGGATCGCCACGGCGATCGGCGGCATGAAGCGCGTCGACAGGATGAAGAATAGAAGGTCGTCGGCCAAAGGCACCTTGAAGCGTGAGAAGCCATAGGCCGAGAGCGTGCCCAAGAACACCGCGCAAAAGGTCGAGCCGAAGGCGATGATCAGCGAGTTGACGAAGCGCGGCAGGAAGTTCGATGGCCCGGCGATCACCATGTTGCGCTTGCGCACGGTCTCGTCGCAGAAGCCGGTCGCCGGTCCGAGCGAGTTGATATACTCCGGCGTCTGCCGGGTGCGGGTCGTGAACAGGTTGCAATAGCCCTCGATGCTCGGCTGGAAGACGATCTTCGGCGGGTAGGCGATCGAATCTGGCGGCGTCTTGAAGCTGGTGGCGAAGATCCACAACAGCGGCACGATCGAGATCAGCGCATACGCTATGATGATCGTGCCGGCGATCAGCTTCGCGTTCGAAGAGGGTGCTACGACGGAATGGGCGGTGGTCAGGCTCATCTCTGCTTCACCTTGTTGAGCGCCTTGACGTAGATGTTGGCGAGGCCGAACACCGCGACGAACAGGATGATGGCGAAGGCCGAGGAATAGCCGGTGCGCCAGCTCTCGAAGGCCTGCCGCTTCAGCGTGATCGAGGCGACCTCGGTGGTCGAGCCGGGTCCGCCGCCGGTCAGCAGGTTGACCATGTCGAACATCTTGAAATTCTCGATGCCGCGGAACAGGACCGCGAGCATGATGAAGGGCAGCGCCATCGGCAGGGTGATCGACCAGAACTGGCGCCAGTTGGAGGCGCGGTCGACCTCGGCCGCTTCATAGATGTATTCGGGGATCGAGCGCAGCCCGGCGAGGCAGATCAGCATGACGTAAGGCGTCCACATCCAGGTGTCGACGATGATGATTGCCCATGGCGCCAATTCGACATTGGACAGCATCTGGACATTCGTCGGCGGAATACCGGTGACGAAGGAGACGACATAGGAAAACAACCCGATCTGGGGCTCGTAGAGGAAGCGCCAGAAATTGCCGACCACCGCCGGTGACAGCATCATCGGCACCAGGATGATGGTGGTCCAAAAGGCGTGGCCGCGGAACTTGCGGTCGATCAGCCAGGCCAGCGTGAAGCCGATGACGGTCTGCAAGAGGATCGTCCAGAACACGAAATGCGCAGTCGTCTGCATGGCGATCCAGATGTCCTTGTCGCCAAGGATGCGCTGGTAGTTTGCGAGCCCGAGGTTCTTCACCACCTCGTTGGGGCGGTTGGCGCGATAATTGGTGAAGGAGAGATAGATCGCCCAGAACAGCGGGAAGATGTTGATGGCCAACAGCAAAAGGATCGTCGGCGAGATGAATAGCCAGGCGAGGCCCTTGTCGCTGATGCCCCGGATCTTCTTGGCCAACGGCTCCGGTGTCGCCCGGGCAACATTGTCCGCAGTCCGATTGAGCATGGTAAGTCCTGCTTCGGTCACGGGTAAGTCTCGGCTATGGAATTTATCTGAACTGCGTCCCGTGCCAAGGGCGGCACGGGACGCGTCGATGTTGCTCGGGAGGAGCGGTTACATCTTGCCGTCGTCCTGGAACACCTGCGTCCAGTCCTTGACGAGGCCGTCGAGAGCGTCCTTGGCCGAGCCCTGGCCGGCCACGACATAGTCATGGAAGCGCTTCTGCGAGGCCTGCAGCAACGGCGCGTAGCTGGGTTCCGCCCAGAAATCCTTCACGATGGCCATCGAGTCGAGGAAGGCCTGCGCATAGGGCTGGCTGGACGGGAATTTCGGGTCCTTGACCACCGAGTTCAGGCAGGAATAGCCGCCGAGCGACCACCACTTGGCCTGCACGTCCTTGTTGGCGAACCACTTGATGTATTTCAGCGCCGATTCCTGCTTGTCGGAATAGGAAACCACCGAAATACCCTGGCCGCCGAGTTGCGCGAACTGGTCGCCGTCGGGACCCTTCGGATTGACGAAATAGCCGATCTTGTCGCCGCCGACATTCTCGTCCTTCTGCAGGCCGGGCCAGGTGAAGGCGAAGTTCATATGCATCGCCACCTGTCCGGATTTGAAGGCGTCGACGCCTTCGCCCATGTAGCTGTTGGAAGCGCCGGGCGGCGTGCAGCAATCATAGAGCGCCTTGTAGAATTCCAGGCCCTTCACCGATTTTTCGGAGTTGACGTAGCCTTCCATCTCATAGGGCTTTTTCGGGTTCTCATACTGGAAGCCATAGCTGTAGAGCACGTCCATGGCGCCCATGGTGATGCCTTCCGAGCCGCGCTCGGTGTAGATGGAGGCGCCATAGACGGTCTTGCCGTCGATCTGCCGCTTCTGGAAGAATTCGGCGATCTGCTTCAGCTGGTCGAAAGTGGTCGGCGGGGCGAGGTCCCAGCCATATTTCTCCTTGAATTGCTTCTGCAGCTCGGGCTTGGAGAACCAGTCCTTGCGATAGGTCCAGCCGACGACGTCGCCCATGGCCGGCAGCGCCCAGTAGTTCGGCGTGTTCTTCGGCCATTCGGAATAGCCGACCACGGTCGCCGGCACGAAGTCGTCCATGCTGATCTTCTCCTTGTCGAAGAAGTCGTTCAGCTTGACGTAATGGCCGTTCTCGGCGGCGCCGCCGATCCACTGGCTGTCGCCGATGATCAGGTCGCAGAGTTTGCCGTGCGAGTTGAGCTCGTTGAGGAAGCGGTCGGCGTAATTGGTCCACGGCACGAACTCAAACTTCATGCCGATGCCGGTTTCCTTGGTGAAGTCCTTGGACAGTTCCACGAGCGCATTTGCCGGATCCCAGGCCGCCCAGCACAGCGTCAGGTCTTCCGCATGCGCGACGTTCGAGACGGCTGTCGACGCAAAGATCGCCGAGGCCAGTCCCAACGCCAGTTTCAAGGTCGATTTCATGCCTTACCTCCCATTTGCGAAACGCGTCCGGATGACGGTTTCAAGAGCCCCTCAACCCTCGCTCCTCCGAGGGCCCAAACATGGCGCGCGATGCGCTGCCGGTGTTTAGTAATTTGTTTAGTGATGCCATTTTTACTAAACAACGCAAGCGAATTCGTTGCTGCGCCGCAGCATGACTTTCTGTGTCGGCCTACACGTGAAACTCGCGGGCGTCAGCGAGATGCAGGAATTGCAGTTTGTTGCAGATATGTCAACAGATATTGCATTATTTAGACGAACGGTCTACGGTGCCCTCAGGTGAACGATTTGCGCAGGCGAACCCTGTTGGACCGTCTTGCAACAGCACAGGGAGGACTTCATTTGTCAGGCACTTCATTCGTATCGGGATCCGACACGGCCACTGCGGAAGAGCGGCTGCGGCGGGAAGGCATCGTCCTGCCGCCGCCTCCGGCGCCGCTTGGATCTTACGAGCCTTGGGTGATCACCGGCTCGTTGCTGATGACGTCGGGACAATTCTCCTGGCAGGACGGAAAGCTGGCCTTCGTCGGCCGCGTCGGCGGCGAAGTTTCGTCCGCCGATGCCTATCTGGCGTGCCGCATCGCCGCGATGAATGCCATCGCGCAGCTGAAAGCCGCCGTCGGGTCGCTGGATCGTATCAGCCGTATCGTCAGGATCGAGGGGACCATGCAGGTCGCGCCGGGCTTCCAGGATCATCCGGCCGCCCTCAACGGCGCGTCGGACCTGATCAACACGGTGTTCGGCAGCAAAGGACGCCACAGCCGGATGATCTACACCAATCCGGAAATGCCGCTCAACGCGCCGGTTCTCATTGTGCTGTTCGCCGAAGTTGAAAATTGATGGGGACAAGATGACCGCTACGGAACAATTCATCGTCGAAGACGGTCCTTACGCCCTTTGGTCGCCTGCTCGGATCGAGGATATGCAGGCCAACATCTGGAGCGGCAAGGTCGGAACAGTGCTGGTTTCCGAAACAGAGACGTTTCGCGTCTGGCACATCAGCATCGCTCCGGGGGAGCGCCTGCCGTTTCACCGTCATGTCCTGGATTATTTCTGGACTGTTCTCTCCAAAGGCAGGGCGCGCAGCCACTATGAGGGCGGCGCCGTACGTGAGACGACCTACTGCGCCGGCGACACCAGGCATTTCAGCTTCGCGCCAGGCGAGCACATGTTGCACGACCTGGAAAATGTCGGTGACGAGACTCTCGTTTTCGTGACCGTGGAGATGAAGGCGGGAAAGAACGCGCCGCTGGCCTTGTGAGCGGCGCCACGCATAGTCATGCCAGATTGACTGGCATGGCGGTTGCCGCTTACTGACCGCAAAGATGCTCGACCGCCAGGAGCCCTGCAGCATGCCGGATAGTTGAATGCCCACCCGCGAACAAGCAGAGGGCGATCTGGCCCGAGAGCCCAAATCCGCGACTGGAACGCTTTCGACGCTGGCGCGCGGGCTGGCCATCCTCGAATTTGTCGTCCGGGCCGGGCGTCTCGTACGGTTGCGCGACGTGGCCGAGCGGTTCGGATTGGACCGCAGCGCCGCGCTGCGCTTCCTGCGAACGCTCGAAGCGGAAGGCTACATATCGAGACACGAGGCGATGAAGGCCTACTCGATCGGCCCGAAACTGCTGGCCTTGCCGAGACTGCCGGCAGCCGTCGAGAAGATGATCGAATTCTCGCGTCCATGCCTGATCGATCTGGCGCGTGCCAGCGGGCAGATGACTCATCTGGGAACATTGAACGGAACGCACGCCATTCTCGTCGAGGTCGTGGCCTCGAACGCGCCGGTCGCGGTCAAGCAGGCCGTTGGCGACCTGGAGCCGCTTTATTCAAGCGCCGTCGGCAAGGCCATCTACGCCTTCCTGCCGGAAGCCGAACGGATAGCCATTGGTGCCCAGATCAACTTTGTCGCCCACACCGCACGCACGATCACCGGGCTCGCGGCGCTCGAGCGCGAGGCGCAAGACATCCGTCGCACAGGGGTTTCCTTCGATCGTGGCGAGGGCAACGACCAGGTGTCCTGCATCGGCTGTCCCGTGCTTGACGCAAACGGTTATCCGCGGGCTTCCATCGGAATATCGTTTGTGAGTGCCCATCTCGCGCAACCGGTCGACCAGCGCCGCGAAGACATCGCGAAGGTCGCGGCCGCGGCCCGCAAAATCGAATCGCTGCTGTTTGCCTGATATCAGGCACCTCGACCTATTCGGTGTTAGCCGTCACCGGCCGGATCGGCGGCGCCGGCGGTAAGAGCGCGCGTATGTCGGCAAAGGGGAAAGTCGGCTCGAAGCGGAAGGCCTCGGCCAGCGCGCCGGCGGCGCCGTTGCATTGTCCGGCGCGAAATTCGTTCTGGAGGCGTGCCCTGTGTACGTAGTGCTCCGGACCTTGCGACTGGTGCGCGCGGATCGCTTTCGCCTTGATGTCCCAATGATGCGAAATCTCGACATAATGCGTCGGCGAAAAACCGGTGCCGCCGAGCGTGTCGGCATGCAGCACCGGGACGGCGAAGGATGCGGCTACGCGCACACCGTCGGACAGGGCGCGATGGTCGCCATGGTAGTCGTAGGGCGCATGGGTGATCGCGAGGTCGGGTTTCACCTCGCCGATCAGCGCCTTGAGCACCGAAATCAATGCCGCATCGGCGACGAGCGCGCCGTCGGGAAAGTCGAGGAAACGCGGCTCGACGCCGAGCAGGTCCGCCGCCTTGGCCGCTTCCTCGCGCCGCAAGCGGGCAAGCGCCTTCGGGTTGCCCGTGCCGCCCTTGGCCCCATCGGTGGCTATCGCAAAAGCCAGTTCTGCGCCTTGCGCCGCATAGGCGGCCAGCGTACCGAACATGAATATCTCGATGTCGTCGGGATGTGCCCCCAGCGCCAATATCTTCACGTCGTCTCTCCCGGAAATGGTATGCCGAACGGAATCCTGCTCGCCCTGATCGCCTATGCAAGCTATTCGTTCAGCGACGGGGTCATCAAGAGCTTGGGCGGGCAGTTCACCGTCTTCGAGATCGGCTTCTTCTCGACCTTGTTTGCCGGCTGCTTTCTGTTCTTCACCAAGCCCAGGGACGAACGCTGGCGCAACTTCTGGCGCACCAAAAGGCCATGGGCGGTGCAGGCGCGCGCCTTGGCGGGCATCGCGTCCGGTGTGCTCAGCGTTTATTCCTTCACCACCATTCCGCTGGCGGAAGTCTACGCGCTGATCTTCCTGGCGCCGCTGCTGGTCACCATCCTGTCGACGGTCATCCTGAAGGAAAAGGTCGGTCCCTGGCGGTGGCTGGCCGTCGTCGCCGGCTTCGTCGGCGTCATGCTGGTGGTGCGGCCGGGCTTTCGCGAATTGCATCTCGGCCATCTCGCCGCCTTCGCCAACGCCTTCCTCGCCGCCACCAGCGTCATCCTGATGCGCTCGCTCGCCCAACAGGAAAAGCGCACGACCATTCTCGGCGCGCTGGTCGGCTATGGCCTGGTCTTCAACGGCGTCGGCGCGGCCGCGACGTCGTTCTCGCTCCCCAATCTCGGGCAATTGGTCTGGCTGATGCTGGCCGGTGTCTTCACCGCCGGCGGACAACTGCTGCAATTGCTTGCGGTCAAATACGCGCCCGCGAACCGCATCGCGCCGACCCATTACTCGCAGATCGTCTGGGCGGTCATCCTCGGCGCGCTGTTCTTCCAGGAATATCCCGACTGGCTGTCATTGGTCGGCCTGGCGGTGGTCGGCGCTTCCGGCCTTCTGACGATGGTGCGCGAGGAGGTGAGGCTCGGCACCGTGCGCTGGAACCCGTTTTCGCGCACCAGGCTTTGACCGCGCACCGGTCTGGCAAGTTGCATGGCGACCGCGACCGCTGATATGCGGGCCAGATGACGACGAAACCCCTGCCGGAGCTTCCGGTGACTGCCGTGCTGCCGGCGCTCGGCGAAGCGCTCTCGCAGCGCAGCAGCGCCGTGCTGGTGGCGCCGCCCGGCGCCGGCAAGACGACGCTGGTGCCGCTGGCGCTGCTCGACGCGTCCTGGCTGGGGCAGGGCCGGATCGTGCTGCTCGAGCCGCGCCGGCTGGCCGCTCGCGCGGCCGCCCGCCGCATGGCTGAGCTGCTCGGCGAGGAACCCGGCGGCACGGTCGGCTATGCCATGCGCATGGAGAACCGCACGTCGGCGCGGACAAAAATCCTGGTCGTCACCGAAGGCGTGCTCTCGCGCATGATTCTCGACGACCCGGAACTGCCCGGCGTTTCGGCGGTGATCTTCGACGAATTCCATGAGCGCTCGCTCGACGGCGATTTCGGCCTGGCGCTGGCGCTCGACGTGCAGGCCGCGCTGCGGCCGGATCTGCGTCTGCTGGTCATGTCGGCGACGCTCGACGGCGCCCGCGTGTCGAGGCTTCTGGCGCAGGCACCGGTGATCGAAAGCGAGGGCCGCGCTTATCCGGTCGAGATCCGCTACGACGAACGGCCGGCAGGCGTGGCGGTCGAGGACGCCATGGCCAAGGCCGTGCGCGCGGCCCTGGCCGGCGAGCAGGGCAGCGTGCTCGCCTTCCTGCCCGGACAGCGCGAGATCGAGCGCACGGCCGAGCGGCTTCAGGGCAATGTCGCCGCCGACACCGACATCGTTCCGCTCTACGGCCAGCTCGACAACCGGGCGCAGGATCAGGCAATCAAGCCTGCGCCGCCGAGTCGCCGCAAGGTGGTGCTGGCGACCTCGATCGCCGAGACTTCGATCACCATCGACGGCGTGCGCGTCGTCATCGATTCCGGCCTGTCGCGGCTGCCGCGCTACGAGCCGGCGAGCGGCCTGACCAGGCTCGAGACGGTGCGCGTCAGCAAGGCCTCGGCCGATCAGCGCGCCGGCCGCGCCGGCCGCACTCAAGCCGGCATGGCGGTGCGCCTGTGGCGCGCCGAGCAGACCGCGTCGCTTCCCGCCTTCACGCCGCCGGAAATCCTCGAGGCCGATCTGTCCGGACTGTTGCTTGACTGCGCCGCCTTCGGTGTCGCCGATCCGTCGAGCCTCTCCTTCCTCGATCCGCCGCCGGCCCCGGCGCTCAGCGAGGCGAGGGTGCTGCTGAAAGCGCTGCATGCCATCGACGATGCCGGCCGGCTGACGAAGGCGGGCGCCGCCATGCGCAAGCTGGCATTGCCGGTGCGGTTGGCGCATATGGTGGCCGAAGCGGTGAGAGGCGGTCATGCGCAGGAAGCGGCGACACTTGCCGTATTGCTGACCGAGCGCGGATTGGGCGGCGACAGCGCCGATCTCGAACGCCGCCTGATCCGCTTTCGCGGCGAGAAATCGCCGCGCGCCAACGCCGCCAGGCAGCTCGCCGAGCGTTTGGCCAGACAAGCCGGCGGCGGGCAGGCCGGCGAGGCGGCCTCTGCCGGCTCGCTCCTGATCCATGCCTGGCCGGATCGAGTGGCAAGGGCGCGCGGCGAGCGCGGCCGCTTCGTGCTTGCCAATGGTTCGGGCGCCATGGTCGATGCCGCCGATCCGCTCGCCAATGAAACCTGGCTGGTGGTCGCCGACCTGCAGGGCAAGGCGCAGAACGCCCGCATCACCGCCGCCGCGCCGGTCGGCGAAGCCGACATCCGCGCCGCTCTTGCCGATCGCATCGAGACGAGGCGCGAGACGAGTTTCGACCGCGAGCGCCGCGCCGTGCGGGTGCGCGAGACCGCGCGGCTCGGCGCCATCACCTTGTCCGAGCGTATGCTGCCGGCGCCGTCGGGCGCCGATGCCGATCAGGCTATCCTCGACGCTTTACGGGAGCACGGTCTGGCTCTGCTCGATTGGGGCAAGGATGCCGAGACGTTGCGGCAGCGGCTCGGCTGGCTGCATCGCGGCCTCGGCGCGCCCTGGCCCGACGTTTCGGATGAAGCGCTGGTCGAGGGGCTCGACGATTGGCTCCTGCCCTTTCTCTCCGGCGACGCCTCTTTCGCGGCCATCAAGCCGGCGACTTTGTCGTCGGCACTTATGGCCTTGGTCCCGCACGACCTGCAGCGCAAGGTCGACGCGCTGGCGCCGACCCACTTCGACGCGCCGTCGGGTAGTCACGTGCCGATCCGCTACGACGGCGAATGGCCGGTGCTTGCGGTCCGCGTGCAGGAGCTGTTCGGCCTCGACCGTCATCCCGCGATCGCCAACGGCACCGTGCCGCTGACGCTGGAGCTTCTCTCGCCGGCGCATCGCCCCATCCAGACGACGCGCGACCTCCCCGGCTTCTGGCGCGGCTCCTGGGCGGATGTGCGCGCCGACATGCGCGGCCGGTATCCCAAGCATGTCTGGCCGGAAAACCCGCTACTGGCCGCCGCCACCAGCCGTGCCAAGCCGCGCGGAACGTAGGATTGCACAGAAGCTTGGTGGGCCTCGCTGGCGAGCGGTATACGTTGGCGATTGGCGCAAACGCCCATCACTTCGTCATCCTCGGGTCTGCGCTCCGCTTCGCGTCGCTCCGCCCGTGGATGATTAAGTCGCGAAGGCCCCGGCCAAACACCAAGCGCTCATGATGGTGAACCGAAACACCGGCTGCCAATCGCTCAAGTCGCCTTTACAGCGCTACTGGCGCTTACCCTTCCGCGGTTATAATCGTAAGTCGATGATCAACATCCTGCGAGCGCCCGATTCCCAGCAAAGCCAGCGGTTGCGGCTCAACACGCTGATCCGCCTGCGCTGGCTGGCCATCGTCGGCCAGAGCCTGACCGTGCTGGTCGTCGCCTATGGCCTGAAATTCCCGCTGCCGGTGTCGATGTGCTTCGCGCTGATTGCGTGCTCGGCCTGGATGAATCTGTGGCTGACCTTCCGCTATCCGGCGGCGCACCGCCTGACCCCGCTTTCGGCCTTCGCGATTCTCACCTTCGACGGCATCCAGCTCACCGGCCTGCTCTACATGACCGGCGGCCTGACCAATCCGTTTTGCGTGCTGCTTTCCGTGCCGGTCGTCATCTCGGCCGCTTCGCTGCCGCTGCGCATGACCGCGGTGCTGGGCGCGCTGGTCATGATAGCCGCCACTCTGCTGGTGTTCTTCCACCTGCCGCTGCCCTGGTACGAGGACGCGCCGCTGCCGATGCCGTTCATCTATGTTGCCGGCATGTGGATGGCGGTGTTCGCCTCGATCGCCTTCACCGCCATCTATGCCTTCCGTGTCGCGGCGGAGGCGCGCCTGCTCGCCAACGCGCTGGCCGCCACCGAACTGGTGCTGCAGCGCGAGCAGCATCTGTCGGCGCTGGACGGGCTGGCGGCGGCGGCTGCGCATGAGCTCGGCACGCCCTTGGCGACCATCACCGTCGTCGCCAAGGAGATGGAAAAGGCGCTCGGCAAGGACCCGAAATACGGCGAGGACGTGAAGCTCCTGCGCTCGCAAAGCGAGCGTTGCCGCGAGATCCTGAAGCGGCTGACCAGCCTTTCCTCGGAAGGCGAAGCGCATATGTCGCGCATGCCTCTCACCTCGCTGGTCGAGGAGGTGACGGCGCCGCATCGCGATTTCGGCATTTCGATCCGGCTGCGGCCCGGCGAGCGTATCGGCCCCGAGCCCGTTGGCCAGCGCAGCCCCGGCGTCATCTACGGGCTCGGCAACCTGGTCGAGAATGCCGTCGATTTCGCCCGCAAGTCGGTCACCGTCAGCTGGAGCTGGGACAATGACGAGGTCATCTTCTCGATCACCGATGACGGGCCGGGCTTTCCGGCCGAGATCATCGACCGCATCGGCGAGCCCTATATGTCGACGCGCCAGGGCACCGAGGCCGGCGGCGGCCTGGGGCTAGGGTTGTTCATCGCCAAGACCTTGCTGGAACGATCGGGCGCCACCATCGATTTCCGCAATTCGAGCGGGCTTGGCGAAGGCGCGGTGGTGCAGATCGCATGGCCGCGCGGCGTCTTCCTCAACCAGGACCATGCGTCGGCCACCACGTTCGACAACGCCTGAAGCAACTCCAGGAAAAGTGCGCAGCGGTTGGGCTCGGCGACTTCGCCGTAGTTTTCCGTCCGGAATTGCGAAACGGTGAAAAAGCCCTGCATTTACCAATTGGCAGCTCTGTTGCCGGCTGTAAAAATTGGACATTGCCGTTGCGGGACTGTATCTGCGTAAAAGTGAGGCATATCGTCCAGAACTGTGCAGCTTTTTTGGGAAACGACGTGCCCGGAAACAAGGACTTAAGGCGCATTCGCTAGAATTCGTTTCGGGGGCGAGGTGGTTCAAGTCAGTGGGATGCCGATAAGATGAGCGGAGACGAAACGACTGGCGCAATGGTCGAGGGCGAGGACACCTCGCTGCTCATCGTCGAGGACGACAAGCCGTTCCTCACCCGGCTCGCCCGGGCCATGGAGACCCGGGGCTTCGTGGTCGAGACGGCGGAGAGCGTGGAGGAGGCGGTCGCCAAGGCGCGCGCCCATCCGCCGGCCTATGCGGTGGTCGATATGCGGCTCGGCGATGGCAATGGCCTCGATGTCGTTGCCGCCATTCGCGAGAGGCGCGACGACGCCCGCGCCATCATCTTGACCGGCTACGGCAACATCGCCACCGCGGTGACCGCGGTGAAGCTCGGCGCTATCGACTACCTCTCCAAGCCCGCCGACGCCGACGACGTCTTCGCCGCGCTTACCCGGACCTCAGGCGAGCGCGCGGCACCGCCGGAAAACCCGATGTCGGCCGACCGCGTGCGCTGGGAGCACATCCAGCGCGTCTACGAAATGTGCGACCGCAACGTGTCCGAGACGGCGCGCCGGCTGAACATGCATCGGCGCACCTTGCAGCGGATCCTCGCGAAGCGGGCGCCGCGCTAGGCAAGCGTCGTCATCCACGGGCGAAGCGGACGCGGAGACCCGAGGATCCGTGCCCGGAGCAGAATTCTGCGCCGTGGGCACCGCTCCGATGTAACGGAATGGATCCTCGGGTCTCCGCGTCCGCTTCGCTCCTTGCTTCGCCCGTGGATGACGAAGAGGCGGACGTTTCGGCCAATTTTCGAAGCATCGGCTGCGGTGTCGCCCGTAAGCCTTGCATCGCCGCTGACGTTGCGCATCATTGGACCACAGATTCCCGGCAACAGGCTAGGTTAGCGAGGCACCATGCAAGACGAACGGCCGAAATCGATCCTGCGTGAATTCCTCGACGGCGAGGCCGCTGGCGGCATCATCCTGATGGTGTCTGCAGCCCTTGCACTGATCGTCGCCAACTCGCCTTTGGCCGGCACTTACTTCGCTGTCCTGCACGCCTATCTCGGGCCGCTCAGCGTCTCGCACTGGATCAATGACGGGCTGATGGCGGTGTTCTTCCTGCTGGTCGGGCTGGAGATCAAGCGCGAGATGCTGGACGGACAGCTCTCGACCTGGCCGCGCCGCGTGCTGCCGGGCGTCGCCGCCGCCGGCGGCATGCTGGTGCCGGCGCTGGTCTATGTCTTGATCAACCGCGACAATCACGCGGCACTCTCCGGCTGGGCGATCCCCACCGCCACCGACATCGCCTTCGCGCTTGGCGTGCTGTCGCTGCTCGGCAGCCGCGTGCCGGCCTCGCTGAAAGTCTTCCTCACTGCTCTCGCCATCATCGACGACCTCGGCGCCGTCATCATCATCGCGCTGTTCTACACCAGCGGCCTGTCGCTCGCCTACCTCGCGGCCGCCTTCGTCGTCATCGCCTTGCTGGTCGTGCTCAACCGCATGCGCGCCATGAAGCTCTGGCCGTATCTGCTGCTCGGCGCGCTGCTGTGGGTGCTGGTGCTGAAGTCGGGCGTGCACGCCACGCTAGCCGGCGTGGCGCTGGCGCTCACCATCCCGCTGGAGCGTTCTCCCGGCATCAGCCACGATCTCGAACATTCGCCGCTGCACCGGCTGGAACACGGCCTGCACAAGCTCGTCCCCTTCCTCGTCATCCCGATCTTCGGCTTCGCCAATGCCGGCGTCTCGCTCGGCGGCCTGAGCTTTGCAGCCCTTGTCGAGCCGCTGACGCTGGGCGTCGCCGCCGGCCTGGTGTTGGGCAAGCTGGTCGGCGTCTTCGGCTCCTCGGCCCTTGCCATCCGCTTCGGCCTCGCCGACCTGCCGGTCAATGCCGGCTGGCTGCATATGCTGGGCATTTCGTTGCTTTGCGGCATCGGCTTCACCATGAGCCTGTTCATCGGCCTGCTCGCCTTCGCCAGCGACCCGGCGCTCCAGGACGCGGTGAAGGTCGGCATCCTTGCGGGGTCGCTGATCGCGGCGCTGCTGGGCGCCGCCATCCTGCTCATGGCGCCGGCGGCGAGTGGGGTGGACGAGGACGTGGAATAGGTCAGCTGCAACGCCTATTTCCTCTCCCACCTTGTACGACGAGCAACAGGCGCTACTCGCTCTCGCCATCCAGCGCCGGCACCGCGACGCCGGCGAGCTCGGCCGCCAGCAGCCGCGCGGCGCCCGCGCGGGCGATCCGCAGCATCAGCGCCTTGCGCGTCGCAGCCGCCATGCGGTGCTCGGGCGCCTCGCGCAGGATCTCCGCGCCATAGCCGTCGGAGAGGATGAAGCCGCACTCCTCGGGAAAGATGTCCTGGGGAACGCCGGGATGGGTGGCGAAGAAGAAGCGGTCGGAATGCAGACGGTAGTCAGGCCATTTGCGGTCGACCCGGAAATCCTCGATCGAGGATTTGATCTCGATGATCCAGATGTCGCCCTGCCTGGTCAGCGCGACGAGATCGGCGCGGCGGCCTGTCGCCAGGGAAAGCTCCGGCAGCACATGCGCGCCCATTTCGGTCAGCAGCCGCTGCACGCCGCGCCGCACCAGCATGGCGCGCTCCGACTGGCGGCCGTCGATCAAAGGGTTGAGGGGAATCGGGGAAACAATGGGCATGGCAACCACCATGCCAGATTTTGTTCACGGTTTGAACCCGTTTTCTATGGGCTTCGCTGCGCCCTTATTGCGAATCCCTCGCTCGAAACTCATCCGCCAGGAGCCTGGCCAGGTGGTCGCGGCTCAGGCTCAGTGTCTCTTTCAGGAACCACAGGAAGTTGCGCGGGCCGTCGGTCGGCAAGCCGGTTTCCTCGGCCTGGGTGATGACCGCGCGCTGGCGCTCGATCCGCTGTTCAATCTCGCGGATATGCTGCTCGACCCGTTCGATGTCTTCTTGCATGCCCATGCCCCAGCAATCTCATTGTGCGGTTGTCAAAATAGCACCAAACCGGAAATGGTCGGAGTTCAAAGCCAGGTGGGAGGCTCAAGAAAAGTTTAGTTCTTGCTAATCAAATCCCCTGGCAGCAATCTCACCGTGGAGGAATTCCCCATGACCCGCGATCAGATGCTCGCCCACCTCCGGTCCGCTGACGCCGCCGCGCGCGAGGCGGCGGCGCATGGGCATCATCCGTTCGGTTGCGTGCTTGTCGGGCCGGACGATCGCGTTTTGATGCGGCAGGGCAATCTCGACACGGTGCGCCATGCCGAGACAGAGCTCGCCCGCCGGGCCGCGGCGGCCTATGAGCCGGAGTTCCTGTGGCAATGCACGCTGGTCTCGACCTTCGAACCGTGCGCGATGTGCGCCGGCACGATGTACTGGGCGAATATCGGGCGCCTGGTCTATGGGGTCGAGGAAACCAGCCTCCTCGGGCTCACCGGGGATCACGCGGAGAATCCGACGATGAACCTCGCCTCGCGCACCGTCCTCGCTTCCGGCCAGAAGAAGATCGAGGTGTTGGGCCCCTTTCCCGAAATCGCGGACGAGCTGCTCGCCCCGCACCGCGATTTCTGGAAGCGCTGACGGAACTCTGCCCCTCAGGCCGCTCCCGCCATGTCATCCAGGATCGGGCAGTCCGGCCGCTCATCGCCGTGGCAGGCGTGGATTAGCTTCTGCAGCGTCCCGCGCATCGACTGCAATTCGCGCAGCTTCTCCTCGATCGCCCTGACATGGGCGGCGGCGATTTCGCGCACGTCATGGCTGGCGCGGCCGCGGTCCTGATAGAGCGCCATGAGCTGCCTGCAATCGTCGATTGAGAAGCCGAGATTGCGCGCACGGCGCAGGAAGGCGAGCCGGTGGATATCGTCGCCGGAGTAATCGCGATAGCCGTTCTCGGCCCGCGCCGGACGGATCAGGCCGATCTCCTCATAGTAGCGGATGGTCTTGGCCGGCAGGCCGGAACGCTCGGCGGCATCACCGACATTCATGGCGCTCTCCTCGAATTGAGGCGGCTCTCCGAGCTGCCTCATTGATTTTGCTTCACAATCCGGTGAGGCCTGTTGCGGAAATGCCGCAGTTCAGCACTTACCGGTAGGGAAGGTCTTGCATATAGGCAGTGCGCGCTTGGCAAGCAAAAGAAATGCCAGCATGAATGATGGCAAGAAAGCGGCCGACTCGTGCCGCTGCTATTGAGACGGGGCGTCGGACCTATTCATGCGCTTGAAGTCATTTGCAATCCTCGCCGCCCTTGCGCTGTCGACCGCGATCAGCGGGTGCAGCACCATCGGTGGGCAAATGTTCACCAACAACTATGGCGCGATGAGCGATGCCGGCTATCAGCTGCCGCGCATCCCGATCGAGAAGGTCCCCGCCAGGTACCACCGCCAGGAAGTGCGGTACGACTCGCCGGAGAAGCCGGGCACCATCATCGTCGATACACAGAACAAGTTCCTCTATTTCATCGAGGGCGACGGCATGGCGATGCGCTACGGCATCGGCGTCGGCCGCGAGGGTTTTGAATGGCACGGCACGGCCCATATCGCGCTGAAGCGCGAATGGCCGACCTGGACGCCGCCCTCGCAGATGATCAAGCGCCAGCCCGAGCTCGCCAAATTCGCCGGCGGCATGGAGCCGGGCCTGAAGAACCCGCTCGGCGCGCGCGCCATGTATCTCTTCAACAAGGGCGGCGACATGGGCTACCGCCTGCATGGCAGCCCGGAATGGTTCTCGATCGGCAAGGCGATGTCGTCGGGCTGCATCCGGCTGATGAATCAGGACATTATCGACCTCTACGACCGCACGTCGGTCGGCGCCAAGGTCATCGTGATGTGATCACGAAGGCCGAGGCCAAAAGCTTTCGCAAGCGGACCGTCTAGGCAACAACAAGACGTCCAAGAACAGAAAACCGGGCTGTTGGGGCCCGGTTTTTTGTTTTTGTGTCTTGGATCGGAATTCGCCTCGCCGCACTACGCGGCGGGCGAAGTGGATTCTCAGGCGACCTGCTCGACCTGCTGGACTTCCGGCACGAAGTGGCGAAGCAGGTTCTGGATGCCGTGCTTCAGCGTCGCCGTCGACGACGGGCAGCCGGCGCAGGCGCCCTTCATGTGCAGGAACACGGTGCCATTCTCGAAGCCGCGGAAGGTGATGTCGCCGCCGTCCTGGGCAACGGCCGGCCGCACGCGCGTGTCGAGCAGTTCCTTGATGGTCAGCACCAGCTCTTCGTCGGCCTTGTCGTAGAACTCGCCGGTCTCGCCGGCTTGGCTCGCCGGAGCGGTCGTGGCCATGACCGGCGCACCGGACATGAAATGCTCCATGATGGCGCCGAGGATCGCCGGCTTCAGATGCTGCCAGTCCGGACCGTCCTTGGTCACGGTGATGAAATCATAGCCGAAGAAGACGCCGGTGACGCCCGGGATCTCGAACAGACGGCCGGCCAGCGGCGAGGCCTCCGCCGCGGCTTCGGCGTTGCGGAAATCGGCTGTGCCTTCGCCCACCACTTCCTTGCCCGGCAGGAATTTCAGCGTCGCCGGGTTCGGCGTCGATTCGGTCTGGATGAACATGGGTATCTCCAGGCCCTTCCCGGGCCGATAGTTTGGAATAATTCTAAATAGGCTCTATCGGCTGGACATTCAAGCGAAACGCGTCGCCCGAACAGCTGGCTGGCGGAATGCTTTTTCGGGCCCGTCACGGCTTTTGAAGTGGTGGCAGTGATCAGGTCGGCGGAGGCCGGGGATTGAGGTGGCTTAAGCTAAGCTGTCGATCTCCTCGTCGGACAGATTCTGCGGCACCACCGTGACTGGAATGGGGAAGGCCGCTCCCCGGCCGGCAACCGCGCTGACCAGTGGTCCAGGGCCTTCCTTGCCGGCGCCGGCTGCCAGCACCAGTATGGCGATGTCCTGGTCTTCCTCGATCAGCTTGTGGATTTCTTCCGTGGGCTTGCCCTCGCGCACGACCAACTCCGGTTCGATGCCGAGCTTCTGGCGCACCTTGTTCGCATAGCCGTCGAGCGCCGCGCGCGCCGTCGCATTCGCTTCCTCGCGCATGATCTTCTCGACCCCCAGCCAATGCTGAAAATCGTCCGGCACGATGACATAGAGCAGCACCAGCACGCCGCTGGTGCTTTGCGCCCGCTTCGAGGCATAGGCGACTGCGCGCTCGCATTCCGGCGTGTCGTCGATGATCGTCAGGAATTTCCTGCGATGGCCGGCTTCGCGGCTGAGGCGTTTGGAGACCATGTCTATCTGCTCGGTATGGTTTCGGCCGCAATCTGCCACCGCGGCCGACCGGCGGCAAGCCGTCGGTCGGCGCGGCAATGGTCCTATGGGACCAATCGTCGGTCAGTCCTGCAACAGGCCGATAATGTCACGCACCGTCTTCATCGTGCCCTCGGCGATCGCCCGCGCCCGGTCGCCGCCGTCCTTGAGCACGGCGTCGACATAGGCGCGGTCGCCCTCGATGCGGCGCATCTCGGAAGCGATCGGCGCCAGCTTCTCCACGGCAAGGTCGGCCAGAGCCGGCTTGAACACGGAGAATTGCTGACCGCCATATTCCCTCAGCACGTCTTCCTTCGAGATCTCGGCGAGACCGGCATAGATGCCGACGAGGTTTTCGGCCTCGGGCCGGCTTTCCAGCCCGTCGATCTCGCTCGGCAAGGCCTCCGGGTCGGTCTTGGCCTTGCGGATCTTCTTCGAGATGGTGTCGGCGTCGTCGGTCAAATTGATGCGCGAGAGATCCGACGGATCCGACTTCGACATCTTCTTCGAGCCGTCGCGCAGGCTCATGATGCGTGCCGCCGGACCACCGATCACCGGCTCGGTGATCGGGAAGTAACCGTTCACCGTCTCTTCGCCTATCCTCATCTCGACGCCGATGCCGAGTGCCGCGATCTTCTCGGAAAAGTCGTTGTTGAATTTCTGCGCGATGTCGCGGGTGAGCTCCAGATGCTGCTTCTGGTCCTCGCCCACCGGCACATGGGTGGCGCGGTAGAGCAGGATGTCGGCCGCCATCAGGCTCGGATAGGCGAGCAGGCCGAGCGAGGCGTTCTCGCGGTCCTTCCCGGCCTTGTCCTTGAACTGCGTCATCCGGTACATCCAGCCGATGCGCGCCACGCAGTTGAAGATCCAGGCAAGCTCGGCGTGCTGCATGACCCGCGACTGGTTGAAGACGATGTGCTTCTTCGGGTCGATGCCGGAGGCCAGGAACGCCGCGGTGATCGAGCGCGTCTGGTCGCCGAGGTCCTGATGCACCAGCTGCGCCGTCAGCGAATGCAGGTCGACGACGCAGTAGATGCAGTCGGACTGTTCCTGGAGAGCGACGAATTTCTTGATGGCGCCGAGATAGTTGCCGAGATGCAGGTTACCGGTCGGCTGGACGCCCGAAAAGACGAGTGGCTTGAAGGCGGACATGAATTCCTCATGGCTTGTGGAGGGCCGTATAAACATGATTCCAAAAAGTTGCAGACGTTTTGGAGCCAATCACACGGCTGGAAACCGCGCGCGGCGAAAGTCTTGCGACGGCGCGCTTATGGACGAAGCCGGGCGCGCGATCAAGAGGCGCGGACCGAGCTGGCATGGCTCATCGGTACGTTGACTTTGCCACGCATAAGCTACATCTTTCTAACTACATAAAGGAATGTAGCGATGACTATCAACATCAACAACAAGGAAGCCGACAGGCTGACGCGCGCTTTCGCCAAAGCTGAAGGGGTAGGCATCACCGAGGCAATCGTGATTGCCATGCGCGAGGCCCTGGAGCGGCGGCGCAATCGCGAGACGCCACTGGAAACGGCGGCGCGACTGCGAGCCGAGTTTGGAATCAAGCTTAGCGAACAAGCGCGCAAACCGTTGCCGCAGTCCGTTTATGATGAACTTTCCGGCGACGACTGATGTTTGTCGACGCAGCAGCCATCGTCGCGATCCTGAGCAACGAGACGGAAGCCGAGCGATGCGCGCAGGCCGTCATGGAGGCATCGGCACCGTTCACGTCGGCGATAGCCGTTTGGGAGGCCGCGATGGCGCTCGCGCGACCAGAAAAGCTGGCGATTCCGGTCGCAAGAAGCGCGGAGATTGTAGCTCGCTTTCTAGAAGAGCGGGCCATTGCCTTGCGCGAGCTTCCGCCTGCGGCCGAGGCAACATCTCTATCCATCGAGGCCGCTTCGCGGTTTCGCAACAATGCTGTCCGCCTAAACATGGCGGACTGCTTCCACTACGCTTGCGCGCGATACTACGCTGTTCCGATGCTTTCCACGGCCAATGAATTCCGGCTCACGGATCTGGAGACCGTTCCCTGACGGGTGGTGGCGCCTTGGGTGAACGACGTTTCACATTGCGCCGGACCATGCCGAAATCGGCGCCGCCGGTGCCGAAGGCGGCGATGAAGTAGAGCGCGGCGCCCCCGGCGACCAGGCCAAGCACCGTCGTCGCCTTCACCACGAGCGGCGAGCCAGGCCCAATCTGTGTGGCAAAGTGGCGCTCCGCGAAGTAAAGCGCCACGGCCATGATTACGGCGGAGAGCACCAGCCGGGGAATGCGTCTCAAGAGCGGCACGTCGCGGCCCCAATGGCCGCGTTTGATCAGCATGCCAAGCAGCATCAGCGCGTTGACCCAGCCGGCAACGGCCGAGGCCACCGCGATGCCCGGTGCGCCCATCGACGGGAACAGGGTCAATGCAGTGGCGACGTTCACGCCGACCGAGATGGCGGCAAAAATCATCGGTGTCCGGGTGTCCTCGCGTGCGAAATAGCCGGGCGTGAACGCCTTGATCAAAACGAAGGCGGGCAGGCCGAGGCCGAAGATCGCCAGGATCGAGGCGACGATCGGCGTCGAGTGGTTGGCGGCGAAGGCGCCGCGCTCATAGACCAGCCGCACGATCGGTTCCGACATCACCCAGAGCGCGGCTGCCGCCGGCAAGGTCATGAACAAGGTGAACTCGACCGAGCGGTTCTGCAGATTGGCGGCCTCGATCAGATTGCCCGATTTCAGCGCCCGCGACAGTTCCGGCAACAGCACGATGGCGACGGCCACGCCGACGACGCCGAGCGGGAGCTGGTAGATGCGATCGGCATAGGCGAGCGACGACACCGCGCTGTTCTGCGCCGAGGCGATCGCCGTGCCGATCAGCTGGTTGATCTGGGTGATGCCGCCGGTGATCGCCGCCGGCAGCGCCAGGATCAGCAACCTCTTGACGTTGGGCGTCATCTTCGGCCAGCGGAAGCCGATCGAGATGCCGGCATTGCGCACCGCTATCCAGACGATGGCAAGCTGCACGATGCCTGCCGCCAGCACGCCCCAGGACAAGCCGAAACCGACATCATGCGCGTCCAGCCCGTGATACCAGGCATAGGCGAGCACGCCGATCAGGATGATGTTGAGGAAGGCGGGCGCGATCGCCGCCGCGAAATAGCGGCGCAGCGAGTTCAGCATGCCGGCCATCATGGCGCCGAGCGACATGCAGATCAGGTACGGGAACATGATCGTCGCAAGCCGGACGGTCGTCTCGAACTTGCCTGGAATGTCGGCAAAGCCCGGCGCCACCAGATAGCGCACGATCAGCGGCATCGCCAGTTCCATCGCGATTGTCAGTGCCAAAAGCGCCGAAAACAGCACACCGAACACTTCCTCCGAAAAGCGCTTGGCGCCTTCGGTGCCATGCTGCTCGATCTCCTTGGCGAACAGCGGCACGAAAGCGGCGTTGAAGGCGCCCTCGGCAAACAGCCGGCGGAAGGTGTTGGGGAACTGGAAGGCGGCGTTGAAGGCGTCGGCGACCGGCCCGGTGCCGAGTGCCGCCGCCATCAGCATCTCACGGCCGAAACCCAGCGCGCGGCTCATCAGCGTGCCGGAAGCGACGGTGGCGAATTTCTTGACTAGGCTCATGCTGGGGACGACTGCCAGAAAAATTGCGTCAAATGGATGGTCACTCGGCCGCTGCCTTGGCCTTGCCGTTGCGTTCGGACGAATTGCCTTCGAGCGTATCGATCAGCCGCTTGTGGATGGTGGCGGTGCGCGTCGGGCTGTCGATCTTCAGTCCGGTCAGGTCGGTGACGTAAAACGTGTCGATGACCTTCTCGCCGAAGGTGGTGATATGCGCCGAGGCGATGTCGAGCGACAGGTCCGACAGCGTCCCGGTGATCTCGGACAGCAGGCCCGGCCGGTCCAGCCCCTCGACCTCGACCACCGAAAAGCGGTTCGACAGCGTGTTTCGGATCTCGGCGCGGGGCGGAATCCTGAAAGCCTTGGCGCCGCGCTTCGGCTTGGTGCGCTTCTCGATCATGTCGGGCAGCCAGCTCTTGCCGGACAGCACGTCCTCGATCAGCCGGCCGACCCGCTCGGCGCGCCGGCGCTCGTCCTCGTCGAGGTCGAATTCCCTCGAGATCAGGATCGAGTCCAGCGCCCGCCCGTCCGAGGTGGTGAAGATCTGCGCGTCGACGATGTTGCCGCCGGCCGCGGCACATGCCCCGGCGATGATCGAAAGCAGGCGCGGATGGTCCGGGGCCAGCACGGTGATCTCGGTCACCGCTTCGAACTCATGCGTCTTGACCATGGTGGCGAGCTTCTTGCCTGCCGCATCCGCCTCGCGGACGAACTCGGCGTGTCGCAACTGGTCGGGCAGATCGACGGTGAGCAGATAGTTCTCATAGTGCAGGGCGACGTAGCGTTTGCGCTCCTTCGCCGGCCATGCCGCCAGCGCCTCGGCCAGCCGCTCGCGCGCCGCCGTCGTGCGCTCGGCGCGCGACACCTCGGAAAAGCCGCCGGTCAAAAGCAGCTCCGTCTCGAAATAGAGTGTGCGCAGCAGCTGGCCTTTCCAGCCATTCCACACGCCCGGCCCGACGCCCCTGATGTCGCAGACGGTGAGGATCAAGAGCAGCTTCAGCCGCTCGACCGACTGCACGATGGAGGCGAAATCCTCGATCGTCTTGCGGTCGTTGAGGTCGCGCGTCTGCGCCGTCATCGACATCACGAGATGGTTCTCGACCAGCCAGGCGACGGTCTCGGTGTCGGCCGCCGACAATCCCATATGCGGACAGATGCGCCGCGCGATCCTGGCCCCGGCTTCCGAATGGTCCTCCGGCCGGCCCTTGGCGATGTCGTGCAAAAGCACGGCGACATAGAGCGCCTCGCGGCTCTTCTTCAGTCCCGGCATCAGCGTATGCGACAGCGGATGCACCTTCGCGCCGTCGCCGCGCTCGATCTCGGCCAGCACGCCGATGCAGCGGATCAGATGCTCGTCCACCGTATAGTGGTGGTACATCGAGAACTGCATCATGGCGACGATCCTGCCGAAGTCCGGGATCAGCCTGCCGAGCAGCCCGGCCTCGTTCATGCGCCTGAGATTGAGCTCGGCATTGCGGTCCGACGTCAGTATGTCGAGGAACAGCCGGTTGGCTTCCTCGTCGCGCCGGAGCGACTTGTTGACGAGCCCGAGCGAGCGGGTGAGCAGCTTCAGCGCGTCGGGGTGGAACTCCAGTCCGTGCTTGTCTGCGAACCAGAACAGCCTGAGCAGGTTGACCGGATCGCGCTCGAACACGCTGTCGTCGGCGATGTTGATGCGGTGGTTGTCGACGATGAAGTCGGAGGTGCCGGCAAGCTTGCGCTTGCGCCGCGAGAAGGTGAGGAAGATGCGGTTGAAGCCCGGCACGTGCTTGGCCTGCTCTTCCTCGAGCGCCGCGCAGAAGATGCGGGTGAGGTCACCGACATCCTTGGCGACGAGGAAATAGTGTTTCATGAAGCGCTCGACCGCCGACAGGCCGGGATGCGTCGTATAGCCCAGACGCTCGGCGATCTCGCGCTGGATGTCGAAATGCAGCCGCTCCTCCGCCTTGCCGGTGAGGAAATGCATGTGGCAGCGCACCGCCCACAGGAAATCCTCGGCCTTCTGGAATTCGCGATATTCGGCCTCGGTGAAGACGCCCTTCTCGACCAACTCCTCGCCGGTGCGCACGCGATAGAAATATTTGCCGATCCAGAACAGCGTCTGCAGGTCGCGCAGGCCGCCCTTGCCGTCCTTGACATTTGGTTCGACAAGGTAGCGGCTTTCGCCGGCCTTGGCGTGGCGCTCGTCGCGCTCGGCAAGCTTGGCCTGCACATACTCCGGCCCGGTGGTGCGCACCACTTCGTGGTCGAAGCGGGTGAGCAGCTCTTCATAAAGCTTCTGTTCGCCCCACAGAAAGCGCGCCTCGAGGATCGAGGTGCGGATGGTGATGTCGCTGCGCGAGAGCCTGAGGCACTCGTCGATGTTGCGGGTGGCGTGGCCGACCTTCAGCCCCATGTCCCACAGCATGTAGAGCATGTATTCGACGATCTGCTCGCCCCATGGGGTCTGCTTGTAGGGCAGCAGGAAAAGCAGGTCTATGTCGGAGCCCGGCGCCAGCGTGCCGCGGCCGTAGCCGCCGACGGCAACGACCGCCATGCGCTCGGCCGCAGACCGGTTCTTGACCCGGTAGACATGGGTAGCGGCGAAATCATAGAGCGCTCGGATCAGTTCATCCATCAGATGCGAGAGCCGCTCGGCGCAGGCATTGCCGCCGCCATCCTGCTTGAGCATGGCTTCGGCGATCTTTCGCCCTTCCGCCATCCTGGCCTTGAGCAGCTGGAGGACGGCCGTGCGAACAGCCGGTCCTGAACCGTCGCCGGCGCTCGCCGCCGTCAGCGCGGTCAAGTCGCGGCGCAAGGCGTCGCCATCGATGATTTCGTCGAGTTTGAGGGAGATCTTTGCCATTCGGCGGCGTCTATAGCCTGTTTTCGCGGCGCTGTGTATGGGGCCGGCCGCCGCGTTTTCAGCGGTGAGCAATAGCCAGGATACGCGGCTGCAAGACCAAAGCCGCAAAAATCCAAACCGGCCCTTGACCTTCCAGTTACTGGAAGCACTACCTCCGCCTCAAGTTCGAGATTCAGAGGCCTGGCCATGACCCATTCCGACCATCACCACCATCATGCGCATGGCGGCGGCTGCTGCTCCGCGAAGGATGCCGCGCCCGGCGCCGAAGCGGTGGTTCGCGATCCTGTCTGCGGCATGACGGTCGACCCGGCGGCCGGCAAGCCGACGGCCGAGCATGGCGGCCGGACGTTTCATTTCTGCGGCGAACGCTGCCGCACGAAATTCCAGGCCGAGCCGGAAGCATATCTTTCCGCCACCGACCCGGTCTGCGGCATGAATGTCGACCGCGCGAGCGCGAAGCACTTCGTTCGCCACGAAGGGCAGGGCTTCTATTTCTGCTCCGCCAGCTGCAAGGGCAAGTTCGAAGCCGAGCCGGCAAAATACCTCGCCGGCCGGCCCGAGCCCCAGCCGATGCCGAAGGGCACGCAGTACACCTGCCCGATGCATCCCGAGATCGTCCGCGACAAGCCCGGCTCCTGCCCGATCTGCGGCATGGCGCTGGAACCGATGGGCGTGCCGACCGGCGAGGAAGGCCCGAATCCCGAGCTCGTCGACTTCACCCGCCGGTTCTGGGTCAGCGCGGCGCTCTCCGTGCCCCTCCTGACCATCGCCATGGCGCCGATGCTGGGCTTCGAAAACCTCGTCGACGGCCGCGCCAAGACCTGGGTCGAGCTGGCGCTGGCGAGCCCGGTGGTGCTGTGGGCGGCGTTTCCGTTCTTCCATCGCGGTTGGGAATCGATCCTGAACCGCAGCCCCAATATGTGGACACTGATTTCGCTGGGAGTCGGCGCGGCCTATCTCTTCAGCCTGGTCGCTACGCTGTTCCCGGATGTCTTCCCGCATCAGTTCCGCGGCCATGACGGCGCCGTGCCGGTCTATTTCGAGGCCGCCGCCGTGATCGTCGCGCTGGTGTTTTTGGGGCAGGTGCTGGAACTCAGGGCCCGCGAGCGCACCGGCTCGGCCATTCGCGCGCTGCTCGACCTCGCGCCGAAGACAGCGCGGCTGATCGGCGCCGACGGCTCCGAGAAGGACGTGCCGCTCGACAGCGTCAAGTCGGGCGACCGCTTGCGCATCCGCCCCGGCGATGCCGTCCCGGTCGACGGCATCGTTCTCGAGGGTCGGTCGGCGATCGATGAATCGATGATCACGGGCGAACCGCTGCCGGTCGAGAAGACGGAAGGCGACACGCTCACCGGCGGCACGCTGAACAAGAACGGCTCGCTGGTCATGCGCGCCGAGAAGGTCGGCGCCGAGACCACGCTGTCGCGCATTGTCGAGCTGGTCGCCAAGGCGCAGCGCTCGCGCGCGCCGATCCAGGGTCTCGCCGACCGCGTGTCCTTCTATTTCGTCCCGGCCGTCGTGCTGGTGGCGGTCCTTGCCTTCATCGCTTGGGCGATCCTCGGTCCCGAACCGAGCTTGATCTTCGCCATCGTCTCGGCGGTGTCGGTGCTGATCATCGCCTGTCCCTGCGCGCTCGGCCTTGCGACACCGATGTCGATCATGACCGCGACCGGGCGCGGCGCGCATGCCGGCGTGCTGATCAAGGAAGCGGCGGCGTTGGAGCGGTTTGCCTCGGTCGATACGCTGATCGTCGACAAGACCGGCACGCTGACCGAGGGCAAGCCGCGGCTTACCGATGTCGTCGCGGCCGACGGCATCGATGAGAACGAGCTGCTGGGCCTCGCCGCCGCGCTCGAAAAGGGCTCCGAGCATCCGCTGGCCGAGGCGATCGTCGAGGGCGCCGCCGTGCGCGGTCTGAAGCTGGCCGACGCGGTCGATTTCGAAGCCATCACCGGCAAGGGCGTTTCGGGCACGGTTTCGGGCAGGAAGGTCGCGCTCGGCAATGCGGCGATGATGGCGGATCTCGGCGTCGAAACGTCGGCGGCCAATGCCGAGGCGATGCAGGCCGAAGGCAAGACGGCGATGTTCGTCGCCGTCGACGGTAGGTTCGCCGGCATCGTCGCTGTCGCCGATCCCGTAAAGGCAACGACAGCAGAGGCGATCAAGGCCCTGCACCACAAGGGCCTGCGCATCATCATGGCCACTGGCGACAACGAGCGCACGGCAAAAGCGATCGCCGGCAGGCTCGGCATCGACGAGGTCCGCGCCGGGCTGCTGCCGGACGAGAAGGGCGCGCTGGTCGAGGAATTGCGTGCCAAGGGTGCCGCCGTAGCCATGGCCGGCGACGGCGTCAACGACGCGCCGGCGCTGGCCAGCGCCGATGTCGGTATCGCCATGGGCACCGGCGCCGATGTCGCGGTCGAAAGCGCCGGCATCACGCTGGTCAAGGGCGACCTCAATGGTATCGTCAGAGCCCGCACGCTGGCTCAGGCGACGATCGGCAACATCCGCCAGAACCTGTTTTTCGCCTTCCTCTACAACGTGCTTGGCGTGCCGATCGCGGCCGGCGTCCTTTATCCGCTCACCGGCACGCTGCTGTCGCCGATGCTCGCGGCGGCGGCGATGAGCCTGTCGTCGGTGTCGGTCATCGCCAATGCCTTGCGGCTGAGAACATTGAAACTCTGAGCAATACCCCCAGATACGCTATCCAACAGAAGGAGACCTGAATGACCTTGGCCAAGAAAATCGTGCTGCTGCTGATGGCCGCCGGAATGCTGCTTGCCGTCTTCCTCGAAAGCGTGCCGGCTTCGTCGGAAGAGATGAAGCATGACATGTCCAAGATGGCGATGGGTGCCCAGAGCCCGGCCACCATCGGCTACGAGGCGGCGATGAAGAAGATGCACAAGGACATGATGATCAAGTACACCGGCAATGCCGATGTCGATTTCGTCCGCGGCATGATCCCGCATCATCAAGGCGCCATCGACATGGCCAAGGTGGTGATCGCCAATGGCAAGGACCCGGAAATCCGCAAGCTCGCCGAAGGCGTCGTCACGGCGCAGGAGGCCGAGATCAAGCAGATGCAGGACTGGCTCGCCAAGCATCCGGCGAAGTAGCCGCTGCGGAAATCCGGGCGGACCAGAAATCCGGGCGGCCACGAGCCTTCGGTCTGGATTTCCGGCCACGGCTGTGCTGCGATCCGCCTTCACGCGGAGAAAGCCATGCCCCCGTCAATCAACCGCTCGTTGATCAGAACCCTGAAGCTGCCGTCCGGCGAAGCCGTTCCGGTCCTCGGCCAAGGCACCTGGAAGATGGGCGAGGATCGACGGCGCCGCGCCGATGAGGTGGCGGCGCTGAAGCTGGGGCTTGACCTCGGCATCACGCTCATCGACACGGCGGAGATGTATGCCAGCGGCGGCGCCGAGGAAGTGGTGGCGGAGGCCATCGCCGGGCGCCGCGACGCGACCTTCCTGGTCTCCAAGGTGCTGCCCTCCAATGCCTCGCGCGCCGGCGTGAAGCGCGCCTGCGAGAACAGCCTGAAGCGGCTCGCCACCGACCGCATCGATCTCTATCTGTTGCATTGGCCGGGCAGCGTGCCGCTGTCCGAAACCGTCGAGGCCTTCGAGGCTTTGAAGGCGGCCGGCAAGATCCGGCATTGGGGCGTCTCCAACTTCGACACCGACGAGATGGAGGAACTGGTCGGCTTGGACCATGGCGGCGACGTCCAGACCAACCAGGTTCTCTACAACCTGTCGCGGCGCGGCCCCGAATTCGATCTTGCCCCCTGGTGCGCGGAGCGCGGCATACCGCTGATGGCCTATTCGCCGGTCGAGCAGGGCGCGCTGGCTCACAATACCCGGCTGGAAGTCGTCGCTGCCCGCCACAACGCCACCGCCGCACAGATCGCGCTTGCCTGGGTGATGATGCAGGACGGCGTCATCGCCATCCCGAAGGCCGGCCGCCAGGAGCACGTGCGCCAGAACGCCGCCGCGCTGAGCATCGAACTGACGCCGCAGGATTTCGCCGATCTCGATCGCGCCTTCCCGCCGCCGACGCGTAAGCGTGGGCTGGAAATGATCTAGCCGCCACTTCGGAATGCGCGGTTGAAAGAGAGCAAGCGTTGGAACGAATTTCAGCCGGACCTCATCACACGACCTATAAAATCGGCGACTTGACCGTTACCTCGTTGCGCGACGGTTATGTCGACATGCCGGTCCGGCGACTGCGCCAGCCGGGAGACAAGCCTTTCGGCGACGATCTCCCGTCGCAGGTACCGCTCTTCGACGGCGCGCTCAGATTGTCGGTCAACGCCTTTGCCGTCGACGACGGCCACGAAGTCACGCTGATCGATACGGGATCCTCGAACGCCTGGCACCCGACGATGGGCTTGCTGCCGCAGGCGCCGAGCGAAGCGAAGATCGCCGTCGATCGGATACGCACGGTTGCCCTCACCCACACCCATCTCGACCATATCCAGGGGCTCATCCTTCCGGGGGGTGGGGACGGTTTTCCGCTGCTCTCCCGCTTGCTTGTCCCCCGGCCTGAACTCGACATGTTCCGGTCGGAAGCGAGATTGAGCCGCTTTCATGATCAAGCGCTGCCTCTGGACCCGGGACGACACCTGAGCGCGAATATCGAGGCGATCGCCGCGCCGGGCCACGAAATCGGTCATACCTGCTTTCGCGTCACCAGCAGCGGCGAAACAGTGTTGGCCTGGGGCGACCTCGTGCATGTGCCGTCGCTTCAGTTCGATCGGCCGGAGGTCGCATGGGAATTCGACGCCGACCAGGAACAGGCGCGGGCAACCCGGCTGCGCATTTTAGCCCTTGCCGCCGACAACGCCTGGTGCGTGGCGGGAGCGCATCTCGATTCACCGGGCGTCGGCCGGGTTTCCCGATCCGGAACAGCCTTCCGCTTCGAACCTTTGTAGGAACGCTAGGTCTTGGCCGGTACCCCGAGCCGCGTCCGCAGTCGCCGCAATGCCCTTGAAAATACGTCGAGGTCATTGGCGGCGCGGGCCAGCGTGAGTGCGCCCTGAATGGCGGCGACGGCTTCCTCGGCCAACTCGCTGGCCTCGCCCGGCCGGTGCCCCGACCGCGCCAGCGCACCGGCAAGATGTGTGACCCAGCGGCCGAAATAGCTTCTGATCTGGCCAGCGAAGAGATCGCGCGAGTCATCCAGCGCGAGGGCGCCGATCAGGCAAACGCGGCGTCCCGAGCGGAAATAGCTGTCCGTTTCTGCGAGCATCTGTTCGATCCCTGCCAGCGGATCGGTGCTGTCGCGCAACGGCGCGAAGACGTTGTCCTCGAACCAGCCGTCGATATGGGCAATGACAGCCCTCGCCATCTCCTCCTTGCCGCCGGGGAAGAAGTGGTAGAGGCTTCCTTTGCCGAGCCCCGTCGCCTCGCCGATCGCGGACAGGCTGGCGCCTTCATAACCATGCTCGCGATAAACTTCCGCAACGACCCCCAGCAGCCGATCGCGGTCTGGCGCGATGCGCCGCATCCACGCCCCCCTAGGGCCGGATGATTTCAGGTCGATTCGACCTGAAATCATCCGGCTCCACATCAAAGAGATAAAGCATGATGTCGCCCGAAAACCGCTTCACGCTTTTCGGCATCATGCTCTAGAGCCCGAGTTCCGAAAGGCCGGGATGGTCGTCCGGCCGGCGGCCGAGCGGCCAATGATACTTCCGCTCGCTTTCGGCGATCGGCAGATCGTTGATGCTCGCCACACGCCGGCGCATCAGCCCTGCCTCGTCGAATTCCCAGTTCTCGTTGCCGTAGGAGCGGAACCAATGGCCGCTGTCGTCGCGCCATTCATAGGCGAAGCGCACCGCGATGCGGTTCTCGTTCCAGGTCCACACCTCCTTGATGAGGCGATAGTCCAGCTCTCGCGCCCATTTGCGCTTGAGGAAGCCGACGATTTCGCCGCGGCCCGAGACGAATTCGGCCCGGTTCCGCCAGATGCTGTCCTCGGTATAGGCGAGCGAAACCCGCTCAGGATCGCGGCTGTTCCAGGCATCTTCGGCGAGGCGCGCCTTTTGCGCCGCTGTCTCGGCCGTGAAGGGCGGCAATGGCGGACGGCTCATGAGATCTCCTGTCGGTTTCGATCCTCGATAACCGACATTGTACCGATCGGTACAATGAGTCAATAAACAGAGTGACGGGCAGGACAGATGCTATCGCTTTGTCGCCAGCCCCTTCAGCCGGTAAAGCGCCTCCAGCGCCTCGCGCGGCGTCATCTCGTCGGGATTGATCGCGCCGAGCGCGTCGCCCAGCGCATCGCTCTTCACCGGCTTCGGCGCTTCGCGCTTCACCGCCACCGAAAACAGCGGCAGGTCGTCGACGAGACGGTTGGTCTTGCCCGAGACTTCGCCCTCTTCGAGTTGGTGCAGCACTTCCTTGGCGCGGGCGACGACCGCTTCCGGCAGGCCGGCGAGCCGCGCCACCTGGACGCCGTAGGAACGGTCGGCCGCCCCCTTGCCGACCTCGTGCAGGAAGACGACATCGCCTTCCCATTCCTTGACCCGCATGGTGACGTTGTGAAGTCGGGGCAATTTGCCGGCCAGCGCGGTCATCTCGTGAAAATGCGTGGCGAAGATCGCCCGGCAGCGGTTCTTCTCATGCAGATATTCCACCGCCGCCCAGGCGATCGACAGTCCGTCGAAAGTCGCGGTGCCGCGGCCGATCTCGTCAAGGATAACCAGTGCCCGCTCGCCCGCCTGGTTGAGGATCGCCGCCGTCTCGACCATCTCGACCATGAAGGTCGAACGTCCCCGCGCCAGATCGTCCGACGCGCCGACGCGCGAGAACAGCCGGTCGACCACGCCGATATGGGCGCTTTGCGCCGGCACGAAGGAGCCGGTCTGGGCGAGGATGGCGATCAGTGCATTTTGCCTGAGGAACGTCGATTTGCCGCCCATATTGGGGCCGGTAAGCAGCCAGATCGCCCCGGCCTTGGCGCCGCCGTCGGGCGACAGGTCGCAATCGTTGGCGACGAACGGCCCGTCCCCCGAGCGCCTCAGCGCCTGTTCGACCACCGGGTGGCGCCCGCCGGCAATGTCGAAGGCGAGGCTCGAATCCACCAGCGGCCGGCACCAGCCCTCGCTTTCGGAAAGCAATGCCAGCGCCGATGAAACATCCAGAGCCGCAAGCGCGTCGGCGCGGGCACGGATCCGTTCGGCCTCACCCACCACTTCCGCTGTCAGCCGGTCGAAGGTGGCGAGCTCGATGCTCAGCGCCTTGTCGGCGGCATTGGCGATCTTCGATTCCAGCTCCGCCAGTTCGGTTGTGGTGAAGCGCATGGCGTTGGCCATGGTCTGGCGATGGATGAAACGCGCCTTGGCGGCGTCGCTGCCGGTCATGATCGCGTGATGGTTGGCGGTGATCTCGATGTAGTAGCCGAGCACATTGTTGTGCCGGATCTTCAGCGAGCGGATGCCGGTCTCCTCGATCAGCGAGCGCTCCAGCCCGGCGATCACTTTTCGCGATTCGTCGCGCAATGCCCGCATCTCGTCGAGCTCGGCATTGTAGCCCGACCGCACGAAGCCGCCGTCGCGCTTGATCAGCGGCAGCTCTTCGTCGAGCGCTTCGCTGAGGTGACGAGCGAGCGCCTCGGGCAAGGCGTGGATCGAGGCAAGCGCGGCGGCGAGCTCGGCGGGCAGGGCGGCCGCCGCGAACAATTCGGCGATCGCGCCGGCCGCCTCGAAGCCGGCGCGCAGCGCGCCGAGATCGCGGGGGCCGCCGCGGTTGAGCGCCAGGCGGGACAGCGCTCGCGGCATGTCGGCGACGCCTTTCAGGCCCGCCCGCAGGCCCTGGCAAAGCCGCGTCTCGGAGCGGAAGAAGGAGATCGAATCCAGTCGCGCCGCGATCGTCGCCGGATCGGTCAGCGGCGCCATCAGCCGGTCGGCCAGCAATCGCGCGCCGCCGCTGGTCACAGTGCGGTCGATCGCCTTGAACAGCGAGCCGTCGCGGCTGCCCGACAACGTGCGCAGCAATTCCAGGTTGGCGCGCGTCGCCGGATCGATGAACAGCGTCGAGCCCTGCTCCTCGCGCTCCGGTCGCGACAGCGGCGGCCGTTCGGCCTTCTGCGTTTTTTCGACATAGGCGATGGCGCCTGAGATCGCCGACAGCTCGGCGCGCGAGAACGTGCCGAAACTGTCTGGGGTCGCGACCTCGAAGAAGCGTGCGATGCGGCTTGTGGCCGAAGCCGAATCGAACAGCGAAGGCGGCTGCGGGTTGGCGACGCGGCCGATGACGTCGAACACCGGCCTGAGTTCCGGATCATGGAACACCGGCTCGGCGACGATCAGCTCGCGCGGGTCGACGCGGAAGATGTCGGCAAGCAGTCGCTCGGCGCTCGTCTCGGCGACGCGGAAGGCGCCGGTCGAAATGTCGATCCAGGCCAGCGCGAAACTCGCCTGACTGGCCGCGCTGCCCCCCTTGACGCGGCCGAGCGCCATCAGGAAGCTCGATTCCGAGGGTGCCAGCAGCTTGTCCTCGGTGATGGTGCCTGGCGTGACCAGCCGCACCACGTCGCGGCGCACCACCGATTTGGAGCCGCGTTTCCTGGCTTCGGCGGGGTCCTCGATCTGCTCGCAGACGGCAACGCGAAAACCTTGCGCGATCAGCTTCTGCAGATAGTCGTCCGCCGCATGCACCGGCACGCCGCACATCGGGATGTCGTGGCCCTGGTGCTTGCCGCGCTTGGTCAAAACGATGCCCAGGGCCTGGCTCGCCTTCTCCGCGTCGTCGAAGAACAGCTCGTAGAAATCGCCCATGCGGTAGAACAGCAGCGAATCCGGGTTCGCCGCCTTGATCTCGATGAATTGCTCCATCATCGGCGTGACGCCGCTCGTGGCGGGCGCAGGCGTCGTCGTCTCCTGGGCGTCGGTATCTGCGGGCATGTGCATGTTCATGCGGCAACGCTAGCAGAAGTGGCAGCCCGGTTTAATGCCGGCGACGCGAAAAGCAGGGGAAGACTGGCGGCGCCTGCTGTGACGCGCCTGGTTGCGCCGGGCCGGCCTGGCACTCTATGGTTCCCTTGGGGAAAGGGCGGCGGGGACTCGTGGATCAGGACAAGCAGGAGACTTTCGACGAGATGGTCGGCCCGGTCGGCTCGACCGCCGAGCGCCTCTGGCTGCTGGCGACGCGGCGCGCCCATCGAACCGCGAACAAGCTCAGGGTTTCGGCGCGCAAGCGCTTTCCCTATATTCTGCCGGCGCGCGGTCCCTTGTCCGATCTCGACGGCGGCATCGAGATGTCGGCGCACATATTCAGCCGCGATCCGCTGGTGCTCTATATCCCGGTCGGCGGACCTCGTCCGCTGCATCCGCTGGCAGCCGTCGGCCGGCGCCTTGCCGCGCGTCGCGCCACCTTCCTGCTGATGCCGATGTGGACGATGGAAAGACCTGCCGTCGTCGCCCAGATGGGCCGTGACCTTGCCTGGTATGCGGCGCGCTTTCCTCTTCATGAGGTGATCTTCCTCTGCAACAACGAGGAAGAGCGTCGTCTCATCGTCGCGGTCGGCGGCAAAGCCATGTTCTCCAATCACAATCTGATGATTTCGGAAGATGTCTTCCGGCCGTTGCCGGACGTGGCGGTCGAGTTCGATGCCGTCTACAATGGCCGCATCTCGCCGATGAAACGCCACTATCTTGCCTTCGAGGTCGATCGGCTGGTCCACGTCACCTATTCGATCGGCGAATTGACGCCGCCCGCCGCCCGCGCCTTCATTCGCCGCCTCCAGGCGCAATCGCCGCGCCATCGCATCGCCAACCCGATCGTGGACGGTCTGCCCGGCCGGCTGACCTCCGCCGAGGTCAACCGGGTCTACAACCAGGCCGCCGTCGGGCTGTGCCTGTCGGCCGTGGAAGGGGCGATGTATTCCAGCATGGAATATCTGATGGCCGGGTTGCCGATCGTCAGCACGCCGAGCCTCGGCGGGCGCGACGTCTATTTCGATCCGGACTATTGCCTGATCGTCGAGCCGGAGCCGACGGCCATTCGCCGCGCCGTCGATGGGCTTCGGGATCGCGCCATACCGCGCGAGGAAATCCGCGGCAGGACGCTTGAAAAGGTCCGCGCCCAGCGGCAGGAACTCACCGCGTTCCTGTCGGCGCTTCTGCGGCGCAAGGGCAGCAGCGCTCCCCCGCTGGAGAGGTGGCCGTTCTCAGGCACCGAGGGCTTGATGCGCTGGGCCACCGTGCGGGAAATTGCCGCGCTCGTCGGCGAACCGGACCGCGCCTGACCGCTTGGCCGTTTACAGCGCTGCCGTGTAGCCTTAATCCCAAGACACATAAACACGCACCTGCCTCAAGGGTGCGCGAAGGCGAGGAAATCGAAAGCATCATGGCCAGGAAAACCGAAAGCAGCGGCCCCTCCGTCAGTCCCGAGGAGGCGCTGGAATTCCACGCCATGGGACGGCCCGGCAAGCTGGAGATCGTCGCCACCAAGCCGATGGCCACCCAACGCGATCTGAGCCTCGCCTATTCGCCTGGCGTCGCCGTTCCCGTGCGCGCCATCGCCGAGGATCCGAGCCGCGCCTTCGATTATACGACGCGCGGCAACATGGTCGCCGTCATCTCGAACGGCACCGCCATTCTCGGTCTCGGCAATCTCGGCGCGCTGGCCTCGAAGCCGGTCATGGAAGGCAAGGCGGTGCTGTTCAAGCGTTTCGCCGATGTCGATTCCATCGACCTTGAAGTGGCGACCGAGGACGCCGACGAGTTCATCAACTGCGTGCGCTTCCTCGGACCATCCTTCGGCGGCATCAATCTCGAGGACATCAAGGCGCCGGAATGCTTCATCATCGAGCAGCGGCTGCGCGAGCTGATGGACATCCCCGTCTTCCATGACGACCAGCACGGCACGGCCATCATCTCGGCCGCCGGGCTGATCAACGCGCTGGAGATCACCGGCCGCGACATGAAGACCACGAAGATGGTCTGCAATGGCGCGGGCGCCGCCGGCATCGCCTGCATCGAACTGATGAAGGCCATGGGCTTTCCGCCCGAAAACGTCATCCTGTGCGACACCAAGGGCGTGGTCTACCAGGGCCGCACCGAAGGCATGAACCAGTGGAAGTCGGCGCATGCGGTCAAGACCGATCAGCGCAGCCTCGCCGAAGCGCTGGACGGCGCCGACGTCTTCCTTGGTCTGTCCGCCAAGGGCATGCTGACGCCCGCCATGGTGCAATCCATGGCGAAAAATCCGATCATCTTCGCCATGGCCAATCCCGATCCGGAGATCACGCCAGAGGAAGTGGCCGAGATCCGCACCGACGCCATCATGGCCACGGGCCGGTCGGACTACCCCAACCAGGTCAACAATGTGCTGGGCTTTCCCTATATCTTCCGGGGAGCGCTCGATGTGCGCGCCACAACCATCAATGACGAGATGAAGATCGCCGCCGCCAGGGCACTTGCCGAGCTGGCGCGTCAGGACGTGCCGGACGACGTCGCCGCCGCCTATCAGGGCAACCGGCCGAAATTCGGCCCCAACTACATCATTCCGGTGCCGTTCGATCCGCGCCTGATCTCGGCGATCCCGCTGGCGGTGGCGAAGGCGGCGATGGAATCCGGCGTCGCCCGCAAGCCGATCCTCGATCTCGACCGCTACGCGCAGGAACTGTCCGCCCGCCGCGACCCGATTGCATCCACCTTGCAGCGCATTTACGATCGCGTGCGCCGCCAGCCCAAGCGCATCGTCTTCGCCGAGGGCGAGGAGGAGCAGGTGATGCGCGCCGCCGTCTCCTATGTGAACCAGAGGCTCGGCACGGCGATCCTGCTCGGCCGCGACGACGTCATCAAGGACAATGCCCGCAATGCCGGCATCGACCTGAACAAGCCGGGCCTGGAGATCATCAATGCCAGGCTGTCGCGCCGCAACGGCATCTACACCGACTATCTCTACGAGCGCATGCAGCGGAAGGGTTTCCTGTTCCGCGACTGCCAGCGCCTGATCAACAACGACCGCAACCATTTCGCCGCCTGCATGGTGGCGCTGGGCGATGCCGACGGCATCGTCACCGGCGTCACCCGCAACTATTCGACGGCGCTCGATGACGTGCGCCGCATCATCGACGCCAAGCCCGGCCACCGCGTCATCGGCGTGTCGATCGTGCTGGCGCGGGGCAGGACGGTGCTGGTCGCCGACACCGCCGTGCACGACATGCCGAACGCCGAACAGATCGCCGACATCGCCGAGGAGGCGGCCGGCTTCGCCCGCCGCATGGGCTACGAGCCGAGGCTCGCCATGCTTGCCTATTCCACCTTCGGCCATCCGCAGGGTGAACGTTCCGAGCGCGTGCAGGAGGCGGTGCGCATCCTCGACAAGCGCCGCGTCGATTTCGAATATGATGGCGAGATGGCAGCGGACGTGGCTCTGAACCCGCGCGCCATGGCGCAATATCCCTTCATCCGGCTGACCGGCCCGGCCAATGTGCTGATCATGCCGGCATTCCACTCGGCCTCGATCTCGACCAAGATGCTGCAGGAGCTCGGCGGCTCGACCGTCATCGGCCCGCTGCTGGTCGGCTTGAACAAGCCGGTGCAGATCGTGTCGCTCAACGCCAAGGACTCGGACATCGTCAACATGGCGGCGATCGCGGCCTATACGGCGGGGAATTGACCACGCAATTCCAGGAAAAGTGTGAGCGGTTTTCCGTCCGGAATTGCTTAAAAAACAAAGAGATAGGGCGTTTCGTCGTTTCCGCGAAACGGTGAAGCGCACTAGATAGCAGCTCGGTCGTTTCTTTTATCTGAGCCAAAGCAAAAGGCCCGCGGCGATGCTGCGGGCCTTTCCTTTTATGATCTTCGCGTTCGATCAGAAGGTCCGCTGGAAGCGGACGATGCCACCCCAGCTGTTCTTCTTGTCGGCCTTGGTGAAGTTGTAATCGTCGGCCTGACCGAACTTGCCGTCGTGGTAGTAGTCAAGTTCGGTCGTGACCGTGAAGCCGGGAACGAGCGTGTAAGCCACGTTCGCCGCGACGGCGAAGTTCTTGGCGTCGTCGGCCGAGACCTGGAGGTTGAAGGCGGTCTTCGGGTTGAACTTGTAGGTGCCGCCGCCCCAGACGGCCCAGTTGCCGCCCCACGGCTTGTAGAAGCCGCGACCGCTGCCGTGGTCGACGAAGTTGTCGTCGGTGCCGTAGCCGCCCATGACGAACAGCGACAGTTCCTTGCTGACGTTGACGTCGAGGCGAACCTTGCCGGCCACTTCCTCGTAGTTGCTGTCATAGGCGACGACGCCGGTGATCGCGCCCCAGTCGCCCTTGTACTTCAGGCCGCCGACGACATGCGGGACATAGCTGTCGATCAAGCCGATGATCTTGCCGGTGTTCGCACCCTCTTCGAGCGAGATCACGCCCGAGAAGCCGCTGCCGGCGTCGAAATAGTAGCTGACGACGTTGGTGACCTTGATGCCGTACGGGATGATCGTGTCCTGCACGACGTTGCCGGCATAGCCGATGAACTGGTCGTAAGGCGTTTCATCCACACCTACGCGCAGGCCGCCGAGCTGGACCCAGCCGAATTCCAGGTTTACCGCCGAATCGCCGTTCTTGAAGTTGAAGCGGGTCTCGGTATAGGTCTTCAACGTACCGAGCTCGGTCTCCTGGCCGGTCCAGGTCCTCAGCGCGAAACGGGCGTTCTTATTCCAGCTGTTCTGCGAATCGCCGTCCATGACGTCGGTCGTCTTGCGGCCGTCGAGGGTGCCGGGATCGCCGAAGCCGGCGTCATAACGGATGTAGCCGCCGACGCGCAGGCAGGTCTCGGTGCCGGGGATGTAGAAGTAGCCGGCGCCATAGACGTCGCAGATCTTGACGTATTCGGCCGGTTCCGGCTCGGCAACGGTCACCGCGTCGGCGGCACGCGCGCCCGAAACTGCGATCAGCGCCGCAGCGGAGCCGAGAAGAAGGCTCTTGATGTTCATTTTCTTGAATCTCCAGTCAAAGGTTCAAGACAGGCCTGACATGCCGTTCGGCTTTTGCCACCCCCGTCCCCATCGTTGAAAAAGTCGCGCACCGGCGCCGCTTCTTCACCTTGGACATGGCTTAATCGTGGGCCTCACACAACAGTGATTGTGTCGGAATGGCGGCCTTTCTGACGCTTATGGAAGTCTTGTTGCCCAAATATCACGTCACATAAATGCAAAGATGGGACATTCTGAACAATAAGTACAATCGAAACGCCCGATAACCCCGGAAACGTGCCAAATGTGCCGTTTATTACAGTTTCATGACGGATGATTTGCCGACTAAATTTCTAAAAAGTGCGGATGAACGTGGAAAAATCGACTCCTGGTAGCCGGAGTCAGGACAGGGCTCGAGCGGCGCGGACCACGTCCTCGACCATGTCATCCCTCAACATCCCGATGGGAACGCGGCCATCCAACTCCGGCGACGGCCGACTTAGCCAAAACCAGGCAAGCCTCGGATTGGCGATCGCCGAAAGCACCTCGCTGATCCCCGGGACCGGCCTGCCGTCGATGAACTGGGCCAAGGGGAAGACATGCTTGCGGCCGCCCTTGCGCAAGGCAACGACCTCACCGCGTCTTTGCCAGCGATGCAGCGTGGAGCGCGGGATGCGGAGCTTCTCTTCCAGATAGGTCGAGCCGGCGACCTCGCCGGCCCAATCCTCGATCAGCATCGATTGCAAGTCCATGGCTCGCTCGGCAATCGGCTGGGCCGCCGGCCTCCCTGTGTCCGATCCCGACGCCGAGCGCTCGAAAGCGCGATCGGATATGACCGCGCCGTCGCTCGCGACCTTATTCGTCATCACACGAAAAAAGTCGGACGCAAGGTCGGTCCACTTGCCCTTGAAGGAGCCGACGGCAAGGCGCTGTGCCGGCGGCAGGAAGGGCAGGGCGGCAGCCACATGGCCGGCGATCTTGCTTGCCGAAGTCAAGGCCTCGGCGTCCAGCATGACGCCATGCTGCATCAGCGCCTGTTGCACGGCTTCGGCCATAAGGCCTGCCAATGCCTCTTGTGAAATCCCGTCGGACGGGTTCTGGAATCTGCTCATCAATCTGTCTTGCGGCCCGCGCTCCTCCCCAGGCGCCGGCGGTTGCTGAAAATTCTATCGCGGAAAATAAAATATGCGACGGCAACGGGCCTCGCGGCCCGGTAGCTTGCTGGTTTGCATCTTTACACCCCTGGTTTGGCGTGCCGAAATGTCAGTCGTGGAACGCCTCATTTTGCATTTTAAAAGTCCAACGTGACAGGTCCGCGACAGCCGGCCCTGTTTGGAGCTTGCCGGCGATGACGCAACGGCACCTCTTCCCGCGCAATTGCGGGACCGAAAGCCGGCACTGCTTTGTCAGCGTGTTCACGAGCGGATCATCGTTTCGCGGAAGCGATGATCTGCTCTATCTCCTTGTTTCGGAACGATTTTCGACGGAAGGCTACAGCGAGCGCAGCAAGCCCGTACGGAGGCCGGTTTTCCTGAAATCGCCTTAGAGAAGCCCGACCTGTTCGGCCTCGCGGCGAAGGTTCTGCCGAGGCCGCGGACCGATCTGCTGGATAACCAGTCCGGCAGCCAACGAGCCGAGGTCGCCGCAATCCTTGAGGCTGCGTCCGGTCGTGTAGCCGTAAAGGAAGCCGGCGGCATAGAGATCGCCGGCGCCGGTCGTGTCGACCAGTTCCTTGATCTTCGTCGCCTGGATGATGACGGTCTCGTCGCCGCGCACGATCACCGAGCCTTTCTCGGAACGGGTGACGGCGGCGATCTTGCAATCCTTGCGGATGGCGGCGAGCGCCTCCTCGAAGGAGGCGGTCTGGTAGAGCGACTTGATCTCGTGGCTGTTGGCAAAGACGATGTCGACGGTGCCCGAACGCATCAGCTCGAGGAACTCGTCACGGTACCGGTCGACGCAGAAGGAATCCGACAGCGTCATCGACACTTCGCGGCCCGCCGCATGCGCGAGCCTGGCGGTCTGCCGGATCGCTTCCTTGGCGCGCGGTGGGTCCCACAGATAGCCCTCGAAATAGGTCACCTTGGCGCCGGCGGCCTTGTCGGCCTCGACATCCTCGGGGCCAAGCTCGACGCAGGCGCCGAGATAGGTGTTCATCGACCGCTCGCCGTCGGGCGTGACGAAGATCATCGAGCGCGCCGTCGGCGGTTCGCCCTCGAGCGGCCCGGTATCGAAGGCCACGCCCTGGGCATGGATGTCGTGCGTGTAGATTTCGCCCAGCGCGTCGTTCGACACCTTGCCGAAGAAGGCTGCCCGTCCGCCGAGGCTGGCGACACCAGCCGCCGTGTTGCCGGCGCTGCCGCCGGAAGCTTCGATCGCTGGTCCCATGCGGCTGTAAAGCAATTCGGCGCGCCTGGCGTCGATGAGGTTCATCGCGCCCTTGATGATGCCGTTGGTCTCGAGAAAAGCCTCGTCGCATTGCGCGATGATGTCGACAATGGCATTGCCGATGCAAAGCACGTCATATTCCGGCATCAAAATCTCCGCCAAGGACTGCCCGGCTATCTGGCATGCCGGCCGGGCGCGGGTCTAGCGAGTTGGCGCCGCTTTGCCTACCCTGAAAATCGCCATTGCCTTCCGTGACGCCGCCCCCCGGCGCCGATTGTTCGCCGGCTGCGGCAGCGTTCGTATCGAACTGGCCCACAACAGTCACGACCCTGACAGCTATGGTTTCACCGCGATCCAAACATTTCCGCGGCGTCGCGGGCTAGAAGCGGATCGTTCCGGCGACAGGCTGAAGGGCGCGAACCACGAATGTCCGAGAAGACCGAAATGTCCACCGACCTGGCGCTGCTCGGCGTCCTGGCGGTACTGTGGGGCGCTTCGTATACCTTCATCAAGATCGGCGTCGAGACGATCCCACCCGTGACCTTCATCGCCGCCCGGACGCTGATCGCAGGAGCTATTCTCTTCACCATCATCCGCTGGCGCGGCCTCGCCATGCCCGCCGACGCGCCGACATGGCGCCGGTTCGCCTTCCAGGCCTGCCTCAACAGCGTCGTGCCGTTCACGCTGATCGCCGCCGCCGAGCGCTCGGTCGATGCCGGCCTTGCCACCATCCTCAATTCGACGTCGCCGATCTTCACCTTCCTGCTGACGGCATTGGTCACGCGCCATGAGCCCGTCACGGCGCGCAAGCTGGTCGGTGTCGGCGCCGGCATCGTCGGCATCTGTCTCATCATCGGCACGGAGGCGCTTGGCGGACTTGGCCATGAGCTGTGGGCTCAGCTTGCGATCGTCATTGCGACGATCTCCTATGCCGGAGCGGCGATTTTCGGCCGCGGCTTCAAGGGTCTCGATCCGATGATACCCGCCGCGGGTTCGATGCTTTGCGGCGCCGTGATGCTCGTGCCGTTCAGCCTGATCGTCGACCGGCCCTGGACGCTCGCGCCTTCGGCCGCGTCGATCCTGGCCCTGCTTGGACTGTCGGTCTTTTCGACGGCGCTGGCCTTCGTCATCTATTTCCGGCTGATCCACACGCTGGGCTCGGTCGGCACCACCTCCCAGGCCTATCTGCGCGCGCCGATCGGCGTCGGCATCGGCGCCATCGTCCTCGGCGAAAGCCTCGGGCCAGCGGCCTGGGTCGGCATGGCCTTCGTCGTTGCAGGCGTCGCGGCAATGACGATTCCGGCCAGGCAGGCCAGGCTCGCGCGATAATGCTTGTCGCCCAAAAGTGTGAAGCGGTTTTGGGCCAAGCGACATGCTTCGAGACAAAAACCCAAAGCGCGTCGACGCGACGCGCTTTGGTTGCGCCAGGGATCGAGCCGGCCTATCTGCGAAACGTCGTTTCTCGATGAGGGCCTGGACCTGCCGTGATCCTAGACGCCGCCCGCGCCGCCGCCAGCCGGCTGTTCTCGCCTGAATTCCGCTCCGTCTTCCTGAAGACGCTGGGGCTGACGCTGCTCGCTTTGGTGGCCCTCTGGCTCGGCCTCGACAGCCTGCTCGAATGGCTGGCCTGGCCCTGGCTGCAAGCGCTGCTGCCAGGTCTGCCATCCTGGGCCGGATGGCTGGGCGGCATCATCGCCGGCATCGTTCTGGCTGTGGGCTTGGCCTTACTCGTCGCGCCGGTCACGGCGATCGTAGCCGGCCTCTTCCTCGACGAGGTCGCCGAAGTGGTCGAGCGTACCGACTATCCCAACGATCCGCCCGGCAGGCCCGTGCCCGCGCTGCATTCGCTCGTGCTGGCGATCAAATTCTTCGGCGTGGTGGTCCTCGGCAACATCGTCGCGCTGCTCTTGCTTCTGGTGCCGGGCATCAACATTGCCGCCTTCTTCATCGTCAACGGCTATCTGCTCGGCCGGGAATTCTTCGAGTTCGCCGCCATGCGTTTTCGTGCCGAACCCGAGGCCAAGGCGCTGCGCCGCAAATATGCCGGCACTGTGTTCCTCGCCGGACTGGTCATCGCCCTGTTCCTGGCGGTGCCGCTGCTCAACCTTCTGACGCCGCTTTTCGCGGCCGCCATGATGGTGCATCTGCACAAGACGGTTTCGGCGCGGGAGCCGGTCTAGCCCTGCTCCTTGCCCTCCCGGAACAGCGCCTGCAGCTTGCCGAACGGCATCGCCGCCCGGGTGAAGCCGAAGGTGCCGTCCTGCTGGATCTCGCGGGCCGCCGTCTCCAGCATGCCATAGGCGAAATTGGTCAGCCATGGTCCGAGCGAGATGCGCTTGACGCCGCCCATGGCAAGGTCGGCGATGGTGAAGCCTGGTCGGGCCATCACATTGACCGGCCGGCTTACCGACGCGCAGATCGTGCGCACCATCCCGACGTCGCTAATGCCCGGCGCGTAGAGCACGTCGGCGCCGGCTTTCTCGAAAGCCTGCAGCCGCTTGATGGTATCGTCGAGATCGCTCTTGCCCCACAGGAAATTCTCGGCCCGCGCGGTGAAGACGAAATCGTGCTTGAGCGCGCGGGCAGCCTCGACGGCCGCCGCGACGCGTTCGGTCGCCAGCGCGAAATCGTAGATCGGATTGGCGGCGTCGCCGGTGTGGTCCTCGATCGAGCAGCCGGCGAGGCCCGCGGCTTCGGCCGCGAAGATGGTTTCGGCCGCCTGCTCGGGGCTGTCGCCCTTGCCGCGCTCCAGATCGGCCGAAACCGGCAGGTCTGTCGCCGCAGTCACCTCGCGGCAATGGTGGATCATGGCGTCGAACGTCACGGCGCCGTCCGGCAGGCCGCGCGAGAAGGCAAAGCCGGCGCTGGTCGTCGCCAGCGCCTTGAAACCGAACGAAGCGAGAAGCTTGGTCGTGCCGATATCCCAGGGGTTGGGTATGACGAAGGTGGAGGTATGCAGATCGCGAAAAATCTTGCCCTTGTCCATGGCGGGTCCTCGATTGGGGTCGTAGGGGGAATTTATCGCGCTCGCTCGAACCGGGCAAACGAATGCGTCTGGCTCAGAAGCGCTCGGCGTTTTCTGCTGACAATTTCTCGAAGGCGCCAGAATCCTTGACGTAGCGCGACGCCTTGGCATCCCAGCGATAGGTGACGGAGATATCGTGCGAGACGGCCTTGGGCGCGGGTTCCTCGCAGCTTTCGCCGCTCGGCTTGGTGGCGTCGGTCACCGTCACCTTGATCGCCGAATAGGGTTTGTCGCCAGCATGCGTCTGGAAGGACAGGTCCTGCGTGCGCTTATAGGCGCAGACATTCTCGTCGAACGTGTTGATCTGGTCGATAGGCTCGAAGCGGCCGTCGCGGATCAGGATCAGGATCGTGCCGACATAGCCCTGGTTCGAATTGAAATGCGTGCTCATGGTTATGAGCGCGTCGTCATCCGGGCTGACCGCGAGCTTGCCCGGATCGCGAAAATAGGTGCTTTGGTCGGTTCCGACGTTGACGGCGTCGAGCAGCTTCGGCTTGCCCGTGATGTCGTAAAGCGCCAGCACGGCAAACCCTTCGGCGCTGTCCTGCGCCTGGCCGAGGTCGAAAAGCATCGCCAGCCGGTCCTTGCCGCCTGCCTTGACGGCGAGCACGGCGGCATTGGAAAGGCTGATGGTCTCGGGCGGCGAGCCGCCCTCGTCGCCACCGAGGATGTCGCGCACCTCGATCGGCGCGCTGCCCTTGTAGAAACCGTCGTTGCCGGCCTTGAGATCGGGCACGATCATTTCGGCGAGGTCGAAATAGGTAACGTCCCGATGTCCGGGAACGGCGCTGCTCAGTTCCGGAAAGCTGACGGCCTGGGCCGCCGCGGCCGTCCACAGGCACGGCAGCAGCAGGCATGCAAGCATGAAACGGCATAGTTTGGAAATCATGGACCGCGCCCCCTCGGATGCGCTCACGCTAGCACGGCGTTTTGCGGTGCGCAGCGGGGTCCGATCAGCGTATAGGCACGAGTCCGGCCAACTCCCGCATGTCGTCGAACAATATGCCGCCGGCCGCCGCCAGGCCGTCGCGATCGGAGAACGGATCGGCGTGGTAGGAGAACACCCGCATGCCGGCGGCGATGCCGGCCTGGGTACCGGCGACGCTGTCCTCGATGACGATGCTGTCGGCCGGCGCGAAGCCCATCGTCTTTGCGGCATGCAGGAAGAGGTCCGGGAACGGCTTGCCGCGCCCGACCATGGTCGAGGAGAACATGGCATGCTCGAACAGCGGCAAAAGCCCGGTCTGCCCAAGCGTGATGTGCATCTTGAAGACCCGCGCCGAGGAGGCGACGCAATAGGCAATGCCGGCCTTGCGCACCGTCTCGATGAAGTCGCGCACATAGGGGATCGCCTTGACGCCATGCGAGAAAAGGTCCGGCAGGCCGGCATTCCAGCGGTCGACGAAGTCGGAGCCGAGCCTGACCTCGGTCGTCTCTTCGATCTCCTTCTGCACCGAGGCCATGCTGCGGCCGGAGAAGTTCTTGCGGCAATATTCGAATGTCGTCGTAAAACCGGCGGCGGTCAGCCATTCGGCAAGGCGCCTGTTGGCAAGGTTTTCGGTGTCGACCAAGACCCCGTCGCAGTCGAAAATAACAAGTTTAGGGATTGCCATTCAAGCGGTGCCGGTCGACCCGAAACCGCCTGCGCCCCGCGTCGTGCCGCCGGCCAGCGCGCGCTCCTCGACCGCAACCTGGGTCACGGCGGCGAAGACGATCTGGGCGATGCGCAGGCCGCGCGTCACTGAAAAATCCTCGTCGCCGAGATTGACCAGCAGCACCTTCACCTCACCGCGATAGTCGCTGTCGACGGTGCCGGGCGAATTGAGGACGGTGAGGCCATGCTTGTAGGCAAGGCCGGATCGTGGCCGCACCTGGCCTTCCATGCCCTCGGGGATTTCCAGGATCAGGCCGGTCGGCACCAGGGCTCGCTTTCCAGGCAGGATGAGCAGCGGCCGGTCTTCCGGCACCGCCGCGCGCAAATCCATGCCGGCGGCACCCGCGCTCTCATAGGCCGGCAGAGGCAAGCCTTCACCATGCGGAAGCCTGACGAAACCGACGGTGGGGCCGATGACGGAGGTAGGATAAACAGCGGTGCGCATGAGCACACTCCTATCGGCGCGAAAGCCGATTCGGTCAACTCTGACGTAGGGCCTATCAACGGCTTTCTTTCGCGTCCGGTTCCAGGGCCGTCAGCGTAGTTCCACCGGCACCACGGTCGTCTCCTTGATCTCCTCCATGACGAAGGAGGCCGAGACGTCCGACAGCGCCACCTTGGCGATCAGCCGCTGGTAGAGACGGTCATAGGCTTTCACGTCGGCGACACGGGCGCGCACCACATAGTCGAGATCGCCCGACATGCGGTAGACGCCGGTTATCTCCGGAAAGCCGGTCACCGCCGCGCGGAATTTCTGCAGCCAGTCCGGATCGTGGTTGGAAGTGCGGATCAGGATGAACACAGACAGGCCGAGGCCTAGCTTGTCGGCATCGACCAGCGCGACGCGACCGGTGATGACGCCATCTTCCTCCAGGCGCTTGACGCGCCGCCAGCAGGCATTGCGCGACAGCGCCACCCGCTCTGACAGCTGATCGACCGACAGCGTGCCGTCGCGTTGCAGCTCGGCCAGCAATCTTCGATCGATCTCATCAATTTCCACCGACATGTTGGGATGAATGTCCCATGAAGCCGGCAAAAGCAAGGACAATTTGGGACCGATGAACCAAACCCATGTGGCACGATACTCAGCATTCGGGGCTCATCCCGGCAGGAGGGATCACCATGACGACCAGGCTTGCGGCGCTCTTCACCTCTCACCCGGAGAAGGTCGGCGAGACCTATTTCGGCCACATGGCCTTCGCCGCCTGGTTCTGTTCGCGGCTGTCGATGGCGGCGGGCGCCGCGCTCGTTCACGCTTTCTTGCCATTCCTGTTCGAAACTACGGCGAGCCGAATCGTTCGCGAGCTCTATGAGCGCACGCACAACAGAGGCTCGCATGCGGTCAAGGAGCCGACGGCTCTGATGGATCGCGCCTGATAGATGGTGGAAAGCGATGTGCCGGTGGGCGGCCTATCTTGGTGAAGCGGTCTTCCTTGAAGACATCATCACCGCGCCCTGCCACTCGCTGATTGCCCAGAGCCACTGCGCCCAGGAAGCCAAGTCGCCGACCAATGGCGACGGCTTCGGACTCGCCTGGTATGGCGACCGGCCCGAGCCCGGCCTTTATCGCGACATCCTGCCGGCCTGGTCCGACCCCAATCTGAAGAGCCTTTGCCGGCAGATAAAATCCGGCCTGTTTCTGGCCCATGTCCGCGCCTCGACCGGCGGCGCCACCAGCCGCATGAACTGCCACCCCTTCATCTCCGGCCGCTGGTCGTTCATGCATAACGGCCAGATCGGCGGCTTCGAAAAGATCCGCCGCGCGCTGGAGAATTCGCTTTCCGACGCGGTCTTCGACCAGCGCGAGGGCACTACCGATTCCGAGCTCTTTTTCCTGCTGATGATCGATGAAGGATTGTCCGGCGATCCGCAGGGCGCGGTCTCGCGGGCGACCAGCCTCGTGCTCGATACGTCGCGCCGGGCCGGCATCGAGCCCTCCCTGAAACTGACGGCGGCCTTTTCCGATGGCCAGGCGCTGTACGCGGTTCGCTATGCCACCGACGACCATGCGCCGACGCTCTATACCGGCGCCTTCGCCAAGCGCGACGGCCACTGCATCGTCTCGGAGCCTTTCGACCGCGACGGTGGCGAGTGGCAGGCGATACCCCCGGCGAGCTTCGTCACCATGACGAGGGACGGTACCGGGATCCGTCCGTTTGCGCCGGCGGCGAATAAGCTGGCGCTGGTCGGCTGACGCAAATCCCAGGCTGCCGCGTTCAGGCAGAGATCAGCAAAACGTAAGCACGGCGTAAGGACGCCAAAGCTCCCTCCTGTCATCTGTAGCGCCCGACGAGCCGCGAATTCATTCGCACGCTCAAAAACGCATCGATAAGAGGATCACAGGACAATGTGCCGGTGGGCAGCCTATCTCGGCGACGCGATCTTCCTGGAAGACGTCATCGCCGCACCCTCCCATTCCCTGATCGCTCAGAGCCGCCAGGCGCGGGAGGCGAAATCGCCGACCAATGCCGACGGCTTCGGCGTGGCCTGGTATGGCGATCGGCCGGAACCCGGCCTTTACCGCGATGTCCTGCCAGCCTGGTCCGATACCAATCTCAGCAGTCTCGGACGCCAGATAAAATCCGGCCTGTTCCTGGCCCATGTGCGCGCCTCGACGGGCGGCGGCACCGGCCGCGCGAACTGCCACCCCTTCGTCTCGGGCCATTGGTCGTTCATGCACAACGGCCAGATCGGCGGCTTTGAGCGGGTCCGTCGGGTGCTGGAGAATTCGCTCTCCGATACGTTGTTCGACCAAATCGAAGGCAGCACGGATTCCGAATTGTTCTTTCAGCTCATGATCGGCGAAGGCCTGGCGCAGGATCCACAAGGTGCGGTGTCGCGCGTCACCAGCCGGGTGCTCGATGCTGCGCGCCGTGCCGGCATCGAACCGTCGCTGAAGTTGACGGCTGCCTTCAGCGACGGTCGGGCGCTTCACGCCATTCGCTACGCCACTGACGAGCATGCTCCGACGCTCTATACCGGCGCCTTCGCCAAGGGGGTGGGTCGCTGCATCGTCTCCGAGCCGTTCGATCGCGACGACCGGACCTGGCACGAAATCCCGCAGTCGAGCTTTGTGACGATGACCCGCGACAGCACCAGCATCAAGCCTTTCGCGCCGGCGGCCGTCCGGTTGGCTCTCGCAGGGTGAGGGAAATCGGCACTTGGCGCAAATTCGATCAAGCGCCCGCGAGCTTCGGATGCTGAATTCGGCTTGAAGCCGCGCCCTCATCCGCCATGTTCAAGGCGAGGCGCGGCAAGCAGCCGGAGTGTGCACATGGATATCGGGTTTTCCTCGACTGCCGAGCTCGCGGCAGCCATTGCCCAGCGAAAAATTTCGGCGATCGAGGCGCTCGATGCGCAGCTTGCCCAGATCGACCGGCACAACGGGCCGGTCAACGCTGTCGTCATCCTCGATCGGGAACAGGCGCAGGCACGTGCCCTGCTGGCCGATGCGGCAATGGCGCGCGGCGACACGCTCGGTCCGCTGCACGGGGTGCCATTCACGCTGAAGGATGCGCACGAGACGGCGGGCATCAGGACCACCGTCGGTTTTCCGCCGTTCGCCGACTACATGGCTAGGCAGGACAGTCCTGTGGTTGAAAGGCTGAAAGCAGCCGGCGCCATACTGGTCGGCAAGACCAACGTCGCCACTATGCTGGGCGACTGGCAGTCCGACAACCCGCTGTTCGGGCGCACTTCCAATCCGTGGGATCCGTCGCGCACGGCGGGCGGCTCAAGCGGTGGCGCAGCCGCGGCAGTCGCGACAGGCATGACTCCGTTCGAAGTCGGCACCGACATGCAGGATTCCATACGCTTGCCCGCTGCTTTCTGCGGCGTCTATGGCCTGAAGCCAACTGAGCATCGCGTGTCGCTGGCCGGCGCCTTTCCCGCTCCAGGCGGTATGCCGCGCAGCGTGCGGCTGATGTCATGTGTTGGCCCGCTTGCTCGCAACATCGAGGATCTGGCGCTGATCTATCGGATCATTGCCGGACCGGACCGCGCGGACACCGACCTGGCGCCCGTGTCGGTTGAGCCGATGCCGAAACTCGAACTCAAGTCGTTGCGCATCGCCGTGGCCGAATCTTTCCCGGGCTTCCCGGTTGCCACCGAAATCCGTGCCGCCGTAGAAAGCCTGGCCGCGCAGCTCGCCTCGGCTGGCGCGGCTGTGGAGAGCGCGAAATTGCCGAAGCTCGACCTGCACGACGATTTGTCCGAAGGCGGTGCATTGATCGGCATGATGTTGGAAGCCGCGCAGCCGGAACCGCCGGAGCAGCCGACGCCTGTGTCGCGCTGGTTCGCTGCGCTTGCGCGCCGCGACCGGTCGATCCTTGCCTGGGAGCGATTCTTTGACAGCTGCGATGCCTTGCTCTGCCCGGTCGCCATGACCGCGGCCTTCCCGCACTGCAAGCCGGGCAGCCCGCTCAAGGTCGACGGCAAGGAAGAGAGCTACTGGATGCTGCCGGCCTATGGAGCGGTGTTCAATTATTCCAGCCATCCGGCGCTCGCGTTCCCTTATGGGCAGGACCGCGACGGCTTGCCGATCGGCCTTCAATTGGTCGGCAGGAAATGGTCGGAAGCGCGGCTGCTCGGCATTGCAGCCGCGATTGCGTCGCTCGCCGGAGGGTTTCGCCGGCCTCTTGGCTACTGATCGAAACGCGACAGCGCGTAGGATTCAAGCAACGGATCGCGCTTGTCGTTGAGGATTTCGCCGGCCGCAAACAGGCCTATCGCCGGCGCCAGCGTGATGCCGGAATGGGCGACGGCGACGTAGAGGCCGCCGACACCTTCCGCACGGCTGACGATCGGGAAACCGTCGACCGGCGTCGGACGGTAACCGATCGTGTGGAAGTCGAATTCCAGTCTGTTGGCGTCGCGCAGCATCGCTTTCGTCGCGGCGAACAGCGCGTGCGCGGCGGCCTCCGGTTTCTCGCCCGGATCGCCACCGCCGAAATCCGAGCCGGCGATTATGCGGCCCTCGGCGGTCTGGCGCATATGCAGTCTGTCAGCCAGCACCAGCCCGTTGAGCAGCTTTGGGTGCGGTCGCGAATGCACGATCAGGCCGGGCGGGGTCTCGATCGGCAGCTTGATGCCTGCCGTCGCGGCGATCGCCGAAGCGCCGGCGCCCGCCGCAATCACCACCTCGTCGGCGGCGATGATCTCGTCCGAAGCGACGACGCCTGTGACCTTGCCGTTGACCAGCGCCAGCCTGTCGACGGTTCCCGTGACGATCCGCGCGCCGCGCCGTTCGGCATCGGTCAGCAGCGCCTTCGTGGTCGCCACAGGCTCGGCCACGCCTTCCTGCGCGACATAAAGTGCAAACTCGGGAAGCTCCGCCAAATTGGGCTCGATGCGCGCCGCCTGTTCGCGCCCGACGCGCTCGATGCCGTAGCCCCAGGACGAATGCTCGGCCGCATAGGCTTCGAGCCTGTCTGCGGGCAGATCCCAGCACAGGCCGCCGCACCAGGCGACCGGCAGGCCCGGCAGATCATTCGCCAGCTGTTTCCATTCGGCCATGGCGCGGATACGCAGCCGGAAATAGGTTTGCGGATTGCCCCAGCTGGCATTGATCCAGGCAAAGGAATTCGGCGTGGCGACACCGCCGGCGCCGCTTCCGGAAACCACCGTCACCCGTGCGCCGGCCTGCGTCAGATGCCAGGCGATCGAGGCACCGATGATGCCGGCGCCGATGACGATGACTTGCTTTGCGCTGCTCATGTCGGACCCTTTGAGGAGAATTCCCCGTCATGCCACCATGCCGGCTTGACCTCAAGTGGGAGGCGGCTAGGCGCCGCCCACCGCTACCGCCTGCGCGCCGGCAATCAGGTCCTTCAGCTCTTCGCAGCGCCGCATGAGCCGGGAAGAGTCGACTTTCTTCGCGACCGCCAGCGCGGTGCCGAGCTCCAACTCGGCGCCGGAACGATCGCCGATCTTGATGAGCATCGCCGCGAGCGACAGCCTGGCGTCGGCGACATTGATCGGCGAGCCGATCTCGTTCCAGCGTGAGCATGCGATCTGCAGCTCCCGGGCAGCCTCGGTGAGGCGCTCTTCCTGCATGAAAAGCTCCGCCTTGGCTTCCGCGGTCAGTGCCTGGATGGAGGCCATCGGCCACCGCTGTGGCTGGGTCTCCAATTCGGCGATCACCTCCTTCGCCCGCTCGCGCCGATTGGTCCGCGCCGCCACCTTGGCGAGCGTGGCAAGCACCATGCCTCGCCGCTGCAAGGTCGGCCAGCCATTGCCCACCAGGGAACGTTCGAGAGCGCTGAAAGCGGCCTCCGCCTGTCCTTGCTCGAGTTGCAGCAGCGCAAGTCCGGGCTGCGGATCCCAGCCCGCCGCATGCGATGCACGGTAGGCCGTTTCGGCTTCCGTGAATTCTCCGGCCGCCAGGTGAATGTCGCCCAGCACGCGCATGGCGTCGCCGGTCGCCCAAGGAGCGTCGAGTGCGAGCTGGTCGAGTGCCGCGCGCACAAGCGCTTCCGCCTCCTTCAGCGTGCCATGAACGCCGAGCACTTCGGCGCGATGCAGCCGGCACGAGCCCGAAAGGTCTTCCAGCCCGTGTCCCCTGCACCAGTCTTCGTAGCCAAGCGTCCATTGGTTGGCGCGCGACCAGTCGCCGAAATTCCGGCAGGCCCAGAGGATGTTGCAGTAGAGGATCCCGCCGACGACCGGGTCGACATCGCTGGACAGGCCGAGCGCGGCGGCAAGGTCCTGATCCTCCTGCCCGGCTTTGGTTTCCCCGAGACACAGTTTGAAGAAGCCGCGATAGATAAGGCCGAGCGACTCCACCACCGGATCGTCGAGATGCCTGCCGACCGCGAAGGCCTGTTCAGCCAGCGCAAGCGCCTTTTCCGGCTCGGCTTCCGCGCCCATGATGCGCGCGCCCATCCAGCACCAGAGACCGTGCTCCCTGCTGTCGGAAGCGGCATCGATCAACTGCGCGGCGCGCTTGTGCCAGCCCTTGGCAACGGCAAGTTCGCCTCTCTCGAGATGGATCCTGGCGAGGGTGATTGCCGGCGAAGCCGCGCGCAGGCGCTCGCCGGCGACGCCGTAAGCCGTCACCGCGCGCGCCAGAAGCGGGATCGCTTCGGCCGGCCGGCCCATGCATTCCAGTGCCAGCGCCCATTCCTCGAGATCGGCCGTCAGCACCTCGTCGGCGGCATCCGCTTGCGTGAAAGAGGCCGCGGCGTCATGCCATTTCCTCGCTGCAACGGCAGCCCGCGCCGACAGAATTGGCAGGCCGGGGATCGAGGGCCTGCCGCCCGCATCGGCCGGCGCCGGCCTGGTTTCCGAGGCGGCCGGTTGATCGAGGCAAATCCGGTAGCCGAAGCGGGGCAGGTTGCGCAGCGCCGTCTCCATGCCGCCCTGGCGAAGAATGCCGCGGGCAAGACTCGCGACGCGTTGCAGCGAAGCCTCGGTCACCGTCACGTCGGGCCACAGTGTCTCAAGCAATTCGTCCTTGCTCAAGGCGCGCTCCTGATGGCGCAGCAGGACGGCGAGGAAATCGAAGACCAGGGGCTGCGCCTCGATCTCGCTTCCGGCGAGGCGAAGGGCGCGCGAGTCCTCGTTGAGTTCGAAGTCGCCAAAGCAATAAATTCCCATCGGCGGCAATCCCTGTAACGCAATAGGCAAAGGATCAGAATAAGATAAGGGCGGCATAAGGACTGTTGGCCGCCTCTTTCGCAATTCTCCGTCTGCCTGGCGGGCCAAGCTGCAGTTTAGCTCAGCGGCCCCCGGGATGTCACGGGCACCGACTTGGTCGGGCGCTCGGTAGCATTTGAACCCAGATCAAGGAGATTGACATGCACAAATACATCATCGAACGCGAGATTCCCGAGGTCGGCACCTTCGAGCGCGAGCAGCTTCGCGACGCGTCCAAGGCCTCGAACGCCGTTCTGGCCGAGCTCGGCCCGGACATCCAGTGGGTCGAATCCTTCGTGGCGGACGACAAGACCTTTTGCGTCTATCTCGCCAAGGATGAGGCGATCATCCAGCGTCATGCCAAGATGAGCGGCTTCCCGGCGACGAAGATCACACGGGTCAAACGCCTGTTCGATCCGACGACGGCTTACGCCGCCGCCTGATGGGGAGGATCGACCGTGAAGCGCTTTGCGGAAATTGTCCTTGCCGTCGGCGCCTCCGCGCTGTTCTGTGGCACCGCGCTCGCCCATGACATGTCCGATCCGGTGCTCAACCGGTCCCGCGAAATGGCGGCCAAGTATCTCGACATCGAGGTCGCCAAGGCGGACGGCTACCGGCAGCTGTTCGAATGCACGACGCATGACGAGCACGGAACGATGGGCGTCCACTTCATCCATCCCGGGCGGGCCGGCGACGGCAGGCTCGTGCTCGGCGAGCCGGACGTGCTGACCTACGAGCCGGAATCCGATGGCTCCATGCAGCTCGTCGGCATGGAATACATCGTCTTCGAAAAGGACTGGAAGGGCAAAGGCGTACCCGAATTCCTCGGCCGCACCCTGCAGCGCAAGACGACGGTGGGTGTCCATCCGGTGGACCCGTATTACGAGCTCCATGTCTGGCACTGGCGGCCCAACCCGGCCGGCATGTTCGCCGACTGGAACCCTTATGTGAGCTGCGAGCACGACCGGTCCTGACACGCGCAGCGTCTTCGGGAGGGCCTGCACGGCCCTCCCGATCCCTTCGTTCAAACAAAAGGAACATGATCATGCCAACCCTTCGCATGGGAACGAAGCCCGCCGCCCGCCCGTCCGTTAACGGACGTTCCTTCGCGACAGCCGTCGAAATATGCCGTTCCGGCCTGCGCATCCTCGCGCTGATCATCCGCATCCGCAGGGATCGCGCCTGGCTGGACGAGTTGCCGGACTACCTGTTGCGCGACATCGGTATCAAACGCTCCGAAATCTCGTCGGTTACCTGGTGCGGCGGCAGCCAGGACGGCAATGCGCGAATTTGAGTGGCTGGTTCCGTCGGCGTCCGCTTCAGCCGGCCTCGATGAGGTGGGCACCCGCGGCACGCGCCGCAGGCGCTTCCCGTTCTATTCTGAGAGGCCTGCCCGCTGCAGATTTTCGGTAAACCTTGCCAGCGCGCATTCGCACACTTGATATTAATACGTACGTACGTATTATATCGCCATGGCTAGGCGATCACTCCGCGAAAACCTTATCGAGGCGGGCTTTCAGACCATCTGGAATTCCGGCTATGCCGCAGCCGGCGTCCGCGACATCGTCGCGGCGGCCGGCGCCCGGCCAGGCTCCTTCACCAACCATTTTGCCTCCAAGGAAGACTTCGCCGGCGAAGTGCTGGAACGCTACTTCGCTTATGTCAGCGGCTTGGTGGAAAATGCGCTGGCGCGTGACGGCACGCCGCCCATCGGCAGGTTGCGCCGTTATCTCGACGTCATCACCTCGAAGCTCGAGACGCACGACTGGGCGCACGGCTGCATGATCGGCAATCTCAGCCTGGAAACGGCTGTCCACAGCGAACGGCTCCGGATCAGGCTGGTCGACATTTTCGAGCGCTGGCGCAGGCCCTTCGCGGCCTGCATCGCGGAGGGTCAGGCGGCGGGCGAGATCTCCAGGGCATTCGATCCCGAGGACCTTGCCGATTTCCTGCTGTCGTCCTGGCAGGGCGCCATGCTGCGCATGAAGGTCGAGCGCAGCCCGGAACCGCTCGAGCGGTTCAAGAAAATCATCTTCAGCACCGTGTTAGGAAGGGAGTGAGTCCGATGAATTCGAGGAAAGATAAACTACAGGTGCGGCCCGCCGAGATCGCTGTACTTGATTCGACGATGTCTTATCTGGAGGCGGGGACGACCGGACCAACCGTGCTGTTTCTGCACGGCAATCCGACCTCTTCCTACATATGGCGAAACATCATCCCGCATGTCGCGCCGTTCGGTCGTTGCATCGCGCCCGATCTGATCGGCTATGGCCGGTCTGGCAAGCCGGATATCGATTATCGCTTCTTCGATCAGGTCCGCTATCTCGACGCCTTCATCGACGCGCTCGACATCAAAAATCTGGCTATCGTCGCTCAGGACTGGGGCACGGCGCTGGCGTTCCATTTTGCGGCGCGACGGCCGCGGCGCGTTCTGGGCCTTGCTTTCATGGAATTCATCCAGCCCTTCGAGCGCTGGGAGGACTTCCACCAGCGCCCGCAGGCGCGCGAGCTGTTCAAGGCGTTGCGCACGCCGGGCGCCGGCGAGAAGCTGGTGCTGGAGGACAATATCTTCGTCGAAAAAATTTTGCCTGCCTCGGTCTTGCGGTCGATGAGCGAGGAGGAAATGGCCGCTTACCGGGCGCCGTTCCCGACGCCGCAGTCGCGCAAGCCGGCGCTGCGCCTGCCGAGGGAACTGCCGATCGAAGGCCTGCCGGCCGATGTCGCCGCAATCAGCGCGCACGACCACCGGGCGCTGCGGCTCTCCTCCTATCCGAAACTGCTGTTCGCGGGCAATCCAGGCGCTCTGATTTCACCGCAGGCGGCAAAGGAATTCGCGGCGGGGCTGAAGAACTGCCGCTTCATCGATCTGGGGCCGGGCGCCCATTACCTGCAGGAAGACCATCCCGACACGATCGGCAAGGCCATTGCCGGCTGGCTGCCGGAGATCGCCCCGGCCGAAAGCGCAGCCGAACTGGCCTGAAGCGGAGCGGCGGGCATGATGCGCTGCCCGCCCCATGTCGACAGGCCGCCGCCACGCTGGTAGAAGCGCCGCCTGTCACACGGAACGCCTTAAAAGAAATGCCCGAAACAATACCCGAAGAGGTTGCGCGCCGCCGCACCTTCGCGATCATTGCCCACCCTGACGCGGGCAAGACGACGCTCACCGAAAAGCTGCTGCTGTTCGGCGGCGCCATCCAGCTTGCCGGCGAGGTCAAGGCCAAGAAGGACCGCATCCAGACGCGGTCCGACTGGATGAAGATCGAGCGCGAGCGCGGCATCTCCGTCGTCACCTCGGTGATGACCTTCGAATATGAAGGCAATGTCTTCAACCTGCTCGACACGCCCGGCCACGAGGATTTCGCCGACGACACCTACCGCACGCTGTCGGCGGTGGACTCCGCCGTCATGGTCATCGACGCCGCCAAGGGCATCGAGCCGCGCACGCTGAAGCTGTTCGAGGTCTGCCGGCTGCGCGACATCCCGATCATCACCTTCGTCAACAAGATGGACCGCGAAAGCCGCGATCCGTTCGAGATCCTCGACGAGATCGAGCAGAAGCTGGCGCTCGATACGGCGCCCATCACCTGGCCGATCGGCCGCGGCAGGACGTTTTCCGGCACCTATCACCTGGCGCTCAATGCCGTGCGCAAGGGTGATGAGGAAAAGGAGCGCACGCCCGTCAACGGCCCGGATTCCAACCGCGTCGCCGGGCTCTTGCCGGACAATGAGCGCGAAGCCTTCATCGAGGAGCTGGAGCTGGCCCGCGGGGCCTGCCGGCCTCTCGATATCGACGCCTTCCGCGAAGGTCATCTGACGCCGGTCTATTTCGGCTCGGCGCTGCGCAATTACGGCGTCCGCGATCTGATCGAGGCGCTGGGCGCCTACGGCCCGCCGCCCCGCGCGCAGGAGGCCGATACCCGCACGGTCGAGGCGACGGAGGAGAAGATGACCTCCTTCGTCTTCAAGATCCAGGCCAACATGGACCCCAACCACCGCGACCGCATCGCCTTCGTGCGCGTCTGCTCGGGCACGCTGGAGCGCGGCATGAAGGCCAAGCTCGTGCGCACCGGCAAGCCGATGTCGCTCTCGGCGCCGCAATTCTTCTTCGCCCGCACCCGCGTCACCGCCGACGAAGCTTACGCCGGCGACGTCGTCGGCATTCCCAACCACGGCACGTTGCGCATCGGCGACACGCTGACCGAAGGCGAGGAGATACTGTTCCGCGGCGTGCCCAATTTCGCGCCGGAAATCCTGCGCCGCGTGCGCCTCGGCGATGCCATGAAGGCGAAGAAGCTGAAGGAAGCGCTGCACCAGATGGCCGAGGAGGGCGTCGTCCAGCTGTTCTCACCCGAGGACGGCTCGCCGGCCATCGTCGGTGTGGTCGGCGCGCTGCAGCTCGACGTCTTGAAGGAGCGGCTCAACATCGAATACACGCTTCCCGTGGATTTCGAGATGTCGCGCTTTTCCGTCTGCCGCTGGATTTCGGCCGACGACAAGGCGGAAGTGCAGCGCTTCATCGAGGCGCATCGCGGCGACATCGCCCGTGATCTCGACAACGATCCGGTGTTTCTGGCCCAGCACGCCTTCTCACTGAATTACGAGGCCGAGCGCTGGAAGGCGATCCGCTTCGCCACCGTCAAGGACTACCAGGTCCGCGACAAGGCGGCGTGATTCTAGTGAGTAGTGAGTGGTGAAGTAGTTGATTGGTAATTGGAAAGATCTGGCATCGCTACTCACTACCCACTACTCACTACTCACTACTCACTACTCACTACTCACTACTCACTAATTCTCATCCCCTCGCGGCCGCTTCGATCTTGTCGATCTCGATCTTGCCCATCTGCATCATCGCCGACATCACGCGGCCTGCCTTGGCCCGGTCGGGGTCCATAAGCAGGCGGGGCAACTGCTCCGGCACGACCTGCCAGGAAACGCCGAACTTGTCCTTCAGCCAGCTGCAGCGTCCTGGTTCGCCGCCGCCTTCGGTGAGCCTGGTCCAGAAATGATCCACCTCGTCCTGCGTCTTGCAGTCGATCGACAGCGAGATCGCTTCGGTGAACTTGTATTGCGGGCCGCCGTTCAGCGCCTGGAATTGCACGCCGTCGAGCTCGAACGAGGCCACCAGCACCTGGCCTTCCTGGGGATGGCCCTTAGGCCAGCGCGTCACGCTCAGCACCTTCGAATTCTTAAAGATGGAGATGTAGTGGTTCATGGCCTCCTCGGCCTGGTTGTCGAACCACAGGAAAGTGGTGATCTTCTGCATGTCGTGCTCCTCGTACTGTTTCGGTGTGGCTACCAAGATGGACGGGCGCGGCGGAGGTGCCATCGCCCTCGCCGCTACCCAAGGACGGTCGAACCGGTCGCGGTCCGACAGCGCATGCATTTTTCTTGAGAAAATCTGGCGCATCGCAAAAAAATGGCCAGACCAGGCTCCGGCGTATATAACGCCTGCGGTTTAAATCCCGGCTCCCGCGTGCCTGTGGCGCGACGCCGACTGTGAGGAAAGTTCATGCCTGCCTATCGTTCCCGCACCACCACCCATGGCCGCAACATGGCCGGCGCCCGCGGCCTGTGGCGGGCAACCGGCATGAAGGACAGTGATTTCGGCAAGCCGATCATCGCGGTGGTCAATTCCTTCACCCAGTTCGTGCCGGGCCACGTGCATCTGAAGGACCTCGGCCAGCTTGTCGCGCGCGAGATCGAGAAGGCCGGCGGCGTCGCCAAGGAGTTCAACACCATCGCCGTCGATGACGGCATCGCCATGGGTCACGACGGCATGCTCTATTCGCTGCCGTCGCGCGAGCTGATCGCCGACTCGGTCGAATACATGGTCAACGCGCATTGCGCCGACGCCATGGTCTGCATCTCCAACTGCGACAAGATCACGCCCGGCATGCTGATGGCTTCGCTGCGCCTCAACATCCCGACCGTCTTCGTCTCCGGCGGACCGATGGAGGCCGGCAAGGTGGTGCTGGCCGGCAAGGCGCAGGCGCTCGACCTGGTCGACGCCATGGTCGCCGCCGCCGACGACAAGATCTCCGACGAGGACGTCAAGGTCATCGAACGCTCGGCCTGTCCGACCTGCGGCTCCTGCTCGGGCATGTTCACCGCCAATTCGATGAACTGCCTTACGGAAGCGCTGGGCCTCTCGCTGCCCGGCAACGGTTCGACCTTGGCCACCCATGCCGACCGCAAGCGCCTGTTCGTCGAGGCCGGCCATCTCGTCGTCGATCTCGCCCAGCGCTACTACGAGCAGGACGACGAAACGGCACTTCCGCGCAGCATCGCCTCCAAGGGCGCCTTCGAGAACGCCATGGCGCTCGATATCGCCATGGGCGGTTCGACCAACACGGTTCTGCACATCCTCGCCGCCGCTCACGAGGGCGAGGTCGATTTCACCATGGAAGACATCGATCGGCTGTCGCGCAAAGTGCCTGTGCTTTGCAAGGTCGCGCCGGCCAAGTCCGACGTCCACATGGAGGACGTCCACCGCGCCGGCGGCATCATGGCCATTCTCGGCCAGCTCGACCGGGCCGGTCTGATCAATCGCGACCTGCCGACTGTGCATACGGCGACCCTTGGCGAGGCCCTCGACCATTGGGATATTTCGCGCACCTCTGCCGAAAACGTCCGCAACTTCTTCCTGGCCGCTCCCGGCGGCGTGCCGACCCAGGTCGCCTTCAGCCAGGACCGCCGCTGGGACGAGCTCGACACCGACCGGGAGAAGGGCGTCATCCGCTCGGCCAAGACGCCGTTCTCGAAAGACGGCGGTCTTGCCGTGCTGAAGGGCAATCTGGCGCTCGACGGCTGCATCGTGAAGACCGCCGGCGTCGACGAATCGATCCTGAAATTCACCGGCCCGGCCCGCGTCTTCGAAAGCCAGGACGCCTCCGTCAAGGCGATCCTCGGCAACGAGATCAAGGCCGGCGACATCGTCGTCATCCGCTATGAGGGACCGCGCGGCGGCCCCGGCATGCAGGAGATGCTCTACCCGACCAGCTACCTGAAGTCGAAGGGCCTCGGCAAAACCTGCGCCCTGATCACCGACGGCCGCTTCTCCGGTGGCACGTCCGGCCTGTCGATCGGCCACGTTTCGCCGGAAGCCGCCGAAGGCGGCGCGATCGGCCTGGTCCAGGAAGGCGACACGATCGAGATTGACATCCCCAATCGCACGATCCGGCTCGCCATCAGTGATGCCGAGCTCGAAGCGCGCCGTAAGGCGATGGCGGCGAAGGGCGCCGACGCCTGGAAGCCGGCCGAAAAGCGCAAGCGCAAGGTGACGACCGCGCTGCGCGCCTACGCCGCCTTCGCCACCAGCGCCGACAAGGGCGCTGTGCGGAAAGTGCCGGAGTGATGAACGCCTCTCCTTCTCCCGCAAGGGGAGAAGGACAGCCGCCGCGCTACGGCATCAGCTGATATTCATAAAGCTTCTGGTAGAGCCCGCCCTGCTTGAGCAGGGTCTTGTGCGGGCCGCTTTCCACCACTTTGCCCTTTTCCAGCACCACGATCGTGTCGGCCTGGTGCACGGTCGACAGCCGGTGCGCGATCACGATCGTCGTGCGCCCGACGGTAAGCTGCTGCAGCGCGTCGCGGAACAGCGCTTCCGATTCGGCGTCGAGCGCGCTGGTCGCCTCGTCGAGCAGCAGGATCTCGGCATTGCGCAGCATGGCGCGCGCGATCGAGATGCGCTGGCGCTGGCCGCCGGACAAGAGCGAACCGTTCTCGCCGACCTCCGTGTCGTAACCCTTGGTCATGGCGCTGATGAATTCGTGCGCGTTGGCGGCCTTGGCGGCGGCGATCACCTCTTCGTCGGTCGCGCCCTCGCGGCCGAGGCGGATATTGTGCATGACGGTGCCGGCGAACAGGAACGTGTCCTGGCTGACATAGGCGATCTTCTGCCTGAGCGAATCGAGCGTCGCGAACGAGATGTCCTGGCCGTCGAACATCACCTTGCCGGTCTGCGGGTCGTACATGCGCATGATCAGGTTCAGGATCGTCGACTTGCCGCTGCCCGACGGCCCGACCAGCGCCGTCATCTTGCCGGCTTGAAGCGTCAGGTTGAAGCCGTCGAACACCGGCGGGCTTTCCGGGTAGGCGAAGCTGACATTGTCGAACCGGATTTCGCCCGGGCCGGGTTGCAGCGGAGTGGCGCCGGGTTTCTCGGCCAGCGTCAGCGGCCGGTCGGCGAGCTGGAACATCATGCGCACGCCGACGATGCCGGTCTCAAGCGAGATGCGAACGCGGGCCAGGCGCTTTGCCGGCTCATAGGCCAAGAGCAGCGACGCGATGAAGGCCATGATGTTGCCCGGCATCTGCCCGCCCTGCAGCACCAGGAAGCCGCTGACAAAGACCGCCCCGGCGATCGCCAGGCCGGCAAGCGTTTCCATCACCGGACTGGTGGCGGCCTCCAGCGTCGCGATGTTGTTGGCGCGGTTCTCGACATCGGAGACGGCCTTGTACATGCGTTTGCGCATCGCGCCTTCGAGGTTGAAGGATTTGACGACGCGCACGCCGATCGCCGTCTCCTGCATCACATGCACGATCTGGCCAAGCGACATGAATTCCATGGACGCGATCTTGCGCACGCGTTTCAGGATGCGGTTGACGCCATAGATCGCCACTGGCCCGACGGCAAAGCAGATCAGCGACAGCCACGGCTGTTGCCAAACCATGACCGCGACCAGCACGATCAATGTCACCAGGTCGCGCACATAGGAGGTGACGACGAGGTCCAGCACGCTGCGCGCGGCCTGAGCGTTGTTGGTCATGCGGGCGATCAGGTCGGCCGACGAGGTCGAATGGTAGAATTCGATGCCTTGCGCCAGGATGCGATCGTAGATTTTGCGCTGCCGGTCGGCGATGATGGCGTTGCCGACACGGCTCATGCAATAGGCCTGCACGAACGTTGCGAAGCCCTTGAGCAGGAAGATCCCCGCGACGCTCGCCGCTATCATGTTGACACGGTCGAGCCTCTTGAAGACGACGAATTCGTTGGTGATCTCGCGCAGGATCCAGGCGCTGGCGCCAGTCATGGCGGCCACCACCAGCATCGACACTATGGCTGCGCCATAGCCGAATCTATGCTCGTGGAAGGATTCCCTCACCAGCCTTGCGATGAGGCGCTGGTTTTCCGTGGAACGGAAGAAGCGAAACAACGGCCGATCCTGAGTCTGGCTGCGAGAATTTCGGATTCGCCACGAGGGCGAGAGGCGGCTTATAGAGCGAGTTGCGGCGCGATGGAACCTTTCGGCTGCCGGGGAAAGAAAAGGCTGCGCCAGGCTGTCTTTTCGGCCACGATGATTGCCGATACTTGAAAGGGTGACGACAGATGGATTTCGACCTCATCGTGCGCGGCGGCACGCTGCCGGACGGCAGGATTGCCGATATCGGCATTGCCGGCGAAACCATCCGGGCGGTCGAGCAGAAACTGCCGGGCTCCGCGCCGACCGAAATCGACGCCCGCGGCAATCTGGTCTCGCCGCCCTTCGTCGATCCGCATTTCCATATGGATGCGACACTGTCCTACGGCATCCCGCGCATCAACGCTTCCGGAACGCTGCTCGAAGGCATTGCGCTGTGGGGCGAGCTGAAGCCGCTTCTGACGCATGAAGCGGTGCGCGAGCGCGCGCTCGCCTATTGCGACTGGGCGGTGTCGATGGGCCTGCTCGCCATCCGCAGCCATGTCGACGTCTGCGACGACCGGTTGCTCGCGGTGGAAGCGCTGCTCGATGTCAAGAAAACCGTCGCGCCCTATATCGACCTGCAATTGGTCGCGTTTCCGCAGGACGGCCTCTATCGCTCGCCGACGGCGCTGAAGAACACCATCCGCGCGCTCGACAAGGGCGTCGATATCGTCGGCGGCATCCCGCATTTCGAGCGCACCATGGCCGACGGCATGCGGTCGGTCATGGAGCTTTGCGAGATCGCGGCCGAACGCGGCCTGATGGTCGACATGCATTGCGACGAGACCGACGATCCGCTGTCGCGCCATATCGAGCAACTGGCCTATGAAACGCAGCGCCTCGGGTTGCAGGGCAGGGTGGCCGGCTCGCACCTCACCTCCATGCATTCGATGGACAATTACTACGTCTCGAAGCTTTTGCCGCTCATCGCCGAGGCCGGCGTGTCGGCAATCCCCAATCCGCTGATCAACATCATGCTGCAGGGGCGCCACGACACCTTCCCGAAGCGGCGCGGCCTGACCCGGGTCAAGGAGATGCAGGCGCTCGGGATCCGCGTCGGCTGGGGTCAGGATTGCGTGCTCGACCCCTGGTATTCGCTAGGCACGGCCGACATGCTCGACGTCGCCTTCATGGGCCTGCATGTCGCGCAGATGTCGAGCCCGGCCGACATGGCGCGCTGCTTCGACATGGTGACCAATGTCAACGCCGCCATCATGGGACTGGACCATCTGGGCCTCGCGGTCGGCAAGCGGGCGAGCCTTGTCGTGCTCGATGCCGGCAATGCGATCGAAGCCGTTCGCCTGCGCCCCGAGCGCCTCTGCGTCATTGCCAGGGGCAAGGTTGTGGCCGAGCGGACCAGGCAGGAAACGCGGCTGTCGATCGCCGGCCGGCCGGCGCAAGTGAACAGGCGGCACAAGGCCGGCTAGTCGATTTCCGCCGCTGGTCTTACCGATTTCCCCGAATTTCCCTCGTCAAACCAGCTGCTTGCGGTTAGGGAGCCGGCATGGCCCTGTCCCTTGCGCGCAATTTCACGATCAGGAACATGTTGCTCGCCGGCATCCTCTTGATGCTGGCCGGCGACTTCATGTTCGCGCTGAACGACGCGATGGGCAAATGGCTGGTCGCGAGCTTCTCCGTCGGACAGGTGGTGCTCATCCGCTCGATCGGCGCCTTCATCGTGCTGGGTCCGATGATCGCCAACCAGGGCACGGCCAGGCTGTTTCACATGGACCGGCCGGTTTTGCAGTTCCTGCGTGTCGTGGCCACCACAACCGATACCGGACTGTTCTATGCCGCGGTCGTCTACCTGCCGCTGGCCGACGTGATGAGCTTCTACATGGCCGGGCCGATCTACGTCGCGGCGCTGTCGCATCTGTTGCTCGGCGAAAAGGTCGGCTGGCGCCGCTGGCTGGCGATCCTGGCCGGCTTCTGCGGCGTGCTGATCATCCTGAAGCCGTCCTCGGCGGCCTTCTCGCTGTCTTCGGCCTTCGCGCTCGTGGGCAGCATCGCCTTCGGATTCGCTATCATCCTCGGCCGTCTCCTGCGCGGCACCAGCGACACGAGTCTGGTTACCTGGCAGACCATCGGCACGCTGATTGTCGGCGGCCTGCTCACCATCGGCGCCTGGCGCACGCCGTCGGCGCTCGATTTCGGGGCCATGCTTTTGCTCGGCGTCGTCTCTTGCGCCGCGCATCTGATGATCACAAGGGCGCTGAAGCTGGCGCCGGCCTCGACGCTGGCGCCACTGCACTACACGCTGCTCCTGTGGGCGGTGGTCTTCGGCCTCGTGTTCTTCGGCGATGTCCCGGGGCCGCGTATCCTGGTCGGCGCGGCGATCGTCGTGCTCGCCGGCCTGTTCATCTTCCATCGCCAGAAGGTGGTGGAGACCGAGGTGCCGCCCGAGAACGTGCCGAAGGGCGTGAACTAACCCGCACGTATCGCTGCCAGATGCCTGGAGAATTCCGTTGTCTCCATCAGCGCCTTGCAGCGGGCGAAGCGGCCGTCGGCATAGGCTCGGAAATCGTCGGCCGGATTGCCGTTGGCGAGTTGGATCAGGCCCCAAAGCGTCCATAAGAGGTCGCACATCGCCTTGTAGATGACGATCCGGCCACGCTCGGCCGGTCGCGGCTCGCCACCGAAATAGGCGCGCGTCAGCTCTTCATCCTGTGCGACGTCAAACTTCCCCTCGACCGAGAGGTCGCCGAGGTCCCACAGCGGATCGTTCATGCCGGAATATTCCCAGTCGACGATCCACATCCGATCGCCCGTATCGAGGAAATTCTCGCACAGCGGGTCGCAATGGCAGGCGGCGAGCGGGATTGCGTGCGCGGCAAGGGCCGCGCGCACAGCTTCCGCCTCGCGCACCACGTCGTGATAGCCGGCGGGCAGCGCCACGTCCTTGGTCGACAAAACCTTGAGATAGTCGTCGATCATCGCGAACAATTCGAAGCGGAAGGGAAAGACCGCGCCGGAAGAGTGAAGCTTGTGGAAGGCCTGGCCGGCCCGCGCCGGGCTGCCCGGCCGCGCCTTGAATTTTTCGGGCGACATCGTCTCGGCGCCAGCAATGAAACGCGTCGCCATCAGGCCGGACGCCGGATCGGCATAGAGCACTTCGGGAGTGACGCCGGCCCTGGCCGCCTCGCGCGCCGCCACCGCCTCGTTGGCGCGGTTGATATATTCTTGCGTGCCCTTGCCGGGAATGCGCAGACACGCCTCGCCGGCCCGATAGACCATGTTGGTCAGGCCGCCCAAACGCTGCAGCGGTCCGTCATAGCCCGCCAGCGCCGGAATGGCGGCCAACGCGGCGCGCGCCTCGTCCATCGTCATCCCCTTTACCATCACACGATGTTTTATAGCCGAACGGTTCCACAGTTTTTGCCGCTTGGCTACCATTGCGGATACGAATCGGCGGCGGGAGCAGAAATGGCGGACGGCAAGCACAGCGGCTCGCTAAGCGCGGCCTACGCCGCGAAGCGGCCGGAGGAAGTGGCGGCGATCTATGACAGCTGGTCCGAGACCTATGACGCCGACATGTCGGCCGCCGGCTACCGCCACCCGACGATATGCCTGGCGCTGCTTGCCCGGCACCTGCCGCGCGGCGCAGAACCCTTGCTCGACGCCGGCGCCGGCACCGGCCTGATCGGCGAATGGCTGGCCATCATCGGCTATCCGAGGGTCGAGGCGCTCGACATCTCGCAAGGCATGCTGGACAAGGCAGGCGTCAAGGGCGTCTACACGGCGCTGCATCGCCTGGCGATGGGCGACGCTTTGCCCTTCGCCGATGGCGCCTATGCCGGCATTGTTTCGGCGGGCGTCTTCACCTCGGGCCATGTCGGGGTCGAGGGACTGGACGAGCTGATCCGCATCTGCCGCCCAGGCGGCGTCATCGTGCTGACCGTCAAGAACACGCTTTGGCAGGCCGGCTTCGCCGAGCGCGTCGCCGGGCTTGAGGCTCAAGGCAGGTTGAAGCGCGTCGAGGAAACGGCGCCCTATGCCTCGATGCCGGGCGAAACCGATACCGTGCCGAGCAGGGGGCTTGTGCTGCGCGTCAGCTGACCCGGGCTCGGCGGATCAGGCCTTTGTTCTTGCCCCGGCCGGGTCGTACAGCGCCTCGAGATGGATCTTTGCCGGCGTGCGTTCCATCGCCACCACCAGTTCGTAGTCGCCAGAGGCAAGGAACTCGTCGCCGACGCCGTCGGCATTGCGCACATAGCCGTAGCCGATGTTCTTGCCCATCGTGTAGCCGTAGCCGCCGCTGGTGAGGTAGCCCACCGGTTCGCCATTGCGCAGGATCGTCTCGCGCCCGACCAGCACGATCTCGGGATCGTCCACGGTGAAGCCGGCAAAACGTTTCGTCGGCGCTTTGCCGGCTGCTTTCTCCAGCGCCCTGCGTCCGACGAAGTCGGTGTTCTTGCGGAGCTTCACCGCCCAACCGAGTCCCGCTTCCAGCGGCGTGTCGTTCGGCGTGATGTCGGAGCCCCAGGCGCGATAGCCTTTCTCCAGCCTGAGCGACTCCAGCGCGCGGTAGCCGACCGGGCGAATGCCATGCGCCTTGTCCGCCGCCATCAGCGCGTCGAAAACCTCGCCGGTGGCGGCGATCGGCGCATGCAGCTCCCAGCCGAGCTCGCCGACATAAGTGACGCGCAGCGCCTTCACGCTATGGCCGGCTATTGCGATCTCGCGCGCATGGCCGAAGGGGAAGGCGGCGTTCGAGACATCGGCCTCCGTCACCGCCGACAGCACGTCGCGGGCGCGCGGCCCCATCAGCGACAGCGTGCCGAAATCTTCCGTGACGTCCTTCAACCTGGCGTCGAGGCCCGAGCCGACATGGTCGCTTATCCAGGACAGATCATGCGTGCGGAAGCCGGTGCCGGTGACGATGTAGAACCGGTCCTCGCCGAGCCGCGACACGGTGAGGTCGGCCTCGATGCCGCCGCGCGTGTTGAGGAGCTGCGTGTAGGTTAGCCGTCCGACCGGCTTGTTGACGTCGTTGGCGCAGATCCAGTCGAGCGCCTTCAGCGCGTCCGCGCCGGTCAGCTCGTATTTGGCGAAGGAGGACTGGTCGAAGATGCCGACCTTCTCGCGCACATGACGGTGTTCGTCGCCGACCGGGCCGAACCAGTTCTGGCGGCCCATCGAATAGACGTCCTCGGCGGCCGCGCCGTCCGGCGCGAACCAGTTCGGCCGCTCCCAGCCGAGCTTGGAGCCGAACACGGCGCGGTGCGTCTTCAGCCGCTCATAGAGCGGCGAGACGATGCGGGGCCGTCCAGTCAGATACTCCTCGTGCGGGAAGCCGATCGTGTAGTGCTTGCCATAGGCTTCCAGCGTGCGGTCGCGGACCCAGTCGCGGTCGCGGTGCAGGCCGGAGAAGCGTCTGATATCGACCACCCAGAGGTCGAGCGGCGCCTCGCCGTCGACCACCCATTGCGCCAGCACCCAGCCGGCGCCGCCGCCCGACGCGATGCCGAAGGCGTTGAAGCCGGCGCCGACGAACATGTTGGCGCATTCGGGCGCGACGCCCAGGATGAAATTGCCATCCGGCGTGAAACTCTCCGACCCGTTGATCATCTGCTTGACGCCGGCGGTTTGCAGAGCCGGAACACGCGCGATCGCCTGGGTCATATGCTGTTCGAAGTGATCGTAGTCGTCGTCGAACAGGCGGAATTCCCAATCGTTGGGGACGTCACCCCCTGGGAGATTGGTCGTCCAGGCCTGCGGGTTGGGCTCATAGCCGCCCATCACCAGCCCGCCGACCTCTTCCTTGAAATAGGTGCGGCGGTCGGGGTCGCGGATCGTCGGCGCGTCGTTGGCCAACCCCTCGATCTTCTCGGTGATGATGTACTGGTGCTTGACCGGCTGCAGCGGCACGTTGATGCCGGCCATCGCGCCGACCTGCCTTGCCCACTGCCCGGCGCAGTTCACCACCTTGCCGCAGGCGATGTCGCCTTTTGAAGTCTTCACCGCCGTGATGCGGCCGTCCTTCATCGCAAAGCCGGTGACGCGCACGTCCTCGAACAGTTTCGCGCCATGCATGCGCGCGCCCTTGGCGAGCGACTGGGCGATGTCGGAGGGGCTTGCCTGCCCATCGGTCGGCAGCCACGAGGCGCCGACCAGATCGCCGGTCTCCATCAGCGGCCACATGCGCTTCACTTCCGCAGGCGACAGAAGCTGCATGTCCATGCCGAAGCTTTTTGCCGTGGTCGCCAGCCGCTTGAATTCGGTCCAGCGGTCGGCGTTCGTCGCCAGCCGCAAACAGCCGGTCATCTTCCAGCCGGTCGCCAGGCCCGTCTCGGCCTCCAGTCCCTTGTAGAGATCAACGGAATATTTGAGCACGCGCGTGATCGAGGCCGAGGAGCGCAACTGCCCGACCAGTCCGGCGGCGTGCCAGGTCGAGCCCGAGGTCAGCTTGCCCTGCTCGAGAAGCACCACATCGGCCTTGTGGTCGCGTGCCAGATGATAGGCGGTGGAGCAGCCGATGATGCCGCCGCCGATGACGACGATTTCGGCATGGCTGGGCAAAGTCATGACTTGGTCCCGTATTTCGTCCGGTAATTCTCAAGCGCCGCGTCGAGCCGGACGAGGTTTTCCTCGGTATAGGCGACATAGTCGATGCCGGGCGCGTCGAGATAAAGCTCGGAGACCATGCTCCACATCGCCTCGCGCAGCAGCGAGGCGCATTGCATGGCGGCGTGCGAGCGGCGGATTTCGCCGTCCGGCTCCTTCATGAAATAGGCGGTCAGGAAGGCGAAGGATTCGTCGTTGCTCATGCCGGCATTGGACGCGACGCCGGCGAGGTCGAACATCGCCGTGTTGAAGCCGGCATACTCGAAGTCGATCAACCACAGCCGTTTGCCGTCGTCGAGAATATTGGCCGGCAAAAGATCGTTGTGGCCGAAGACGATCGGCAAAAGCTTTTGCGCCCGCTCGAGCTCGTCGGCGAGCGAAAGATAGCGCGGCAACTGATCCTTCTTTCGGCTGCCGCCTTCGCTCAGCGTGCGCGCATAGTCGCGGATGACGTGGAACACCCAGAACATGAAGCCGGCGCCGGAGACGTGGTTCGGCATCTCGCGATGGAAGCCGCGCAGCAGCGCCGCCACGCCGCCGAGATTGGCGCGCACATCCTCTCCGAGGAAAGTCTTCGCGCCAAGAAATTCCGTCACCAGTATGCCGGGCTCGGCATAGTGCACGGCCGGCGCGAAGCCCGCCGCATGCGCTGCCCGCGCCGTCATCACCTCGCGCGCGCGAAAGACATGGTGGAACGGGAAGTCCTGGCCGAAGCGCACGACATGTCGCCCGGCCGCATCCGTGACGACAAAATTGGCGTTGCTGAGGCCGCCCGGCAGCGGCTCGATCTCGATGCCGCCGTTCCAGCACGGCAGGGCGCGGATGCGGTCTTCGGCGTTCACGGCTTCGTTCCGGCCTCAGCCGGCCCCGCCCAAAACAAGGATGGCAAAAAGTGAAAAAGCCTCGTCGGTGCGAGACGCCAGGATCGGTATCCCGCACCGCACCGACGAGCCCCTTGGCCAGGTATGATATCCCGGCATCCGCCCCCGCGGATTCGATAAAAGCTCGCGCCTGGCTGATTCCAGGCGATCTGGTCACTAGGCTGCGGCTCTGCCATCACCCTCCTGCGGCAGTTCCGAGCCTGTCACAAGGTCAATGTCATGCCGGGGTGGCAGAGCTGTCAATCAAAAGCTGTGACTTTTTTTGGGTGTTTTGCCCGAAAATATAAGCGACTCCTTTCAAAGCGTTGCCAAAGCCTTAAATTCGGTCAAAATCCCGGACATCCACATGATCCATTCGAAACGGCATGGCGAAATCCTGCGGCTCCTCAACGACGAGGGCACGATCACCATAGCCAGCCTTGCCGAACGTCTGGGCGTCTCGCTGGAAACGGTGCGGCGCGACGTCAAGCCGCTGGCCGACGATGGGTCGGTGCTGAAGATGCATGGCGCCGTGGGCCTTGCCTCGATGGTGGGCGAGGCGCCGTTCGAGCGGCGCATGCGCGAGAATGCCGAAGCCAAGCGCCTGATCGCCAGGATGGTCGCGGCCACGATCCGCGATGGCGAGGCGATCATGCTCGACACCGGCACGACCACATCCTTCCTCGCGCGAGAGTTGCTCGGCCATCGCCGGCTGACGGTGGTCACCAATTCCTCCGACATCGCCCGCACGCTGGCGACGGTGAACGGCAACAAGGTCTATATGGCGGGCGGCGAGCTGCGCAGCGATTCAGGCGCGGCCTTCGGCATCTCGGCGATCGAGTTCATCAGCCGCTTTTCGGTCGATCACGCGGTGATTTCGATCGGCGCGGTCGACGCCGCCGCCGGCCTCACCGACTACGAGCTGGAAGAGGCGGAATTCGCCCGCATGGTGCTGTCGCGCGGCCAGCGCTCGCTGGTCGTCACCGACCATACCAAGTTCGGCCGCCAGGGCCTGGTCAGGGTCTGTGGCTTCGACGGCTTTTCCGAGCTCGCCACCGACCAGCCGCCGCCGCCCGACATCGCCGCCGCGCTGAGCCAGGCCGGCGCGCGCTTGGCCATCGCGACGCCTTGACCCCGACCGGGGGACAGGAAAGCTAGCCGAACACCAGCGACTACTACGCCGCCATCCCTGCCATGGTGCTGGATCGCCGCGATGACCGACCCGAACATTAGGCCGGAAAGATTATGCGGAAGCAGGCGCCGCCCTGCCTGCCGTCGAGCACCTCGACCTTGCCGCCATGCAACTGCATCAGGTCGCGGACAAGGTTGAGGCCGAGGCCGGCGCCATGATCCCGCGGATGCAGGCGGTAGAAAGGCTCGAATATCCGCTCGCGTTCGGATGCCGGCACGCCTTGGCCTTGGTCCAGCACCTCGATGACCGCGGGCAGGCATACGCTGATGGTGATGCGACCGGCCTTGCCGCCATGGTCGATCGCGTTCTGGACGAGATTGGTCACGGCGCGCTCGATCGCCGTGCGGTCGCCGCGCACGACAAGCTTTTCCTTGGCCGGCTCGAACGCCATCTCGTAGCCGACGGCGAAGGCCAGCGGCGCCAGGTCGACCACGACGTTTCGGGCAAGGAGGACCAGATCGACCAGCCCGAAATGCTCGGCCTGCCGATCAAGCCGCTGCAGGTCGAGCAATTGGTCGGCCAGCGTGGACAGCCGCGCGGCGTCCTGCAGGAGCCTGGCGCGCTCGGGCGTCGCCGGCAGCGCGGCGAGCCGTGTGTTGAGGATGGCGACCGGCGTTCTGAGCTCATGCGCGGCGTCGGTCAGGAACCGCTTGTGCCGCGCGTAACCGGCATCGAGGCGCGACAGGGCGGCGTTGACCGCATCGACCAGCGGCGTGACTTCCTTCGGCACGCCGTCCAGCGGCAGTTGCACGCCGCGCTTGTCGATCTCGATCTGCTCCGCCGCGCGCGCCGCGTTGCCGAGGCCGGAAAGCGCGCCGCGCACCACCCACGGCGTTGCGAACAGCGTCGCCAGCGCCATCAGCCCGGCCAGCGGCAAAATCCCTTGCAGGAAGAGTTCCGGCGCCTGCCCGAGAACGCGCAGCAGCGAAAGCTCGCCCTTCGTGCCGCTCATGATCTGGACGTTGCCGGCGGCCGTGTCGGTCCAGCGGATCTTGCCGCCCGGCGGCGCGGCTTCGCCGATGGCGAGGTCGATGCGGGCATCGCTGATGTTGTCCAGCAATCCGACGAAAGGTTGGTAGGCAACCGGCACGGTGCCTTCTTGAAGCAGGTGCCCGTCCTTGTCGCGGATGATAAACCAGAGGTCCGGGACATCCGACCGCAGCTTGGTCAGATCGGAATTTTCCTTCAGCACCAGCGCCCCTTTGGCGTCGCGCGCCACCGCATCCGCCAGCACGTCCATCGTGCCGTCCTCGTAATCGTGCGGAATGAGGCCGGTGGCGAGCATTGCGCCGATGATGCCGATGATGATGAGCGTCAGCATCACGCATTGCAGGATGGCGATGCGCAGCACCAGGCTCCATTTCAGCGAGCGCGGCCGGCGAAGGTTCATGTGATCTCGCGCAGCAGGTAGCCGACGCCGCGTATGCCGTTGATGACGACCCCGCTATCGGCTTCGCTGAGCTTGCGGCGCAGCCGCGAGACATGGGTATCGAGCGCGTTGGACTGGATCTCGTCGTCCAGCCCGAACACGGCCTCCATCAGGGCCTCGCGCTGCACCATGCGCCCCGTTCGCCGCATCAGCGCTTCCAGCACCAGCAGTTCGCGGCGCGGCAAGGTGAGCGGCTCGCCGCGGATCGAGGGCTCGCGGTGGCCGACATCGAGCAAAAGGTGGCCGGCGCGGATCGTCTGCGTCTCGATCGCCGCCGGGCGCCTCAGCAATGCCCTCAGCCGGGCCAGCAGTTCCTCGAAGGCGAAAGGCTTGGCCAGATAATCGTCGGCGCCCATGTCGAGCCCGTCGACCTTGTCGGCGGTGTCGCCCCGGGCCGTCAGCATCAGCACCGGCGTCGTGTTCCTGGCGGCGCGAAGCTTCGGCACCAGCGCCAGCCCGTCGCCGTCCGGCAACTGCCGGTCGAGCAGGATCGCGTCATAGCCGTCGACGGCGACGAATCCTTCCGCTTCCAGCAGCGAGCCGGCATGGTCGACCACCATGTCGTGCCGCCTCAGCGCCGCCCGCAGCGCCGAAACCATTTCCGGCTCGTCCTCGACCATCAGGATACGCATTGAAGACCTCTTGCAGTCCCATCTCTTAATAATCCTGCCTGGCCGACTATCGCGCCAAGATTGCATAGACATGGCGCCAGTTCTTGCCGCCGGCGGCGAACTTTTTCTTTCGCGATGCCATGCCGTTCGCAATGTCCATGCAATCCGCGACCTCCAAACAGCGCCTCGTCCATGCCGGGCAACTCGAATCGCCCGCGCAAGCAATGAGGTCAACATGCCTGCAAATGACGCTTTGTCCTTCCTGAAGGCCTGGACGCTGGCGCCCTTCCGGATGGGCTCGGTCACGCCCTCCAGTCCGAGCCTGGCGGCGCTGATGACGCGCGAGATCGGCCCCGACACCGGTCCGGTGCTGGAGCTCGGGCCGGGCACGGGGCCTTTCACCCGCGCCCTGCTGCAGCGCGGCGTGCGCGAAAACGACCTTACGCTGGTCGAGTCCGATCCGGATTTTGCCGCGCTGCTCGCGCGTCGCTTCCCGTCGGCGCGCATTGTCGAGACGGACGCGGTCGGCCTGCGCCATCTGCCGCTGTTCGATGGCCCTGTCGTCGGCGCGGTGGTCAGCGGGCTGCCGTTTCGGCTGATATCGCCGCGCAAATCATCTGCGATCCTGGAAGGCGTCTTCGCCAGTCTTCGGCCGGGCGCAGCCCTATATCAGTTCACCTTTGGCCGCCACTGCCCTTTCGACCAGGCCGTCCTCGACAGGCTCGACCTCGAGGCGGTCCGCATTGGCGGCACCTTGCGTAATTTCCCGCCGGCGACGGTCTATCGCGTCTCCAGGATCAAGGGTCTCGACACATATGACTGGCGTTTCGCATGAGCGATCTCCTGTCCGCGGCACTGGGGCTTGGCCTGTTCGGCGCCGCTTGCCTCGCCTTCACCGAAAAGATCCTGCCGGTGCCGCCGTCGCATGTGCTGTTGCTCCTTCTCGGCATGACCAGGGCTCCTGATCTGGCGGCGCTCGGCAGCCTACTGGTGGTGACGACCCTGGCTTCGACGACCGGCTGCCTGTTTTGGTATGCTCTGGGTGTCCGGCTCGGGCCGGTGCGAGCCGGCGCCCTGGTCGGGCGTTTCGGTCGCTACATCTTCCTGCGCCGCGAAACTTATCTGCGGTTCTCCGCCGCCTACTGCCGCAACCACATAAGGGCCTCGCTGCTGGCGCAGTTCGTGCCGACGGTGCGCAACTATCTGCCGATCGCCGCCGGCGCGCTGCGTCTGCCGGCTTTGCCTTTCGTTTTGGCCACCATGCTTGGCGCTATGCTGTGGAACGCCGGCTTTCTTGTTGCCGGCTATGCTATGCGCGACAGCGTCCACGATCTGCCTACGGTGGCGTTCCGCATCATGGCCGTCGTGCTCGCGCTGGAAGTCGCGTTTCTCATCGGACTGCGCCCCCACTGGCGCCGCGTCAGACCCGCAAAAGGCTGGAATTCACCGGCGTAGAACAAAGGGTTGTGCCGGCTTCCCTTCCCGCGCGCGCCGGTGTTTAGTCCGGCCATGGCCTTCACCATCCGCCAATTGCAGTTCTTCGTCGCCGTCGCCGAGCAGGGCACCGTCTCTGGGGCCGCGCAGAACCTGTCGATTTCCCAGTCCTCGGTCACCGAGGCGATCAAGGAATTGGAGAGCGATCTCGGCGTCGAGCTCTTCGAGCGCCATCCGCGCGGCCTCAACATCACCCATAAGGGCCACCAGTTCCTGCGCCACGCGACCAAGATCCTGGCCGATGTCTCGGATGCGCGCCGTTCCTTCTCCAGCGAGCAGGCCGCTGTGGGCGGCCGCCTGCAGCTCGGCGTCACCTCGCTGGTCGCCGGCTATGTGCTGTCCGATCTGCTCGCCCGCTACCGCCGCGCCTATCCCGGCGTGGAGGTTTCGGCCATCGAGGACAATGGCGACTATCTCGAGCACCTTCTGGTCGGCGGCAAGCTCGACATCGCCGTCATGGTGACGTCCAACCTGCGCGACCGCACCGCGCTGCAGTCGGAAATCCTGGAAGTTTCGGCCTATCGGCTGTGGGTTCCGCTCAGCCACAGGCTCGCCAGCGCCGACATCATCTCGATCGGCGACATCGCGTCCGAGCCGCTGATCATGCTCACCGTAGACGAGATCGAGGAGAACACCGGCAAGCTGCTGTCGGCGATCGGCGCCAGGCCGCATGTCGCCTTCCGCACGCGCTCGGTCGAAGCCGTGCGCAGCCTGGTCGCCACCGGCGCCGGCGTGGCGCTGCTGCCCGACCTCGTCTACCGGCCCTGGTCGTTGGAAGGCGACCGCATCGAATCGCGCGACGTATCCGGCTCGCTGCCGGTGGTCCAGGTCGGCACCGTCTGGCGCCGCGGCTCCGGCCTGCCGCAGGCCGCGCGCGACTTCATCGGCCTCGCACAGTCGCAGCGGATGGTGCGCCAACGACTATGATATCTATCGGTAAAACCGATATCGGCTTTCTGATAAATGAATTTGCGAAACCGGATTTTTCACAGCACTTTCGCTCAGGGAACAAAGCCGCGCCCTGAGAGCGCTGCCCCTAGCAATGGGAGATCGACGATGAATGCATTCCTGAAGTCGTGCACGGCGCTGACTGTCGCGCTGACTTTTTCCGCTCAGGCCATGGCCCAGGTCAAGGAACTCGGCAAGGGCGAGGGCGAGGTCAACATCGTTGCCTGGCCGGGCTATATCGAGCGTGGCGAGACCGACAAGGGCTATGACTGGGTGACGGCTTTCGAGAAGGAAAGCGGCTGCAAGGTCAACGTCAAGACCGCCAACACCTCGGACGAGATGGTCTCGCTGATGAACGAAGGCGGCTTCGACCTCGTCACCGCTTCGGGCGATGCCTCGCTGCGCCTCGTCGCCGGCAAGCGTGTCCAGCCGATCAACACCGATCTGATCCCGAGCTGGAAGACCGTCGACGACCGCCTGAAGGATGCGCCGTGGTTCACCGTCGACAAGGTGCATTACGGCGTTCCCTATCAGTGGGGCCCGAACATCCTGATGTACAGCACCGACGTCTTCAAGGAAGCGCCCAAGAGCTGGAACGTCGTCTTCGAGGAAATGAAGCTGCCCGACGGCAAGTCGAACAAGGGCCGCGTCCAGGCCTATGACGGCCCGATCCACATCGCCGACGCCGCCAACTATTTGATGTTCCACAAGCCGGAACTCGGCATCAAGGACCCCTACGAGCTGAACGAGGACCAGTACAAGGCGGCGCTCGATCTTTTGCGCACGCAACGCACGCTGGTCGGCCGCTACTGGCACGATGCCGCGATCCAGGTCGACGACTTCCAGAACGAGGGCGTGGTCGCCTCGGGCTCATGGCCTTATCAGGTCAACACGCTGGTCGCCGCCAAGAAGCCGGTCGCCTCGACCGTGCCGGAAGAGGGCGTCACCGGTTGGGCCGACACCACCATGATGGAAGCCGACGCCGCCCATCCGAACTGCGCCTATATGTGGCTCGAGCATTCCTTGTCGCCGAAGGTCCAGGGCGACGTCTCGGCCTGGTTCGGCTCGCTGCCGGTCGTACCCGCCGCCTGCAAGGGCAACGAACTGCTCGGCGAGGAAGGCTGCAAGACCAACGGCTACGAGAATTTCGACAAGATCAAGTTCTGGAAGACGCCGGTGTCGAAATGCGCCAGCCAGACCGACCAGTGCGTGCCTTACTACCGCTGGGTGTCGGATTATATCGGCGTCATCGGCGGCCGGTGATCTCCTAGTCCTCCCCTCCGGGGAGAGGATCGAGATGCAGTGTGGGGGTTGGAGTGTCCCCACCCGAGGCTGAACCGCGACCTCTCGCGGGGAGGTGGTTCGCCGCGCGAATTTCCCAGACCCGGCTATCGACAGCCCGGCTATAGACAGACAGGCCCATGATCTCTGCTGTTTCCTTCAAGCAAGTCTCGCGCCATTTTGGCAACGTGCGCGCCGTCGACGCCGTCGATCTCGACATCGTACCGGGCGAGTTCTTCGCCATGCTGGGACCGTCAGGGTCCGGCAAGACGACCTGCCTGCGGCTGATCGCCGGCTTCGAGCAGCCGACGGCCGGCTCGATCTCCATCTTCGGCGCGCGCGCCGAAGGCGTTCCGCCCTATCGCCGCAACGTCAACACCGTCTTCCAGGACTATGCGCTGTTCCCGCATCTGAACGTGCTCGACAACGTCGCCTATGGCCTGATGGTCAAGGGCGTCGGCAAGGCCGAGCGATTGAAGGCGGCGGAGGAAGCGCTGTCGCTGGTGCGTTTGCCGGGCTATGGCGCGCGTCGCCCCGGCCAGCTTTCCGGCGGCCAGCGCCAGCGTGTCGCGCTTGCCCGCGCGCTGGTCAACCAGCCCAAGGTGCTGCTGCTCGACGAGCCGCTCGGCGCGCTCGACCTCAAGCTGCGCGAGAACATGCAGGAGGAATTGAAATCGCTGCAGAAAGTGCTCGGCATCACCTTCGTCTTCGTCACCCACGACCAGGGCGAGGCGCTTTCCATGGCCGACCGCGTCGCCGTCTTCAACGATGGCAGGATCATGCAGGTCGGCACCCCGGAAGATATCTACCAGCGCCCGAACACACGCTTCGTCGCCGATTTCGTCGGCTCGTCCAACGTGCTGCCGCCCGATTTCGTCCAGCGCTATTCCGGCCAGCATCGCTGGGGGAGTCTGCGCCCGGAGTCCATCCGCATCTCCAGTGCGGCCAGCGGCGACGGCGTCGCCGCGCGCCTGGTCGGGACCAACTACCTCGGCGCCACGACAAGGCTGGCGCTCGACGCCGACGGGTTGAGGCTGCATGCGGTCGTGCCGGCGGGCACGGCGCTGCCGGCGGAAGGCGAGGCGGTGATGCTCACCTTCAACCGCGACAGCCTGCATCTGATGGACGAGCCGGCATGACCGTGCTCGGGATAGTGGCCAGTCAGGCAGACGAGGCGCTCTACGGCGCCCCCCTCTGGCCTGCCGGCCATCTCCCCCACAAGGGGGGAGAT
>NZ_VFTH01000007.1:0-245070 GCF_006439375.1 Mesorhizobium sp. B4-1-1
CCCTCCCCGTCCCCAACGACCGGGTTTTAGGAGCCGGCCCCTGTCCCCGGGGCCGGCTCCGCTGTTTTTGATGATACGGATCCGGTGGCCTGAATTTCTGTTTGGGGGGCCTTCTGCTACAACAGAAGATAGCGCGAAACTCTTCTCCTGTTTGCCTGCGCGCCAACCGTGGAATATTCTGCATGCCGAACGAACCCCGATCACCTCGCCTTGCGGTTCTTATCGACGCCGACAACGCCTCCGCGAAGATTGCTGACGGACTGTTCGAGGAGATCGCGAAGATCGGCGAGGCAAGCGTTCGCCGCATCTATGGTGATTTCTCGAACGCCCGGTCGAAGAACTGGGCAGAGGTTCTGTCGAAGCACGCCATCATTCCGCAGCAACAATTCGCTTACATCACGGGCAAGAACGCTTCGGATATCACACTGGTGATCGACGCGATGGATTTGCTGCATAGCGGCCGGTTCGACGGTTTCTGTCTGGTGTCTTCCGACAGCGATTTCACTCGCCTTGCCGCGCGGATACGCGAGCAAGGCGTCGACGTGTTCGGATTTGGGGAGCAAAAGACCCCGGAGAGCTTCCGGCAGGCATGTCGCCGTTTCGTCTATACCGAAAACCTTCTCCAAGGCGCGGAGAACGCTCAAGATGCCGCTCCTGCGACGAAGCCGCTTCAGGCGCCGACGGCCGCTACGCCCATTCTGAAGAAGGTCATCGGCCAGATGGAGAGCGAGGACGGTTGGGTGCTTCTGGGCACCTTTGGCAAGCAGCTCTCAAATCTCTTTTCCGATTTCGACCCGCGTACCTACGGCTTCAGCAAACTGAGCGATCTGGTAAGGAAAACGGCCGCCTTCGACATCGAAAATCCCAAAGGCGGGTCCATGCGGATACGGGTCAAACCTGCCGAGAAGAAAGGAAAGGGCAGATCCGGGTAACGCGATCATGTTAGAGATCCCTGAAGACCGATGCGAGCGCGCCAAGCTGTTCAGGGCGATCGACGACACCTTTAAAGCAGGTGATTTCGAGACCCTTGGCAAAACGCTTGGTGGAGCGCCGCGCTGGTTCGACGAGAGGATGCCGTTCGAGCTCGGCCTTGGTCATCCGCTGGAATATGCGATCTACTGGAGCCCGGCCGCGTTCATCACCGCCTTGCTCGATGCCGGGTCGAATCCGAATTACGAGGATCCTGCCGGCTTTCCTTCGATCATTGCGGCGTTGTCGACGGACCGGCCGGACAGGCTGGATGTCGTCCACGTCCTGCTTGGACACGGCGCCGACCCGGATATGCGCGGCGTGAACGACTGGACGCCGCTGCATTATGCGGTGTCCCGGCGTGATGCCGACGCGATCCGTCTGTTGCTCCTTTCAGGCGCGGACCCGTCGCTGCGGACTCGCATCGACAACTATGAGACGGCACTGGCAGGCGCCGAGCAGGCCGGCTTCGAGGCCGGCGCCCTTCTGTTGCGTGAAGCGATGAACAATCGACGCGGATGACCACGCGCGAAGCGGGCCGCCGCGCCGTCACGCCGTCTTGAGTTTGGCCTTGAAGCGTTTGGCATTGGCCACATAGTGGGCCGCCGAGACGCGCAGCCTTTCGATCGCCGCTTCGTCCAGTGTTCTGATCACCTTGGCGGGCGAGCCGACGATCAGCGAATTGTCAGGAAAAACCTTGTTTTCCGTCACCAGGGCGCCGGCGCCGACCAGCGAGTTGTTGCCGATCCTGGCGCCGTTCAGAACGATGGCGCCCATGCCGATCAGGCTGTTGTCGCCGATCGTGCAGCCATGCAGCAGCGCCCTGTGGCCGATCGTGCAGCCTTCGCCGATGGTCAGCGGAAAGCCGGGGTCGGTGTGCATGATCGTATGTTCCTGCACATTGGTGTCGGCGCCGATCGCAATGAGTTCGCCATCGCCGCGGATGACGGTGCCGAACCAGAAGCCGGCGTTGCGGCCGATCCGGATATTGCCGATCAGCGTCGCGTCGGGCGCGATCCAGTTCGTATCGGCGTCCTCGAACTCAGGCGCTTTCCCATCGATCGCATAGACCGGCATCGTTCGTCTCCGATTCGTCTCAACCAGCGAATTCGAAAGACCCTAGGTTGGCGGTCGCCCAGGATGCAATGGCGATGAGCACGACGCCGAGCGCCAGCGCCCAGGCGATGGCCGTGCAGCCGCAGGACAACAGCGCCATCGTGCCTATGCGGCCCTCACGCCGGGCAGCCAAAGCCTCGTTGGTGAGCATGAACGGTCCGGCGCAAGCCGTTGCCGCCAGCGAACGCAGGATATGGACGGGCGAAACATAGGGCTCGGCAAAGGCCAGGCGCCGGCCTGACAACAGTTCCATGGCCGATCCGGACAGCCCGCAGGCCGTTAGACCAACAGCAAAAGCGTAAAGAACAAGCACAACGGGATCCATGTTTACCAACCGTTTACCATGAAAACGCACAGTCGTGCCAATGCGCTGCAAGAGCCATGCCGCGCGGGCTGTGCCGCCGAAGGACAGGTGGGCGGATCGGGGAAGAGCAAATGAGCGAGGCAAATGTTGCCGAGAGCGCGGACTTCGAGGTCGTCAACTCGACCTTGATGAAGCGGGTCTTCTATGCCTTCGCGGCGCTGGCGCTGCTTTCGATTGCCATCAGCGTCGGCGGCAAATGGCTCGGCCGGTCGATCGCCATGGCCGGCTATACGGATGACATGACGGTGCGCCGGATCGTCATGGGCAACAATCTCATCAGCGTGCCGGCAAACTTCATCCGCTTCGACCAGGCCAGGCGCGACGGCATCGCCTCGCGGCTCGATCTCTATCTGCGCTATCCTGAGATGGACGGCTACAGCACAGCCTCGCGCGACGACTTCAACCATGCGACGACCAGGAAGATCATCTTCCTGTCGTTTGAGCCGCGCATGATGTCGCGCGACATGAGCGGCCGTTTCGCGCCGATCTACAGCGCCTTGATCGAAAAGCCGGGCACGCCCGGTCCGGGCGGCACGACGGTTTACGCCTTCACGGAAAAATCAGGCTATCTCAATGAGGTGCTGGCCGTCGCCGGACGTCCCGGCAAGGATCCGTTCGTCGCCCGTTGCCTGAGCGGTCCGAGCGCGGAGGAATCGCTGGCGCCCTGCGAGCGCGACATTCAGGTCGGCGACGATCTCAGCCTCACCTACCGTTTTCCGCGCGAGCTGCTGGCGAACTGGCCGGCGCTCGACGCGGCGATCGCCGCTAAGGTCGCGAGCATGCTCAAGACGGGCCACTGACCCCATCAATTAGCCGGCCATCAAACTAGATCATTTCGGCGCGCAGCCGACGACGACAACATTCATCGAAACACCCTTCCCGGCTCGCCTGGCTCAACGCTTCGACTTCACGGGCGCCTTAGATACGGTCTGGCATCAAGCTGACAACGCGCGCTAATGGTCAACCATGATACCAGCCTACCTCGCCTTCGACCCCGCCGGTCGCCGCCTGCGCCTCGATCCGCACGAACCAGCCTTCGTGCAGAACCCTTATGAGGCCTACGCTTTCCTGCACGGCGTCGCGAACGCCTTCTTCTGGGAGGACTATGGTTTCTGGTGCTTTGGCGGCTTCGATGACGTCAACCGGCTGCTGCGCGACCGCCGTTTCGGTCGCCAGAACCCGGCCGGGATTCCCGACAGCCGCGGCGTCGGCGACGACCGCTCGCATCTCGCGGCCTTCGACGCGATCGAGGCCAATTCCATGCTGGAGCTCGAACCGCCGGTGCATACGCGGCTCAGAACGCTGGTCAACCGGGCCTTCGTCTCACGCCAGGTCGAGCGGCTGCGGCCGCGCATCGAGGTTCTGGCCAACGAGTTGATCGACCGCTTCGAGCCAAACGGCGTCGACCTTCTGCCCGCCTACGCCTCGCCCCTGCCGATCACCATCATCGCCGAAATGCTCGGCGTTCCGGCCGAGACGGGGCCGCGACTGCTCGATTGGTCGCACCAGATGGTCGCCATGTACCTGCACGGCCGCACGCGCGAGGTCGAGGACACGGCCAACCGCGCCACACGCGACTTTTCTTCGTTCCTGCGCGGCTATGTGGCCGAGCGCCGCAAGAAGCCCGGCGACGACCTGCTGTCGCTGCTTATCGAAGCCCAGGATAACGGCCAGAAACTCTCGGAAGACGAACTGGTGTCCTCGGCCATCCTGCTTCTCAACGCAGGCCACGAAGCGACCGTGCACCAGACCGGCAATGCGGTGCGCTCGATCCTGGCGCAAGGCGGCGATCCGCGCCGTTTCTTTGCGACACCCGAAGCGAATGTCGCGGTGGTCGAGGAATGCCTGCGCTACGACGCGCCGCTGCATATGTTCCTGCGCTACGCCTATGAGGAGATCGAAGTGTCGCCGGGCATATTGGTCAAGCCCGGCGAGATGGTGGCGCTGCTGCTCGGCATGGCCAATCACGACCCGTTGGCGCTCGCCGGGCCCGATACATTCAATCCGGCCCGCGCGGACCAGAAGAACGTCTCCTTCGGCGCCGGCATCCATTTCTGCATCGGCGCGCCATTGGCCAGACTGGAATTGCAGGTGTCGCTGAAGACGCTGTTCGAGCGGCTGCCGAAGTTGCGCCTCGCCGAGGAGCCACGCTTTCGCGATACGTATCATTTCCACGGACTGGAGAGGCTGGCCGTGCGCTGCTGACGCGAACCGCCCATCCGATCGCCGGTCCAATTCACAAGGGTCTTCACATGGCCTTGCGATCCGTGTGGTTTCCAGGCCAAGCCCGCAACGCCAGATCGACCAAGCGCTTCAGTGTCACCGTACATGCTCCATCACAGGCCTGCGCGGACATGCCTTGAACGACAGCCGAATAGAAGCGAGCAAGACTATCCGTGTCGGTTTCCGTCGGAAGTTCGCCTTCGCCGACTGCGCGATCGAAGCGCGCCTTCATGAATCGGATCGAAGCGTCCCGCCGTGCCGCTACTTCTCGGGCGACAGCCTCGTTCTCCCGGGCATGCTGGAGGACAGCAGTCGAGACCATACAGCCGCGCGGCTTGTCGGGATTAGAGACGCCCTCGGCGACGTCGTACAGGTAGAACGCAAGTGCGTCATAGGCTGACATCGGCCCCTGTAGCGCCTCGGCGCGGCGTTTGGTTTCATGCTCGATATTGTAGTCGAGTGCCTGCCGATAGAGCTCTTCCTTTGAGCCAAACGCGGCGTACAGCGAAGGCGGAGTGACCCCCATCGCTTCGGTCAGGTTGGCGATCGAGGTTCCTTCGTAGCCATGCTCCCAGAAAAGCCGCGACGCGACGCCCAGCCCGACGTCGCGATTCAGCGCTCTTGGTCTGCCACGTTTCCGGACCGGTTCATTCATTTTTATATCGACTCCTATAAAAATCATTGACAGGAGGTTTCCTGTAAAATATATCGATCGCTATAAAAATAGCAAGAGAGAGAGTTATGTCAGGGAAATTGTCGGCCAAAACAGCCTTGGTGACGGGCAGTTCGGGTGGCATCGGCCGTGCGGCAGCACTTGCCTTTGCAAAGGAGGGCGCAGCTTTCATTGCCGTTCACTACGCCAGAAACGTGGAGGCAGCCCGGGCCGTCGTTCGCGAGATCGAGGCGCTTGGCGCAAAATCCGTCGCCATCCAAGCGGACCTTGCCAGTGGCAAGAGCGCGGTTGACAGTCTTTGGGAACAGTTCAAGGCAGCTGCAATTATCGCCACTGGCGAGCCTTCACTGGATATCCTTGTCAACACTGCAGGCGTTTCGCCCGCGGTCCCCCTGATGGAAACCAGCGAGCCTGTCTTCGATGAGATCATGGCTGTCAACGTGAAAGCCCCTTTCTTTCTCATTCAGGCGGCTGCCAATCAGATTCGCGACAACGGCCGTATCATCAACATCTCGACGGGCTTCACGCGCGTCGCGGCCCCGACTCATCCAGCCTACGCCGCATCGAAGGGCACGGTCGAAACGCTGACCTTGGCGCTCGCACCTGAATTTGGTCGCCGCGGCATCACGGTGAACACGGTTATGCCCGGCGTTACGGAGACCGGTATGAACGCATCGTGGATCACAATCCCAGAAGCGCGGGCCCAGGCGGAAGCTCTGTCGGTGTTCTCGCGCATCGGCCAGCCCAATGACGTTGCCGACGTCATAGCCTTTCTGGCCTCTGCTCAGGCGCGCTGGACGACAGGACAAGTGATCGACGCAACCGGCGGCGCTCGGCTCTAGTTTGGGTCGGCTGTAGTGACGCGTATGAGAGCGAGCGCGTCGCTCGTATGGTGCGAACCAAACAAGGCGGCGGTTGCTGAAACGGCTTCACAATCGCAGCCACGCGGTCCTGCTCAAATCGTTCACGCCGCCTGTCTAGAGCCTAATCACATATTCCTTGCGGGTTGTCTCAAGCACTTCCCAGCTGCCTTTGAAGCCGGGGCGCAACACAAAGCTGTCGCCGGCACGCACGGTGCGGGCCGCGCCGCCGTCCTCGGTGATCACCGAAACGCCGGAGAGAATGTGGCAGAACTCCCACTCGTCATAGAGAATGCGCCATTTGCCCGGCGTCGCTTCCCATATGCCGGCATAGAGGCCACCGTCCCGCTCCTCGACATTCCAGGTGCGAAATTTCGGATCGCCCGAAATCACCCGATCGGAGGCCGGCGCGCCGGCCTCCGGTTCGACGGTATCGGTGCTGACCGCAAGGAAGGCCGACATATCAGACCTTGCCGAGCGCTTGCTCGAGATCGGCGACGATGTCGTTGACGTCCTCGATGCCGACCGAAAGGCGGACGGTGTCAGGTCCGGCGCCGGCCTTGACCTTCTGCTCGTCGGAAAGCTGGCGATGCGTGGTCGAGGCCGGATGGATAACCAGCGACTTGGTGTCGCCGACATTGGCGAGGTGCGAGAACAGTTCGAGCGCCTCGACGAATTTGATGCCGGCCTCGTAGCCGCCCTTGAGGCCGAAGGTGAACACCGCGCCTGCGCCCTGCGGCGAATATTTCTTCTGCAGCGCGTTGTTCTTGTCGCCCGGAAGGCCGGGATAGTTCACCCAGGCAACCTTGGGATGGTTCGACAGCCAGCCGGCAACGCTCGCGGCATTGTCGCAATGACGCTGCATGCGCAGCGGCAGCGTTTCCAGGCCGGTCAAGATCAGGAAGGCGTTGAAGGGCGAGATCGCCGGGCCAATGTCGCGCAGGCCGAGCACGCGGGCGGCAATCGCGAAGGCGAAGTTGCCGAAGGTCTCGTGCAGGACGAGGCCGCCATATTCAGGGCGCGGCTCCGACAGCATCGGGTATTTGCCGGATTTCGACCAGTCGAATGTACCGCCATCGACGATGACGCCGCCGATCGAATTGCCGTGGCCGCCGATGAACTTGGTCAGCGAGTGCACGACGATGTCGGCGCCGTGCTCGATGGGCCGGACCAGATAGGGCGAGGCCAGCGTGTTGTCGACGATCAACGGCAGGCCGTGCTTGCGGGCGATGTCGCCGATCTTCTCGATATCGACGAAGACGCCGCCGGGATTGGCAAGGCTCTCGATGAAGATCGCCTTGGTCCTGTCGTCGATCTGGCTCTCGAAAGTCGCCGGATCGTTTGCTTCTGCCCAGCGAACTTCCCAGCCGAAGTTCTTGAAGGCATGGCCGAACTGGTTGATCGAGCCGCCATAAAGCTTGTTGGCGGCGATGAAGTTGTCGCCCGGCTGCATCAGATTGTGGAAGACGATGACCTGCGCGGCGTGGCCCGAAGCGACGGCGAGCGCTGCCGTGCCGCCTTCCAGCGCCGCGACGCGTTCCTCGAGAACCGCCTGCGTCGGGTTCATGATGCGGGTGTAGATGTTGCCGAAGGCCTTCAGCCCGAACAGCGAGGCGGCATGATCGGCATCGTCGAAGACAAAGGAGGTGGTCTGGTAGATCGGCGTGGCGCGCGCGCCGGTCGCCGGATCGGGCTTGGCGCCGGCATGAACGGCTAAAGTGCTGAAACCTGGCGTACGGGTCATGGAAACCTCCCTCTCCTACCTTTCGAAAATCGCCGGGCATTCATGCCGAAGCGCGCTCATGAATGCAAAGAAGAAAATACCTTTCGGCGTGCGATCTGCGACGAACGCCAGGAAAAATCCAATTCTTCCCGGAATAATTTTGCGCGAATTACGGCGCGCCTATTTCTGCCTCACGCCGAAGCTCTGGAAACCCTGGCGCATCAAGGGTTTCTTCGACGACAGCACGCCGGAATTGACGCCGGTCCAGCCGATCTCGCCGGACAGCTTGCCGTATTCGATTTTCGGACAGCGGTTCATCACCACCTTGATGCCGGCAGCTTCGGCGCGGGCCGCCGCCTCGTCGTCGCGCACGCCAAGCTGCATCCAGACGACCTTGGGCAGCGGGTCGAGCTTCAGCGCCTGGTCGATAATGCCCGGCACTGCCGCCGAAGCCCGAAAAACATCCACCATGTCGACCGGATGCGGCAGACCGTCCAAGCTGGCATAGACCGTCTGTCCGAGAATCTGCTTACCGGCATGACCGGGATTGATCGGCACTACCGAAAAGCCTTTGGCCAAAAGATATTTCAGCACGAAGTAGCTTGGCCGCACATCGTTGGGCGAGGCGCCGACCATGGCGATCGTCTTCACCGAATTCAGGATGCCGGCGATGTAGCTGTTGTCGTAGGTATCGTGGTTCATGCTGCGACGGTCTTCCTGCGGTAATGGTAACGATAGAGTTCCCGGCTGAAGCCGAGAGAAGCATAGAGTGCGCGGGCGGGCGTATTGTCGACAACCACCTGCAGGCAGCCCGCCTTGGCCCCCGCTCGCCTCGCCCAGCCGATCAGCCCGCCAACCGTCCTGCGTCCGAACCCCTGCTGCCTGAATCTGGCGTCGGTTTCAACCGCCTCGACGACAAGCAGCCCATTGCGGATGACGCCAAAGGCAAAGGCGACGACTTCATCGTCGCGCGCGCACGATACGAATGCCTTGTCGCCCGCAATCAAACGCGTCATCTCGCGAAAAACCCGCTGTTCCGCGCCGTCATAACCGCCCGTGCGAAAGCGTGCCTCAAACCAGCGCCCGCTTGGCGCCGGGGAAACCGTGACGTCGTCGTAGCCGCCTCCCGCGAGCGCGTCGATATCGGCATGAAGATGGATCGTGCCGCCTTCCCTGCCGTAACCGCGACGGTCAAGCTCGGGCTCCAGTTCGGCGGCGATGTCGGGGATGCGAAACAACGGCGTCTGGCCGTGGCCGGCATAGAACGCTTCGGCGGCATCGATTACCTTCCCCGGCGCGCCGCGTGTGCCGCGCAAGGGGTTGGCGGAATTGCTGCGCCGGATACGGCCGCCCGAGCGCCGTAACAGCCAGCCATTGGCAACGATCTCGAGCGCCGAAGGCCATGCCTCGCGACACGCCTGTTCCATCCGCCAGTTGAGATCGTCCTGTGCCATTTGCTCACTGCAACTCATCGTCATCCCGCAGCGCCTCCTCCAAAAAGGTTCCAGGATCGCTGCAGAAATCGCGCATCATGCGAAAATGATCGGTGTCCTGAAAATCGATGCGGTCGAGGCCGAAGCGGCCGATGCGAAAAAGCCGCGCGTTCGGACAAGCCATCAGCAGCGGCGAGTGCGTGGCCATGATCACCTGCGCGGTGCCGGACCGCTCCATGCGTCGAAGCAGTTTCAGCAGTTCGATCTGGCGCGTCGGCGACAGCGCGCTTTCCGGCTCGTCGAGGATATAGATGCCCTGTCTGCGGCAACGCTCCTCGAAGAAGCGGATAAAGCCCTCGCCATGCGACCATGACAGGAAATCGGGCGGCGCCGCCCCAACATCCAGTGCGGCTCGGTCGAGATAACGCGATACGGAGTAGAAGGATTCGGCGCGAAAGAACCAGCCAGCAGTGACCTTGGGAAGCCAGTGGGCGCGGAGCGTGGCGCCGAGTGCAGCACCGCTTTTGTCGACAGCACGCGAATGGTCGACCGGCATGTAACCTTTTCCGCCGCCCGCCTCGTCATAGCCGGCCAGCGCGCCGATGGCTTCAAGCAGCGTCGATTTGCCGGTGCCGTTCTCGCCGACGATGACGGTGATGGCGCTCGTGAATTCGAACTCGAATTCGCGATCCCGGAATATCGGCAAGTTCCAGGGGTATTGCTCCCAGTCGGAGACGCGCGACGGCTCAAGCAGGATGCGCTTGAGATAGGGCGCTTTCAGCCGCGTCAGTTGCTTGCGGGCAGCCACGTCGAAACTTCAGGGACGGGAGCGAGGGTAATGAGCACTCATTTAAACCCAAAATGATCCTTCAAGATCGAAAAGAGTTGGCGCGCGGAATCGTGGTCCAGTTGAATGGACTGGCTCACCTTGTCGGGAATCTCACGGTGTTTTCTTCCTGAGGTGTTGATTTGCAACAACCTTCGACCATCCAACTCGTATGCATAATAAGTCGCATCAATAGGATCGTGGAGGCTCAAACGGTGAAGCATCCCAGGGACAAAAGTCTCTATTCGAGCCATCTTAATCGTCGACCCATTCGGGCTTGCGCTTACCGATGAAGGCGCCGATGCCTTCCTCGGCGTCGCGCGCCAGCATGTTTTCGACCATCACCCGGCCGGTATAGGCATAGGCGTCGGCGAGCCCCATTTCGGCCTGGGCATAGAAGGCTTCCTTGCCGGTCCTGACCACCAAGGACGATTTGGAAGCAACGGTTTGCGCGTATTTGTTGACAACCTGATTCAGATATTCGCGCGGCACGATGCGATTGATCAGGCCGAACTCCTTGGCGGTCGCGGCGTCGATCGTTTCGCCGGTGAGCAGCATCTCCATCGCCTGCTTGCGCGAGACGTTGCGCGACAGCGCCACCATGGGGGTCGAGCAGAACAGGCCGATGTTGACGCCAGGCGTGCAGAAACTCGCCTCGTGCGAAGCGATGGCAAGGTCGCAGCTGGCGACCAACTGCAGGCCGGCGGCTGTGGCGAGGCCGTCGACCTCGGCGATCACCGGTTTTGGGAGGCGCACGATCGTCTGCATCAAGGTTGCGCAGGCCGCGAAGGTCTTTTCGAAGAAGGTCTTACCCCGATCCGGCTCGGCGCGGTGCGCCGTCATTTCCTTGAGGTCATGACCGGCACAGAACACCTTGCCGGACGCCGCCAGGATGATGACGCGCACGGATCTGTCGGCCTTGACGCGATCGAACTCAGCCTGCAGCGCCGCCATCGCCGCCAGCGACAACGCATTGGCCGGCGGGTTGGCGAGCGTGAGGCGCAAGATGCCCTTGTCCTGGCTGACAAGAACGGGGCCGTCGGCGACGGCGGGCTTGATGGCGACGACTTCGGCCACTTTCAAAACCTCGTGCTCATGGAGCAACAGAACTAGCACGCTGCCGGTTGAAGAACAGCCGCGAGACGTGTTTTCTCCGTCGCACCGTTTGGTCCAGGCGCACCGCCCGGAGCTGCTCATTCATATAGGACGCGCCGATGCCAGCCCAAAGCAATCTGAAGCCAATGCTCAACGCGGCGGAAGTCAACGCGCTGATGGCAAGCGTCTATCCGCAGCTCACGACAATTTCACCTCCTATGAGGCGATCGATGTGTTTCCGGGCGGCTGCACGGTGCGGCTGAACGCCGACGAGCGGCATCTGCGTCCCGGCGGCACGGTCTCGGGTCCGTCGCTGTTTACGCTGGCCGACATCGGCGGTTACGTCTGCGTGCTCAGCCACGCCGGGCCAGACGCGCTTTCGGTGACGGTCAACCTCGACATCAACTTCATGCGCAAGGCCGAAGCCGGTCCGATCGACGGCCATTGCCGGATCCTGAAGCTCGGCAAGAGCCTGATGGTGTTCGACATCGATATCGTCGCCGGCCCGGACGGACACACCGTCGCCCACGCCACCGGCACCTATTCAATCCCGAGGAAGCGGGAAAACGATGTGGTAAAATAATACCATTATACCAAACTATTGTTTTTGCTTTACTTTATCCGCGCAACTCGTTTTCGATTGCCTTGACGCATCAGCCGCCCTCGCCTATAAGCCGATCCGAAGCAGCGGCCCGTAACGGCCGCCGTTTTGTTATTGACGGGGCGGCTCCGGCTCTCCCGTCAATCCAAGCAACAAGAAACGCCTTCTCTTGTCCCTCGTGGACGGGAAAGGTCAACCTGAGAGCAAAACCATGGCTACCTTTTCGCAGAAGCCTGCGGATGTGGTGAAGAAGTGGGTGCTGATCGACGCCGAAGGTCTCGTCGTCGGTCGTCTGGCCACTGTCATCGCCAACCATCTGCGCGGCAAGCACAAGCCCACCTTCACCCCGCATGTCGATGATGGCGACAACGTCGTCGTCATCAATGCAGACAAGGTGGTGTTCACCGGCAAGAAGTACACCGACAAGGTGTACTACTGGCACACCGGCCATCCCGGCGGCATCAAGGAGCGCACCGCGCGCCAGCTGCTCGAGGGCCGTTTCCCCGAGCGCGTCGTCGAAAAGGCCGTCGAGCGCATGATCCCGCGCGGTCCGCTCGGCCGTCGCCAGATGAAGAATCTCCGCGTCTATGCAGGCGCCGAGCATCCGCACACCGCCCAGCAGCCCGTCACGCTCGACGTGGCCAAGCTGAACTCCAAGAACAAGAGGGCTTCGTAATGGCTGAGCTTTCCTCGCTCGCAGAACTCGGCACCGTCGCCGCGCAGCCGGCCGCGCCCGTGCATGTCCAGAAGCTCGACAAGTCGGGCCGCGCCTATGCCACCGGCAAGCGCAAGAACGCCATCGCGCGGGTCTGGGTGAAGCCGGGCTCCGGCAAGATCACCGTCAACGACAAGGAATTCGCGAGCTATTTCGCGCGTCCGGTGCTGCAGATGATCCTCAACCAGCCGATCGTCGCAGCCAACCGCGCCGGCCAGTACGACATCGTCGCCACCGTCATCGGCGGCGGCCTCTCAGGCCAGGCGGGTGCTGTGCGTCACGGCATCTCCAAGGCGCTGACCTACTACGAGCCGGGCCTGCGCTCGGTGCTCAAGAAAGGTGGCTTCCTGACCCGCGACAGCCGCGTGGTCGAGCGCAAGAAGTACGGCAAGGCAAAGGCCCGCCGCAGCTTCCAGTTCTCGAAGCGCTGATCGTACGCTTACGTGTTTGTCGAAAGGCCGCCTCCGGGCGGCCTTTTGTTTTCTACTGCCAGTGTCCGGCGGATGTTTTTATATAGTCGATGAAGGCGCGCAGCGGCGCCGGCACCAGCCGGCGTCCGGGGTAGTACAGAAACGGCCCGGAGAATTCCTGCCACCACGGCTCCAGCACAGGTTCCAGCGCGCCGCTCTCGAAATGCGGGCGCACCCAGTCCTCGAAGAGCCAGAGAATGCCGACGCCGGCGATCGCCGCATCGATGGCTAGATCGACGCCGCCACCGATGCTGACGAGCAATGGCCCCGTGGTATCCACCCGCACCACCTCGCCGTCCCGCTCGAATTCCCAAGGCGTCATGACCCCGCTCGGAAAGCGACCGCGCACGCACGCATGCCCAAGCAAGTCACGCGGGTGTTGCGGCCGGCCGTGCCGGTCAAGATAGGCCGGAGAGGCGGAGGTGGTGAAGCGCTGGACGCGTGGCCCGATCGGCATGGCGATCATGTCCTGCTCCAGCCGCTCGTCATAGCGGATGCCGGCATCGCAGCTGGCCGCCAGCAGATCGACAAAGTTCTCCTCCGCAATCACCTCCAGCCGGATGGCCGGATAGGCTGCGAGAAATCCCGGAACGATTCTTGGCAGGACCAGCCGAGACGCGCTGATCGGGACATTGAGGCGCAACGTGCCGGCGGGCCGGTCGCGAAAACCGTTCACGACATCAAGCGCCGCTTCGACCTCACCCAGCGCCGGCGCAAGCCGGGCCAGCAGGCTGGCGCCGGCCTCGGTCAGGGCGACACTGCGCGTTGTACGATTGAAGAGCCGCACACCAAGTTGGGTTTCCAGACGACGGACGGCTTCGCTAAGCACGGACGCGCTGCCTGCCGTCACGCGGGCCGCTTCGCGAAAGCCGCCGGCGCGTGCCACGGCCATAAATGCCTGGAGATCGTTGAGATCAGCCGCCATTGTTCTTAGTTCCGCACAGGTCGTGCTGGTTATACCCGGTTATCGGGACAGCGGCCATGCCCTATCTCCTCGCCGACAGCGAAGGAGAACCACGATGTCCAGCGTAAACAAATCCGGCATGTATAAACTCGGCGACCGCACGGTCCGGCGCCTCGGCTACGGCGCCATGCAGCTTGCGGGCAAGGGCGTGTTCGGTCCGCCGAAAGACCATGACGCGGCCATCGCCGTGCTGCGCGAAGCGGTGGCGCAAGGCGTGAACCATATCGACACCAGCGATTATTACGGTCCGTACGTCACCAACAAGCTGATCCGCGAGGCGCTGTCGCCCTACCCCGACGACCTCACCATCGTCACCAAGATCGGCGCCCGTCGTGGCGAAGACGCCTCTTGGCTGCCGGCCTTCACAGCCGATGAGCTCGAACAGGCCGTGCACGACAACCTTCGCAATCTTGGCCTCGAGGTGATGGACGTCGTCAATCTGCGCATCATGTTCGGGGTGCATGGCCCAGCGGAGGGCTCCATCGAGGCGCAGGTCACCAAGCTTGCCGAGCTTCAGCGTCGGGGCTTGGTGCGCCATATCGGCCTGAGCAACGTCACCCGCACGCAGATAGCGGAAGGCCGCAAGATCTGCGACATCGTCTGTGTGCAGAACCAGTACAATCTGGCGCACCGGGACGACGACGCGCTGATCGATGAACTGGCGCGCGACGGCATCGCCTATGTGCCGTTTTTCCCGCTCGGCGGATTCAGCCCGCTGCAATCGTCGGCGCTGTCGGGGGTCGCAGAACGGCTTGGCGCGACGCCGATGCAGGTGGCGCTGGCGTGGCTGCTGCAGCGGTCGCCCAACATCCTGCTGATCCCGGGCACATCGTCGGTCGGGCATCTGCGGGAGAATCTTGCTGCGGCGGAGTTGGAGCTGTCGGCGGATGTGCTGCGGGCGTTGGAGGGCGTGGCGAAAGCGGCGTGAGGTCGGCGCTATCACCCCGCTCGCGCCTGCGGCGCGACCTCCCCATCAAGGGGAGGTAGGGCGCCGAGCCATACGTTCGAAGGTCCGCTTAATGTCATCGACTTCGCAGGCGTAGCGAAGAGGAGTTCGCACGACGCTCTACCTCCCCTCGATGGGGAGGTCGGCGCGAAGCGCCGGGTGGGGTGAAGCGCCAACGCGCTCTAATTAATACTCGCCGTATGCGCCGGCTCAGCCTGCTTGATGTTCGTCGTATAGGGCACGCGATAACCATTCGCCGTCAGCCACCCGATCGCCGCTTTCGGCTCGTCGGTCTGGATGATGGTGGCGCCGCGGTCGACCCAAAACCCCCAGGCTTCGCGCGGCAGGCTGGCGGCGACGGCGAGTTCGTCGCCGCGCCCGCCGGCAAGGAAGCCGCCCGGTTTGTTGACGATGGCGTAGGTATCGGCCCAGAGATGCCAGTCGCCGCGGGCCGCTTCCGCCCGCATATGGTTGCCGAACAGCGGACCGCCGGTCGAAGTCAGCGTCTCGGCACCGTTGCGCCAGTTGATCAGCTCGATGGCATGCGGCGCGAACGCCTTGTCGACCTCGCCGGCGAAAGCTGCATCGTGGACAGCGTCGTCGGCGAGGATCGGCATGAACTGGAAGCCGCCGCCGGCCTTGGCAAGCGCTGCGCTCGCGGTGTCAATGCGCTGCCGATTCCAGAGGTTCTCCTTGACGATCACCTGATCGGCCATGCCGAGATCGCGCGCCTCGGCGATCATGCCCGGCAGGTCGGTCACCTCCAGCTTGTTGTCGAGGTTGATGAGGATCCTGTCCCTGGTCGTGAGCAGCATCTCGCGCAGCGTCGACACCGGCTCATTGGTGACGGCGCCCGTGCCCTCGATCACCAGCCGGCATTTCTTCAACTCGGCAAGCGTGTATTTCACCACCTCGCCCTTGCACGTGGTCGTGCGGTCGAGCCAGCTGTCATGCATGATGACGAACTCGCCGTCTCTCGCGCGTCGGACGTCGACCTCGACGATCTCGGCCCCGATCGCGATCGAGCCCTCGACCGCGGCCAGCGAATTCTCGGCGTAGAGCGTCTTGCCGGCCTGCATGCTGCCGGCGCGATGCGCGGCGATCATCACATGATCGCGCCACTGGTTGGCATGCTCGAAGCGGTCGAGGATTTGCGCGGCGCGCGTCTCGCCGGCTAAACCTTCGCCGGAGATTGCGGCAAGCGCGATGGACAGAAGAAGGCTCAGCCAGAGTGTTCGCATCGGGGAATCGCTCCGTTCCGGGTCGGAACCCGGTTAGGCGACGCCCATGACAGGCCGGTGAACGAAGCCGGCTAGTTGTTTCCTTGTTTGGCGCAATTCCGGACGGAAAGGCTACGGCGAAGTCGCCGAACCTGACCGCTTCACACTTTTCCTGGAATTGCTCGGGTCAAATCCGCTTGGAAAGGCGGCGGAACCAGGCGAGCGCGGGCATCTCGACGAAGCGCCAGGTGAACCACGACGCGACGATGACGGCGATCAACATGGCGATCAAAGCCGCGAAGCCGATCCAGGGCGAGCCGGCGCCGAAGCCCGTCGCATGGTCGCCGCGCAGCATCAGGTCACCGACGATGCCGAGCCCGAGCTTGCGTTCGATCAGGCCGCCGGCATTGATCATGCGCGCCTGGACGAAGATGTGGACCATGTAGATCGAATAGGAGAGCGAGCCGAGCAGCAACATCGGCCGGCTGCGCAACAGGGCGCTGACCGATCCGCCCTCATGGGCAAAGAGATAAAGCGCCAGCACGAAGACGACCGGCGCCGCAATACCAAGGTCGTTGGTGCCGGCAATGGAGACGAACAGCGCGATCCCCGCGATCATCGCCAGCTCGGCCAGCGTCCAGGCGAGGCGCCCTGCCCCGCCGCTCAAGGCCTGTCGCGCCTCTGCAATGGAATCGTGCTGAAACCAGGCAAGCAACGCGCCGAGCGAGAAGCCGTAAAGGCAGCGGATGAAGCCAAAATCGAAGGACACGTCCATATGACGCGTCGAGACCGCAAGCAGGAAAAGGGGCGCCGTCACCGCGGCGGCAACGAACCATATCCAGGCGCGCTGCCCGACAGTGAAGACGACGGCGGCAAACAGCAGATAGGTGAAGAACTCGGCCGAAATGCTCCAGCTCGGCGCATTCCAGCTCAGATGATCCTCAACGCCCATGCCCTGCAGGAGGAAAAGGTTGGCGACGAGGCTTTTCAGGTCGAAGCCTCCGGTGAAGGGCGCAGGCCCCGTTCCGTGCAGCGCCGGCAGGACGAGCCGCAGCGCCTCGAAGCCGGCGAAAGCGGCAAGCATCAGAAGATGCAGCGGATAGATGCGGCCGATGCGCACGAGCGCGAACCGTGCAAGGTCGTCCTGACCGGCGAGCCGGCCGCCATAGGCGCTGGCGATGACGAAGCCGGAGAGAACGAAGAAGAAATCGACGAACAGATAGGAGCCGCCGACAAAAGCGCTCTGCGAAATCATCGAGGTCGTCGGGAAGTGGAACAGCGCCACCAGCAGCGCGCAGATGCCGCGCCAGGAATCCAGCACCAGGAAGCGCTCGCGGGCCGCCGTGCCGACACGGGTCGCCGCGGACGCGGGCGCAAGGTTGAGCAGAGCCGTCTCAGCCATAATGATACAGATCCTGTGCTGGCGTGGCACTCGCCGAGCGCCGCTTCCTTTCCGCATGCTGTGACTGGCATGTTGCGTGCCGGTTCTGTAGTTGTGGCTGCCCCGATGAAAACCGAGGACCCGTAATGGTGAATAGAGAGATCGACCATGCCTTCACCGCCCGCTCCAAGACGGGCGCGTCGTTCGAGCCGACCTATGCCGGCGCGCTGTCTTTCATGCGGCGCAAATACACGAAGGACGTGAAGGGCGCGGACGCCGTCGTGTGGGGCATTCCCTTCGACGCCGCGGTCACCAACCGGCCGGGCGCGCGCTTCGGGCCGCAGGCGATCCGCCGCGCCTCGGCGATCCTCGACAACGATCCGCAATATCCGTTCTCGCGCGATCTCTTCGAGCACCTCTCGGTGGTCGACTATGGCGATTGCCTGCTCGACAGCGGCAATCACCAGAAGACCCCTGGCACGATCGAGCGCGAGGCGGCCAAGATCCTGAAATCAGGCGCGTTCCTTTTGACGCTCGGCGGCGACCATTTCATCACCTGGCCGCTGCTCAAGGCGCATGCCGCGATCCACGGGCCGCTGGCGCTCGTGCAGTTCGACGCGCATCAGGACACCTGGCCGGATGACGGCAAGCGCATCGACCACGGCTCCTTCGTCGCCCGCGCGGTGAATGAAGGCATCATCGACCCCGATCGCTCGATCCAGATCGGCATCCGCACTCATGCACCGGACACGTTCGGCATAAAAATCCTCTATGGCCACGAGGTCGAGGAAATGCGCGCCTCCGATATCGCCTATGCGATCGTCGAGCGCACCGGCGGCAAGAAGACCTATCTCACCTTCGACATCGACTGCCTCGATCCGGCCTTCGCGCCGGGCACCGGAACGCCGGTGGCGGGCGGCCCCTCCTCGGCCAAGATGCTGTCGACGCTGCGCCAGCTCGGCCAGATCGACATCGTCGGCGCCGACGTCGTCGAGGTTGCGCCGGCCTATGATCATGCCGATATAACGGCGATCGCCGGATCGATCATCGCCATGCACTATCTCGGCCTGTTGGCGGAACGAAAGGCACGGCTCGACGAACTGAGCAACGGCAATCATGCCGCGATAAATCACGCCCACGGCATATGACATTGGAATCGCGGGGAATTTAGTAAGCGATGAAACCGAAAATCTTCATTGACGGCGAACACGGCACGACGGGTTTGCAGATCAGGGCGCTGCTGGCCGACCGCGGCGACCTGGAGATCATCTCCATCCCGACGGAACGCCGCAAAGAGGCCGCCGCCCGCGCCGAATTCCTCAACGCAGCCGACGTCGCGATCCTTTGCCTGCCGGATGCGGCGGCCAAGGAAAGCGTGTCGCTGATTACGAACGGCACCACGAAGGTGATCGATGCCTCGACCGCGCACCGGGTGGCCGAGGGCTGGGAATATGGCTTCGCGGAAATGGACAAGGACCAGGCGAAGAAGATCGGCAGCGCGAAACGCATCGCCAATCCGGGCTGCTGGCCGCAAGGGCCGATCGCGACGCTGCGGCCGCTGGTTGCCGCCGGGCTGCTGCCCGCCGACTTCCCGATCACCGTCAACGGCATCTCCGGCTATTCCGGCGGCGGCCGGCCGATGATCGAGGACTATGTCGGCAAGGGCGAGGACGCGCCCGAATTCCTGCCCTACGGGCTGACGCTGCAGCACAAACATGTGCCGGAGCTCCGCACCTATGCAAAGCTGTCGCACGACCCGATCATGCAGCCGGCGGTCGGCAATTTCGCGCAAGGCATGATCACGGTGGTGCCGCTTCAGCTTGGGGGTCTCGACCGCGTGCCGACAGGCGCGGAGCTTCACGCGGCGATCGCCGATCACTATGCGTCGATTGACGGCGGCGTGGTCGAGGTCGCGCCCTACACGCATATGGAGCGCGTGCCGGAAATCGATCCGGAGGTCTATAACGGCACCAACCGGATGAAGGTCTACGTCTTCGCCAATGACGAGCGGGCGCAGGCGCTGCTGATGGCCGTCTACGACAATCTCGGCAAGGGCGCGTCGGGTGCCGCGGTGCAAAATCTCGACCTGATGCTCGGCATCAAGCACTGAGCGGTCATGCAGGCATTCCCTAGGCGCTGGAAGGTCAGCGCTCCCGAACTCATTGCCGAGACGTTTTCCAGCCGGATCTGGAAGGTGACGCGCGAGGATGGTTCGCCGGCAATCGTCAAGGATCTGAAACCCTTCGACGACGTCGCGGACGAGTTGCGCGGCGAACATTACCTCGCCTGGCGGCGCGGCGAAGGCGCGGTGCGGCTGCTCGGCCGCGACGGCAATCGCATGCTGCTCGAATATGCCGGCGACAGGCTGCTTTCCGAACATCTTGCGGAGCATGGCGACGCTGCCGCGACGGCGATTGCCGCCGAGGTCATGACCAGGCTTTTCTCGCCTTCCGAGCACGCGCCTCCATCGGACCTGCAGCCGCTGCGGGAAAGGTTCGCAAGCCTTTTCAAGGCGGCAAGGGCCGACCGCGATGCCAACCGGGAGACCCTTTACGTCGAGGCGGCGGCGGTCGCCGAGCGGCTGCTTGCCGCTCCGCACGCAGTCCGCCCGCTGCATGGCGACCTTCACCACGACAACATCCTGTTCGGGCCGCGCGGCTGGCTGGCGATCGACCCCAAGGGCGTGCTTGGCGATCCCGGCTTCGACGCGGCGAACATGTTCTACAATCCGCTGGACCGTGACGATCTCTGCCTCGGTCCACAGCGGATCGCGCATATGGCCGAAGTGTTTGGCAAAACGCTCGGACAGTCGCCGCGCGCTATCCTCGACCATGCGATCGCTTATGGCTGCCTGTCGGCTGCGTGGCATCGCGAGGACAAAAACGCGGTTGACGAGGACCGCGAGTTGGCCGTGGCCGAAGCCGTTCGAAAGGTTCGGTCGCAATTCTGATCACCGAGGCAGGACCGGCCACGGTAACCGCCGGTTCACCATGATCGGCTATTGAGGAGTCGGCCCTCCTCAAAGGAATTCCCATGGTCAGCGCGATCTCCAGCTCCGTCCAGGCGGTGCAATACTCTTCGTCCGCCTCGTCCGACAGCGAGGCCCAGGAGGCCGACCTCGAAAAGCAGATCCAGGCTCTGGAAGATCAAGCCAAGGCGGCTCAGGATCAGGTCGACGCCGCCAGGCTGCAGCAGCAGATTGCTGCGCTTGAAGCAAAGCTCGCCACGCTCAAGGCCGCTGACGCGAAAAAGGCCGATCAGGACCAGTCGACGACGTCCGCCGCCGCTGCGCGCCAGGCGGAATTCGACAACGAGCCGACGACGCAGTCGCATTTGTTCTCGATGTGACCGTCAGCTCTTGACGGTAATCTCGGTCGGAAGCGGGTAAGCGCCCTTGGTGCCTCGCCAATGCGCGGCGGCGAAGCCGAGCAGGACCAGCGCGATCGCCTGATGCGTCAACGCCATGTGCAGCGGCACCTGCATTACGAGCATGCCGATGCCGATCGAGGCCTGGACCACCACCAGCGCGAACAGGAGTGTAGCCCGGCGAGCATGGGTGGTGCCGGGTTGGCGCCGCCACGTCGCGATCATATGCCAAAGCGCCACGGCAAAGACCGTATAGGCGCCCAGCCGGTGGACGAACTGAACCGTCTTCGGATTTTCGAAGAAGTTCAGCCAGGCGGGCTTCAGAAGAAGCAGATCGGACGGGATCACCTTTCCATCCATCAGCGGCCATGTGTTGTAGGAAAGGCCGGCGTGCAGCCCGGCGACCAACCCACCAAGATAGATCTGGATCAGCGCCAGAAGCACGATGAAGCCGGCGAGCCGCTGCGTCGACCGGTCGGCGGCAGGTTCGGAGTGTGGCGCCAGCCCGCGCGCGACCACCATGGTGGCGGTGAAGATCAGCGCGGCAAGCGTCAGGTGCGTCGCCAGCCGGTATTGACTGACCGAGACGCGGTCGGCCAGACCGGAAGCCACCATCCACCAGCCGATTGCCCCCTGCAGTCCGCCCAGCAGAAGGATGCCGACGAGCTTCAGTCCAAGGCCTCGTTCGATGCGGCGCGTCGCCCAGAAGAACAGCAACGGTAAGGCAAAGACCGCGCCAACGCTGCGCGCCAGGATGCGATGTGCCCACTCCCACCAGAAGATCGACTTGAAGTCCTCGACGCTCATGCCCTTGTTGATCTCGGTATATTGCGGGATCTGCTGGTAGCGCTGGAACTCTTCCTGCCATTCGGCGTCGTTGAGCGGCGGGATGACGCCGTGAATCGGCTGCCATTCAGTGATGGACAGCCCCGAGCCGGTGAGCCGAGTGGAGCCGCCGACGAGCACCAGCGCGAACAGCACGAACAGCACGACGTAAAGCCAGCCACGCACCAGTGCGCGGTTCTGGAGGTCGCGGTCTCGGGCGGCATAGGGGGCCGTGGCGGTGATGGCAGCCATCTCGTTTTCCCGGCGGTTGAAACGCGCGATTGGTGGACCAAGGCCGCCCAACTGGCAAGACCGGACAGCGCGGCACGCCGTCGCGCCGGGCCGCGACGGTTGCGCGCTTTCTTCATTCGGCCTAAGCGGAGCGGGTCAACGGAACCGCGACATGCCCATTCGCCTGAAAAAGCTGATCGGAACCATCTTGCTGGTGGCGCTGGTCGTCATTTACGCGCTGATCGCGTCGGCCGTCGCTGTCACCAGGCTCGCCGAATACGGGCCGACGGCGCATCTCCTCTTCTTCCTGCTCAGCGGCTTTCTCTGGGTTCTGCCGGCCATGGCCATCATCAAATGGCTGATCATCGAGCCGCGCCCGAAGGGCTGAGCATCGCCGGCGCCGGGCAAGCAAAACACGAATGTGATTCAGACGCGATCGCGTGCGCGCCTACCCTGCCTCGTTCATAGCTCGGCAGGTAGGCTCGACATGCTGATGACCATGTTCGCGGGGCTGATCGTTCTGACCGGCTCGCTCGCCGCTTCGATCGCGACAGGGGAAACCATCAATGTCTCGGACGCTCACGGCGGCAGGCGCAGGCCTATATCGTAACGACCATCTTGCCCGCATTGGCGAGCGGCGTGGTGATGCCGGACAGCATCGTGCGGATATGCGCCACGCTCTGGTAGCGGCCATTGACGGAGATGCGCGGCAGCGCGTGCAGGAAGCCGGCATGCTCGGGGCGCAGCACGCCATGCCGCGTGGTCACCGCCGAGGCATAGCCTGCGTCGCGGGCAAAGCCAACCTCGCGGCAACCGACGGCGCTGGCATAGCCATAGGGGTAAGCCAGATGACGCGGCTCCTCGCCAAGCCTTTCGGCGAGGATGCGGCGGACGTCGCCGATCTCATGTCGCGCATCGGCTTCGGACAGCCGCTTCAAGTTCCGATGATTGACGGTGTGGGCGCCGATGGTCACCAGCGGGTGGGCGGCCATGATGCGAAGCTCATCCCAGTTCATCAAGGTGCATGGGCGGCCCGAGCCGAATTTGAACCCATTGGAACGGGCGAGCTCGCGCAGCGCGGCGCCCTGCTCTTCCTCGGAGACGTCCAAGGTCAGCCAGGCGTTCAGCCGCGCGACGGCCTGGATCTTCCTGCCGGCTGTCGAGCAATCGATCACCGTCGGCTTACCCGCCATAGTCAGCGTCAGGCGCGAACTGGTGTCGACGATATCCTCGATCACGTCCCACCAGAGATCGACGGCGCCGTCGATCAGGCCGGGGGCGACGTAGATGGCGATCGGCGCGGCGTGCTTTTCCAGCACCGGAAGCGCCTCGGTCATGTTGTCGCGATAGGCGTCGTCGGCGGTGATCGTGGCGAACTGGCCGCCTTTGCCACCCGTCTTGATGCGTTCGATCGCTTCATCAAGGGAAACAAAGGTATAACCCTGCCCCTTCATGTCCGAGATCAACCTGTCGAGGAAGGCGGGAGCGATGTTCAGATGCCGGTTGACGCTGTTCGGCTTCTCCGGCGTCGCGGTGACGCGGTGCAGCATCAGGATAGCGCCGATGCCGCCGACAAACGGCCGCACCAGGGGCGCGAGACCGGAGTAGCGGGCAAGGTTCAACGCCAGTTTCCGGATTGCCTCGCCCCCGTCGATCATTCCTTCACCTTTTTCGCCTAGGCTCATCCAAGCACCAATTGCGCCTATGCGAACCCCCAAGTCGGAACCAATACGTCTTAAGGATTGAGGGATGGTTGACGCCACCGCGTCATTTGACGGCAACCGGGTCGCGGCCAACGAGACTTCCGCGCGCCCCATGCGAGCCGATCAGAGTCGGTGGACTGCGACCGCAAGGGACGGCGCTGGGCTTGCCGACTACGTTCAATTCTGCGCCTCGGCGCTGTTCGCGCCGGCGCAAAGCGCATCCTGGGTAAACAACTGGGCAACCGCGACCAGCGCCGACATGGTTGTCGCAACGCTGTCCTGCGATGGCCGGCCGGCGCTTTCGCTTGCGCTGGAAGTCGTACGACGCGGTCCGTTCAAGGTTGCCTGTTTCGCCGGCGGGCGCCATGCCAACGGCAATTTCGCCGCCGCCGATCCACGTTTCCTGCCTGCTATCGACGGCCAGGCGATCCGCTCGATGTTCAAGGCAATCGCGCAGACTCGGCCGGACATCGACCTGATCTCTCTGGAAAGGCTGCTGCCAGGCCTCGACGGCGTAGCTAACCCGCTCGCCGCGCTGTCCGGCTTTCCAAGTCCGAACCTTGCGCTCGCGGTCGATCTCGACGGCGGGTTCGACGCGCTCTTGTCGCGCGCGAGCGGCAAGCGCAAGCGCAAGAAACACCGCTCGCAGACGCGCAAGTTCGAGGCGGTAGGCACCTTCCGCCGCATCGAGGCAGGCACCCGCGAGGAAGTCGACAGATTGCTAGACGCCTTCCTCGATATGAAGGAAGCGCGTTTCGCCAAGATGGGCATCGCCAATGTCTTCGGCGACAGGCAAGTGCGCGACTTCTTCCGGACGCTGTTTGCCGATGCGCTGACGGAGGAAAACCCGTCCTTCCTGTTGCACGGCCTGGATGTGGCGGGGAAACTGCGCGCGGTTACCGGCTCCAGCCGCTCCGGCAAGCGGCTGATCTGCGAGTTCGGCGCCATCGCCGAGGACGATCTCGCCTTCACCAGCCCCGGCGACTTCCTGTTCTTCGACAACATCCAGGAAGCCTGCGAACTCGGCTTCAAGGTGTACGACTTCTCGGTCGGTGACGAGCCCTACAAACGGCTCTGGTGTGATCTCGAGATCCAGCATTTCGAGGTGCTTGCGCCGCTGACATTGAAAGGCCGCGCATTGGCGACGACGATGCGGCAAGGCGCGCGGGCCAAGGCCTTCATCAAGAACAACCCGACGATCTGGAAGTTGACCAAGATGCTGCGCCGCAAGGCTGCCGGACACGCTGCCCCTGCCGCAGCCGAGGACGACAGCTAGGCCTGGTAAGAGTCGCACAGTCGCCGTCGCGTTCCGGGGCGATGCGGCAAGCGGGCCGAGACCCTGAGGGACTCGACGGAACCTATCGAGTGCCGAGAGGTTTTCGCACCCAGAAGGAGAACGGCCATGGCTAAGTGCGACCAGTGCGGCAACGACTATGACAAGGCATTCCTAGTGAGCTTGAGCGGGCAAACCTACACGTTTGACAGCTTCGAGTGCGCGATCCAGAAGCTTGCGCCGATCTGCCCGCATTGCAGGGTGCGGATCATGGGACATGGCGTCGAGCAGGGCGATATCATCTATTGCTGCGCGCATTGCGCCGGGCAGGAAGGGGCCAACGCCCTGACCGATCGCGCACCGTGACAATCGCGATTCCTCTGCCTCTCCCTTGGAGGGTCACGCGGAAATAACTTTCTCGTAGCGCTCTTGACCGCGATCCTGGGGCAGTCGTTCAGTTCTAACTACGCCGCCTGAACGATCTCGACCAATTCAACGTCGAACACCAGGTCCTTTCCGGCCAACGGATGATTGCCGTCGAGCTTGACGCTGGCGTCGTCCGCGCCGATGACCGTTACTTGCATGGGACGTCCCTCGCGGGTGCGGGCCTGCAATCGGGTGCCAATATCGACGTTGATGTTTTCCGGCACGCTGGCGCGGTCGATGACTACGACCGCTTCGGGGCGATGGGGGCCATAAGCGGCGTCAGCGGGAACGGTGACGGTGCTTTTCGTGCCGACCTCCATGCCTTCGACATGCGTTTCGAGACCAGGAATTACCTGTCCTTCGCCCAGTGTAAACTGCAACGGTTCACTGCCGGAAGAATCGAATTGGGTGCCGTCGACCAGACGCCCAGTGTAGTTGATACGTACAGTGTCGCCATTCTTGGCCTGTGTCATAACAGCTATCCTTTGGGAGTTTCGAGGGACCGGCCTAGGGTTCACGGTCCGCTCTTGATCATCCACGCACCAAAGTGCGCAGCGCGAAACATCAAAACTAGGTGCTATGTCGCCGATGTAAAGTGCGGGGGCCGCCGAGAAATGCCCCGGCTCGGTCTTGCACCTAAGGACTGTCATGCCCCCGACTGAGCCGGGCTCGATTCGCTGCGGTCTCGGCCTCCAGTACCTCGCGGTTATCCTTATCAAGCGCCGCGGCAGCGCACGACAGCCAGCCTTATGCAGCCGACCGGCGTCCGGACAATGGATCTCCCGGTTCGTGGCCGACCGGCGTGACCAGCGTCAGGTTGGGATAGCCGTTCTCGATCAGCTTGACCGCAGCCTGTGTCACCTGGTCGTCGGCCTCCAGCATCGACAGGAAGACTTCGGTGCCGTCGCCGACCAGGCGGCCGATGCCCTGCGCGTCGGCCGGGCCGCATTCGACCACGACGAGATCATAGGCAGTGGTGAGCGACTGCATGATGATCGGCAGCCGGTCGGCGGCGCGCATGGCGCGGACAGGGTCGGCGGTGCCGACCGGAATGACATGCGCATCCGAATAGAGATCGGGGTGGATGACGTCGCTGAACTGCGCTTCGGAAGCGAGCAGATTGGTGATGCCGGGGAAGAGGCTCGAATCCAGCATCGGCCGCGACGCCGCGCCCGATGCGGTGAGATCGAGCAGCAGCACACGCAGGCCGGCATCCGATACCTCGCGCGCCACCAGCACGGCGGACGCGGCCGCTTCATCGCCTTCCGGCGACACGAAGATCGCGCGTGCGGCGCCGGAAGCAATCAGCTTCTCCGCGGCCGTGTCGACATCGATCTCGCCCAGCCTGGATTGCGTTGGCTCCGGGGCCGATTCGCTGGGCTCGGCCTGCTTGACAGCCGCAGCGCGAACCTCTGCCAGATCGCGCTCGGCCGGCCTCGGGAGTTCCGATTCCGCAATCGAATGCCCCGCCGCAGCTTCCTCGTAAGGCGCAAAGGCCCGACCTTCGCCATGTGCTTCAGCGACCATCGGTTCCACCCTGGCCGCGGGCATCGCCACCTGCTCGATATCGGCAAAGCGGGCGCCGGCGGCCGGACGCATGGCGCGGCCCGAGAACAGCTCGCCAAGCAGCGTGCCGATCGCCATCAGCAGCAGCGAAGCGGCGGCGGCGGCGCCGGTGATCGGCCCGATCTTCGGGAAATAGGGCTGGGACGGCACCTGGGCCTGCGCGATCAGGCTCGCCGCGACAGGCGAGTATCTGCGATCCTTGCGCGAAGCCACCGCATTGTAACTTGCCATATAGGATTCAAGCTGTTGGCGCTGAACATTCGCGTCGCGCTGCAAGGCGTCCAGCTGCACCTGCTGCTCGCCGGCCCGCGCCGAGGCGGCCTTCAGCGTGTTGACGTCCGCGATTAGCTGATCCTCGCGGGCCTTGGCCGTCTGGGCCTGGGCCGACAGGCCGCGGATGATCTTTTGCGCCTCATTGCGAATCTGACCGTCGAGATCTGCCAGCTGCGATTTCAGCGCCCGGATGCGCGGATGGTTGTCGAGCAGGGTCGTGGAAAGATCGGCGATGTTGGCCCTGAGCTCCACCTGGCGCTCGCGCAGGCGCTGGATCAGATCTGAGGACAGGACTTCCGGCACGCTGTCCAGCGAACCGCCATTCTGCAGCGCCCGGCGCACGCTCTCGGCGCTCGCCTCGGCGGCGGCTCGGCTGGCGCGCACGCGCGACAATTCGCTCGACAGTTCAGAGAGCTGCTGCGTCGGAAGCACCGCATTGTTGCCGCCCATCAAGAGGTCGGACTGCGCACGGAAGGCCGCGACCTTGGCCTCGGCGTCCTTGACGCGATTCTGCAGGTCGGCGATTTCCGGCGCCAGGAAGTCGGTGGCGGCGGCGTTCGATTCGAGCTTGGCGTCGCCCTTCGAAGCGATATAGGCGTTGGCGATGCCGTTCGCGATGTCGGCGGCGAGCTTGGGATCCTTCGAAGCGAACTCGATCGCGATCGCACGCGTCTTTTCAACGGCGTAGACATTGAGCTTGTCGTGCATGGCACTCAGCACGCGTTCTTCCGGCGGGATATCGAAGGGATCGCTTTTCAAGCCGACGAGCACGAGCATGCGCCCGAGCGTCGACATCTTCAGCGTTTCGTCGAACTCCGGCAACTTGTCCAGATTGAGCTTGGTCGCCACCTGCTTGAGGATGTCGGGCGAGGAAATGATCTGGACCTGGGTCGCAACGCCCTGTTCGTCGAGCATCGGCTTTTCGTCGTCGTTGGTGCCGGGCGGCCGGGTGTATTCCGATTCGCGCGAGCCGATTTCCAGCTTGGCTGTCGCCTTATAGTAGGGAGTCGCGAGCCAGGCGAAAGCGAAGGCCAGCCCGGTGGCCAGAAGCGTCACAAAGAGAATGCGCAGCCAGTTCCTCGCCAGGCTGGCGAAGAGCTGCCTCAGATCGACATCGACGTCTGCGGCCGCGGACTGAACGGACATGCATCCTGCTCCGAACTTTGAGTCGAGGACGGACCGTAAACAACTATGGTAACTCACCCGTTAAGATCAGAACGAGAGCTTATTAGAGAGCACTCAAAGAAGATTGCGCGAAAGCAATAGAACGATTGGGCTTTTTGCCGATCTCCGCTCCCCTGGACCGATCTCCTTTACCACCCATTAACCCTAACAGGATGATAACGGTCGCACTTTCCCGGGGTTGGCCGCGACTTGCGGCAAGAGCGATGAAGGTTCCTGGCCGGTCATGAAAAGCACTGCTTCCCTCTTTCGCGCTTTGCTTGCCCTGTCGCTGCTGACCGGCTGTTCGAGCTACCGCCCGACACCCGCCGCCTTCCATGAAGTGCTCGATCAGCCCTACCGACTCGGCGCCGGCGACCGCGTCCGTGTCACGGTGTTCGAGCAGGATGGGTTGACCAACACCTACAGCGTCGACCAGTCCGGCTACCTCTCCTTCCCGTTGGTCGGCGCGGTGCCGGCGCGCGGCCACACCGCGCAGCAGTTGGAAAAGGCGATCGCCGACAAGCTGCGCCAAGGCTATTTGCGCGATCCCGACGTTTCGGTCGAAATCGACCGCTACCGGCCGATCTTCGTCATGGGCGAAGTGGGTGCCGCCGGCCAGTATTCCTACGTGCCGGGACTCACCGTGCAAAAGGCGGTCGCCATCGCCGGCGGCTTCACGCCGCGCGCCAATCAGGGGAGCGTCGACATCACCCGCGACATCAACGGCAAGGTGATGACCGGACGGGTTCTGACATCCGATCCGCTCCTGCCCGGCGACACCGTCTACGTCCGCGAACGCCTGTTCTGAAAAACCCGTCGTGGCGGTGAATCTCAGGATCGTCCACTGCTTTCGCTCACCTGTCGGAGGAATCTTCCGGCACGTGCGCGACCTGACCGAGGCGCAGGTCGCCGCCGGCCATGCGGTGGGAATCGTCTGCGACTCGACCACCGGCGGCGACTATGAGGAACGCTTGTTCGAGGCTATGAAGGACAGCCTCGCGCTCGGCATCCATCGCACGCCGATGCAGCGCCATGTCGGGCCGGGCGACCTCGCCTCGGCCTGGCGCACCTATCGAATCATCCAGGAATTGCGGCCGGACGTGCTGCACGGGCATGGCGCCAAGGGGGGCGCCTATGCCCGGCTGTTCGGCTCACTGTTGCGGGTATCAAGGTTTCGCGTTGCCCGCCTCTATTCGCCGCATGGCGGCTCCCTCCACTATGACGAAACGACGGCGACGGGAAAGCTGTTCTTCGGCCTGGAGCGCTTCATGGCGCGCTTCACCGACTGCCTGCTGTTCGTTTCCGACTACGAGCGGAAAACCTATCGCCGCAAGGTCGGCGAGCCGCCGATACCCAACCGGCTCGTCTATAACGGCCTGCGCGCCGCCGAATTCGAACCGGTGACGACGGCGGCGGATGCCGCCGATTTCCTGTACATCGGGATGATGCGCGACCTGAAGGGTCCGGATATCTTCATCGATGCGCTGGCCTTGGCCGGCAACGAGGTCGGACGCCCCCTAAGCGCAGTTATGGTCGGCGACGGCGACGACCTGCCGCGCTACCACGCGCGGGTCGAGCGGCTCGGCCTGGAGAGCCATGTCCGTTTCCTGCCGCCGATGCCGGCGAAGGACGCTTTCGCGCTGGCCGATTTGATCGTCGTGCCGTCCCGCGCGGAGGCGATGCCCTATATCGTGCTCGAGGCCTTGGCCGCCGGCATGCCGATGATCGCGACCGCGGTCGGCGGCATTCCGGAAATCTTCGGCGAAAACTCCCCTGCCCTGATCCGGCCCGACGCATCCAAGCTCGCCGCCAAAATGGGGACGGCGCTCAGCGACTTCGACGGTTATCGAAAACTGATGCCGCAAGCCGATGAGCTGAAGGCCCGATTCGGCGCCGACGTCATGGCCGCCGATATCGAGAAGGCCTATTTCGCGGCACTGCACAAATAGGCCGCGAGCCGCAACAACTCCAAAACCACCGGTTGTTTCAAGGCTTTCTTAGCTCTCTTTTGCTATGCAGTTGCGCGAAGCTCGCGGACAGTTCCCATGAATGAGATCGACCCCGCGCACCGCTTTTCCATGGATGCGGTGCGCAACTACGACACTCCCGCCGGGGGCGAAAAGCCGGGCGGCATCAACGATGTGGCGCGCCAGGTCGCCTCACAATACCGGCGCGATACCATGTCGCCGATCATGGTCAGCGGCGTGCTGCGCATGGTCGAGTTCGCGATGCTGTTCCTGTCTGGGCTCTGCGTCTATTTCTACTATGTCGGCTTCTTCAGCTATCTGGCCTGGCAATATCCGCTGGCGATCGCGGCGACGTCATTCCTGGCCGTGGTACTGCTCGACGTGACCGACTGCTACCAGATCGTGGCTTTGATGCGCCCGCTGGCCAATTTCGGCCGCGTGCTGCTGGTCTGGGCCGGCAGCTTCGCGCTGATGGCGCTCACCGCGTTCGCCATCAAGGCGTCGGAAGACTATTCGCGCCTGCTGTTCGGCATCTGGTTCGTGGTCGGCTTCATGCTGATCTTCGGCCTGAGACTCGTGATGTCCAGCCTCATCCGGCGCTGGGCGCGCGACGGCCGCATGGAGCGCCGCGCGCTCATCGTCGGCGGCGGCAAGGCGGCCGAGCAGCTGATCCGCTCGGTCGAGAAGCAGCCCTACAACGACATCCGCATCTGCGGCATCTTCGACGACCGCAATGATAAGCGTTCGCCGCCGATCGTCGCCGGCTATCCGAAGCTCGGCACCATCTCCGAGCTCATCGAATTCGCCCGCATCGCGCGCATCGACATGCTGATCGTGTCGCTGCCGCTGACCGCCGAATCGCGCGTCTTGCAGCTTCTGAAGAAACTCTGGGTGCTGCCGGTCGACATCCGGCTCTCGGCGCATTCGAACGCGCTGCAGTTCCGGCCACGCGCCTATTCCTATATCGGCTCGGTGCCGATGCTCGACATCTTCGACAAGCCGATCAACGACTGGGATTCGGTCGCCAAGCGCGCCTTCGACATCGTCTTTTCACTCATCGGGATCATCGTCTTCTCGCCGGCGATGCTTGCCACCGCGGTCGCCATCAAGCTCGACAGCAAGGGCCCCGTGCTGTTCAAACAGAAGCGGCACGGCTTCAACAACGAGGTCATCGAGGTCTACAAGTTCCGCTCGATGTACACCGACCGGTCCGACCCGACCGCCAAGCAGACGGTGACCAAGAACGACCCGCGCGTTACCCGTGTCGGCCGCTTCATCCGCAAGACCTCGATCGACGAGCTGCCGCAGTTCTTCAACTCGCTGTTCGGCTCGCTGTCGCTGGTCGGGCCGCGCCCGCATGCCATCGCCGCGCAGTCGCACAACCTTCTCTATAACGAGGTGGTCGACGGCTACTTCGCCCGCCACAAGGTCAAGCCCGGCGTCACCGGCTGGGCGCAGATCAATGGCTGGCGCGGCGAGATGGACACCAACGAAAAGATCCGCATGCGCACCGAATACGACCTCTATTACATCGAGAACTGGTCGATGCTGTTCGATCTGCGCATCCTGTTCCTGACGCCGATCCGCCTGCTCAACACGGAAAACGCCTATTGAGCGCAATCGCCCATCCGTTGCAGCCGCAGGCTGTCAACAAATTGCCGGCGTCGGCGGTCAACGCCAAGCTGATTTCGCTGATCGCGTCGGCAGCGATCGGCGTCGGCATCCTGCTCTCCGGCTTCGTCATCAGCGAGCCGGCGCCCTATGAAATCTACATGGCCGGGCTGATCGCGGTCTGGGCGCTGTTCGGCCTTCGAATCTCGCGCGCGATCGCTCCGTTGCTGGTGCTGCTGGTGGCGATGAACATCGGCGGCATGATCGCCATGACGCAGATGGCGGACCTCGCCAACACGCCGCTCTATCTCGCCGTCTCGCTGTTTTTGGCATTCAGCGCGGTGTTCTTCGCCTCGGTGACCTCGGTCCAGGCCAACCTCTACCGGCTTATCTTCGTCGCCTATGTCGTCTCGGCGGTGGCGACGTCGCTGCTTGGCATCGCCGGCTATTTCCATGCCTTCCCCGGAGCGGAGATGTTCACCAAATACGACCGAGCGGCCGGCGCCTTCCAGGATCCGAACGTGTTCGGGCCGTTCCTGGTGCTGCCCGGCACCTATCTGCTCTATCTGCTCCTGACCGGCCCGGTGTCGCGCATGCCGCTTCTGGCGGTGCCGCTGCTCATCGTCACCGCCGGCATCTTCTTCTCCTTCTCGCGCGGCGCCTGGGGCATGTTCGCCGTGTCGGCGGTGCTGCTCACCGCGTGCCTCTTTCTGCAGAGCGCCAGCGGCAGGTTCCGGCTGCGGGTCGTGGTGATGACGATCGCGGCCGTGGCGCTGCTGGTCATCGCTTTCATCGTCATCCTGCAGTTGCCCGGCGTGTCTGACATGTTCACCCAACGCGCGCAGCTGGAGCAGAGCTATGACTCAGCGCGGCTTGGCCGCTTCGCCCGCTATTCGATCGGCTTCCAGCTGGCGATGGAGCACCCGTTCGGCATCGGTCCGCTGGTCTTCGGCACGATCTATGGCGAGGACACGCACGACATCTGGCTGAAGGCGCTGATGGATTACGGCTGGCTCGGCTTCGTCTCGTTCCTGACGCTCACGCTATGGACGATCGGGGCCGGCTTCCGCATCCTTTTGCGCGACCGGCCGTGGCAGCCCTATCTGCTTTGCGCCTATGTCGCCTATCTCGGCAATATCGGGCTCGGCACCTTCATCGACATCGACCACTGGCGCCATCTCTACCTGTTGCTCGGATTGATCTGGGGCGCGATCGCGCTAGAGTACCGGCACCAGCGGGAATTGCGGCTGGCGCGACCTGAACCCCTCCTTGCAATTTCAGCTGCGCGATAGGCTTCGAATTCGGTTGACCCGCACCGCCTTATCACGATACATCGCCTCCCGGTCCGGAGTGTAGCGCAGCCCGGTAGCGCACTTGACTGGGGGTCAAGGGGTCGTCGGTTCGAATCCGGCCACTCCGACCATTTGAAACAAAGGACTTCCCCCAAGTTCTTAGGCTGAAGCCCAAGCCTTCCGCTCTTCACGCAACCGCTTACTGACAAGAGCAGCCCCCGCTTGATTTAGAGCAGTTCCTGCGACTTCGGCGGAAGCCGGGCGTATCCATCACGCGACCGTGGCTTTGGTTGCCGGTCCTGCTCGGACGAGCGCGCCGAGCGCGCCGAGCGCTGCCACCGGCATAGAGTGTTAACAGGTTTGTTAATGCGGCTCGGCGTATAGAATCTTCCGGGCAGCATCGAGAGTTCCGAGCACCGCTTCACGCTCACAGCCGCGGCATTCTGCATGAAACCGAAGCCTTCTTCAGCCGGATCGAACCTGGCGCAGCTGACCAGCTTGCGGTTTTTCGCCGCTCTCTATGTGCTTGCCTATCATTCGGCAAACATCGACGGAGCGCCACACCTCGTCGCTAGTTTCGTGCAGAATGGCTATCTCGGCGTCTCGTTCTTCTTTCTGCTTTCCGGGTTCATCCTCACCCATTCCTACGTCGACAAGATGTCCGATTGGGACGACGTCCGACGATTTGCCGTAGCGAGATTTGCCAGAATTTATCCGGTTTATGTCCTTGCTCTTGTCGTGGCTTTGCCGCTGTCAAGCCTGCCTTTCGATCTCCCGCTTGCGTCACTGGCGACACTTGGTCTTATTCAAGCCTGGGGCGCACCGACGTCAATGCTCGGATTCTTCTGGAATTCTCCGAGTTGGACGCTTTCGATCGAGTTCTTTTTCTATCTCATGTTCCCGTTGCTGCTTCCCGTCCTTTCGAGGCTTACAACTGGAGCCCTGTGGATCAGCCTGGCAATCGCAGTGCTGATTTTCATGGTTATGTGTCTGCCGAGTCTCGGACCGACCGGCTACCTTGCGTTCGACTGGATGGGGCTGGTGCCTCTCCCGCTGCTGAGGCTGCCCGAATTCATGACCGGCATCGTCTGCGCCCTGCTATTCGGCGCCGGTGCTTTCCATCGCTTCCGCAGCGACCTGGCCGCCTTTGTGGCCATGGCGTTCACGGTAACCACGCTTGTCTCGACATACACGGTGACAGGAGGGTTCGCGGTGATCGGCTTTGTTGCCCTGATTGCGACATGCGCCGTGAATGACGGCAAGACCCGACTCGCACTGTCGTACAAGCCGCTCGTGCTGCTGGGCAATGCAAGCTATGCCCTCTACATCCTGCAAATTCCGGTTCGGAAGTGGATTCCGGTGATATTCACCGGAGAATGGGATTGGGTCGGAAGTCTTTTGTATCAGCCTTTGCTGATCATCATCTCGGTCGTCGTCTTCATTCTGGTGGAGGAACCTGCCCGCAAGCTCCTACGCTCCTCAATTCCGCAGCGGGCGGGCCCTTCCGTCGCATGATTCAAACCCCATGCGCCGCGAGCATGCGGCGCGCGCTTTCCTCGTCGGTGATCAGGATGGTCGGCGCAATCAGGTTCATGGCGCCGAGCAACGCATCGGTCTTCTCCTCGCCGCCAGAGGTGAGGATGCGGATCGGCGCCTTGCGCAGGCGGTCGACATCCACCGACATCACATGGCTGTTGACGGGATGGTCGACCAAATCGCCGTTGCGGTCGTAGAAATGGAACAGAAGGTCGCCGACGGCGCCGCGCGCCAGCAGGGCCTCGCGGTCCGCTTCCTTGAGAAAGCCGCCGCGCGAGAAGGTGGTGGCCGAAGCGATGCCGCCGACGCTCAGCAGAACGGCATCGAGCGCATCGGCCATCTCAAAGATCTCCTGCAGGCCGCAACGCTCGACCAGCGCGATCTTGGTCTCGACGCTGTCGACGACGGCCGGCGTCGGCATCAGATAGCCGTCGCCCTGGAAGATCTGTGCAAAGCGCCAGGCGAACTCGGCCGGGTTGACCCGGCGCGCGACGCCGACGCCGCCAAGCAGCGAAATCACGCTGAAATCGGTCAGCGATTTGGCGCTGATGAAGGGCAAGGTATGGAATAGCGTCACGCCCCAGCCGACACCGACCCGCATGCCGGATTTCATCGCGTCCGACAGGAACATGCCGGTCTTGGCGGCGATTGCTGGGATTGGATCGGCGTTGGGATCTGTGAGCGGCGCGACCAGCGCTTGCTGCAGCCCAAAGGTCTTCTCCAGCGCCCGCTCCAGCCGCACGATCTCCAAAAGCTCGCTCTCGATGGTGATCTTCACCTCGTTGCGCGCCCTCGCCTCCGCCAGCATGCGCACGATGGTGACGCGGCCGACGCCGAGCACGTCGGCAATTTCGTTTTGCGTCATCTGCTCGACGAAATACATCCAGGCAGCGCGGATCCTGAGGCGGTCGGTCCGGCTTTCGCTAACGACCTGCTCGGATGCCTCAGCCGCCGCCCTGCCGTTTTCGGATTCGCCCTGCCGCCGCCTGCCCAATTTCCCCTCCAACCCCGGCGATGATGCTGCCTCGCCGATTCTGCATGCTGGTTAAATATCGCCTATTGATCTACCAATCGAGACGAACAATCTAGAGAGGGCGACTGGCGCCCCAAGCCGTGACCGGCTTCAGCGTTTCGAGGCAATTGGCGATGCTGCGACAAATTTCCGAAGACGTCCGCGCCAACCTGAAGGACCGGCTTCGGGAACTGCGCGACGCGATCCGCCAGAACCGCCACGACAGCGCCGGCGAAGCGTCGCACGATATCGCCGGCAATTTGCCGCCCTTCCCGGGCCGCAGCCTGCTTGGCCATGCCGCGAGCGCCGTCGACGAGGCGCTGACGATCGCCGAATCCTTCGTTCCGCACTCCCGGCCGCTCAAGGTCGACGGCACAACCGTCAAAAGCCTGCGGAGCTATTTCCCGGAAGGCAATGAAGACCGGCAGATCGGCGGCGAGCGCCAGTTCAGGCGTGACATGTATTATCTGACCCGCGCGGTTCTCGCCGGCTACGGCATCGACAATCCGCGCGTTCACGAGGCGAGCTTTTCCGCCGTGCACGCAGCGATGCGCAAGCGCCACGCCGATCTTCTGGCTGCCGCGACGGGCGACGCGGCATCCACGGATGAGGTCGCGGCGGCCTGCGCGGCTCTCCTCGTCGAATGCCTCAACCACCGGCCTGTTCAGCCTGGGGAGGTCGGGACCGGCCCGGCGATCGCCGGCGACCGGTCTCTCGACATCAGATGCCTTGCGCCGGTGGTGCTTGCCTGCGGACTGGCGACCAAGGCCGACGGCACGCCCGAGCCCGACATTCTCGAGATCGCGGTGCTGGCGGCCGAAGTGCGGGAGGATCGCATCCGGCAGGCCTGCGCCCAGGCCAATGCCGTCCAGGAACTGACACCGGTTCTCGCCATGCTGCTCGCGCATCTGACGTAACCGCCGCGAGGGATCCGCTACCGCCCGGCCGCCATGGCCGCGATCGTCTTCTTGGCGCGCTGGATCGAGGCCGGGCTCATGCTGAGTTCGGTCAGGCCCATCCCGATGAAGGTCGGGATCAGGTCCGGACGACCGGCGGCCTCGCCGCACATGCCCACCATGATGCCGGCGGCGACACCCGCCCTGGCCGTCAGCTCGATCGCCGACATCACCGCCGGATTGGTGACGTCGTTGAGCTTGGCGACCGTCGGATTGAGGCGGTCGGCGGCCATGATGTATTGGGTGAGGTCGTTGGTGCCGATCGAGAAGAACGCCACTTCCCTTGCCAGCGCCGGCGCGATCAGCACGGCGGCGGGCGTCTCGATCATCACGCCGAGGTCGAAGCTTGCATGCGCCACGCCCTCGGCCTTCAATTCCGCCGCGCATTCCTCGACCAGCGCGCGGGTGCGCGTCACCTCGGCAATCTCCGAAACCATCGGCAGCATCACCTTGATGTTGCCGTGGACGGCGGCACGCAGCAGCGCCCTCAGCTGGCGCTTGAAGATGTCGGGCCGGTCCAGGCACATGCGAATGCCGCGCCAGCCGAGGAAGGGATTTTCCTCGTCGGGAAATTCGATGCCGGCGATCGGCTTGTCGCCGCCGATGTCGAGCGTGCGCACGATGACCGAGTGCGGCGCAAAGGCCTTGGCCAGCGCGCTGTAGGTCTCGGCCTGCATGTCCTCCGACGGCAGATGCATGTGGCGCATGAAGAGCAGCTCGGTGCGGAACAGCCCGACGCCCATGGCGCCGGCTTCCTGCGCCGCCTCGATCTCCTCCAGCGAGCCGATATTGGCCGCGACCTCGATCACGGTGCCGTCGGCGCGCTTCGGGGTCACGCCCTTGAACACCTTGAGGCCCGCGCGCTCCTGCGCCGCCGCCTCGATGCGCCTGTTGAAATCAGTACGCGTGGCCTCGTCGGGGTCGACGAGAACGTGCCCCGCATTGCCGTCGATGGCGACCTCCTTGGCCGCACGCAACTCGTTGATCTTATCCCCCAGACCCAACACGGCCGGAATGCCGTGCGAGCGGGCGATGATGGCGATGTGCGAGGTGGCTCCGCCATGGCCGCAGATCACGCCGCCGATGCGCTTCAGCGGCGCGCGCGCCAGATCCCAGGCGCCGATGTCGTCGGCAATGAGGATCGCGCCCTGCGGTATCGTCTCCAGGCTGACTTCGTCCTGGCCGAGCAGAACCAGGCATATCTGCCGGCCAACGGCATGGACGTCGTCGGCCCGGGCGTTGAGATAATGGTCGTCGACCGCGCTGAAATCGGCGGCGATGGTGGCCGCGGCCGCAATGACCGCCGAGACCGCGTCGTCACCGCCACGGATCAGCCTTTCGACCTCGCCGGTCAGGCTGTCGTCGGCGGCGATGTCGCGCAGCGCCGCGACGATGCCACGGTCGCCGGCGGAGAGGTTGTTCTCGGCGAGCGTGCGGTCCATGCGCGCCTGGACGCTGGCGACAGCGCCGCGGAAGCGCTCGAGCTCACTGTCGATCTCATCGGCCTGCAGGCGCCGGCCAGGCCCTTCGATCTCGGGCGGGAAATGGGCAAAGGCCGGCCCGATGGCCACGCCCTCGCTGGCGGCGACACCCTGGAGTTTCGGTGCTCCATCCGGCGACGCGGCGGTCTGCGGCGTAGCCTGCGGGACGGACACGACGGCTGTGGCTTCGGAGCCTCCCTCGGCAGCCTCGCCCTCGTCGTCGAGGCCGGCGCGCGGGTTCTCCAGATAGCCTATCAGCGCCTCGATAGCCTCGATCGCGTCGGCGCCGTTGGCGCGCACGGTGACTTCCTGGTTTTCCTTGACCGCCAGCAGCATCAGCTTGACCGAGCTCTTGGCGCTGACCGCCTTGCCATCCTTGACCAGCTCGACGTCGGATTCGAAACCCTTGGCGAGTTTCACGAACCGCGTGGCGGGACGGGCGTGCAAACCTTCGTGCACTCTGACGATGGTCGAGCGTTCCATGGCAATACTCTAAGTTTGGGCGCCGTCGACAGACAGCGCGGATATTATCAGGCGGCGATGGTGATGACAGCGCCCGGTGTCAGGGCGGCCACGAGCGCTCCGGTGTCGACCTCGGATGCGCAGACTTCGCCAGGCCTTTCGGTCTCGGTCGCTCCGTTGAAGGAGATGACGACGTGGCCCATCTCGCGAACCTTGCTCCACGCGGTGGAGCCGACCGCCGTTATCGTCGCCGAGACCGATCCGAGCGTGATCGAGGCGCCTGTCGCCGGCGCATCGTCGCTCGGACCTTCCTCCGTCTTGTGCAGCACGGAGACCTCGGCCAGTTCGGGAGGCGAGCCATCCGCGAACAGGATGACCACGCCGCCCTCGGCGAGGTCCGCCACTTCGGGTCCAATTGCCGTGACCCGTGTCTTGAGAAGAACCGACATATGGCGAACCTCGTTTTACTAGTGTTTTAGAACACGATCAGGGACACGACCCATGCGATCAGCACGGAGACCGGGCCCATGATCTGACGGCTGATGAGCACCGCCGGCACGCCGATTTCGATCGTCTTCGGCTTGGCCTCACCGAGCGCCAGACCGACAGGTACGAAGTCGCAGCCCACCTGGGTGTTGTAGGCAAACAGCGCCGGCAGCGCCATCGCGGGCGAGATGGTGCCGTTGGCGATCTGCGGCCCGATGATGGCGACGCCGATGACCTGCGCGATGACCGCGCCCGGTCCCAGGATGGGCGACAGGAACGGCAGGCCGCAGATGGCCGAGATGACCAGCAGGCCGACGATGTTGTTGGCCAGCGGACCCATCGGCTGCGCCAGCACGTCACCGATGCCGGTATAGAGGATCAGGCCGATCAGCATGGTCACGAAGGCCATGAAGGGCAGCACGTTGCGGATAACCTGATCGATGGTGCGGCGGCCGGAATTGAAGAAGATGCCGACGACGCGGCCCATGACGCGGCCGATCGAGCTGATCAGGCCGATAAGCCCGCCCTCGCTCGGCAGCGGCTCGGCCGCCCTGGATGCAGTGTTGTTGCTTGAACTCATCGATGCTGCTCCCCCCGCAGTGGTGACCGCTTCGGATCCGTCCGCCATTGTGACATTGGCCGGCTTCACGCCCGAAACGTAGATGTCTTCCGTGATGAACTGGGCGAGCGGACCCGCCTGGCCGACCGGCGTCAGATTGACGGTCGGGATACGCTTGCGCGGATAGACGCCGCAGCGCGCGGTGCCGCCGCAGTCGACGACGACGACCGCCATCTCGCTTTCGATCGGCGGCGCCTTGAAGCCGTCGACCGCCTCGGCGCCGGTCATATCGGCGATAAGCTGCGCCACCGGATGAATGCCGCCACCGGTTACCGACACGACCTTGCTGCGCTGTTCGGTCGGCTCGATGACCAGCGGACCGCCCCAGCCGGTGGACCCCTTCGAGATCTTTACTGCCTTGTATGTCTTGGCCATGGTGTCCTCCCGCCCTTAGAGCTCGACGCCCTGGCGGCGTGCCATGATGGCCGTGATGCGCTCGGTCAGCATGCCCTTGAGCAGGATGACGACGAGGCCGACGAGGGCGTACCAGATGGCCACCTTGACATGGTAGCCATTGGCGATGACGCCTCGCTTCTCGAGGTCGAGCAGCGCGACCAGCATGCCGCCCCAGACGAAATATTCGCCGGGGTTGATATGCGGGAACAGGCCGAGCGGCGGATGCACGTAGGATACGGCCGCGTCGTAGAAGGCGGGCTTGTGCTTTTCTTCCAGGAAAGAACCGAAGGTGTAAGCCATCGGGTTGGTGAGGAAGAACACCGACAGGACCGGCAGCACCGTATAACGGGTCAGCGCGATGCGGCCGGCGCCGCGCGCCAGGCCGTGAACGCGCTCTTCGCCGACCAGTTCGGTGACGGCGTAGAAGGCGGTCATCAGCACCACCAGCGTCGGGATGATGCCGGTGACGAAGCCGGCGAACACTTCGCCGCCCTTCTGGAAGATGCCGATGAAATACTTGCCGATCGCGGTCAGCCAGCCGAGCTGCTCTTCCTGCTGCACGTTCTTCAGCTGTTCCTTCAGCTGATCGGCGGTGACCGGCGCGTTGTCGGTCGTCGCCTGCGCCAGGACAACAAGGTGATCGGTGGCATGCTCGGCGCCGAGCTTGCCGTGCCAGGCAGCGTCCGAGACCATGGTGCCTGCGACATGCAGGTTATGCACCGCCAGGTCGGCATGCTGCGCCAATAACGAAATTACAGACATTTCTCCTCCTTATGACCCCTGCCGGTCATTCCCAGCCGGCTGCCGGCGTCCGTTTATGCCCTTGCTACGTTCAAGCCGGACAGGCCCGGCTTCTTCCCCGGCTCCGACCGCGCGCGGTCGATCTGCTCGATCGCCCGTTTCACGGCCTCGGCCACACCGGGTTCCCCCTCCCCCATGATCGCAGGGTTGGACCGGAGTCGATCGAGGGGGACACCCTCGAATTCTTCATGTCGCTTGAACTTGGTCAGCACCGAGCGGCCGCTCATGACCATCATGCGGCGCACGATCAGATCCGGCGTCACGACGATCAGCGCGATGGTGCCCTTGGCAAGCCGGCCGCGGAAATTGCCGGCGCCGACGAAGCCGTCCTTGAACTCTCCGGTGACGCCTTTGAAGACGTCCGAATAATGCCGCATCTGCAGCCAGACGCCCAGCGATTGCAGCGCCCAGACAACAAACAGCAGAAGCAGCGCCCACTGCCAGATCGCCATTCGGTACTCCTCCCGACTCTCGTTCCTCCGACGCATATTGGACGGAGGTGAGATGACCCGAAAGTGAGAACATTTGTTTCCTCGAATGTCAACATGTATTATATTAGCCGTCATAACGCTCCACAGGCGGCTGACCGATTTCGGCATCGGCAACGCCTGTGCTAGCCTGCCGTCAAACGGGAAATGAGACATGGACCTGCCTTTCAGGCACGAACTCGCGCTTATGCCGGACCTTCGCCACCGGCTGCGGCAGCTGCGCTGGTTCCGCGCCACCTTCCGCAGCAGCGCGAAGGTGGTGTCCGAAACGTTCGGCGTGCGCTTCGAGATCGACGAGGCCAAGTTGACGCGCGCTTTCCTCGACTGGATCGAAGTCATGGAAGCGCAGAAGCGATTCGCTGCCGTCGACCGCGCGGACTTTATCGTCTTCGCCGCCGGGCTTGTGCTGCGCGAACTGATCCGGCAGGCGCCGGCGCGGGAGATTTCCGGCCTCACCGACATGATCGAGACCGAGGCCAATGCCGGCACGGCGGAAATCGTGCGCTTCTGGCCGGAAGGCTTCCTTTATACCAACTATTGCGTATCGGCGATCCTGGCCGTGCACGAGCAGGAGTTCGGCACGGCGCCCAGCATCGACAAATGCGCCGACGACCTGCGAACCTGGTGGTCCTACCGCGAGAACGCAACGGAAATGCCCGCTTATGCCGTGGCCTTTCTCGACCGCTTCCTCGGCGCCGAGCCCAACTGGATCACGCCCGACCGCGCGCAGTCGCGCCAGGCCATGCAGCGCGCGCTTGGATCCACGCCGGTCAGCGAGGCGCTGCGCCAGCTTTGAAGCGTTGGGGACGTAGCCGCCCGACTATTGAACATCTGACTTTTTATCGATAGCGATGTGCGCATTGGCACAGGAGCCGGGAGAAGCGCGTGGCGCAACCTAGACTGATGATTTTCGATTGCGACGGCGTTCTCGTCGACAGCGAGCCGCTGGCCGCCAAAGCCTATGAGCGCGTCTACGAGAAACACGGCATGCCCGGCGTCCATGGCGGCATCATCGCCCAATGCATCGGCATGAAGCAGTCCGACATCATCGTCAAAATCAGGGAACTGACCGGCCATCAGTTTCCGGCCGCCGCCGACGGCGATATCTGGGCCGAGACCAAGCTGCTCTTTTCCGAGGAACTGAAGCCGACGCCGGGCATCGCGCCATTCCTGAGCGCGCTTGCCGGCGACCGCTGCGTCGCCTCGTCATCCTCGGTCGAACGCATCAACCACAGCCTGTCGGTGACCGGGCTGTCACGCTTCTTCGGCGAAGCGATCTTTTCCTCCTCGATGGTGAAGAACGGCAAGCCGGCGCCCGATATCTTCCTCTACGCCGCCGAGAAAATGGGGGCGAAGCCAGCCGACTGCATCGTGGTCGAGGATTCGCCGCTCGGCGTCCAGGGCGCGGTCGCGGCCGGCATGATCGCGATCGGCTATACCGGCGGCGGGCACACTTATCCCGAGCACGGTGCGCGGCTGAAGGCTGCCGGCGCCGATTTCATCTGCGCCGACTGGCACGAAGTCGGCCGGCAATTGGCGGGGCTTGGTGTTCCGGCCTGATGCAACTCTTTGTTGGAGCATGACCTTCTCCGAAAACCGGTTCCCACTTTTTGCATTCGCTGACCTTCGGTTCGGGATCATGCTCTAGCGGAGACTGGGGAAACGACGCCGGGTCCACTCGCCGGGCGGGACCAGTCCCCCCACACGGAAGTTGAAGGACAGGACCCTCGTTGCATCGGCGTCGACCTCGCAGCGGAAGCTCAGATCGTACCATTGCGTTGTCGTGCTGAAGGCAGCCTGCGTAGGGTTAAGAACATTGCCCTGCTTCAGGGGAATAGTCGGCAGCCATTTGGGCGAGTAATCGGCACTTTGCAATTCCTGGTTCAGAACGTTGGCGCAAAGATTGGCAACGCGCTGATCGCGCGGCACGCTCTCCATCGAGCTTGTGGCCAGCGCGTTGCCGGTCGCACCCGGAGAGTAAAGCTTTCTGACGCCCGGCAGACCGGAATAGATCGGCGATCCCGCAACCTCGGCGTCGGCGGGGTTTGACTTTCCTGGGTTACCGCTTGGCGATCTCAAGGCTCTTGCCGATTTGAACTTCATCGCCTTGGAAGGTTTAGGCTTTGCTTTTTCGGTTGACGATGGAGGTGCGGGCTTGTCGCCGGCTTCGGCCGTCAACGGCTTTGGCGCTTCCGCCGCTTGGTTCTCGGCGGGTTGCGACGCCTTGTCCGGCTGCTGCTTGTCAGTGTCCTCGGTCGCCTGCTTCTCCTCGCTTTGCGCGGGTTTTTCGTCCGGCGGGGCGGTTGCCGGCTTCTCTCGGACCTTGCTGGCCTGCTGCTCCGGCGTTGCAGCGGCTGGCTGGTCGGGCGCCTGCTTCGGTGCGACCGGCGGCTTCGCTGGTTCATTTTGGGCTGGCGACGGCGCGTTGGCTGGAGCGCTGCCTCCGTTCAGAGATTTCTCCGGGCCGGTATCCTTCTCGCCATACTGGAAAACGCGCTTCAGAACCGGAATGTCCTGCGGTTTCGGTGGCTGCGGAGGCGGCGGCTTTTGCGCGGCCTGCTCAGGCGGCTTTTCAGCCTTCTTTTCAGGCGTCGGCTCCGGCGGCTTTGGAGCGGGCTTCGGCTTGGGCTGATCGGGCGGCGGCACGATCGCGACATTGACCGGCTGTTCCTGCTGATCCGGCTGTTGGTCGGGTCTCGGCAGGCCAAAAAGCAGGAACGCTGCGATCAGGGCATGCAGGAATAGCGATGCGGCCAAGGCCCACCGCCAATTCCGAAACCATTCCCGCATCTTGCCGTTCATAGCGCCCGATGTGGAACGAAATAGCGGCGGCTTCAAGCGCTAGGCCGGGTTTCCTACGAGCTGCCGGCCTGACAAGTCGGTGATCGGAGGGTCCGCGGCGTTAAGAGCAAGCCGGATCAAGGGCCTGCAGGGTTGGCTTACACCAGCATGCCCATCGGGTTTTCGATCAAGCGCTTGAAGGCGCCGAGCAGTTCCGCTCCAAGCGCGCCGTCGACCGCACGATGATCGGTCGACAGCGTCACCGACATCACTGTGGCTATTCTGATCTCGCCCTTCTTCACCACCGCCCGCTCCTCGCCAGCGCCGACCGCCAAAATCGTCGCATGCGGCGGATTGATGACCGCGGCAAAGTCCTTGATGCCGAACATGCCCAGATTGGAAACAGCGGTCGTGCCGCCCTGATACTCTTCCGGCTTCAGCTTGCGGCTCCTGGCGCGGCTCGCCAGGTCCTTCATCTCGTTGGAGATCACCGACAGCGTCTTTTCATCCGCATGCCGGATGATCGGCGTGATCAGGCCGCCGGGGATCGACACCGCGACGCCGACATCGGCGTGCTTGTGCTTGACCATGGCGCTCTCGGTCCACGACGCATTGGCGTCCGGCACCGCCATCAGCGCCATCGCCATCGCCTTGATGACCATGTCGTTGACGGAGAGCTTGTAGGCCGGCGCCTCGCCCTTGTCGGTCTTCCTCATCGGCGCTGCCGCATTCAACTGCGTGCGCAGCGCCAGGAGCGCGTCGAGCTCGCAGTCGAGCGTCAGGTAGAAATGCGGGATGGTGGACTTCGCCTCGACCAGGCGGCGCGCAATCGTCTTGCGCATGTTGTCATGCGGCACGAGCTCGTAGGAGCCTTCGGCGAACAGCTTCAGCACCTGGTCGTCCGGCATCGGCCTGGGTGCTGGGGACGGAGCGGATGGAAGTTCCGCCGGAATCTCGGCGGCCGTCTGAGCAGGGGTGGCCGCGCCTTTGCCGGCAACCGCGGCCTCAACGTCGGCGCGCACAACACGGCCGCGCGGACCGCTGCCTGCTATAGCCGAGAGGTCCAGATTTGCCTCACGGGCCAAGCGTCGAGCCAAAGGCGTGGCTCGGGCGGGCCCTTGCGATTGGCTGATCTCCCCCCTGGTGGGGGAGATGGCCGGCAGGCCAGACGGGGGCGCGACAGAGTGAGAGGTTGGCGGGACAGCGCCCCCCTCTGTCGGCTTCGCCGACATCTCCCCCACGAGGGGGGAGATTGGCGCGTAGACTTCGTCATCAGCATAAATCCACGCCACCGGCTCGCCAACGGGAATGTCGACGCGCTCCTTGCCGGTGACGTCGCGCAGCGTACCGCTGGCCGGCGCATCGATCTCCATCGCCGCCTTGTCGGTCTCGATCTCGAAGAGCACGTCGCCCTTCTTGACCTTTGCGCCCTCCTCGGCGAACCAGCGCGAGATCTGTCCGGTCGCCATGTCCATGTCGACCTTGGGAAGAATGACTTCGGTCGGCATCGCTCAGCGGACCCCTTTCACGAGGTCGCGGGCGGCGGCGATGATGTCGGGAACCTGCGGCACCGTCGCCTTTTCCAGATCCGGATTGTAGGGGATCGGCGTCTCGGCGCCGCCGAGCCGCACGATCGGCGCGTCGAGATAGTCGAACGCCTCGCTTTCGGCGACGAGCGCGCTCACTTCCGCGCCGATGCCGAGCGTCTTCACGGCCTCGTAGACGCAGAGCAGGCGCGAGGTCTTCTTCACACTGTCGATGACGGTCTGCCTGTCGAGCGGACGGATCGTGCGCAGATCGACCACTTCGATGTCGATGCCCTCGCCCTCCAGCACGGCCGCGGCATCGAGCGCCTTCTGCACCATGATCGAGGTGGCGACGATGGTGAGGTCGCGGCCTTCGCGGCGGATCTCGGCCTTGCCGATCGGAACGGTGTAATGGCCTTCCGGCACATGGCCCTTCACCTTGTAGAGCAGCTTGTGCTCGAAGATCATGACCGGGTCCGGATCGGCGACCGCGGCAAGCAGCATGCCCTTGGCATCGTACGGCGTTGCCGGCTGGATGACTTTGAGGCCGGGTACATGGCCGAGCCAGGCCTCGAGGCTCTGGCTATGCTGGGCGGCGGCGCCCGTGCCGGAGCCGGCCGGGAAGCGCATCACCAGGGGCACCGAGACCTCGCCGCCGAGCATGAAGCGCATCTTGGCCGCCTGGTTGACGATCTGCTCCATGCCGAGCGTGGCGAAATCCGAGAACTGGAATTCGAAGATCGGCCGCATGCCGGTGACGGCGGCGCCCACCGCGACGCCGGCGCCGCCCAGTTCCGAGATCGGCGTGTCGATGACACGGTCGCTGCCGTAGCGCTCGACAAGATCGCCCGTCACCTGGAAGGCGCCGCCATAGACGCCGATGTCCTCGCCCATCAGGAAGACGCGCTCGTCCATGTCCATGGCGATGGCCATGGCTTCCTGGATCGCCTGGGCGTAGCTCAGTTCACGCACCACGGCGTCCATCACGCATGCTCCGTGTAAACGTAGTCCGCAAGGGCGGCGATCTCGGGCGCCGGGCTCGCCTTGGCGAACTCGATGCCATCGGCGATCTCCTTGGCGACCGCGTCGCGGATCGCATGGATGCCCTGGTCGTCGATGAAGCCGAAGTCACGCAGTTCGGTCTCGAACAGCGTGATCGGATCGCGGTTCGCCATCCAATCCTCGATCTCTTCCTTGGTGCGGTAGCGGTTGCGGTCGCTCTTGGAATGGCCTCGATGGCGATAGGTCTTGGATTCGATCAGCGTCGGCCCCTCGCCCGCGCGCGCCCGCTCCACCGCCTTGAAGGACGCCTCGGCCACCTCGGAGAAGATATTGCCGTTGACGATGACGCCGGGCATCGAATAGGCGGCCGCCCGCTCGGCGATGTTCTTCACCGCGGTCGAGCGCGCCGTCGAGGTCGACATGCCGTAGCCGTTGTTCTCGCACACGAAGATCACCGGCAGCTTCCAGATCGCCGCCATGTTCAGCGCCTCATGAAAGGCGCCCTCGTTGTTGGCGCCGTCGCCGAAGAAGGAGACAACGACCTTGCCGGTCTTCATCCTCTTGGCGGAAAGTGCGGCACCGACCGCGATCGGAATGCCGCCGGCAACGATGCCGTTGGCGCCGAGATTGCCCTTGGCGACATCGGCGATATGCATGGAGCCGCCGCGGCCCTTGCAGTAGCCGGTGGTCTTGCCGAAGAACTCGGCGAACATCCGGCTGACTTCGGCGCCCTTGGCGATGCAATGGCCATGGCCGCGATGCGTCGAGGTGATCTGGTCATCCTCGGCGAGCGGCATGCAGATGCCCATGGCGCTGGATTCCTGGCCGATCGACAGGTGCATGGTGCCATGGATGAGGCCGCGCATGTAGCACTCTTCGGCGCCCTCTTCGAAGCGGCGGATGAGGTACATCTTATGAAGCACCTCCCTGAGCTGCTCCGGACTGTACTGGCGATAGACGAAAGGCAGGTTGGCCCGGCTGTCCACGACGGCTTTGCTGGCTCCAGCCATGATCACGCCTCCACAGCGCCGTAAACGAGCTTGTCCTGGCGGGCGCGCAGCTCGGCGATCTTCGAGCCCGGCGCGGGCGCCGCGTTGGCATAGGTGATGAGCTCGCCCTTCTTGATGGGCTGGGTGACGGAGCCGCCCTGCAGCAGGCCGCAGGGAACGGCGCGCGCCGCATGGGCCTCCGGGGCCGTCATGATCCAGGCGCGATAGCAATACTCACCGATGGCATCGAGCTTGTCGCCGGGCTTCAGATCCTTCTTGGCGACCGCGCAGACCTCGGCCACAGGCTTGGCCAGCGGCACCATGTCTGCCTTGCCGTAAAGCACGACCCGGGCGCAAGTCAGCGGCACTTCCAGCGAGGTCAGGTGATAGGGTCGATGGAAGGTGAAATACGGGCCCTTGCCCATCTTCAGGTCTTCCATGCGCTCCGAGATGCGCGGATGCGACATGTCGGCGACGACGAAGACGCCGGGCGCGACACCCTTGCCGATCGAATAGTCGACGACGCCGACCCTCGACAGCACGCCGCCGTCCTTCTCGGGCACCAGCACCTTCGACAATTCGCCCAGCGTCGCCGCCGGACCGTGCATGCCGGGCTTGTCGGGGACCAGCCCGGTCGCGTTGGCGATCGCCGCCATCTCGACCATGGTCTTCGAACCGTCGACGAATTCGACCAGCATGCGCACATTCATATGCCGGCGCTTTGCCTCCTCCTCATAGTCCGGAGGCGTGGCGTCGATGTTGAGCGGGTTGTTCTTGCCCTTGCCCGCGGCAACGATCGGATGCCCCATGGCGGAGACGAACTCGATCAGTTCCATGCAGGAAGACGGCTCGTCGCCGGCGCCCAGCGAATAGGTGACGCCGAGGCGGTCGGCTTCGCTCTTAAGATAGGCGCCGATGGTGACGTCGGCCTCGACATTCATCATCACCAGATGCTTGCCATGCTCCATGGCGCGCAGGCCGATCTCGGCGCCGACGGCCGGAACACCGGTCGCGTCGATGACGACGTCGATGAGGTCATTGCCGATGACGAGGCTGGAATCGCTGGTGACGGCGATCTTGCCGGCCTCCATGGCCGAGGTCATCGCCGAAGCGTTGGAAACCTCGCGCGCATGGCCGGTTTCCTGGAAAGCGATATCGACGGCCTTGCTGGCCGCCGGCAGGTTCAGTTCCGAAATAGCGCCGATCTCGATGCCGGACATGTGGGCGACGCGGGTGACGATGTCGGTGCCCATTTCGCCGGAACCGATCAGGCCGATGCGGATGGGCTTGCCCGACTTGGCTCGTTCCTCAAGATCGCGGGCAAGGCCCGTCAACGAAATGTTGGATGCCATACCGTGTATTCCTCCCATATCGCATGCTGTTCGGTTGCTTGACCGGTATTGAACATATGTATTTCTGTCAAGACTAATGTCCAAAATTTGGCCATTGGTCGACGCTTTTCCAATGGCTCGAGGCGCAACGGCTAAAGGCACGGGCAGCGGCGCCCGTACCAAACCAAATGGAGCGAGCGGTCGGCCGAACGTCGGTCAAAAACCGCGCTACGGCCCTCGACGAACCATGAAAAGATATCTAGGCGGCAATTGTTACTGGCAAACGTCGACCCATACGGCGCCGACCAGATCGGCCATGCGCTGCGGCGTGATGCGCACCGCGGCATTGGTGGCGCCGGCTGCCGGAACGACCTCGCCGAAGGCTTTGAGCGACAGATCGCAATAAACGGGCAGCGGCGCCGGCAGGCCGAACGGACAGACGCCGCCCGGCGGATGGCTGGTGACTGCCAGCACCTCTTCGCCGCCCAGCATGCGCGGCTTGCCGCCCATTCTGTCCTTGAATTTGCGGTTGTCGAGTCTGGCGATGCCGCTGGTCACGACCAGCATGGTCTCGTCAGCGACGCGCAGGCAGATCGTCTTGGCGATCTGCGCCGGCGTGACGCCATGCGCCTCCGCCGCCAGCGCCACTGTTGCGGAACTTGCTTCGGTGACGATGACTTCGACATCGGGCGCGTGCTCGGCCAGAAAGGCGCGGACCGATTCCAAGCTCATGGTGAATCCCTCGTCAGGTCTGTCGAACAGCAGCGCTCGGCGAATCGCATGGCATGGCGGTAATTGGCAAGAGCCAGCGCCTGCGCCTCGCAGGCACTAAAAAGCCCGCCGGGCCAACCCTCGGCGGGCTCCTGGATGGACGCTTCTGGCGTCTCTATTGCTGTGTGGGCCGATTCGCTGCGGACGGCACCCTGATCAATTCCTCTTCCGGCACTTGCAGCGCGGAAGCGATGCGCCGGAGCTTGGCGGGGTCGACGTCCTTGCCGTCCTCGATGTCGACGATCTCGCCCACGGCCAGACCGCAGGTCAAAGAGAGTTCCTCGATCGTGTATCCCCTCGTTTCGCGAGCGGCTTTCAACGGATTGAGGCCAGGCGCGGCAATGATGTCGTTTGAAACAGCGTTTCGTGCGGTGTTGGGCATGGCAACTCCTTAAAGATGAAACAGGTCGGATGAAAAGCGGCGTTGCCTGAGACGGCGGGAGAATGCTCGTTAACAAATGATTTGCCAAGAGCACCGATGCGGCGTCACGCCATCGTGAAAAGCGTTTTGGCCGAATGCCTCGGGCTTCGTACATGTAAGGCCGCGCGGCGCTCAATCAAGTTCTTTTGAAGGTCGGCGGCCCGATTCGCCGGCTTTTTCGACGCCTCGATTCGTTAGCTTACCCGTCACCGGCAGCCAAACCCGCGCGCCGGGCGTTTCACGGAAGGATCGAATGCCATGAATTTGAAATCGTTCGCAATTGTGCTTGGCGCCATGTCGAGCGTCGTCGGCTCGACGGAAGCGCAGGCGGCGGACGCCACACGCGTTCGAGGCACCGTCGTCAGCGTTGCCGGATCGACGCTGACGGTGAAGGATCGCAACGGCAAGACCGATGCGATCGCGCTTGCCGACGGCTGGAAGATTTCGGGCGTCGCCAAGGCATCGGCAGCCGATATCAAGCAAGGCGATTTTCTTGGCATCGCCTCGATTTCCAAGGCCGATGGCGGCAGCGGCGCGCTGGAAGTCGTGATCTTCCCGGCGGCCCTGAAGGGCACGGGCGAAGGCGACCGCGACCGGGATCTGCGGCCCAACAGCCGCATGACCAACGGCACCGTCGCCGACGTCACCGAGATCGAAGGCCGCACGGTCACGCTCACCTATGACAACGGCCAGAAGAAGCAGATCGCAATCCCGCAGACGACACCGATCGTGACATTCGCCACCGCCACGCCAGCGGATCTCGCGCCGGGCATCGCGGTGTTCGTCAACGCCGAGCGCGGCGGCGACGGCAAGCTCGTGGCCAACCGGGTCGTGGTCGGGAATCACGGTATCGCGCCGCCTATGTGAGGCCAGGCGGCCGCATCCTTGGATTTCCGAGGAGCGCGCAATCTCGTCGGCCACGGCGGGCGCGCGGCGCAAGAGGGCTCCTCAGAAACAATCCAGAAACAAAAATCTACATTTGGGAAAAATTGTCGAAAAAAACCAGGAGGATAGTCCCTATCGCGAGGCTTGGGTCACCGATTTGCTCCGGTGAATCTCGGAAGGCCCGCGTAAAAAGGAAACGAAGTCATGAAGAAGTCCCTCCTCTCCGCGCTTGGGCTGGCTCTGGCCCTGGCGTTGACCATGCCGATCCTCGGCGCCACCAGCGCCGACGCGGCTCCGATGAAGAAGCATCACCATCATCGTCATCACCACAGGCATCATCACCGCCACCATCACCACCATCATCACCACCACAAGAAGATGGCTCCGAAGAAGGCCTGATCCTTCCCTTCTGCCGATGGGAAGGCAGGCCTTCGCCGCCAGAGCGAATCAGTCTTCCCATCGGACTTTTCGGCTTAAACATCCGGTGATGTCGAACCGCGCTCCGGACTACGTCTAACGGGGGCCTGCGCCGATCTTTCGGCCAGACACTGCTTGGTGCCGGCGGTCGCCCGTGTCGTCCTCACGCTTCCGCCATCCGGCTCTCGTTGCCCGCTTCGCCGTGAAGCTCGGCTATTGGCCAAATCCCACCGCCCCGACGCGCTACAACGAGCTGATGCGGTGGCGGAAACGCTGTGGGCCGGGCGGAATCCCGAAAATATCCCTGCCGGGCTGCTTGCCGGCGGCGAAGACTCGGGCCATCTCAGGCGACGGCATCGCGGAAGGAGCCGCTTCTATGCCGAAGCGCTGCGTGCCAGATGCGCGACGCGGGGCACCGATAAGTTTGACGGCTGAACGCAGACGTCGCCGACCAAACGAAAAAAATCGCGCGGCATATGAACCTTTCCATTGGAGCCAACACTAAGCGGTCATGGGCACCGCGAAGGTGCTCCTCATCCCAACGGGGACGCCAGGACGGCGATCCCAACAACCAATGGAAGGAAATGCTCAAATGACCAACTTCAAGCGTATCAGCCTCGCCGCGGCTCTCGTCTTTTCGGCTTTCGGTTCGGTTTCGGCTCCGGCATTTGCCGGCACGCATCCGACCGGCGACGGCGGCGCGGTCTGTAAGGGCCATGGCTCGTGCCTGGTGCTGCAGCTGGATTGCAAAGGCACCTATACCGATGCCACCGACAAGAACGGCAACGTCTATGGCAAGTGCAACCAGGTCATGAAGGTCGATCCGAAGACGCGGATCAAGCTCGCGAACTGATCGCTGTAGCCAAATGGCACGGAAATGGCGACCGTCGAGGACGGCCGCCATTTCTGTTTCAATCACGTCGATCGATCAGCGCCGGCTGATAAGAAGGCCGGCAAGCAATCCGACCACGACCAGCCCGACGGCGGCGGCCGCCGCCGGATGATCTCGCGCCGTACGCTCGATAGCCCTGCCCCTGCGCCTTATTGCCGGCAGCGCGTCGTGGACGCGCTCGGCAAGTTGCGAATAATAGTCGGACGCCGCCTCGCGGCCATCCTCGTAATAGGCGTCGCCGCGCCTGGCCAAAACCTTCTTGAGATCGTGCAATTGTCGTGAAAGCGCCGCGACCTGCTTGTCGATATCGACGTCGGAGAGGGTCGAAAACGATGCCATGCTTGTTGTCCTTCTCTTCGAGAAGGCCTAACGCATGGACGCAGAGCCAGTTCCGGCAGGTCGAGCGCGCGGCATCAAGTCGAATGACGACCGTTCAACGAACCTGGTCCAGCAGGCGCTTGCATTCCAGCAGATCGAACAGCGCCTCCTGCAGCAAGGCGCGATTGTCACGCGACAATTTCGAGGCGTCTGGTTGTACCGGACCTTCGTCGTCGCTCTTGCCGAGGCCGAAGAAACGGCGGCTGGGCTTCACCTTCGGTTGGCCGACCAGCGCGTCTTCGTCGCCGCGCGGCTGCGCGGCGGCCGTCAGCGGCACCTGCTCGGCCTGGCGGCGCTGGGCGATCGCCTCCACGGCGGCCATGTCGCCATTGCCGATGGCGACCAGGAAATGGTTGCCGTTTTCGCGCAACAGTTTCTGCACGCCTTTGATCGTATAGCCCTGATCGTAGAGCATATGCCTGATGCCCTTGATCAGCTCGACATCCTGCGGCCGGTAGTAGCGCCGGCCGCCGCCACGCTTCATCGGCTTGATCTGGGTGAAGCGCGTCTCCCAGAACCGCAGCACATGCTGCGGCAGATCGAGATCTTCCGCGACTTCGCTGATGGTGCGGAAAGCGTCGGGGCTCTTGTCCATGGGCCAATCCTCCACACTGGACCGCGATCCGGCTCATAATGCCGAATCGCGCCTTATTTCAGCGATTTATGAAACGATATTCAAGCCCGACGTCAAAACGGCCGGCGATTTTCAACCACATTCGCCAGCAAACTATTTGCCGCCCTTGCCCTTGCTGTTCTGATGCGAGCGCAGGATCCGGCTCTTGAGCACGTTCGACGATTTGAACGTCATCACCCGGCGCGGCAGGATCGGCACTTCCTCACCCGTCTTGGGGTTGCGGCCGATGCGCTCGTTCTTGGAACGGACATGGAAGGTGGCGAAGGACGACAGCTTGACCGTCTCGCCGCGGACGATTGCCTCGCAGATCTCATCGAGGACGGCCTCGACCAGCTCCGCCGATTCAGTTCGCGACAAGCCAACCTTCCGGTAAACGGCTTCAGCAAGGTCGGCACGCGTAAGTGTCTTTGCCCCCATGCGACCGTCCCATCTGCTCGCAAAAACGTAAATCGATACAGGTAAAGGCTGAGCCTAAGTAATTGATCCGGCAAGGTCAAGAACCGAACCGGCGAGTTCGGCACTTACCAGCGGAGCAATACCGCGCCCCAGGTGAAACCTCCACCCATCGCCTCGAGAAGCACGAGGTCGCCCTTCTTGATGCGGCCGTCGGCGACGGCCACCGACAAAGCGAGCGGCACCGAGGCAGCCGAGGTGTTACCGTGTAAATCGACGGTGACCACCACTTTCTGCTCGGCAATCCCGAGCTTCTTGGCGGAAGCGTCAATAATCCGTTTATTGGCCTGATGCGGCACGAACCAATCGAGGTCCTCGGCCGTTATGCCGGCCTCGCCGAAAGTCGCCTCGATGACATCGGTGATCATACCGACGGCATGCTTGAACACTTCACGGCCTTCCATCCTCAGATGACCGACGGTTCCCGTGGTAGAAGGACCGCCGTCGACGAAGAGTTTGTCCTTGTGCACGCCATCGGAACGCAGGCTCGCCGCCAGCACGCCGCGATCGGTAATCGCGCCGGCTCCGTCTTCCGCTTCCAGAACCAGCGCGCCGGCGCCGTCGCCGAACAGCACGCAGGTCGAGCGGTCGCTCCAGTCGAGGATGCGCGAGAATGTTTCCGAACCGATCACCAGGACGCGTTTGGCCAGGCCGCCACGGATATAAAGGTCGGCGGTGGCGATCGCATAAACGAAGCCCGAGCACACCGCCTGCATGTCGAAGGCAAAGCCGTGATGCATGCCGAGCCGATTCTGGATTTCGACAGCGGTCGCCGGGAACGTGTTGTTGGGCGTCGAGGTCGCCAGGATGATGAGGTCGATATCGGCGGGCGTCATGCCGGCGCTGTCCAGCGCCGCGCGCGCCGCCGCCTCACCAAGCGAGGCTGTCGTCTCGTCGTCGGCCGCGACGTGGCGTTGGCGAATGCCGGTGCGCTGGGCGATCCACTCGTCGGAGGTTTCGACCATGCCTTCGAAGTCGGCATTCTTCATGATGCGGCGGGGCAGCGCGGCACCGTTGCCGCGCACGACTGATCTGATCAAGGCTCTTTCCTATTCCTCGGCGTCGGCGACGCCGGATTTCCTGTTTGCCTGCGCGGTCGGGTTGCGCGCATGGAACAGATCGAGGTCAGCCTCGATCCGGTCAAGCAGATTGTTGCGCACCATGTCGTAACCGAGTTCGATGGCGGCCGCGAAGCCGTCCGAATCGGCGCCACCATGGCTCTTCACCACGATGCCGTTCAATCCCAGGAAGACGCCGCCGTTGGAGCGCCCGACATCCATCTTCTCGCGCAGCCTGTCGAAGGCGCCCTTGGCGAAGACGTAGCCGATCTTGGCCATGAGCGTGCGGCTCATGGCGGCGCGCAGATAGCCGGCGATCTGCCTTGCGGTGCCCTCGGCGGTCTTGAGCGCGATGTTGCCGGCAAAACCCTCCGTAACCACCACGTCGACCGTGCCCTTGCCGATATCGTCGCCCTCGACGAAGCCGCGATAATTCATTGAAGCCATGTTGGCCTCGCGCAGCATGCGGCCGGCTTCCTTGACCTCTTCCTGGCCCTTGATCTCCTCGACGCCGACATTGAGCAGGCCGACGCTCGGCCGCTCGATGCCGAACACCGAGCGCGCCATGCCGGTGCCCAGAATGGCGAAATCGATAAGCTGGTGCGCATCCGCGCCGATGGTGGCGCCGACATCGAGCACCACGCTTTCGCCGCGGGTCGTCGGCCAGAGCGCCGCAATCGCCGGGCGGTCGATGGTGGCCATGGTGCGCAGGCAGAATTTCGACATCGCCATCAGCGCGCCGGTATTGCCGGCCGAGATGCAGGCTTGCGCGCCGCCGTTCTTGACCGCCTCGACGGCCTTCCACATCGACGACTTCCAGCGGCCATGGCGCAGCGCCTGGCTCGGCTTGTCGTCCATGCGCACCGCGATCTCGCAATGGACGAACTCGCTTATCTCGGCGAGTTTCGGGAACTTGGCGAGTTCGAGACGCACCACGTCCTCGCGGCCATAGATGACGAAGCGGATGTCAGGGCGGCGGATGGCGACCGTCATCAGCGCCGGGATGACCACGCTCGGTCCGTGATCGCCGCCCATGGCATCGATGGAAATCCTGATCACGTAGTGCTTTTCTCACGGGTTGCCTGGCTTGCGGCGGACGCCTGCCAAGGTAAGGGGGCACGCGAAGGTTCGGCGAAAATAGCGGTTTTGCGCCTACGCACAACCGACTTTTCCAAAATCCGGACCACTCTCAGGATTTTCCGAGCAGCGAACGCAGCTCTTTCTGGAATTCGCTTTCTTCGGGTTGATCGTCGCCGGCGACGTCGAGCGAAGCTCCCGGCTTGCGCGGATAGGGGTTGATCGCCAGGCCGAAAAACTGTTCGGCCAGCGCGCCGACATCGATGGTGTCGCCGGAAAATGTTTCCGGACTGTCCGGTCCGTCGGCGTCGAGGATGATCTCGCCGCCGCCCTCGAAACCCTCGCGCCCAAGCTTAGACTGCTCGGGCAGAAACAGCGCCTCGACGGGCCCGTCGATATGCGCAGTCACCGGATCGAGCGTGACGATGCAGGCCTGCGTGATGTCGGCCTCGATGCGACCGGTGACCTTGACGCCATTGCGCCTCCAGGAGGCCACAAGCAGTTCGGCGCGATAGGTCTCGACCGAAAGCAGTTCGTATTCGGCGGCAAGCGCCTCACGCTGGCGCTCATCGGCTTCGATCAGGACAGGCAGGCCCTTTTGCGGCAGCCGCGCGACATTGGCGACAAAGGATACAGGGCTGCGCAATTCGTCGTCTTTCATCACGGCCTCCTTCACGCGGCCCCGGCGGCCGGGAACGCGGCGATGCCGGCGACGATCGATTCGGTCGGCTGCGCGGCAAGCTTCTGGCTAGCCTCGCAGACATAGTCCGCAAGCAGCGGCGCCTGCGGCCAGGGGCCGGAGTCCGGCCTGACGTTGCGGGCGAGCGCCGCCGCAAGCGCCACCCGGTCGTCTTCCTTGAGCGCGTCGTCATAAGCGGCCGTACGGCCGTAAAACATCTTTGCCAGCTTCTTCATGCGTTTGGGCACGCCGACATCGCTGATGCCAAGTTCGCGCAGCGAATGCTCGACATCGAGGAAGAAATCATCAATCAGCACCTGCGCGACCTCGGCGGCCACACCTTGCTCGCCACGCAGCCGGTGCTGGACGAGATACATGTGCAGCGACAGCATCTCGAAGCGGCCGAGCGGCGTATCGGGCACATTCCAGTCGGAATAAAACACCGTTTGCCGCGCCGCCGCCACGATTTGTGCGTAGAGCGCGTCGGTGATAGCGCGGTTGGCATTGCGTTCGCGGCCAAAAAGGCGCTGGAACATTGAGGGCGGTCTCCCGGGGACCTGTTGTTTGATTTGGCCTTGTTGCATCGGCATGCAAGCTGGTTTACCGGTTTTGCGGCCCAGCGCAAGTTGCGGGGATGTGATGGAGAATTGTTGTTGGGTGCGCTGAAATTCAAGTCGTTCTTTGCGCCTGCCCCTGTGGGCGTGGCTTCGCTGCTGGTAGTGGTGTCAGTGCTTTCCGCCTGCAATTCGTCCAAGATGTTCGGCGATCTCCATCCGAGCGAAACCCTGACGAAAGGCTACGTCATCGACCAGCAGGCGATCGATTCGGTGCCGGTCGGGTCGAGCCGCGAACAGGTGCTTTTGGCGCTGGGCACGCCGTCGACGACGGCGACCTTCGACAACGAGGCCTTCTACTACATCTCGCAAACGCGCAAGCGCTATGTCGCCTTCGACAACCCCCGCATCATCGACCAGCATGTGCTGGCGGTCTATTTCGGCGCCGACGGCCGCGTCACCCAGATCGCCAACTACGGCCTCAAGGACGGCAAGGTCTTCGACTTCATCTCGAGGACGACGCCGACCGGCGGCAAGGACCAGAACTTCCTCAGCCAGATCATCAGCGGCGCCAGCAAGCTGGCGCCCGGCATCCCCGGCGGCGGCAGCGGCGGTACGCCTTAAGTCTTTCGACGGCCTGCGGAACAATCAAACCCGCCGCCTCGCCGGCGGGTTTTGTTTAGGTGCGGCCAAGACGCATACTTGCTTATATTCCGGCGTCCTCCTATCAATTTGCTGGGGATGGGGACCGGTCATGGGCAACAGCGATCGTACTGTGCCGCAAGGTTGGATGGCGACAGGCACGCCTGACCGGCAAACCGTGACACCTGACTGGCTTGTCGTCGAAGCGCCGACAATCGACGGCGTCGCGCTCAAGGAAATCCGACCTGTCGCGACTTCGACCGGCTACCTCACCGAGGTTTTTCGCGAGGAATGGGATCTCGACGGACTTCCGGTCGGACAGGTGTTTCAGCGCACGCTTTATCCCGGCGCGGTGACGGGATGGCACGCCCATGGCGTCACAACCGACCGGCTTTTTTGCTCGGTGGGCAGCGTTCGAATCTCGCTGTTCGACGGGCGCAAGGCCTCGCCGACATTCGGCACGGTTTGGCACAAGATTGTCGGAGCGGTCAGGCCCGCTATCGTCATCATTCCGCCCGGCGTCTGGCACGGTGTCGTCGCGCTCGGAGCGGAGACTGCTTTGGTGCTCAACCTCGTCGACAAGGCCTACGCCTATGACGCGCCCGACCATTGGCGCCTGCCGCCGGACACCGAACAGATCCCCTACAAACTGGTGTAGCGTGGAACAGGCGGGTCAAGGCGCGCCGATCGGACCGATCGAACCGCTGGTCTCGGTCGTGATAGCGACGCACAATCGTCCGGCGGTGCTGCATCAAACGCTGAAGAGCCTCGTTGGCCAGACCCTGCAGGACTGGGAAGCCATGGTGATTGGTGATGCGTGCCGGCCGGACACCGCGACAACGGTTGCCGCTTTCGGCGACGCCCGCATCTCCTATATCGATCTTCCCGTGAACTTCGGCGAGCAGTCGGGGCCTAACAATATCGGCTTTGCCAGAGCACGCGGCCGTTTCGTTGCCATATTGAACCATGACGACCTATGGTTTCCCGACCATCTGACGTCCATGAGCGGCTGGATCGACGCCACCGGCGCCGATGTGGTGATCGCCCGGGGTGCGGTCATCGAGTCGGCCGCGAGCAAAGGTTCCAGGCATATGATCCTCGGGACGGGGCGGCACGGCTTCTATGACCCGGTCACCACAGTCGGCTTCGGCTCCGCGCAAATGGTCCGGAGAACGTCGCTGCCAAGGCTTGGGCCATGGCGCGCGGCTAGCCAGTGCGTCTGCGAGAGTTCCCAGGACTGGCTGTTCCGTGCATGGCGCAACGGTGCGGTGATTGCGACAATGCCGCATCTGACCGTGCTCATGCTTCATTCGGGCAAGCGCGAAGGCAGCTATGCGCGTGATACGGCGCAGGAGCAGGAAGAACTGATGAACGCGATGAGTTCGCCAGACGCGTTGCGCGTCAGGATTCTTGGCAACGCCGAGGAACCGGCTCCCCTCAAGCGCTTCCGCTACCTCAAACGCAGGCTGCTGGCTGCCCTCGGCATACATCCGCGAGCGCGTTCCTTCCGCCGCCAATTTCGCCACGGCGCGTTCATTGCCATGCTGCGCCAGACTCGCGGCTTACCGCCAATGCCCGAACGCGAACCGGATGCCGAAGCGTTGCTGGCCCGCTATCGCCATGACAGCGAAAGGCCAGAGGCCGGTTGAGTGCCCCCCCGGGCGGAAAGCATGAAGGATGTCATGCCGAAAAACAAAGCCCGCGGGATCGCTCCCGCGGGCTTTGTCATGGAATAGCCGCCGCAATCAGCCGTGCGCGAGCACGGCGAGCAGAAGCAGCGCGACGATGTTGGTGATCTTGATCGCCGGGTTGACGGCCGGGCCGGCGGTATCCTTGTAGGGATCGCCGACGGTGTCGCCGGTGACCGATGCCTTATGCGCCTCGGAGCCCTTCAGGTGCTTGACGCCGTCCTTGTCGGTGAAGCCGTCCTCGAACGACTTCTTGGCGTTGTCCCAGGCGCCGCCGCCGGAGGTCATCGAGATGGCGACGAAGAGGCCGTTGACGATGACGCCGAGCAGCGAGGCGCCGAGCGCCGCGAAGGCCGAGGCCTTGGAGCCCGAGATCAGCAGCACGCCGAAATAGACGACGAGCGGCGCCAACACCGGCAGCAGCGACGGGATGATCATTTCCCGGATCGCCGCCCTGGTCAGGATGTCGACGGCGCGCGCATAGTTCGGCTTCGAGGTGCCGGCCATGATGCCCTTGTCCTCGCGGAACTGCTTGCGCACTTCCTCGACGATGGAGCCCGCGGCACGACCGACGGCGGTCATCGCGATGCCGCCGAAGAGGTAAGGGATCAGGCCGCCGAAGATCAGGCCGGCGACGACATACGGATTGGAGAGGTCGAAGGAGACCTCGCCCATGCCCTGGAAGTAAGGATACTTGTCGCCATTGGCGGCAAAGAACTTCAGGTCGTTCGAATAGGCCGCGAACAGCACCAGCGCACCGAGACCGGCGGAGCCGATGGCATAGCCCTTGGTGACGGCCTTGGTGGTGTTGCCGACAGCGTCGAGCGCGTCGGTGGAGTGGCGCACCTCCTTGGGCAGGCCGGCCATTTCGGCAATGCCGCCGGCATTGTCGGTGACAGGGCCGAAGGCGTCGAGCGCCACGATCATGCCGGCAAGGCCGAGCATGGTGGTGACGGCGATCGCGGTGCCGAAGAGGCCGCCGAGCTGGTAGGTTGCGATGATGCCGCCGACGATGACGATGGCCGGCAGCGCGGTCGATTCCAGCGAGACCGCGAGGCCCTGGATGACGTTGGTGCCGTGGCCGGTCACGGAAGCCTGGGCGATCGAGTTCACCGGGCGCTTGTTGGTACCGGTGTAGTATTCGGTGATCACCACGATGAGGCCGGTCACCAGGAGACCGATGAGGCCACAGATGAACAGGTTCTTGCCGGTGATGGCGATGCCGGCGACATTGCCGACCTCGCCCCAGCCGACGGTGGCCGAAGTGGCGATGGCGAGACCGACGATCGACAAGAGCCCGGTGACGATCAGGCCCTTGTAGAGGGCGCCCATGATCGAGCCGTTCGACCCAAGCTTGACGAAGAAGGTGCCAACGATCGAGGTCAGGATGCAGGCGCCGCAGATGGCGAGCGGATAGAGCATCGACGCACCCAGCGCGGCCGTGCCGCCGAAGAAGATGGCGGCGAGCACCATGGTGGCGACGACGGTCACCGCATAGGTTTCGAACAGGTCGGCGGCCATGCCGGCGCAGTCGCCGACATTGTCGCCCACGTTGTCGGCGATGGTGGCCGGGTTGCGCGGATCGTCTTCCGGAATGCCGGCCTCGACCTTGCCGACGAGGTCGCCGCCGACGTCCGCACCCTTGGTGAAGATGCCGCCGCCGAGACGGGCGAAGATCGAGATCAGCGAAGCGCCGAAGCCGAGCGAAACCAGCGAGTCGATGACGACGCGGTCATTCGGCTGCAAGCCCATCGGGCCGGTCAATATGGCGTAGTAGATCGAGACGCCGAGCAGCGCCAGACCCGCCACCAGCATGCCGGTGATGGCGCCCGATTTGAAGGCGATGTCGAGGCCGGCGGCAAGGCTGTTCGAAGCGGCTTGCGCAGTCCGCACATTGGCGCGCACCGAGACATGCATGCCGATGAAGCCGGCGGCGCCCGAGAGCACCGCGCCGATCAGGAAGCCGATAGCGGCGGTGATCGAAAGCAGCCACCAGGCAAGCAGGAGAACGACGATACCGACGACCGCGATGGTCGTGTACTGGCGCGCCAGATAGGCTTGGGCGCCTTCGCGGATGGCGGCGGAGATTTCCTGCATGCGCTGATTGCCCTGATCGGACGCAAGGACCGAACGTGTCGCCCAGATGGCGTACAGAACTGACAGCAAGCCGCAGGCGATGACGGCGGTAATGATGGTCATTGCCGGATTTTCCTCGATTGTTGGCCCAAAAGAACCCCTCCCTGGGCCGTTGGAACGGAGATGGATGCCGCGCACGGATTCCACCCCTTGGCTGGGGTGTATGCGAAACAGGGCTTGGAACGTCAAGATATTGTTCGGTTTTTGCCCGGCTTTCGCCCAAAAGAAGAGGGCAGGAATTGTTGTGCCAGCGCAAGCCTGGAATTAGATCGATTGAAATGACGCTGGGGCAGATTCGCCAATCCTAAGACGTAGCGTTATTCCGCCCCCTGCCCCATGCGTCGCGCGGCGTAGCGCTCAACCGCCGACAGGCCGTCATAGATCAGCACGGCAAGCGCCGCGACGATCAGGCCGCCCTGCAGCACGAAGGCAAGGTTGTTCGAGATCAGGCCGGCGATGATCACCTCGCCAAGCGTCTTGGCGGCAACGGTCGATCCGATGGTCGCGGTGGCGAGGCTGATGACGACCGAGAGCCGGATGCCGCCGAGGATCACCGGGGCGCTCAGCGGCAGTTCGACCTTCATCAGCCTTTGCCAACCGGTCATACCGGCGCCACGCGCCGCTTCCATGACGTTGCCGGGCAACGTGGTGAGCGCCGTCAGCGCGTTTTCGAAGATCGGCAGCAATCCGTAGAGGAAGAGTGCGATCAGCGTCGGCTTCTCGCCGAAACCGACGGCCGGCACGGCAAGCGCCAGCACGGCAACCGGCGGAAAGGTCTGGCCGATATTGACCAAGCTGCGTGACAAGGGCAGGAACTCGGCGCCGGCCGGCCTGGTGACCAGGATGGCAAGCGCCACCGCGACGATCGTCGCGGCCACCGTCGCGACCAGGACCGTCCGCAGATGCTGCAAGGTCAGCGTCAGCAGGCTGCCCTGGTTGTAGATTGCCGGCGCGCCATTCTCGGTCAGGGGCTTCAGCAGCGGCTCGAACCAGTTGGGGCTGGTGATGAAGACCACCAGCAGCACCAGAACGGCCAGCCTCAGCAGCGCGGGCAGCCAGGCTTTCATTGCGGCCTCGCCGCGCGTTTCACCAAGCCTTCGACGGTGACGCGGCCAATGAGCTTGCCGTCGGCGTCCTTCACCGGCAGCGCGGGGCGGCCCGACCACAACAGCTCGGCCAGCGCGTCGCGCTGCGTGGCCTCGCCGGGGATCGCCTCGCCTTCGGCGCCGCCAGGCTCCACGGCATCGCGCACCGGCCCAAGCGACAGCAGCCGGAACGGCCTTTCGCTGGCGCCGACCAGTGTCTCGACGAAATCGCTTGCGGGCCTCGCCAGGATTTCGGCCGGCTTGGCGTATTGCACCAGCTTGCCGGCATCCATGACGGCGATCTTGTCGCCCAAGTGCACAGCCTCTTCCATGTCGTGGGTGACGAGGATGATGGTGGTGCCGAAACGCTTCTGGATCGCCAGCAGATCCTCTTGCGCCTTGGTGCGGATGATCGGGTCGAGCGCGCCGAAGGGCTCGTCCATCAAAAGCACGTTGGGTTCGGCGGCCAAAGCGCGGGCGACGCCGACGCGCTGCTGCTGGCCGCCGGAAAGCTCGTGCGGATAGCGCGGTCCGTAGGCCTGGGGGTCGAGCTGGTAGAGTGTCATCAACTCGTCGACACGCGCCTTGATGCGATCCCTGTCCCAGCCGAGCAGCAAAGGCACGGTGGCGATGTTCTGCGCCACCGTGCGATGCGGAAACAGGCCGTGCCCCTGGATGGCGTAGCCGATGCTGCGGCGTAGCTGATAGCCGGGCACCGAGCGGTTGTCGGCGCCGTCGAGCTTGATGACCCCGGAGGTCGGCTCGACCAGCCGGTTGATCATCCTCAGCAGCGTCGTCTTGCCGGATCCCGACGTACCGACAATGGTCGCGATGGTTCGGGGTTCGATGATCATCGAAACATTGTCGACCACCGTCGTTTGGTCATAGCGCTTGGTGATGCCTTCGATCTCGATCATGCCGTCTCAACTGCCCTGCGCCTGGTGGCGGCCATTTCGATGACCGCGTCGAGGATAATGGCCGCGGCAAAGGCCAGCGCCACGGTCGGCAGCGCGCCGAGCAGCACGAGATCCATCGCCGTCTGGCCGACACCCTGGAAAACGAACACGCCGAAGCCGCCGCCGCCGATCAGCGCGGCGATGGTGGCGAGGCCGATATTCTGCACCAGCACGATACGAATACCGGTCAGGATCACCGGAAAGGCGAGCGGGAACTCGACATCGAAGAGGCGCTGGCGGTCGGTCATGCCCATGCCGCGCGCGGCATCGTTGGCCGCGCGGGGCACGCCAGCCAGCCCAACCACGGTATTGGCCACCACCGGCAGCAAGGAATAGAGAAAAAGGGCGACAAAAGCCGGCGCCGTGCCGATGCCCCTGATGCCGATCGCGGCGGCGCCTGGCACGTGCACGGCAACCCAGCCGAGCGGAGCGATCAGCAGCCCGAAGAGCGCGATCGACGGAATAGTCTGGATGATGTTGAGCACATTCAGCACGCCTGCCCGCAGTTTCTCGACGCGATGGCAAAGGACGCCGAGCGGTATGCCGACGATCACCGCGCCGGCCAGAGAACCAAGCGCCAGCGTGACGTGCTTGGAAGCTTCGGCCCAGAAACTGTCGGCGCGGCCGGTATATTCCTTGAGGATGGAAAGACTGTCCCAGCTTCCCGAGACAAGCAGCACAGCAATGGCAAGCGCTGCAAGCACGAGCACGCCGACGCGTGACCAGGGCGACAGGCTCAGCCTGGTCAGCACATCGGCCAGGAGCAAGGTGAAGGCAAAGACGAGCAGCCAGAAACCGGACGCCGGGGCGATGCGGGCGAACGTGTTGCCGGCCGGTGTCAGGAAACCGCCGGCGACGCCGATGAGGATTGCAAGAGCGACCAGCGCGACGATGCTGGCGGCCAGCCTGAGGATGAGCGGCGTCCGCAGCAAGGCAATGATGCCACCAACAATGACGATGGCGAGCAACAGCATACCAAGCGTCGGCGGCAGCGCTTCGAGGATCGGGCGCGCCTGTCCGGGCACGATGCGGTTGGCGCGGAACGTGGCAAAGGGGGCCAGGAAAGCGGCGTAGGCGACGATCGCGGCGATGACCACGCCGAGCTTGTCGAAACGCAGGGTCATGGCCTCCCCCTTGCGGCCTTGGCGGTTGGCGAAAGCCGGCGGGAGAACCGATCTCCCCCCTTGCGGGGGAGATGGCCGGCAGGCCAGAGAGGGGTGTGAAGGAACCTTGGAATACGAGCTCGTTCAAAAGGAAACCCATCGAAAGGCTTGCCTTTGATTGGCTGACAGGTCGGCGGGACAGCACCCCCCTCTGTCCTGCCGGACATCTCCCCCACAAGGGGGGAGATCAGCAGTTCCGCCAACCGCACCTCTCCAGCCCGCACTTAATTATGCCGCGATCTACTTCAAGAACCCGTTTTTCTTCAAAAAGTCCTCCGCCACGCCCTTCGCTGGTTCACCGCCCAGCTGCACGCGGCCGTTGAGCTCCTGCAGCGTGACCAGATCGAGCTTGGCGAAAACCGGCTTCAGCAGCGCCTCGATTTCCGGGTGCTGCTTCAAGACCTCTTCGCGGATGATCGGCGCCGGCTGATAGACGGGCTGAACGCCCTTGTCGTCCTCGAGCACGACGAGGCCCGAGGGCTGGATGCCGCCATCGGTGCCGTAGACCATGGCGGCGTTGGCGCCGTTGGTCTGGTTGGCGGCGGCGGCGATGGTCGCGGCGGTATCGCCACCGGAGAGGGTGATCAACTGATCGGGCTTCAGCGTGAAGCCGTAGGTCGTCTGGAAGGCCGGAAGCGCAGCGGCCGAATTGACGAACTCGGCCGAAGCCGCAAGCACCACCTTGCCGCCGCCCGCGACGTATTTGCCGAAGTCCGAGAGCGTGACGAGCTTGTTCTCGTCGGTCACTTCCTTGCGCAGCGCGATCGCCCAGGTGTTGTTGGCCGGCGACGGCGACAGCCAGACGATCTTGTTGGCGTCGTAGTCCAGCTTCTTGGCGGTTTCGTAAGCCTTGGCGGCGTCCTTCCAGACCGGATCGTCGGCCTTCTGGAAGAAGAACGCGGCATTGCCGGTATATTCGGGATAGATGTCGATCTCGCCGGCGGTGATCGCCTTGCGCACCACTGGCGTGGCGCCGAGCTGGATGCGGTCCGTCGTCTTGATGTTGTTGGCGTTAAGCACGAGCTGGATGATGTTGCCCAGCACCCCGCCTTCCGTGTCGATCTTCGAGGAGACGACCACCTGGGCGTTGGCCGAGGCGGTGGCAAGGCCGAGCGCGATGGCCGCAACGGCGAGCTTTCCGATTGAAAACATTGTGAAAATCCCTTGCTATGAACCGAGGATCCGGTGGCCGCATATGAGCACGGCTATAACGGCCAGTCGGGGCACACGGTTTCATAAGTAGGGGGACGCGCGCAATAATTTTGTTCGGCGGGCCCAGCCTTACCACCCGGCATAACGCAATGCCGACCTAAGGTCGGTTGGCGGCCTGCGCTGTTCTGGTGAATATTAGGAACTGCGGGGTCGGCGGCCAACACGGGAGTTATGTCATGGCCAAGCACCAAGTCGGCTACCTCATCGGCAGCCTCGCCAAGGGCTCCATCAACCGCAGGCTCGCGAACGCCCTCGTAAAACTGGCGCCGCCGGAACTTGAAATGACGGAAATCCCCTTCAGGGACCTGCCGCTCTACAGCTACGACTATGACGCCAACTTTCCACCGGTCGCGCTGGAGTTCAAGAAAGCCATCGCGTCCGTCCAGGCGGTGCTTTTCGTCACGCCGGAATACAACCGCTCGATCCCCGGCGGCCTGAAGAATGCGATCGACTGGGCCAGCCGCCCATACGGCAAGAACTCCTTTGCCCGCAAACCGACTGCCGTCATCGGGACGTCACCCGGCGCGATCGCGACCGCGGTCGCCCAGCAGAGCCTGCGCAGTGTCTTGAGCTTTTGCAACGCACCCCAGATGAACTCTCCCGAAGCCTATATTCAGTTTACCCCGGGATTGATCACCGACGATGGCGAGGTGACGGTAGAGTCGACCGAAACATTCCTGCGCAACTACATGCAAGAGTTCCACATGTTCATCGCGCGGGTCCTGCAGGTACTCCCGCCGGATGCATGACACTTGCCGCTTAAAGCGCATCACGCTGAAACGGATTCAGGCGACGCGCTTTTAAGTCTTTGTTTGGATGCATGTCGTTCTCCCAGAACCGCCGCGCACTTCTGGGCGACATGCATCAGGGGCAGGCTGTTCGAGCGGGCTGGAAGAACTGATCCAGCGCCTTCTTCAAAGTTTGGGGGCGCCCACCATCTTCAACGTGCCGAGCGCGACAAAACAAAGCACTACGACCGGGAACACGATCCAGTTCAGCATGGTCCAGCCCCAGGCGTTGTAGATCGCGCCCGACATCAGCGAGGCAAAGGCGACGGAGCCGAACAGGACGAAGTCGTGGAAGCCCTGGACCTTGCTCTTCTCTGAAGGCCGGTAGCTGGCGGCGACCATCGCCGTGGCACCGATGAAACCGAAATTCCAACCGAGTCCCAGAAGGATCAGCGCCGTCCAGAACTGCCACAGCGCCAGGCCGGAAAGCGCCACGGCGCCGCAGCCGATCAGCAGGACAAGGCCGGTCGCCACGATGCGTTCGGCGCCGAAGCGGTGGACCAGCGAACCGGTGAAAAAACTCGGCGCGAACATCGCCATGACATGCCAGGAAATGCCAAGCGTCGCATTGTCTTCCGACAGGCCGCAGCCGACCATGGCGAGCGGCGCGCCGGTCATGACGAAGCTCATCAGCGCGTAGCTGCCGACGGTGCAGAACAGCGCGGCGACGAAACGCGGCTGGGTGACGATTTCGATCAGGGGGCGGGCGTCGCTCGCAGCGGTTTCAGAGATGGCGTCAGTCCGCGAGGAAACCCGCAGGAACGACAGGATGAGCGCGCCGGCCGCCGCCAGGGGCAGGATCGAGATGAAGGACCCGGCAAACATCACCGGAGCCAGCAGTTCACGCGTGTAGATGACGATCTGCGGCCCGAGGATGGCGGTGATGACGCCGCCCGCCAGCACGAAGGAGATGGCGCGCGCCTTGAATTCGGGTGGCGCATTGTCGGCGGCGGCGAAACGGAACTGCTGGACGAAGGCGCCGCCGACACCGATGACGCAGAGGCCGAAGGCGAACAGCCAGAAGCTCGACTGATAGAGCGCGAGCGTCGCGATCAGGCCGCCGAGCGCGGTGACGATCGTGCCGGTCATGAAGCCGCCGCGATGGCCGAGGCTGCGGATGATGGCGGCGGCTGGCAAGGCGCCGAGCGCCACGCCGATGTTGAAGCCGGTGACCGGCGCGGTGGCCAGGGATTTGTCGGGACCGAGCAGATATTGCCCGGCCAGCGCGCCGAGCGAAATGGCGATCGGCGCGGCCGAACCGACGATCGCCTGCGCGGCGGCAAGCAGCACCGCGGTGCGACGCCCTTCCCTGCCGGCCTCGGCGACCGCGGCCGTTACGGTTGTCACGAAGCGTCCTTGCCACGGCCCTCGCCGCGAACCCGGCGCGAGACGCGATCAAGAACGGCGTTGACCAGCTTCGGCTCGTCTTCCTCGTAGAACGCCTTGGCGATGTCGACATATTCGGAGACGATGACGGCCACCGGCACATCCTCGCGCTTCATCAGTTCATAGACGCCGGCGCGCAGAATGGCGCGCAGCGTCGAATCCAGCCGCGACAGCGGCCAGTCCTCGGTCAGCGCCTGGCGGATAACGGGGTCGATGGTCTTCTGGTTCTCGACGACGCCGGTCAGGATGGCGCGGAACCATTGCGCATCGGCCTCGCGATAGAGCGCGCCGTCGACTTCCTTGCCGAGGCGAAAGGTCTCGTATTCGGCCGTGATCTCGAAGACACCGCTGCCGGCAACATCCATCTGATAGAGCGCCTGGACGGCGGCAAGACGGGCGGCGCCGCGCTTGTTGGCGTGGCGTACCGCTCCGGTCGAGGCGGGCTCGGTCACGATTGGGCTCCGAATTTCTCTTTGAGCGCGATCATGGTCAGCGCCGCGCGCGCGGCGAAGCCGCCCTTGTCGCCTTCCGTCTTTCGCGCACGCGCCCATGCCTGCGCGTCGTTTTCTGTGGTCAGAATGCCATTGCCGATCGCGATCGCCTCCTGCACCGAAAGGTCCATGAGCGCGCGGCTCGATTCATTTGCGACGATGTCGAAATGGTAGGTGTCGCCGCGGACGACGGTTCCTAGCGCGACAAAACCGTCGTAATGCGTGCCGCCTTCGGCCGCGCCATCGAGCGCGAAGGTGATGACAGCAGGTATTTCGAGCGAGCCAGGAACCGTGACGACCTCATAGGTGGCGCCAGCCTCGTCGAGCGCGCCGGTCGCACCTTCGAGGAGCGCATCGGCGAGATCGTCGTGAAAGCGCGCTTCGACAATGAGCAGATGCGCCTTCGCCTTCGGGCGAATGAACGCTTTGCCGTGTTGGGATGTGCCTGCCATAAAAGTCTCCGGGGGGTTGCCGGTGACTTAGGCCGAAGCCAGGTTTATCGCAAGCGGAAGATTGGCGGACCGACACCAACGCTGTATCTCTCGAAGGATTCAGATCCCAGGACAGCGCGATGTTTCGGTACTTTGTTTGGCTAGGCAGGCGAAGCCTCAAGGATCGAGATCGGCACGGTGGTGTCGATCACTCGCTCGAGCTTCAGCCCTGCGGCCTCGAACAGCCTGGCGTATTGCGCCTCGGTCCGCTCGAAGCCGCCGGTGACCGCGAGCATGACCACATCGATGGCCTTGATCTGGGCTGGTTCGTCGCCCGCAGGGACGAGCGTCTCGGCCACAAGCACCCTGCCATGCGTTTGCATAGCCTCGCGGCAACGGCGCAAGATCAACTCCGCGCGTTCATCGTCCCAATCGTGGATCACCTTCTTGATTACATAGACGTCGCCGACGGGGACGCTGTCGAAGAAGTCGCCGACGACGAAGTCGGTGCGCGACGGATCGCTCCCGGCCTCCTGGCGCGCCGCCGCCACTCCGGAGGCGAGATCGAGAAGAACCCCGCTCAAATGGGGATTGCGGGCAAGGATGGCCGAGAGAAGCTGTCCATGCCCGCCGCCGACATCGACGACCCGCGTATATCGGCTGAAATCATAGACGTCGGCGACCGCCTCGTTACTGCCTTGGCCCTGGGCAATCATAGCTCGCTGAAACAGGGCAGCCTGTTCCGGGTGGGCCGAAAGCCAATCGAACCTCGGACTTCCGAACACCTTGTCGAAGGCCGGCTTTCCGGTGCGGACGGAATGCAGAAGCTGCTCGAACGCAAGATAGGCCTCGCTGTTGACCATCCGGATGAAGTCGCGTGGTCCGGGTCGATCGGAACGAAGCGCCGCGCCCACCTCCATCAAGGTAAAATGACGAGGGCGAACTTCAGTGAAGACCCCCTCCGGCGCCAGAAGCCGCATGACGCGATAGAGCGATTCCGCATCCGTCTTCGTGGCGGCCGCCAAATCTTCAACTGACTGCTCGCCGGAAGCCAGAAGATCGGGAATGCCGAGTTCGATGACGACGCGCAGCGCCTGTGACACGGCAAATCCGAAACCCAGCCTCATGACTTGTTGCGACGGGTTGGTCATGGCTTTCCCCTCCGGACAGGTGAAAAGCTTACGAGGGGCGCGAGCAGAAGTGAAGCGGGACGCAGTGTTGAACGGCGCGGCCTCACGACTTTAGTCAAAGCCCTTCTTTCGCTGCCTCCGCCAGGCGCGCGGCGTAACGGGCCATGGTGTCGATCTCGATGTTGACGCGGTCGCCGGCCTGTCGCTCGCCCCAGGTGGTGACGCTCAGCGAGTGATGGATGAGCAGCACGTCGAAGCGGGCGCCTTCGACCTTGTTGACGGTGAGCGAGGCGCCGTCGAGTGCGACCGACCCTTTCGGCGCGATGAACTTCGCCAGATGCCGCGGCGCTTCCAGCGTGAAGCGCACGGCATCGCCCTCCTCCTTGCGCTCGACGATCTCGGCGGTGCCGTCGACATGGCCGGAGACGATGTGGCCGCCGAGTTCATCGCCGATCTTCAGCGCCCGTTCGAGATTGATCCTGGCGCCGGATTTCCAGCTGGATGCCGTGGTGAGCCTCAGCGCTTCCTCCCAGGCCTCGACCTCGAACCAGCGTGCGTTGGAGCCATGTTCCGGGAGCGCCGTGACGGTCAGGCAGACGCCGCCGCATGAGATCGAGGCGCCGATGGCGATGGTCTCCGGATCATAGGCCGTATCGATGCGCAAGCCGACGCCCTCGGCAAGTGGCTTCACCGCGGCCACGGTGCCGACATCGGTCACAATTCCTGTGAACATTAAAGGTCCCTCACCCATTCGGCGTAGCTGTCTTCGCCGAAGCGCATGTCACGCAGTTTGCGAAAACCTGTCGGGATATGGTCGGCGTCGATGGGCGATGCAATGCCATCCTCGCCGATCGCCTCAGGTCCCTGGAAGAGGACGATGCGGTCCACCAGGTCTTCCTCGAGGAAGGCCTTGGCCACCTTGGCGCCGCCTTCGACCAAAACGCTTGCCATGCCAAGCGCGGCAAGGTCTTCGAGCAATTCCGGCAAGGCGACGACGCCGTCATGGGTTTCAGTGCCGATGAAGCGCACACCGGCACGCTCGAGCGCCGCCCGCCGGTGCGGGTCGGCTTCCAGACACGCGGCGACATAGAGCGGCACGCGATCTACGCCGGAAACGAGCTTGGATGTCTCCGGCAGTTGGATCTGCCGATCGAGGATGATGCGCGCCGGCGAGCGGTTCTCAAGCCCCGGCAGGCGCACGGTCAGCGCTGGGTCGTCCTCCAGCGCCGTGCCGATGCCGACGAGGATGGCGTCGGACTCGGCGCGCATCAAATAGACATCGCGCCGCGCGATCTCGCCGGTGATGGCGACCTGGCCCGCGCCTTTGCGGCCGATCTTGCCGTCGCTCGAAAGCGCAAGTTTCAGAGTTACTTCCGGGCGCTTCTTCAGAGAGCGAGTCAGATAGCCGGCCATCTGATCGGCGGCCTCGGCGGCCAGCACTTTCTCCACCACATCGACGCCGGCGGCGCGCAGGATGGCGTAGCCCTTGCCGGAGACGCGCGGGTCGGGATCGCTCGCCGCGCCGACGACGCGCGCGATGCCGGCATTGACCAGCGCGTTGGCGCAAGGCGGCGTGCGGCCGTGATGGGCGCAAGGCTCCAAAGTAACGTAAGCTGTAGCACCACGCGCAAGCTCGCCGGCCTCGGCCAGAGCTTCGGTCTCGGCATGCGGGCGGCCGCCGACGGCCGTCACGCCGGTACCGACGATCATTGGGCCAGCGCCGTCGTCGCGCACGATGATGGTGCCGACGGAAGGGTTGGTCGACGTGCGCCCGGCATTGCGGCGCGACAACCTGATGGCCGCGGCCATGAAACGGCGATCCAGAGCCGCCTGCGCGGCCTCGTCCAGTCGCTGTCCAGCCATGATCAGCCAGCGTCCTCTTCGGTCTTTTCCTCGTCGCCCTTCAGTTCGCCCAGCAGCTCATGAAAATCCTTGGCCTCGCGGAAATTGCGATAGACCGAGGCGAAGCGGACATAGGCGACGTCATCCAGCGATTTCAACGCATCCATGACCAGCCGGCCGACTTCGCCCGAAGCAACCTCGGTTTCGCCGGAGCTTTCGAGCTGGCGCACGATGCCGGTGACGGCGCGGTCGATGCGCTCGGGGTCGACATTGCGCTTGCGCACGGCGATCTCGACGGAGCGCAGCAGCTTGTCACGGTCGAAAGGCACCTTGCGGCCGGACTTCTTGATGACGACGAGGTCGCGCAGTTGGACGCGCTCGAAAGTCGTGAAACGGCCGCCGCAATCGGGGCACACCCGCCGCCTGCGGATCGCCGCGCCATCCTCGGCGGGACGCGAATCCTTCACCTGCGTATCTTCGGACTGGCAATAGGGGCAGCGCATGGAGAGCCTTGGGTTGGCGATTCTGTGGGCGAAAGGCTTAGAGCCTTTTATGCCTCAGAGATAGCGAGGCATAAGCAAGATTGCCAGCGCCCCACCCCGCTGGCCGACAGGTGTCAGGGCGCGACGTCCTTGGTCGAGAAACCGCAGGACGTTCCGAGATTGCGATAGGCCTTGGTGAAGCCGTCCATCGGAATGCTGGTGACCTTCTGCTTGCCGAAGGTCACATCGAGCGAGGTGACCTTGCGCATGGCGCGCAGCAGAGCGAGGCTGGTCTTGGCCTGGTTGTCGACCATCCAGCTGGGACGACCACCCGCGGCGCCGTTGGAGGTCACGGTCGCAGCGACCTTCACGCCAGGGTCGCCGAAGGTCGCGGCGATCCTGTCGCCGGTCGGCAGGTTCCCGTTGTCGATGATGAACATGATGGCCGGATACGCGTCCGGCGGCAGCGCATCGCCGGTCGAGATCGACAGCGTCAGGGAACCGGCATTGCCGTTGCCGTCGAGGAAAGCCGTCGAGGCGGCGCAGGTCTTGTGCGCATCCTGCCCGGTATCGAGCGTATCGATGATGGTGGTCCACTTGCCGAAGGTATTGGTGGCCGGCATGTCGGAGCCGGGCTGCGCCTGTTCCTGCGCAACCGCTCCGGACAGGGCGAAAACGGCCAGCGAGCCAGACAGGGCCAGGGCGGCAAAACGGAAAGTGCGCATCATCAGGTCTCCGGTAGGCCGCGCCGCCGGATCAAGGAGCGGCGCGAAGCGCAGAGATAAAAGATGACGTATGTCGCGCGGTCAACCGACGGAGGGCAACCGACCGATGATCAACCGAGATAGGGGTAGAGCGGGAAACGATCGGTAAGCGCCATGACCTTGGCCTTGACGGCGGCCTCGACCGCCGCATTGCCTTCGTCGGAATTCGCCACCTTCAGCCCGTCCAGCACCTCGGCGATCAGCTTGCCGATCTCGCGGAATTCGGCCTGGCCGAAGCCGCGCGTGGTGCCGGCCGGCGTGCCGAGGCGTACGCCCGACGTCACGAACGGCTTTTCCGGATCGAACGGGATGCCGTTCTTGTTGCAGGTGATGTTGGCGCGGCCGAGGGCTGCTTCCGCGCGCTTGCCTGTGGCGTTCTTCGGACGAAGGTCGACCAGCATCAAATGATTGTCGGTGCCGCCCGAGACGATGTCGAGGCCGGTCTCCTGCAGGCTGGAGGCCAGCGCCTTGGCATTGGCGACGATGCTTTCGGCATAGGTCTTGAAGCTCGGCTTCAGCGCTTCGCCCAGCGCCACCGCCTTGGCGGCAATGACATGCATCAGCGGGCCGCCCTGCAGGCCCGGAAACACCGCCGAGTTCATCTTCTTGGCGATGTCCTCGTCGTTGCACAGGATCATGCCGCCGCGCGGACCGCGCAGCGATTTGTGGGTCGTCGTGGTCACGACATGGGCATGAGGCAGCGGCGACGGATGCATGCCGCCGGCAACGAGGCCGGCGATATGCGCCATGTCGACCATCAGATAGGCGCCGATCGAATCGGCGATCTCGCGGAAGCGCTTCCAGTCCCAGATGCGCGAATAGGCGGTGCCGCCGGCCAGGATCAGCTTCGGCTTGGTCTCGTGCGCGGTCTTCTCGATCGCGTCCATGTCGAGCAGGTGATCGTCCTTGCGCACGCCGTAGGAGACGACCTTGAACCACTTGCCGCTCATGTTGACCGGCGAGCCGTGGGTGAGATGGCCGCCCGAATTCAGGTCGAGGCCCATGAAGGTGTCGCCGGGCTGCAGCAACGCCAGGAACACGGCCTGGTTCATCTGGCTGCCCGAATTCGGCTGGACGTTGGCGAAGTTACAGCCAAAGAGCTTTTTCGCGCGCTCGATGGCCAGTTCCTCGGCCACGTCGACGAACTGGCAGCCGCCATAGTAGCGCTTGCCCGGATAACCCTCGGCATATTTGTTGGTCATGATCGAGCCCTGCGCTTCGAGCACGGCGCGCGACACGATGTTTTCCGACGCGATCAGCTCGATCTCGTGGCGCTGGCGGCCAAGCTCGTTGCGGATGGCACCGAAGATTTCCGGATCGGCGTCGGCAAGCGTGGTCTCGAAGAAGGATTCGAATTTGCTGGAGGCTGCCGCTGCGTTTGACATGGCTTGCTTTCCCTTGGGGCCGGAGGTCTGCGAGGTCGCCGCGCATTAACACAGTTGTTTTCGGGCCGCCACGTTTGCGGCGCGAAATTTGCTGGCCGGTTTGCGCCAAGACAAACCCGTCCAGTTCTAATCCCGCGGTTCGCGGCCCTTGAGGATCGCTTCCGAGAAGGTGATCTCGGTGAGCAGCTTGCGCGCCGTATGGTCATTGATGTCGCCACGGCGAAGCATCGCCTGCAGTTCGGCCCGCTCGGCCTCGATGCCGGCAAGTCTGAATCCGAGCTCGATCCGCCCGGATTCGCGAGCCTCGGCACGCGCGTCGTCGGCGCCGTCGGAGAGCGAGATGCGCCGCCGGTAGATGGATGCGACACTCTCGGCGATGGCAAGCTTGATGTCCGCCGCCTCTCCTTCGTTGCCGTCGCTGGCGAGGCCTTCGATCCTAGCGATGGCCGCGTTGGCGGCGCCGACACGGGCCCGGCGCTCTTCGGCCGCACCTGGATGCTCGCCGGGTTCGACGAGACCGCGCGCGACCGTAGGGAGGGCAAGGCTCGCAATCGCCAGCGAGCATATGATGACGCCGGCGGCGAGGAAGATCACGAGGTCGCGGGCCGGAAAGGGCGAGCCGTCCTGCAAGGTAAGCGGCAGGGACAGGATGCCGGCCAGCGTCACCGCGCCGCGCACGCCCGCGATGGAGCCGGCGAGCCTGACGCGAAAGCCAAAGGGTTCGGCCTTGCGCTTGCCGAGCCGCGCGGCAAGCACGGCGCCCATGTCGCCGATCCAGATCCAGACATAGCGCAACCCGATCAGGCAGAGCGTGAGCAACAGCACGGTCAATGCCGGCTCGAACAGCCAATGCCGGGCCGTCAGTTCCGGCGGCACCTTGCGGATGATGTCGGGCAGTTGCAGGCCAAGCAGGATGAACAGCGAGCCGTTGAACATGAAGATCAGCATCGACCAGAGCGAGATCGTCTGGATGCGCGCCGAGACCGCCATGTGGCGGACGATGCCGGAATATCCGGTCAACAGGCCGGCGGTGACAGCCGCCAGAACGCCCGACGCGTTCAAATGCTCGGCGATCAGATAGGCGACGAAGGGCAACAGCACCATGACCAGCACCTGCGCCTCGGCCGGTGTGCTGGTGATGCGGCCGAGGATCTGCAACGACTTCGCGGCGATGAACAGCGCCGCGATGCCGGCGAGAATGCCGATCGCCACTGCCAAGAGGAAACTCAGGGATGCCGCGGCGAACGAAAAGCTGCCGGTCAGCGCCGCCGCGACGGTGAAGCGGAACATCACCAGGCCCGAGGCATCGTTGAGCAGGGATTCGCCTTCCAATATGTGCATCAGCCGCGCCGGGACGACATTGCGGTCGACGATCGAGGACACGGCGACAGCATCGGTCGGCGACAGCACGGCGGCCAGAGCGAAGGCGACCACCAGCGGAATGCTCGGCACCAGCCAGTGCAAGGCGTAACCGAAGCCGACGATGGTGAAGAAGACGAGCCCGATGGCGAGGTCGAGGATCGGGCTGCGCAGCGCTATCAGCTCGCGCTTCGGCGCCGAGAACGCATCGCCGAACAGAAGCGGCGGAATGAATACCAGGAGGAACAGCTCCGGGTCGATCTCGACATGCAGTCCGCGTGCCGGCCAGGCCAGGCCGGCGCCGATCGCGATCTGCAGTACCGGCAGCGGCACGCGCACCAGCCGCACCAGTGCACCGGAAACGGTTACGAAGGCGAGCACGACGAGAATGAAGACGGCGACGTCCATGGCGCGATTCCGGCTAGTCGACCGACCATGGGCAATTGCCGGCCTCGCGTCCAGCCGGCCGGACGTCACCTGGCGTATCATGGGGCGGAGTCCCGTTCCGCCCGGGCGATTCAGCGTTTGATGGAACGCCCTATGGCGACAGAACCGCCTTGGGCACGGAACAAAGCGCCGTGAAAGCGGGATTCACGACATTGCCGACGCGCAGGCTGCAGGTCTGGCTGACCAGTTGATGCGCGTCCATCGTGTCCAGGTCTGCACGGCGCGCCACCCAGCGCACCAGCCCGGCGACCGCGATGCGAGCGGCGTCGTCCAGCGGCCGCGCGCAGCCGATGACGCCGATATGGCTTTCGGTCTCCAGGCGCGGCCAGTCGAAGCTCTCATCCGGCACCGCCTTCTCGGCGGACAGGGTCGTGAAGAAGGCGCCCTCGACCGCGGTGCCCGCGATCTCGCCATCGCCCTGCGCGTAATGTCCGTCACCGATATAGATGTGCCCGCCATCGACATTGGCCCGCAGGTAGAGCGTCGCGCCTTCCCTCAGGTCCGGGATGTCGAAATTGCCGCCGAAGTCGCCGGGAACGACGCCGAGGCGAACCTCGCCATGAGCGGGCGCGACGCCCAACGTGCCTTGGAACGGCCGATAGCTGGCGGAAAGCGTGCGGCCGGAGGAGGTCGGTGTGCTCAATTGCGTTCGATCCGGCGAGAGGCGCCAAATCCACACCCGCTCCTCCTGCTCCTGCTGCAAGTTGGGCGAGGCGCGGGTTCCCGACAGGAAGCCGAAATTCGGCGAAATCGTCGCCACGCCCCAGTCACGAGCGGGCTCCAGGCGATGCAGGCGGATCGCCATGATATCGCCGGCCCTGATCCCTTCGACGGCGATCGGACCGACCAGCGGGTTGACTTTCGGATAGGGCGCGACCTCGCGCGGCTTGCCGTCGACGCTCGTCAGCTTGCCGGAAAAGCAGTCCTCGGTGAACACCGTGAATTGCTCGCCAGCCCTGACGGAAAGCCGCGGCGCATGCCCTCCCAGTTGGAACACGAAATCGTGCCCGTCGTTCAGCGGTCGAACCAAGTGCCGGCTCCCAGTTTCTCGACTATGTCGACGAATGCCTGCGTGGCGTCGCGATGGATACTGTGGCCGACATTGGGCATCACGACGACAGACCGCTCGCCGACCTCTGCCCGCAGCCGGGCGGTGTCATCGGTCGGGACGAACCGGCTCACTTCCGGCAGGACCCAAACCGTCGGCAGCATCCGGGCAAGGCGCGCCGCCTCATCCCGCAGATCCCAGGGCGCGTTGCCGGCGAAGGCTGAACGCGCGTCATCGAACGATATCTGCTCGAGCGACACGACTTTCCAGGCAGCGTCCCGCCGCGACCAGCCGGGATTGAGTTTCAGCAGCCCCTCGATGTCGTGGGGCAGATTTGCTTCGTCCCAGTCCAGCATGTCCTTCGGCGTCGCCTTGTCGGCAAAATGCGAAACCGGGTCTTCCAGAAGCATTGCCTTCGGCCGGAACAGGCCGCGCAGCACGCCAAGCTGCGCCAGTGTGCCACCGAAGGAATGGCCAAGCAGCACATCCGGCGCGGCAGGCAGGTTCCCGGCGAAATCGGAGAGCAGGCTGTCGAAGGAAAAATCGCCGTCGCCCCGCGCGCTTTCGCCGTGGCCGCGCATGTCGGGAGCGATCACCTGCCAGCCACGCGCGGCAAGCACACGCGCCGGCTCGGTCATGGCGCCTGCATTGGCGGTGATGCCGTGCAGCGCCACCATCGTCTTCGGCGCGCCGCGGTCGCCCCAGCGCATGATGTTGAGCGTCACCATGTCAGGCTCCCGCCGCCCAGCCGACGATCTGCCGCCAGAGCGTCGTGTAGCCCGGCCAATCGACAAAAGCGGGCGGCGCCCAATGCGGCCCGCAATCGGAGGCAAAGGCGACCGACCGCCCCTTGCCGAACTCCGCCGCGACGATCAAGGGATCGTTGCCGACGGTCGCGACCACCGTCGCCTTCTGCCTGGCGGCAAAGCGATTGTAGCCGAGCAGCGCCGGCCACTCCGCTTCCAGCCCGCCGACGATCGGGTGACTTGCTGCGGCAACACGCGGCTTCACGCCTTGCGGCCGCTCGGCGCGGTCATCGCCCGCCTCCATTTCCACGCCCAGCACCTCCGCGACTTCGGTGTCGCGATAGCGCGCCTTGGCGTCGATGCCCTGGAAGGTCATATAGCCGCCGACCATCACCAGTCCGCCGCCGCCGAGGACATAGTCGCGTATCGCTTCGAGGCGATTGGGCAGCATCTTCGACCGCACGAACGTGTCGGGATGGAGCAACAGGGTGTTGGCGCCGATGTCGCTCAGCATAACGCAGTCGAACTTCGCCAGCTCGCCGGCGCTGAAGGGGAAGTCGCGCGCGGCGACATGGGCCGGCTGGTAAACAACGTCCCAGCCACCGCCTTCGAGGGCGTCGCGCAGCCAGCGCACGCCTTCGGCGTACTCCGTCGTGGTGAAGGAATCGAAGCCCTTCTGGTGGATCGAATGAACGGTCCAGGATTCGCCCGCGATCAGGACGCGACGGCTCTTTGTCATACTTCCTCTCCTGTTCTGTAAGGCCGGCTGGCCAGCCGCTTCAGCGCGGCGATGAAAGCGGCGTGGATGCCCTCCCCGTCAAGCTCGACGGTGATTTCGGCGTTCGGCGGCCCCGAACGTCCGGCAAAGTCGATGACCGTGCGGCCATAGGTGAACTTGCCGGCGAGCTCGACCTCGACCCGAGCCGGAACGGTCCTGGCCAGGGAGGGTTCGGCCGCTACGAGCGATGCCACGGGATCGTTGAGCGGCATGGCGCCGGGCCCGAACACGCCCGGGCGGAATGTCGCGTTCAGCGAGCGCAGGAGCTCGGCAGCGAAAAGCCCGACCTTGCCGCCAATCGCCTCGGCGTCCGCGATCAAGCGATCGGTGATAATCGCCTGCGGTCCCACGTCGATCGGGAGAAGCGTCAAAGGAATGCCGGCCCCGAACACGATGGCCGCCGCCTCCGGATCGCACAGAACGTTCCACTCCGCCGCAGCTGTCTTGTTGCCGAGCCCCCAGGCCCCGCCGAGCGAGACGATGCGCCCGATCCCCTCCGCCAGGCCGGGATTGCGCCGCAGCGCCATGGCCAGATTGGTCAGCGGACCGGTGGTGACGACGGTAGCGGCGGCGCCCGAAAGGACCATCTCGGCGATGAGGTCGCTGGAGTGGCGTGGATCGAGGAGGACCGCTTCGAGATCCGGCCGCTCCGGGTCAAGCGCGCTCGCCTGGTCGAGGATGCCGGCGATCAGCCTTTCGCGCACCAATGGCCCCGTGGCGCCGGCCGAAACCGGAACGTCCTTGCGCCCCGTAACAGCAACGGCAATCGCGCCGTTCTGCGCCGTGCGATCGCCGGCGAGATGACCGGCACCCGTCGTCACCGCCTTCAGGTCGAGCGCCTTATGGCCGGCGGCGACCAGGATGCCCAGGGCATCGTCATTGCCCGGATCGCAGTCGAGGATGATCGGCTTCGTCATTGGGGATTGTCCTGAATTCTGGCCGGCCGGTTGCGCGCCAGGATGCGCCAGCGGGCGAAGGTCAGGCCGATTATGGCGGCGAGATAGGGCAGCATCAGCACGAACTGCGAGGGGATGGCGAACACTTGCAGGCGGTCGCCCAGCGCGCCGAAGACGCCGAACAGGAAGGACGCCGCCGCCGTCATCCAGGGCTGGCCGCCGCCGAACAGCGTCGCGGCCAGCCCGATGAAGCCGCGACCGCTGGTCATGTCCGGCAGGAAGAAATGCAGCTTATCCATGGCAAGTTGCGCGCCGGCAAGCCCGGCCAGCAGGCCGCTGACCGCCAAGGACAGGGCTTTCATAACGGCGATGCGGATGCCGGCGGAGCGCGCGGCGTGCTCGTCCTCCCCCGCGGCCCGCAGGCTGGCGCCGAGCGGCGTCTTGTAGAGAAAGACATAGGTGAGCGGCACCGCGACAAGCGCGATGAGCACGATGATGCTCTGGCCTTCGAAAGCCGGGCCGAGCACCGGCAGCCAGGACAGCGATCCGGCGGGCACATGCCAGATGTCGGGAAAGGCGACCGGCCTCAGCCCGCCTGGACTGTTGTAGTAGCGCTCGAGGATGAACAATGTGCCGCCGGCGGCAAGCAGGTTGATGCCAAGGCCCGCCACGATGAAGTCAGCGAAGAAGCGCAAGGTCAGCAGCGCCAGAAGCTGCGAAAGCACCACCGCGGCCACCAGCGCCGACAGGAACGCAGGCCAGGCGCTGCCGCTCCAGTCGCCGACGGCGACGGCGGCGAAGGCGGCCGCCAGCATCATGCCCTCGACGGCAACATTAAGGATGTTGGCGCGCAAGGTGATCATCGCCGCCAGCGCGGCGAGAAGGATCGGGGTCGACTGTTCAAGGACGGCGGCGAGCAGCGATGTCAGGTTCATGCGCGCCTCCTCACGCTGCCTGGGCGGCGCGACGCAGCCGCGCCGTCATCAGCAGCACGAGCAGGCCCGTCAAAAGGTTGACCAGGGAGCGCGGCACATCTGTGGAAATCTGCATGTAGGCGGCGCCATTCAGCATCGCGGCGTAGAAGAGCGCGGTCGCCAGCGAACCGATCGGATGGACGCGGGCAAGCAGGGCGCAGGTCAGGCCGACCAGTCCGTAGCTCGGCGAGAAATTCTGCTCGAAGCGGTGTCCGACGCCGAGCACATAAAGCGCTCCGGCCAGCCCGGCCAATCCACCGGCAATGACCATCGCCGAGATCACCCGCCGCGCCGCCGGCACGCCCGTGGCCTCGGCAAAGCGCAGATTGGTACCGGCCGCGCGAACCTCGGCGCCCCATTGGGTGCGGAACAGCACGACCCATGAGACGACGGCAAGCACGGCAGCGACAAGGAAGCCGCTGGTGGCGCGCGGAACGAAAGGCAAGGGCGGCAGCCAGATCGAGCTCGGCACCATCCAGCTCACCGCGCCATAGGCGGTGGTGTCGCGGATCACCTGGTTGGCCAGCCAGGAGGTGATCAGGAGAATGATGATGTTGAGCATCAATGTCGTCACCACCTCGTCGACGGCGAGACGCACCTTGAGCACGCCCGGAATCCAGCCGACCACCGCGCCGGCAAGAAAACCGGCGACGATAGCGAGCGGCATCAACATAAAGGCCGGCAGCGAAGCGCCGGCGATGGCCACGACGGTGGTGGTGACCGCGCCCGCGTAAAGCTGGCCCTCGCCGCCGACATTGAAGATGCCGGCGCGAAAAGAGAAGACGACGCCGAGCGCGATCAGGGTGAGCGGCGTGGCGCGGTTCAGGAACAGGGCGAAGTTGCCGAGCGAATCGAAATTGGCGAGCAGCAGGTCGCGATAGGCGCGGACCGGCTCATCCGTGATCGACGCGACCAGCATGAAGCCGAGCGCCAGCGTGAGCAGGATCGCGGCGAGCGGCGCGCGGATGACGCGCAGGAAATTGGACAGCGCCGGCGCCATTACGCAGCCTCCTTCGATCCGCCGTTCATCAGATATCCGACGGTCTCCTCGTCGGCCTCGGCGCGGTCGAGGACGCGCATCATGCGCCCCGAATACATGACGCCGATCCTGTCGGAGAGCGCGAAGATTTCCGACAGCTCGGACGAGATCAGGAGCACGGCGCGGCCTCGGTCGGCGGCTTGCAGGATGCGCGCGTGAACGAATTCGGACGCGCCGATGTCCAGTCCGCGCGTCGGCTGGCAGATCAGGAGCAGCGATGGGTCGCGCTCCATTTCGCGGGCAATCACCAGTTTCTGCATGTTGCCGCCGGAGAGCCAGCCGGCCTGCGTGGCAGGTTGCGCGCCGCGCACGTCGAACTCCTTGATCTTGTCGCCCGCGAAGCTGTCCAGCTTCTGCCGGCTGATCAGGCCGCCGGACAGCAATCCGGCGCGGCTGTAGTTCGTCGCCGCGACGTTCTCGGCGACGCTCATCGTGACGCTCAGGCCACGGTCGAGGCGGTCTTCCGGCACGAAGCCGAGGCCGGCCTGCTGGCGCTCCCATAGGTCAGCGTTCGTCAAATCCCGGTCGCTGAAGCGGATCCTGCCCGCCTGCACCGGCATCAACCCGGCGATCGCCTCGGCGAGTTCGGTCTGGCCGTTGCCGTCGACGCCGGCGATGCCCAGGACCTCGCCGGCGCGTACCTGGAGAGAAATACGGTCGAGCAGGCGCCGGCCTGAATGATTGGTCATGCTGACACTGTCGAGCGTCAGGACCGGGGCGCCGAAGCTGCGCTGCCCACTGCCCTTGCGGCCGACCAGGAACACGTCGCGGCCGACCATGTCGCGGGCGATGTCGGCTTCGGTGACGTCGGCCGTATTGCGCGTCGAAATGCTGCGGCCATGGCGAATGACGGTCACGCGGTCGGAGACGGCTTTCACCTCGCGCAGCTTGTGGGTGATGAAAAGGATGGTGCGGCCCCTGGCGCGCAAGCCGTCGACCACACCGATCAGCTCATCGACTTCCGGTGGAGTCAGCACGGCGGTCGGCTCGTCGAGGATCAAGAGATCCGCGTCGAACGCCAGCGCCTTCAGAATCTCGACGCGCTGGCGCTGGCCGACCGAAAGCGTGCGCACCGGCGCTTCCGGATCGAGGCGGAAATTGTAGCGCGCGATCAGTTCGCGGGCGCGCTCGACCATCTGCCGGCGGTCGGAGAAGATACCCAGCCTGCGTGGCTGGCGGCCGAGAAACAGGTTCTCAGCCACGCTCATGGACGGCACCAGCGTGAAGTGCTGGTGCACCATGCCGATGCCGAGGCGGCTCGCGGCAATCGGGTCGGCGATCGTCACGGTCTTGCCGTTCAGCACGATGGAGCCGGCGTTCGGCTGGTGGATGCCGGCAAGGATGTTCATCAGCGTCGATTTGCCGGCGCCGTTCTCGCCGCAGATGACATGCACCTCGCCGCGCCGGACATCGAGGTCGACATGGCTGAGCGCGGCCTTGTCGCCAAACGACTTGGCGATGCCTGCAAGGCTCAAAATGATATCTGGGTCACTCATCGGCGCGCTTCCTGGTCGGGATGCGGGACGCTGGCGGAGCAGCGTCCCGTTTCAAGGTCCTGGGAGGCTCACTTGAAAGCAGTGTCGACCTTGATCTCGCCGCTGACCACCTTGGCCTTGGCGGCGTCGACCTTGGCCTTGATGTCGGCGGGCACCAGCTTGTCGTTGTAGATCAGGCCGACGCCCTCATTGGCGAGGCCGTAGACCTTGAGCTTGCCGAACTCGGCCTTGCCGTCCTGGATCTGTTTGATGGAGTCGTAGATCGAGTTGCCGATCTGCTTGATCATCGAGGCGATCACATAATCGGGGTGCAGGCCGCTCTGGTCGGAATCGACGCCGATGGCGTATTTCTTGGAATCCGCCGCGCCTTTGAGGATACCGAGACCGGCTGGGCCGGCGACGTTGAAGACGACGTTGGCGCCGTTCTGGATCGCGGTCTTGGTCAGGTCGTAAGCCTTCTGCGCGTCGTTGAAGTTGCCGATGAAGATCACCTGCACGTCGATGTCCGGCACGACGGTCTTGGCGCCCTGCTTGAATCCGAGGATGAAGTCCTGGATGACCGGCAGGTCCATGCCGGCGACCACCGCGATCTTCGGATCGCCGGACGTGAGCGGAAAATCCTTCTTGTCGGTCGCCGCGATCGCGGCCAGCGCGCCGGCGAGATAGGAGCCTTCGTTCTGCGCGTATTTCACCGAAAGAACGTTCGGCTGCTTCAACTCGTCGTCGAAGAAGACATATTTCTGGTCGGGGTGCTGCGGCGCGACGTCGGCCAGATTGTCGTGCATGTTCGGCCCGGTGAAGACGACGCTCCATTCGCCCGAATTCGATACTGCCTCGAGATTCTGGCGCCAGAGCTGCGGGTCGGTCGGCGATGCCTGCAGCAGGCGCGTCTTGACGCCTTCCTTCTCGGCGCGGGCGAAGCCGGTCGCGGCGTTGTCGTTGAAGCCCATGTCGCCGAGATTGTCCGACATCACATAGACAGCGCTGAAGTCGGCGGCGAGTGTCGGTCCGGCCACCAGGCCAAGCCCGAGAGCAGCGGCGTATGCTATTGATTTCATGATCGATCTTGTCATTTGTTTCATTCCCCTTTCTTGGTTGCGAAGTGTCTGTCTCAGGAGCGTGGCGGCGCTACCGAGTTGCGCTTGACCAGCGCGACCGGGAGCCGTGTGAGTTCAGGCGGCGACGCCTTGTCGATCAGCGCCTTGAGCGTGCTGAACCCGATGCGGCCGAGTTCGGCGGTCGGCTGACGGATTGTGGTGAGGCCTGGCGCGAGGAGGTCGGCAAACGGCATGTCGTCGAAGCCTACCAGCGAAATATCCTGCGGCACGTTGAGGCCTTTGGAACGCACCGCTTCCATGATCCCGATGGCAATGAAATCGCTGCCGGCGAAAACGGCCGTCGGCCGCTGGCCGCCGGCCAGGATGTCCAGCATGGCGGCGCGGCCGAACGCGCGCGAATATTCGCCCTGGCGGATATCGCCGTCGTCGACTTCTATCCCCGCCTCGGCCATGGCGTCGCGGTACCCGGCCAGTCGTTCGATGGCGCTGAACAGCTTCGCCGGGCCGCCGATATGGGCGATGCGCCGGTGCCCGGCCTCGATGAGGTGGCGCGTCGCGGCGCGAGCGCCTTCGCGGTTCTCGACGAAGATTTTCGGAACGTTGACGCCCGGGATGTCCTCGTCGATCAGAACGATATGGCCGTAATGGTGAAGCGTGGCGGCGAGCGAGCCGTCGTCCGGCCGATTGGTCATCATGATCAGCCCGTCGACATGGCCGTCCTTCAGCCGCCTGAGACTGGCGAGCTCGCGCTCCCGGTTGCCGCCGGTGCTGCTCATCAGGACGGAATAGCCGTGCTTTTCCGCCTCGTCCTCGACGGCGGCGGCCAGTTCGGCAAAGAACGGGTTGGCGATTTCAGGCGTCATCATGCCGATCGCCTCGGAGCGGCCGAGACTCAGGCGCTTGGCGAGAATGTTCGGGCGATAGTCGAGCGCCACGATGGCCGCGTCGATGCGGGCCGCCGTCTCCGCCGGAAGCTCGATGCGATTGTTAAGATAGCGCGACACGGTGGTGGTCGACACCCTCGCCATTATCGCGACTTCATTGATGGTGCTCATGTTCGCCCCAGCCAGCAACGAACCAAACGCTATCCCATAAAATTTGGCTAGTAAAGCGGTTGCGTAAAGTGGTTTACTGACTTTTGTGAGCTGCGCTTACATTCGACCCTCGGCGACGAACTTGTCATTCTTGTAAGGGTCATCGGCAGGACGAGTTCCAGCAACCCACCGGATATCCGCGGGGCGCCATCTGAGGCCGCGCCACATGGCCCGGGCACCGCAAAGGCCTTGCCATGCTGACGCGATTGTCTTGCTGCAGGCGGCTCCAGGACCGCTCGGAAAGCCGAAGATGCGCCCGACCGCCCCCAACGCCCAAGCTCCGTTTCACGGAAACGGCGAACCGCTCTATCTCTTTACTTTCACGCAATTCCGGACGGAAAATCGCACCTACTTTTCCTGGAATACTGTAAGGCGCGCATTGCGTCGCCCAAACAAAAAAGGCCGCTGAGAGCGGCCTTTCTCTTTCAAGGATCAGATACTTACTGCGCGGAGCTGATCTGAAGCTCAGCGGCACCGTCAAGGGCGTAGATATCATCGCGGAACTGCACGACGCCCGGAGCCGTCGACCATGCCGACAGATAGAGGAAGTGGACCGGCACTGGGTTGACGACCTGGATCGGCGTGTTCTCGCCGGTCTTGATCGCCGCCTCGAAATGCTGGCGGTCCCAGCCGGGCGTGTCGCGCAGGATCCAGGTGACGAGGTCGCGCACGTTCTGGACGCGCACGCAGCCCGAGGAATCGAAGCGCATCAGCTTGCCGAACAGGCTCTGCTGCGGCGTGTCGTGCATGTAGACGCCGTCCGGGCTCGGGAAGTTGATCTTGACCGAGGCCATAGCGTTGTTGTTGCCCGGATCCTGGCGGAAGCGGTATTTCGCGGCATCGTCCGTCGACCAGTCGATGGTCATCGGATCCACCTCGCTGCCGTCTGGCGCGAACAGGCGGATGTGGCTGTCCTTGAGGTAGTTCGGGTCCTTCCGCATCAGCGGAATGATGTCCTTGCGTACGATCGAGACCGGCGCGTTCCAGTACGGATTGACGATGATCTCGTTGATCTTCGAATTGACGATCGGCGTCTGGCGGTCGATCTTGCCGACGATCGCCGTGTGGCGCAGCACAACGCGGTCGTTCTCGACCGCCTCGACCTGGGCGCCGGGAATGTCGACCAGCACGTAACGGCTGCCGAGCGTGCCGGCCTTTTCCTTCAGTCGCTGCAGATTGGCCTGCAACTGGCCGAGCCGGATCTGCGCCGAGACGTTCATCGCCGTATAGGTGTATTTGCCCATGGCGCCGTCGGCCGGCAGGCCGTGACGGAGTTGGAAGCGCTTTACCGCCGAGTCGACGTAGGAATCGAAGGCCGTCGAGATGCCGGCGCTCTGCGGCAGGTCGCCCGAGACCATCAGGCGCTTGCGCAGCGGAACGACATCCGGATCGTCGACGCCGAGCTGCAATTTCTTGGTCGCCGGAACCTGTTCCCAGCCGCCTTGGGAGACGATGTTCTGATACTGCGCCACCGCCTGCTCGGTGAAGGCCACCGTCTGCTGGCTGAAGATCGGCAGCGTCGAGGCAACCTTGTTGGTGTCGGTGCCGCGGGCGTCGAACTGGTCGTCCCAATTGCCGCGGGTCGAGGATTTCAGGATGTCCCCGATCACGTCCTGGGCGCTCGCATGGCCGGCGACCACGGCGGCGGCGAGCGCGGAGGCTCCGGTAAGGAAGAAACGGCGGCTGGTTCTCATGGCAGACATTCTTGCTTTATCGCTCTCGCTCAACTCGCTTGCCGGGCGGCTTTGTCCACACTCTAGGGGCGGCAAACTTAACAATTCGCCAACCATGACCTCACGTCGCTCGGCCGCCAGAGACGCGCTGCCGCCACGCAGGTTCCAAGGAGCGCAGGGCACAGGCCCGCAGCATCACCCACCACTCGCATTGCCCGCGATTATGGCGGCAACGTGGCCTCGGCCCGCGATTTGCTTGCGGTGGCAAGGTGAAGGGAGAGGCAGCGATGCTTTTTTGCATCGCAAGATGCCAGCGCGTCGTTATGAAATCTGTGCCCTGCCCTTCGGGCGCAGAGCTTTCATGCGCGCGGAGCGACGGTCAAGCTCCCGCAGATGCCCGCCTTCGCAAAAAAGAAAAAGGCCGGCGCGCTTCGGCGCCGACCTCTTATTCTTTTCCCCCGGGGGCCGTGCTTCTTCGGCGCGGCTTTCCCGTCCCAATTCCGAAGCACTCACATACGATACGCGATGGTATCGTTCCAGAAGCGGTCGAGCCGCTGCAGCGCGCGGTTCATCTGCTTGAACTCGTCGGTGTTGATGCCGCCGACCGCCTCGATCGAGCCGACATGGCGCTCGTAGAGACCGGCGACGACGTCAGCCACCTCGTTGCCCTTCGGCGTCAGCGAGACGCGGACCGAACGGCGGTCGATGCGCGAGCGCTGGTGATTGATGAAGCCGAGGTCGACCAGCTTCTTGAGATTGTAGGAGACGTTCGAGCCGAGATAGTAGCCACGCGAGCGCAGCTCGCCGGCGGTCAGCTCCGAATTGCCGATGTTGAAGAGCAGCAGCGCCTGGATGGCGTTGATGTCGGAGCGGCCGTTGCGGTCGAACTCGTCCTTGATCACGTCGAGCAGGCGGCGGTGCAGACGCTCCACCAGCTGCAGCGATTCCATGTACAGCGAGCGGATAGCCTCGCGGCGATCGTCTGATACGTTTGCGGTCTTCGCCGCCGGACGCGAATTGATCATTGTCTTTGCCTCTCGTTTGTCGCCTTGGTGATTTTTTGTTTTTCACCTTGATCGCGACACTATCGAATACTCATAAAATTCGACTTAAACGCCAGGGCTAACAAGAGCTTACCGGTAAGAGGTTTCGGAAGACGCTTAACGATCGGTCACCCGAGCAAGAACAATTAACCTAAAGATTTAGCCAATGGATTTTGGGGAAAACGGGCTGAGAAAGCGCCCCGAAGCCGGCAAGTCCGGCTATTGGCGAAGCTGGCGCTTCTGCAGCCATATGGTGACGCGAAAGACGATGTAGAGCAAGGCCACGCAGGCATGCGAGACGACGATCAGCAGCCGATGGCCGAAGAGATCGGGGAAGCCGGCATACATCACCGTCTCGGTCGCCGCGCAGATGAACCAGATCACCGGTCCCCACGACGCCAGCATCCAGAGGCCGGCGGCGGCGAAGGGGAAGAAGACGGCGAGCATGGCCGCCGCCACCTGCCAGTGCACCGGCATCAGGTCGAAGCGCCACAGTTCGCCCGGATAGATGCCGATCAGGCGGATCCAATAGAGGATGCCGAACAAAAGGCAGTAGCCGGCGATCACGCGCTGGAACCAGGCGAAGATCACCTCGGTGGTCGAGGGCTGCAGCACCACGCGCCGGGAGGTGACTTCGCTCACAGCGCGAGTTCCTTATCCCCAAGCGGCGCGAAATAGGCATCGATCTCAGCCGCATCGACCTCATCCAGCCCCGCCGGCCGCCACTTGGGTGTCGAGCCCTTGTCGATGATGGCGGCGCGGATGCCTTCATAGAAATCGTGGCCGGCAAGCATGCGGTTCAGGATGCGGAACTCCATCCTCATGCATTCGTCCATCGACAGCGTCGAGCCGGCGCTGATCTGGCGCCAGGCGATGTTGAGGCTGGTCGGCGAGCGGGTTTTCAAGGTCGCAAGCGTCTTTGCGGCGAAAGCGTCGCCAGCGGCGGCTTGTTCGAGACTGGCGACGATATCGGCCAGCGAGCCTTTTGAGAAATGGCGCGCGATCGAATCCAGGTCCTGCCGCTCCGTCTCGCGTTTTGCCGGCACGAAGAAATCGCGCAGCTCGGCATTCGGATCGTTGCTGGTCGCCAACTCGTCGAGCAACCCTGCAAGGTCCTCCGCCTTGATGGTGTGCGTGGCAAGCCCCGACCAAAGCGCATCGCCATAGCGGATGCGGTTTCCCGTCAGTCCGAGATACATCCCGAAAGAGCCGCCCAGATCCGGCAGCAAGTGGCTGGCGCCGACATCAGGGAAGAAGCCGATGCCGACCTCCGGCATGGCGAACTGCGCGTTTTCGGTCAGCACGCGATGCGAGCCGTGGAAGGAGATGCCGACACCACCGCCCATGACAATGCCGTCGATCAGCGCGACATAGGGTTTCTTGAAGCGCGCGATGCGGGCGTTGAGCCGGTACTCGTCGGCGAAGAAGTCGACAGGCGGCTTGCCGGCGCGGCCGGCCTCGTAGATGTGCAGGATATCGCCGCCGGCGGAAAACGCCCTGCCCTCGGCCTTGACGACGACGACATTGATGCCCGGGTCCTGTTCCCAAGCGTCGAGCGCCTTGCCGAGCGCCTTGACCATGTCGTGCGTGACGGCGTTGAGCGCCTTGGGCCGGGTCAAGGTGACCACACCCGCCTTGCCCAGCCGCTCGAAGCGGACCTCGTCGTCTCCGCCAAAATCCATAATGAGAGAATCCTCCCCCGCGCCTGCGGGAGGAGAAGTGCTAAGCGGCGACCGGGCCAACGTCAATTGTCGAGTGCCACGGATAAGGCGGCGTCTTTCGCGGCAAGCAGGCTACCATACGAATGGGATAAGCGCGTTCGTGCAGCGCGCATAGTCGGGGAATTCGTCGGGAAATTGCCGCGCCAGAAGCCGGTCCTCGGCTCCTTCGTTTAGCCGGCAATCCGCCTTGGCCACCGCACGCACCCGGTGCTAGACAATGGGCATCTTGAACCGGACGGCAAGCCATGCCCGGATTTTCCCGCCTCGCGGCTGCAGCGATCGGCCTGATCGCCATCCTACGGATGTCTTGCCCTGCCGAGGCCGCGACTGCGGACGAGCTTTATCAGTCTCAGACCATCGTCACCGGCACTGGAGACGTAAACCGGCAGATCGGTTTCAAGGATTGCCTCGACAAGGTGCTGGTCAAGGTCTCGGGCGACCAGCGCCTGTCGCAGAAGCCGGAGATGCTGGCCCTGCGCGACAAAGCGGCCGACTTCGTGCAATCCTTCCGCTATCGCGACCGGCTCGAGGGCATCCCGATCCATGACGAGCAAGGCACGCATGACCGGCCGCATGATCTCACCTGCCTCTACAAGCCGGCCGTCGTCGACAAGCTGTTGGCCCAGCTCGGCAGCAGGCCCTGGCTCGGCGAGCGGCCGCCTATCGCCGTCTTCATGACCGCTGAGCAGGGTTCGCGGCATTTCGTGCTGACGGCGGATGAGGACCACGGCAAGACGATGAGGGAATCCTTCGCCAACGCCACAAGTCCACTGCTGATGCGCGTTGCCTTTCCAAAGGCCAGGCAGTTCGGCGGCCTCGACGAAAAGGCGATCGCGGCGGCCAATATGGCAAAGCTCGACAAACTCGCGAAGAAAGCGGGAGCGGCCCGGGCGCTCGCCGGCAGCATCGTGTGGAGCGACAAGGACCTCGGCTGGATCGCCGACTGGCGGCTGGCCGATCGCGGCAAGACGTATCGCTGGCAGGTCCGCGGCGTCAGCTTCGACGAGGCGTTCCGGGTTGCGATCAGAGGCACAGCGCAGATCCTGTCGGGGAACGGGCAGCCCTAGGGGGTTCCTCGCCCCACAAAGTGGGGGAGAGGAACGTGTGCCACGTCGCTGGCACAATCGTGTCGCATTGGTCAGCAGCGGAAGCGCGTGGTAAAAGCCGGCGCAAAAGAGAGTTTCGGCGATGAACAAATTCACCCCCGCAAAGCCTGCCGGCGCGCGCAGCGTCGACGAGATCACCGGCAGCCGGCGGCTGCGGCGCATGCGCAAGGCCGACTGGTCGCGCCGGCTGGTGCAGGAGAACCAGCTTTCGGTGAACGACCTAATCTGGCCGATCTTCGTCGTCGACGGCTTGAACACGCGCGAGCCGATCGCCGCGATGCCGGACGTCTATCGCCTGTCCATCGACCTCGCGGTGAAGGAAGCCGAGCGCGCCGCCAAGCTCGGCATCCCGGCCATCGCCACCTTCCCCAATGTCGAGCTTGCGCTGCGCGACCAGACGGGATCGCATATCCTCGACCCCGACAATGTCATCAATCGCGCCACGCGCGCCATCAAGGACGCGGTGCCGGAGATCGGCATCATTACCGATGCCGCGCTCGACCCGTTCACCAGCCACGGCCATGACGGCATCCTGCGCGACGGCATCATCGTCAACGACGAGACGGTCGAGCAGGTCGCCGCCGCGGCCGTGATCCAGGCGGCGGCGGGCGCCGACATCATCGCGCCGTCGGACATGATGGACGGCCGCATCGGCGCCATCCGCGACGCGCTCGACGCCAACGGTTTCCAGGACGTGGCGATCATGTCCTACGCGACGAAGTTCGCCTCGGCCTTCTACGGGCCCTATCGCGAGGCGGTCGGCACTGCCGGCCTGCTCAAGGGCGACAAGAAGACCTACTATATCGACCACGCCAATTCGGACGAAGCGGTGCGCGAGGCCGAGCAGGACCTCGCCGAAGGCGCCGACATGCTGATGGTGAAGCCCGGCCTGCCCTATCTCGACATCATCCGCCGGCTGAAGGACGAGCTGCAGATGCCGACCTTCGCCTATCAGGTGTCGGGCGAATACTCGATGATCAAGGCAGCCGCCGCCAATGGCTGGATCGACGGCGAGAAGGCGATGCTGGAATCGCTGCTCTCGCTGAAGCGGGCGGGCTGCGACGGCGTGCTGACCTATTTTGCGCCTGTGGTGGCGCAGATGCTGAAGGGCTAGATATCGCAGGCCCCAACGAGAGGCCGCCAAGGCGCGGCGACGCGACGTGTCAGCGCCGCTATCTTCCGTCTTGCGAACGATCGCCATAGGGCTTGGTGTCAGTAGGCTTCCGTAGCCTGCTGCGCATCGCGGAAAACCAATTACATTTTGCAATCAGAAAAGCTATTCCCTTACTGCTTGCATTTTGCAACCGATCGGGAGAAAACCGTGTCCAAGCTCCGTGTTAATTGCTTTACGCTCTCGCTCGACGGCTACGGCGCAGGTCCCGACCAGAGCCTCGCCAGCCCGCTCGGCGTCGGCGGCGAAAATCTGCACAAATGGATGATCAAGACCCGCTCCTTCCACCAGATGATCGGCAAGGAAGGCGGGACGACGGATACCGATGACGAGTTTGCCGTGCGCGGTTTTGAGAACGTCGGCGCCTGGATCCTCGGCCGCAACATGTTCGCGCCGAGCCGCGGCGAATGGCCGGACGATAACTGGAAAGGCTGGTGGGGCGACAACCCGCCCTATCATGTTCCGACCTTTATTTTGACGCATCACAAGCGCGCGGCGATCGAGATGGAAGGCGGCACGATTTTCTATTTCATCACCGACGGCATCCACTCAGCGCTCGAACAGGCGAAGGCAACCGCCGGCGGCAAGGACGTGCGCGTCGGCGGCGGCGTCTCGACCGTTCGGCAGTATCTGCAAGAGAAGCTCATCGACGAGATGCATCTGGCGATTTCGCCTGTGCTGCTCGGCTCCGGCGAGCACCTCTTCGCCGACCTCGACATACTGAAGCTGGGATACCGCTGCACCGGCCAGGTGGCCACTGCCGATGCGACGCATGTGATGATCGGGCGGGCGTAAGTACAGCTCTTTCTCCCCTTCACCATACGGGGAGAAATGCCCGGCGGGGCAATGAGGGGCGGCGCGACCTTTGAGATTAGCGGCTAGCTCGCAACGGCAGCGAATTGGCGCTCAATCGCCGACCGGCGCTGCCGCTCATCCGCCCTTCGGGCGTTCGTCGTTCGAAAAGCCAAGCAATTGGCTTTTCGCCCGCTGCGCGGACCTCACCTCCCCGTGAAAAGGGGAGAAGGAAAAGACCTCAATACTTCTCAGGCACGTAGAGCTCGCGCGGCAGCACCTGGCGCTCGTAGGACGGGTTGAAGACGCGGTCGGGCAGCGAGATGTCCTCGTGCGGAACCTCCTCATACGGCATCTGCTGCAACAGATGGTCGATGCAGTTCAGCCGGGCGCGCTTCTTGTCGTTGCCCTCGACGATGAACCAGGGGGCTTCGGGAATGTTGGTGCGTGCGAAGGTCTCTTCCTTGGCCTTGGTATACTGCTCCCAGCGCACGCGCGACTGCAGGTCCATTGGCGACAGCTTCCACTGCTTCATCGGATCGTGGATGCGCATCAGGAAGCGCATCTGCTGTTCCTCATCGGTGATCGAGAACCAGTATTTGACGAGCGTGATGCCGGAACGGACCAGCATACGCTCGAATTCCGGCACGTCGTTGAAGAATTCCTCGACTTGGTCCCCATTGGCAAAGCCCATCACCCGCTCGACGCCGGAGCGGTTGTACCAGGAGCGGTCGAACAGCACGATCTCGCCGCCCGCGGGGAGATGCGGCACGTAGCGCTGGAAATACCATTGCGATTTCTCGCGCTCGGTCGGTGCCGGCAGCGCCACGACGCGGGCGATGCGCGGGTTGAGCCGCTGCGTGATGCGCTTGATGACGCCGCCCTTGCCGGCGGAATCGCGGCCTTCGAAGACCACCACCAGCTTCTTCTTGTGGTAGGCGACCCAGGACTGCAGCTTGATCAATTCCGACTGCAGCCTGAGCAGCTCGCGGAAATAGGTCATGCGCTCCATGGAGGGCGGATGCGACTTCTTGTAGATCTTGGCGATCTCGAGCGAGAGCGCCGGCTCGGAAAGCTCAAGCTCATAGTCCTCGTCAAGCGTGTCCTCGAGTTCGGCTTCGAGCCAGTCCTTCGCCCCGGAATTTGTTTTGAGTTCGTTCATCGCGCAGCTCCTGCCTGCCAGCCATCTTCGCCCCATATGCGTACCGGCCGTGACCGCGAACGCAACTCCATAAGCCGACTGAGATACAGAGGCGCAATGACGGTTTTATTGCAATCGACCGGAAGCAGGCATCGATATCGAAGATATGTGATCGATCCGTGTCGATAGCGGGACGACAAGCGGCGGGAATTGTCCTACAAATCCCCTCGCCTCTTCCGGCGCCCTCCACGGCGCTTCTTCAAACAAATTGCGAGGACCGACATGGAATACCGCACGCTGGGCCGATCCGGCTTGAAAGTCTCGACATTGACGCTTGGCACCATGACCTTCGGCGGCGCCGGTCCGTTCGCCGCCGTCGGCAATTCGGATCTTTCGGAAGCCAAACGCATCATCGACACCTGCATCGATGCCGGCATCAATCTCATCGACACCGCCAATGTCTATTCCAACGGATTGTCGGAAGAGATCATCGGCGAGGCGCTTGGCGGCAAGCGCAAGAATGACGTGCTGATCGCCTCGAAGGCGCGCATGCGCATCGGCACCGGCCCGAATGACGAAGGCCTGTCGCGCCACCATCTGATCCGCGAATGCGAGAAGAGCCTGAAGCGGCTCAGGACCGACGTCATCGACATTTACTTCGTCCACCAGTGGGACGGGCTCACGCCGCTGGAGGAGACGATCGCGGCGCTCGACACCTTGGTCAACCAGGGCAAGATCCGCTATATCGGCTGCTCCAATTATTCGGGCTGGCAGGTGATGAAGGCTCTTGCCATCAGCGACAGCCGCCATCAGGCCCGTTTCGTCACCCAGCAGATCCACTACACGCTGGAAGCGCGCGAGGCCGAATATGAATTGCTGCCGATCTCGGTCGACCAGGGCTTGGGCGTGCTGGTCTGGAGCCCGCTGGCGGGCGGCCTGCTCTCCGGCAAATACCATCGCGACAGCCCGACCGCGCGCCAGGTCGGCGGCTGGACGGAGCCGCCGATCCGCGACGAGGACCGCCTGTGGCGCATCGTCGACGTGCTCAACGAGATCGGCAAAGCGCGCGGCGTCTCAGGGGCGCAGGTCGCGCTTGCCTGGCTGCTTGGCCGCCCGGCCGTGAGTTCGCTGGTGATCGGCGCCCGCAACGAGGCCCAACTCAAGGACAACCTCGCCGCGGCCAGCCTTTCGCTCACCGAGGAGGAGCGGCAGCGCCTCGACGTCGTCAGCCGGCCGCCGGTGCTTTATCCTTACTGGCACCAGCAGTTCACCGCCAGGGACCGTTTCGGGCCGGCCGACCGGGTGTTCGACCGCTCCCATGCCTAACCGGCGATGAAGCGCCAGACTTCCGCGTCGGGCTTTATCTGCCCGCTCAGCACGAAATATTTGTAGAGGACGAGCAGCGAGATCGCCTGCTCGTCCTGTTCATTGCCGAATTTGCGGCAATAGGCGTTGGCGGCGGCGGTTATCCGCCCAGCCTCGGCGGGGTGTTTTTCGAAATAGGCCACCTTGTCGACCAGGTCGGAAAAATCCTGCCGCAGAGGCACGTAGTGGACATTGGGCTCGACCTGGGCTTCCGCGAACCAGGTTTCGTAGGTCGGCTCCGGCATCAGGCAGAGCGAATTGGAGCTCATGATCCATTTCAGGTTTGTCGCGACATCATTGCCTTCGAGCGAGACGATGTAGCGATACTGTCGCTGCTGCTCGATGTTCAGGAACGGCTTGCGGTATCCGTCCGGCGCGTCGGCCCTGTGGGAGCCCGCATCGCAAATCGGCAGGTTGGCGGCCATTTCGACGAAGCGGGTGCGGATAGGATTGTTGAGATGACCGCGCCAGACCACCATCGGGCGCTTGTCCGCAAAAGACAGGTTGTCGGGCGGCATGTAGAAGTGGCGGAACTTGTTCAGCTTCATCAGCACGCCGTTCGCATTGTCGTCGCCGATGGGCCGGTCCTTGACGATCCTTGGAACCTCCGGAACGCCGATGACGTCGCCGAATTCGAAATCGATCCGCAGGCCGGGATCGAAATAGCGGGCGAATTCCTTGAGGTCGTAATAATACATGCTGGAAGCGGACGGCAGCTTGCCGATGGCCACGGCGTCGGGACTTGGCGCGAACGAGTGTTCCAGCTTGTTGTAATAGGTCAGTCGCTCGCGAACCGTCTTGCCCGAAAGCCTGGCCTGCTCAACCCGGCTGGCCAGGCGGTCGCGGAACAGGGACTGCGGTGCGCGGTCGCGCGCGAAATTGCGCGCGTAGTAGAACAGCTTTGCGGCGGTTCGAGAGAGTGAAGCCATGCGTCCGCGAGTTCAGCAAGATGGTCAATGGTAGTCAGCCTTCATCCCCCTTGTCTCCTACAGCATTCTCCCGGCCATGTTGCAAGCCTGCTAATGCGAATGGCCCCACGAGAACTTTACGCTGCGACGACGGCGAACCCTCTGGCGCGCAGGGCGCGCCGGTCGTCATGCAATGAGGTGACCAGCCGATCGCGGCTGCCTGCGATGTGAGCGGAAAGCAGCCGCGCCGCTGCCTCGGCATCGCCGCTCCTGACGGCGGCGAGGATGGCATGATGTTCGGCCCAGGCACGGCCGAGCGCCTTTTCATCGCGCACCTCCAGCCAGCGCGCCCGCGACAGCCTGGTCATCGCGTCGCGAACGGCCCTGAGCAGAAACTCATTGCCGGAAAGCCTTGCCAGCTCGATGTGGAAATCCATTCCGACCCGATGCCACTCCTCGCGCGGCGTCTCGGCATCGCAGGAATCAAGCATCGCCGCGATCACCTCGACCCCGCCGCGGTCTTCGAGCGCCGCCGTCAGGCGGACGGCCGCGACCTCGACCGCCTCGCGGTAGACGGCGATCTGCCCGAGTTCCGCGAGGTTGATCGGCGCGACCGTCCAGCCGCGGCCGTCGCGGCCGATCAGCCCTTCCGTTTCCAGGCGCAGCAGCGCCGCCCGCACCGGCGTTCGCGAAGCGCCGAACCGGCTCTCGATCCAGCGCTCGGTCAGCCGCTCGCCCGGGCCGATCTCCAACCCGAGGATCATCTCGCGAAGCTGCCGTTCGACATTTTGCATCTGCGACATTGTCGTCCCGCTTTCCAAAGCCGCATTGACGCCCCCGCATTGACAGCGGCGAGCGTCAGGTCCATGACGGATACCAACTTGGTATCCCAAATTGGTATCCGTAACAACCCCAGCAGTGGCACGCATGACATGACGCCGAACGAATCCGAACAGAGTGGCTACAACATCCATTGGCGGCGCAACCTTGCCGTCTGCTTCGCCGGCTCGTTCAGCACGCTTATTGCCATGACGCTGCTGCTGCCGTTCCTGCCGCTTTACGTCGAGCAACTCGGCGCCGAAGGCCACGCGGCGATCGTGCAGTGGTCGGGCATCGCCTATGGCGCGACCTTCTTCGCGGCCGCGCTGGTCGCGCCATTGTGGGGACGGCTGGGCGACCGCTACGGCCGCAAGCTGATGCTGGTGCGCGCTTCGTTCGGCATGGCGATCTGCATGTCGCTGACCGGGATGGTTGAGAGTGTGTGGCAGCTGGTGCTGCTCCGGCTGCTGATCGGTTTTGCCGGCGGCTATTCGTCTGGTTCGACGATCCTGGTGGCGATGCAGACGCCGAAGGAGCGCTCGGGCTGGGCGCTGGGCGTGCTGGCGGCGGGCATCACGGCGGGCTCGCTGGTCGGACCGCTGCTAGGCGGTCTGCTGCCGCCGCTGATCGGCATCCGCGCGACCTTCCTGCTGTCCGGCGCCGTCATCTTCCTGGCCTTCCTGGCGACGACTTTCCTGATCAAGGAGAACCCGCCGGCGCCCAGGCCCGCCTCGATGGCGAAGCCGAAAAGCGGCTGGTCGCAGATCCCCGACAAGCGGCCGATCGTCGCCATGCTGACCACCGGCATGCTGCTCGCTTTCGCCACCATGTCGATCGAGCCGATCATCACCGTTTATGTGCAACAGCTCGTCGAGGACCAGAGCAAGGTGACCATGGTCGCCGGCGTCGTCATGTCGGCGACGGCGCTCGGCACCATCCTGTCCTCATCCTGGCTGGGAAAACTCGCCGATCGCGTCGGCCACTGGAACGTCGTGGTCGGCGCCCTTGCCGTCTCGGCCTTGCTGCTCATTCCGCAAGCCTTCGTGACCAATGGCTGGCAATTGATCGGCCTGCGCTTCCTGATGGGGCTGGCGCTGGGCGGACTGTTGCCCTGTATCACCAGCGTCATCAGGCACAACATCCCTGACGGGATCGGCGGCAATGTGCTTGGCTTGGCGATCTCGGCGCAATATGTCGGCCAGGTCGCGGGACCGCTTTCCGGCGGTTTCGTCGGTGGGCATTTCGGCATGCGCTCGGTGTTTCTGGGTACATCGGTGCTGATGGCGCTGGGTGCTGCCTACAACTGGATTGTCCAGTCGCGGCGGGCACGGCATATGCTGCTTGAAGCCGGCGAGTCCTGAACCGGCGCACCGCCCAAGCGCAGCATGGAGCATCCAAGATGAGCCTTACGGGCCAAGCATCAGGCGGCGGGAGCCGCGTCCTCGTGCTGGCAGCCGGCCTCGTCGGCGCGGCCGGCGTGGCACTGTCGGCTGCCGCCGCGCATCGCGGCGGCGCCTTCACCGGCACCGCGGCCAATTTCCTGCTGATGCATGCGCCGGTGTTCCTGGCCATCGGCCTTGCCGGCGGCAACCGCTGCTTCAGGATCGCCAGCCTCGTCCTGCTCGCGGGCCTGCTACTGTTCTGCGGCGATCTGCTCGCCCGCGACTTTCTCGGCTCGCGGCTGTTCCCGATGTCGGCGCCCATCGGCGGCGCCCTTCTGATCGCCGGCTGGGTGGCGATCGCCGTCTCGGCGCTGTGGCGCCCGCGACCCTGACCTGTCTTTGGCCTGACCTATCTTTGGCCGAAACGCCGCTTGCGCTGGCGTGCAGGCGACTCGCCGACGCGGCGCCGTTCAGGCTGCTCGGTTCCGGGCGTGATGCCCCAATAGTTGCGGTAGATGTCCTGAAACAGATGACCAATCGGATGCATGACCATTTCTCCTTGGAATTGAACCGATCCAATCTATCGACGCTGAAAATCGCTGCGGCTCAGCCGCGCTTGCGCTCCACGAGAAAGCGCGACGCGCGCTTCCAAGGACCCACTCTGCCGCGCCGCTTCTCGCTGACGACGACAGAGGCGATGCCCCAATCGTTGCGGTAGATGTCCTCGAACAAATAGCTCACCGGATGCACGGCACCCTCCTGTCGAAATCCGCTTCACCATGAAGCGACAACTTGGATCGATTCAAATCATAGGCCTTATTTGCCTGACGTCAACTGAATTTGAATCGATCCAACAAAAATGTTAGATGACCGGCGACAATTCAGCGGTCATGGTCGTCGCGTGACCGGATTCGGAGGAACGACATGGCATCACTCCTCGAAGGCCAGGCAAGACCGATCAGGCTGGCCGACATCGCCAAGGCCGCCGGCGTGTCGCATGGCACGGCCTCGAATGTTTTCAGCCGCCCCGAGATCGTGCGCGCCGAAGTGCGGGAACGGGTGAAGGCGGTGGCGGAGCAGATGGGCTATGCCGGCCCGGACCCGAAAGGCCGCCTGCTACGCGCCGGCAAGGTCAATGCCATCGGCGTCGCCACCACCGAGCCCCTTTCCTACTTCTTCGACGATCCCTTCGCTCGCGTGATGATGGCCGGCATTTCCGAAGCCTGCGACGCCACCGGCGCGGGCATCGCGCTGGTCTCGGCCGCCAACCAGGAAAAGCTCGCCTGGAACATCCAGAGCGCGCTTGTCGACGGTTTTGTGCTGTTCTGCATCGAAGGCGGCTCGCGCCTTGTCGACCTGACGCGCGAGCGCAGGCTGCCCTTCGTTGCGCTGGAGCTCGGCTTCCAGGACGAGACCGTGTCGGCCATCGGGGTCGACAATGTCGCAGGCGCAAGGCTTGCCGCCCGCCATCTCGCCGAGCTTGGCCATCGCCGCTTCGCCGTCCTGTCGCTCGGCTTTGCCGACAATCGCACCGGCTTCGCGACGCCGGAAGCGGTGCGCAGCGCAGTCTACACCGGAACGCGCGATCGCCTTGCCGGCTACTTCGAGGAGCTTTCCCGCTTCGGCATCGATACGGCGAAAATCCCGGTCTATGAGACCGAGAACGAAGAAAAAAGCACCAGGGCCGGCCTCGAGGCGATCTTTGCCAAGGGGGAGCCGCCGACCGCCATCCTGGCTATGTCGGATCGCATGGCCCTGATCGCCATCGACTGGCTGAGGGCACGCGGCCTCAATGTTCCCGGCGATGTCTCCATTGTCGGCTTTGACGGCGTCCCGGACGGCGCGCTGGCCACGCCGCCGCTGACGACGATCGCCCAGCCGATCATCGAGATCGGCCGCCGCGCCGCGCGCATGATCCTCGACCATGATGGCGCGGTGCGGCGCGAGACGATGGGCGTCGAGTTCGTCGTCAGAGGCTCAACCGGTCCGGCGCCGAAAGCCTGAGCGGGCTCAGGTAATTCCGCGCGGATAGACCACCCGGCACTTTCCTTGTGCTGCGGTCAGTAGCCGCCGGCCCTCGCCGGCAGCGGCTGCGCGCCGAACGTCGCCCGCGCAGGCTCCTCGCGAACCGGCTTGGCGCGGGAGGGGCCGAGGCTCGCAAGCCATTCGAGGTAGAGTGCAAGCGCGAGTTGCACGGCGATGCCTGCAGCGATCAGCAGCGTGTCGTAGGCCGGGCCGCCCGGATTGATCAGCTTCAGCACCTGCGCCGCCATGGCAAGCAGCGTGCCGGCGATGAACACCGGCAGCGAGCGTTTGCCCAGGATCGCCAGCGGATTGTCGGGCCGGACGCGGAACAGGTTCGAGACAGCCGGCAGCGCCACGATCAGATAGCTGACCGACAGGATGTGCAGCAGCCGCGGCAGCGACAGGAAGGTCTTATCGAAGCCGCCGATCACCACCGGCAGGTCGAACCAGGTGATCTGCCCCCAGAGCGGGCTGTGCACCCAGATCGCCGCTCCGATCACATAGATGCCGGCGGCTCCAAGCAGCCACGGATTGATCGGGATCCGCCCGCCGCGCTTTACATGCAGCATGGCGGCAAGGCCGATGTTGAACAGGAACTGCCAGGACAGCGGGTTGAGGAACCAAAGGCCCGGCTCCGGATAGTTCGGCGGCGCGACCTGCCAGATGCCGGCGACGAGCCACAGCAGACCGGACGCGATCAGCGCCGGCACGGGCCGATAGCTGACGAACAGCACGAAAGCAGGTGCCGCCAGAAGCAGCGCCGCATAGACAGGCAGGATGTTGTTGTAGCCGAGTTGGTGGCCGAGCGTGACGATGCCGAGCAGCACCTGCGGCGTGTTCTTCATCAAGGGTTCGATGTTGATCATCGTCAGCATTTCCGGCCGGTGCGCGAACAGCGCGGCGGCGCAAAACAGCGCGATCACCACCATCGTGATGACGATGTGGGAGATGTAGAGCACCCCAGCGCGCCGCCACATCTTCAAGGTCGCGAGCAATCGGCCGCCCGGCTTGAACTTCGTGCCATAAGCCAGCGCCACCGAGATGCCGGAAATCAGCACGAAGGCCTCCGCCGCGTCGGAAAAGCCGAAATTCTTATAGGTCCAGTTCTCGAAGACCGTGCCAGGCACATGGTCGACGAAAATGGTGAGCAACGCGAGCGCGCGCAGCACGTCAATGCGCGTATCGCGCTCGACGATACGCTTGTCGCGATCGTTGATACGCTCGTCGCGATCGTTGGAAACAGGGGTGGTCATCGACAAAAGGCCTCAAAGCTGGTTGTTCATAGCCAGCAATGCGACCCCCGGGGCGCACCGCTTCGATTCCTCCCAGGGGGAGTGTATCGGCGGAAAAACGGCCTGAATTGCGCCTGGTTCAATCAACTTTCGCGGAGCGCGAAAATATTCCGTTTTGAAGCCGGCAAATCAACGAATCTCTCATGGAATCAAATGGATGTGAGCGTGTTCGAATATAGCGACGAAAACAGCATCCTGCGCGAGGATCTGACATTTCCCTACCGTCTGCTGAAGCCGGCAAACGCCAGCGGCGACTGCCTCTTCGTGCTGCACGGGTCAGGCGTGGACGAGACGACGATGCTGCCGCTGGCGATGCAGATCGCGCCGCGTTCGGTGATCGTCGCGGGGCGCGGCCGCATTCGGCAGGAGGACGGATTTCGCTGGTTCGAGCGAATCACGCCGACCAGTTTCGAGCAGGCCAGCATCCATGCCGAGACGGCTGCCTATGCCCAGTTCGCAACGGAAGCCGCGCGGCAACATGGGCTCGACCTTCCGCGCGCGACCTTCCTTGGCTATTCGAACGGCGCCAATGTCGTCTCCAGCCTGATGCTGCTTTGTCCCGGCATGGTCAAGCAGGCGGGGCTGTTGAGGGCGATGCCGGTGCTCGCCAATCCTCCAACGTCAGATCTTAGCGGCACACGGGTGCTGATCGTCGCCGGCGCCGCCGACCAGACCTACGGGCCGTTCGCGCCCCCATTGGTGACGCTGTTCAGCGAGCGCGGCGCCGAGGTCGACGCGCGCATCGTCGCCGCGGGCCATGAATTCGGCGATGCGGACGCCGCGATCGTGCGACAATGGCTGGCGGCGCCTACGCCAGTCGCCTGACCGCGCGGGCGATGCGAGCTTCCGCGCCGGTGATCAACAGGTTGAGGCCGTTCTCGAACAGCGCCTCGTGGCCAACCCCCGGTAACGGGCCTCGTCTCGGTGGTCGGACCGCTCGTCATCGCAACGCTCTATTTATTTCCACACACGGTGTTTCTTTCCCAGTCTGGTTTTGATCGCTGGCGCAGCCCTTTATCTGCTCTGCCTGCCGCTACTTACAGCGGCCCGTTCGCCTGGGGCAACGCGGGCACCGGCACCTCGTGCCGGCACGAGTTGACAGGGTAAGGCATTCCACAATCCAAAGCGGCATAACGCTCTGCTGTCATATGTCTGTCACATACTGTCTATCGTGATACTGTTCACTCAGGGGGAGGTCTCAATGGCCGACGAGAACAGCATCACTCTGCTCGACGACACTTCGAAGTTGCCCGCCATTGCCGCCAGCCCGGGCGAGGTCGCCAGGATCGAAGGCGGCATCGATATTCGCGACCGCGCCGCGATTTCGGTCTTCGGCGACCGCGCCCAGCAAGCGGTCAGCGATTATGCCGACAAGATCCTGTCGCAGATCCGCAACCGCGATCTCGGCGACACCGGCACATTGCTCACCGACATCATCATGAAGGCCAAGAACCTCGATCCGGCTTCGCTTAAGGAAGAAGGGTTCTTGAGCAATTTGTTCTCTTCATTCAAGGCACGGCTCGAGCGCTTCAAGGAGAAGTACGAGGACGTCGCCGGGCAGATCGACCGTATCGGCCTGGAGCTCGACCGCCACAAGGATACGCTGCGCCGCGACATCGCCGTGCTCGACGACCTGCATGAGCAGACCAAGGACTCTATCCTCAATCTCGACGCCTATGTGCAGGCCGGCAAGAAGTTCGTAGACGAATACCGCGCCGACGAACTGCCGAAGCTGAAGGCGGCGGCCGACGCCAAGGCCAGCGATTCCGCCGGAGCGCTGGAAGCGCAGACCTATCAGGACGCCGTGCAGGCGCTCGACCGGCTGGAAAAGCGCATTTTTTACCTGGTGCAGGCGCGCCAGCTCGGCATCCAGCAATTGCCGCAAATCCGCATCGTGCAGTCGGGCGACGAGACGCTGATCGAAAACCTGCAGGCCACCTCGGCGCTGACCGTGCCGGCCTGGAAGCAGAAGATGGTCATCCTGCTTGGGCTGACCAACCAGAAGTCGGCGCTGGAGCTGCAAAAGACAGTGACAGACGCCACCAACGAGATGATCCGCCAGACATCGAAGATGATGAAGGACCAGGCCATCTCCATCGAGGAGCAGGCGCAGCGCGGCATCGTCGATGTCGAGACGCTTGCGCAGGCTAACCGCGACCTGATCGACACGGTGCAAGGCGTGCTCAAGGTGCAGGAGCAAGGCCGGCAGAAGCGAGCCGACGCCGAAAAGCAGATGGACCAGATGACCGCCGACCTCAAGAAAGCGCTCACCCAGGGCTGAGGGCCTCGATGCCAATGAAGCTTTCGTCCGTTCTGGCGTTGGCGACCGCGCTGCTGCTGGCGGCCTGCAATTCGAGCAACGTCAAATTCTCGATCGTCTCCGGTTCCGAGAACACGGTGCTGGAGCCGATCGTGCAGGAGTTCTGCGCCAAGCAGGGCGCGACCTGCACCATCTCCTACCAAGGCTCGCTCGACATCGGCCTCGGCTTGCAGAAGGCCAGCGGGCTCGATCAGGACGCGGTCTGGCCGGCATCGAGCGTCTGGGTCGACCTGTTCGATACCGGCCGCAAGGTACGCAACCTCACCTCGATCGCGCAGATGCCGGTCATCCTGGGCGTGCGCAAATCCAAAGCCGCCGAACTCGGCTGGATCGGCAGGCAAGTCTACATGAAGGACATCCTTGCCGCGGTGAAGGACGGCAAGCTCAAATTCCTGATGACCTCGGCCACGCAGTCCAACTCCGGCGCCAGCGCCTATCTGGCGATGCTCTCCAGCGCGCTCGGCGGCAAGGAGGTGATCCAGCCCGGCGACCTCGACAACCCGTCCGTGCACGACACGGTCGGCGCCCTGTTGCAGGGCGTCGAGCGCTCTTCCGGGTCTTCAGGCTGGCTGGCCGATCTCTATGTCGATTCCGCGCGCAAGGGCACGCTCTATGACGCGATGTGGAATTACGAGGCGACGCTGAAAGAGACCAACGACAACCTGAAGCAGATGGGCGACGAGCCGCTCTACGCGGTCTATCCGGCCGATGGCGTCGCGGTCGGCGATTCCCCGCTCGGCTTCATCGATCACGGTCGCGGCGCCGATGTCGAAAAGTTCTTCACCGACCTGCTCGCCTATCTGCAGTCGGACACGGTGCGCAAGCGCATCGCCGGCACCGGCCGGCGACTGCCGCTCGGCGGCGCCGCGGTCCAGGCGACGGCCGAGCCCGACTGGAATTTCGATCCGGGCAAGCTGGTGACGTCGATCCGCATGCCGGAACCCGCGGTGATCCGCAAGGCGCTTGATCTCTACCAGCAGGCGCTGCGCAAACCGTCATTGACGGCGCTCTGCTTCGACTTTTCGGGTTCGATGGAGAACGAGGGCGAAACGCAGTTGCAGCAGGCCGCGCAGTTCCTGTTCACGCCGGAAAAGTCGAGCGAAGTGCTGGTGCAATGGACGCCGTCCGACCACATCTTCGTATTGCCTTTCGACAGCACAGTGCGCGACATTTTCGACGCGACCGGCGATCCGGCGGGCCAGAACCAGCTGCTCGGCGACGTGGCGCAGCAGCATGCCGGCGGCGGCACCGACATGTATGCCTGCGCCCAGCAGGCGCTGCAGAAGATCACCGCGACCGCCGACCTGTCGAAATACCTGCCGGCCATCGTCATCATGACGGACGGCCGCACCGACGGCAGCGCCGAGCCGTTCCTTGCCCAATGGCGCCAGGCGCCGGTGCGCGTGCCGGTGTTCGGCATCACCTTCGGCGATGCCGACAAAAGCCAGCTCGACAGCCTCGCCAAGGCGACCTCGGCGCGGGTCTTCGACGGCGGCGGCGATCTGGCCGGTGCCTTCCGCGCCGCGCGCGGCTATAACTAGGCGGACGATGCGCGGCTTGTTCGGCAATGACTGGAACTGGATCGTGGCGGGCCTCGTGTCGGCCGCGCTGCTGATCGGTCTGAGCACGCTGACCCATTTTCCCTTCCTGATCTCAGCGGCGATTTCGGTGCTGGTCTTTGCCGGGCTGATCTTCGTGCTGGCGCCGCGCGCGCTGTTCGAGGGGCTCGACCTCAGCACGCTGAGCGGCAGCCGCGTCGCGTTTGCCCGCGAACTCCTGGCGCAGGCGCAGCCGGCCGCCGATCGCCTCGCTGCGGCCGCCGGCTCGATTGCCGACAAGGACATGAAGGCCAAGGTGAAGAACCTGTCGGATATCGCCGCCGACGTGATCTCCAAGGTCGAGGCCAAGCCGGAAAGCGCACCTTCGGTGCGGCGCTTCCTCACCTACTATGTGCCGCAGGCGGCGGAAGTGGCGGAAGGCTATGCGACGCTGGCCAACCGGCGGGCGCCGAGCCAGCAACGGCTCGGGAATGTCGGCACGGTCATCACCAAGCTGCAGGACGCCTTCGTGCATTATTCCGACAGTCTGGCCGACTCCGAACTCGGCACGCTCGACGTTGACCTTCGACTCATCCAGGAGTCGCTGAAAGAGGATATCGGTCGCTGATGGCCCTTTCTCGCCGCGCTTTCGGACTGGGACTGCTTGCCGCCGCCGCGGCCGGAACGGGCGGCTATCTGACGCTCAAGGACCGGCCGGAGTTCCGCGGTTATCTTGGCAACCGCGCGCATCTGTTCGGCTTCATCGGCGGCGAGAAGCAGGCTTTCCTGGCCGACCCCGATGTGGTCGGCGCGCTGGGCGGCTACGGGCTGGAGCTCGACGCCCGTGTCGCCGGTTCGGTCGAGATGGTGCGCGAGCCGGCGCTGCTGTCGCAGAAGCCGCAATTCCTGTGGCCGTCCTCGTCGATCATGGTCGATCTCGCCCGCAAGAGCGGCGTCTCGATCCGCAACGATCAGGTCGTGCTCAACTCGCCGATCGTCGTCTACACCTGGGGCCCGGTGGTCGAAGGCTTGAAGAAGAGCGGCTTGGTCACCGTCGCCGCCAAGGGCGGCTACAACCAGCTCGACCTCAAGGCGCTGCTCGATGCCATCCTGGCCGGCAAGAACTGGTCGGATCTCGGCATTTCCGAACTCTACGGCCGCGCCCGCATCGTCTCCACCGACCCCAACCGCTCCAATTCCGGCTTCATGTTCGCAGGGCTCGTGCTCAGCCTGATGAGCGGCGACGTGGCGACACAGGAACTGCTTGCCCGGCATGGCGAGGAGGCGAAGTCGGTCTTCCGCGGCATGGGCCTGAAATCGTCCTCGTCGGGCAAGCTGTTCGACCAGTATATCGCCGGAGGACTTGGCGCCGAGCCGATGGTGGTGGGCTACGAGAACCAGTTGGTGGAATGGGCGCTTGCCGATCCGGGGCGCTGGCAGCGCGTACAGGCCGGCGCCGGCGCCAAGCCGGAAATCCTCTATCCGCGCCCCACGGTCTATTCGGCGCATCCGCTGATCGTCATCGATCCGGCGGTCGATCCGCTGCTCGAAGCGCTGACCAGCCCGAAGCTACAGCAACTCGCCTGGTCGAAGCACGGATTTCGCGGGCCGCTCGGTACCGTGGCGGGCGATGCAGACGCCATCGCCGGCGTGCGGCCGGCCGAGATCGAGGCGGTGCTGCCGATGCCTTCGGCCGACGTGATGCTTTCGCTGCTGTCGCAGATGGAAGGCTAGCCGGCCAACCTGGCTATATCCCGCAGCGCCGAACCCCTCACCCCTGCCCCATCCGGTTCCAGGCGTCCAGGCCGGCGATCTTGTAGGCTTCGGCCAGCGTCGGGTAGTTGAAGGTGTTGTTGACGAAGAAGTCGACCGTGCCGCCGAGATTTATCACCGCCTGGCCGATATGGATGAGTTCGGTAGCGCCCTCGCCGACGATATGGGCGCCGAGCAGGCGGCGCGTCTCGACAGAGAACAACAGCTTCAGGAAGCCGCTTGAGACGCCCATGATGTGGCCGCGCGAGGTCTCGCGGAAGCGCGCCAGGCCGACCTCGTAGGCTGCGCCGCTGTCGCGCACCTGTTCTTCCGACAGGCCGACCGTGGAAATTTCCGGCACGGCGTAGATGCCATAGGGAAAGCTCTCCGGCGGCGGCGGCAGGTGGACCCCGAAGGCGTGGCAAGCCGCCACCCGGCCCTGCTCCATCGACGTCGAAGCCAGGCTCGGGAAGCCGATGACGTCGCCGGACGCGTAGATGTTTGAAACCGTGGTCTGGAAGGTATGCGGATCGACCTTGATGCGGCCGCGGGCGTCGGCCTCGATGCCGACCGTGTCGAGGCCGAGGCTGGCGACATTGCCTGTGCGGCCGGCTGCGTAGAGCACCATCTCGGAGCGGATGGTGCGACCGTCGGCCAGCGTCACTTCGGCGTGGTCGGGTTTCGAGGCGATCTCCTTCACCGTGCTGCCGAGGCGGATGGTCATGCCGCGGTCGCGCATCTGGTGAATGAAGTCGTCGACGATCTCGCGATCGATGAAGTCGAGGATGGTGTTGCGCGGCTCGACCAGTGTCACCGGCACGTCGAGCGCGGAAAAGATGGTGGCGTATTCGACGCCGATGACGCCGGCGCCGATCACCGTCAGCGTGCGCGGCAGATGGTGGAGTTCCAGCATCTCGTCGCTGTCGAAGACGCGCTTTTTGTCGAACGGCACGTCGGCCGGCCGGTGCGGCCTGGTGCCGACGGCGATCAGCGCGTTGGCGAAGCCAACTTCGCTGTAATTCCCATTGTCGGCGGTCAGGCTGACCTTGTTCGGCGTGAGGAACTTCACGGCGGCGCGCGCGCTCTTCACCATGTTGCGCATGAACTGATGCTGCAGCACCTCGACCTCATGGTCGAGCGTCTTGTGCAGCCGGTCGACCAGATCTGAGATCGAAATGTCCTGCTTGACCCGGTAGCCACGCCCGTAGAAGCCGCGTTCGCGCCAGCCCGAGAGGTTGAGCACCGTTTCACGCAGCGTCTTCGACGGGATGGTGCCGGTATGCACCGAGACGCCGCCCAGGCGCCGCCCCCTGTCGACCACCAGCACCGACTTGCCGAGCTTGGCCGATTGCACCGCGGCGCGGCGCCCCGAAGGGCCGCTGCCAATGACCAGCATGTCGTAGTCCATGTCCCGTCCCCTTTGTGCGCCGCAGCAAGCTAGACCGGGAAGAATGTCATGTTCAACAGGCAACACCATTCCCTCGGCAGACGAATCCGCCAATGCAGCCGAAAGCAGGCGAATCCTTAACTGGACGGCAAGGCTTACGTGCAATGGTCCCTGCCGAGGGGACCACCGGGGTAGCAGAGTTGGCGATTTCCAAAGGCGATGCGCTGCCTGGCGCGGAGACCGGTTTCTGGCACGGCCTTCAGAGCAGCGCGGTTCTTACCGATCTGCGCGAAGGCCTGTTTCGTTTCATCGCGTTGGCGGTCGCCGCGGTCTTCGTCTATCGCGGCGCGCGTCACCTCGTCATCGATCCGGGCCGGCTGAACATCCTGCTGCTCATGATCTCCGACGTCCTGACCTTTACCTGGCTGCTGCTGGCGCGCCGACCGATTGTCCGCGACTGGAGCCCTTTCACGGTATTCATCTCGCTGACGGCCGGTTTCGGCTCGGGTTTCGTATCGCTCCAGGACGGAATCGCCATCATCCCGCTCTATATCGCGGCGCCGCTGCAATTCCTGGCGCTGTGGCTCGTGATCTGGGGCAAGATGTCGCTTGGCCGCTCCTTCGCCATCCTGCCCGCCAATCGCGGCGTCGTCACAGGCGGCGCCTACCGCTTCGTGCGGCACCCGATCTATGCCGGCTACCTGGCCGGGCACATCCTGTTCCTGCTGTCGAGCTTCTCGATCTACAATTTCACCGTCTACGCGATCATCACCCTGTTCCAGGTCCATCGCATCCTGCGCGAGGAGCGTATCCTGGCGTTCACCGAGGAATATCGCGACTATCTCGGGCGGGTTCGCTACAGGCTCTGCCCCGGCATCTTCTGATATCGCGCCGGTCGCCGGCGCGCACCTTCCTTGAATTCCGAGCCGCCCTCACCATTTGAAAAGGGCGGCAGGCATCCTCAAGCAGATGCCGCGATCGAGGAACGAATATGAACGCACGCGTATTGGACGGCGAGATCATCACGACCAGGTTCGAGGACACTCGGGCCTATAGCGGCGTGCGGACAAGGCGCATCTTCGCCTTCCTGCTCGACTATTTCTTCGTCGCGCTGCTGACCATTCCCTTCGCCATCCTGGTCGCCATTCTCGGGCTTTTGACTTTCGGCCTCGGCTGGGCGCTGTTTTCGGTGCTGGTGCCGATGGTCGCCATTCTCTACATCTGGAACACGCTGGGCAGCCGCGACCAGGCGACGACCGGCATGAAGATCATGGGCATCCGCCTGGAGAAGCTCGACGGCAGCCGCATCGACGGCATGACCGCCGTGGTTCACTCGGTGCTGTTCTGGGCCGGCAACGTCATCCTAACGCCGCTGGTGCTCCTGGTCACGCTGTTCTCCGACCGCAAGCGCACGCTGCACGACCTGCTGCTCGGCACGGTGGTCACCCGCACCGATATCTGACGGCGTTCCACGGCCGTGTCGATCAGACCGCCGCGCCGCCTGTGCTTAAATATGAACAGGTCGAGGCCATCTCGGCCGCACAATCCTGTTGAATTTTTCGCCGACCGGGCCAAAGGTAGGGCGATTCGCAGGAGCGTTTCAAAGATTAGATGACGCAGCATCCGACCCAGTCGCCGCAGTTCTTCCTGACCGCGCCGTCGCCGTGCCCCTATCTGGAGGGACAGTTCGAGCGCAAGGTGTTCACGCACCTTGTCGGCGACAAGGCGCCGGAGATGAACGATCTGCTGACGCAAGGCGGCTTCCGGCGCTCGCAGAACATCGCCTACCGTCCGGCCTGCGAGTCATGCCGCGCCTGCGTCTCGGTTCGCATCCTGGCACAAGAATTCAGCCCCAGCCGCAACATGCGCCGCGTCGCCCAGCACAATGCCGACCTCGTCGGCGCCATGCATGACGCGCAGCCCTCGACCGAGCAATACTCGCTCTTCCGCGGCTATCTCGACGCCCGCCATCGCCGTGGCGGCATGTCGGACATGACCGTGCTCGACTATGCGATGATGGTGGAAGACACGCATGTCGACACCAAGATCATCGAATACCGGCGGCGCGGCCCGGACACTTTCATCACCGGCAAAGGCCAGGGCGAACTGATAGCTGTCGCACTCACCGACAAGATGGCCGATGGCCTGTCGATGGTCTATTCCTACTTCAATCCCGACTTCGAGGACCGCTCGCTCGGCACTTTCATGATCCTCGATCACATCGCTCGCGCCAAGGCGATGGGTCTGCCCCACGTCTATCTCGGCTACTGGGTCAACGGCTCGCGCAAGATGAATTATAAGATGCGCTTCATGCCGCAGGAGCATCTCGGCCCGAAAGGCTGGGAACGCTACGACCACGAAGCGGTCAGTCGCTAAAACAGTTTTCTCGAACCTGCCCTTATAGTGTTTCAAGGGAGAAGACGCCGGTCTTGCTCGCCCTCGCGTGAGAGGTGTGCAATCGCGCCGGCCCTTGCTCTCGCTTTATTTCGAGAACGATCACATGTCTTCCCACACCGATCACCAGAAAGGCCTCCTCGTCACCGCCATCGGCGGGCTGGTGCTGAGCATAGATATTCCGCTGATCCGGCTCGCGGATGGCGAAGCTTGGACCATCCTTTTGCTGCGCACCAGCTGCACCTTGGCGGCCGCGCTGATCATGTGGGCCGTCTGGCGCTTGTACAGCAAGAATGCGCCGCAGCTCATACCCGGCTGGTCGGGGCTGGTCGTGGCCGTGATTTACGGTCTCGGCGCGGTCGCCTTCATGATAGCCGTCTATCATACATCGACAGCCGATCTGGTCTTCATCCTGGCGTTCAACACCGTCTTCGCGGCGCTGCTGTCGTGGCTGTTCCTGAAGGAGCGGCCGCGACCGCTGACCCTCGCCGCGATGGCGCTGATGATCGTCGGCGTCGCCATCATCGTCAGCGATTCCGTCGGCACCGGATATTTATTCGGCGACCTGATGGCATTGTGTTCGGCCTTCCTGATTGCCTGCGCCATCACCATCTCGCGCGCCAGCGGCAAGGACATGGGCTTTACCGCGCTGATCGGCGTGGTCCTGCCTCTTGGGGTGGCGGCGTTCATGGTCTCCAGGAGCGGCTTTCAAGTCGAAGCGCCGTGGTGGATCATCCTGAACGGCGGCGTCGTCATGCCGATCGCATTCTTCTGCCTCGCCAACGGACCGAAATACATCTCGGGCGCGGAAGTCGCGATGTTCTATCTCTTGGAAACGGTCCTCGCGCCGGTCTGGGTGTGGATGATCTTCGCCGAGACACCGTCACGCAACAGCCTGATCGGCGGCACGATCCTTGTCGTGACGCTGGTCGCCCATTCGCTGTGGCAATTGCACGAGGGCCGCAAGCGCCGCGCCGACCTCGCGGTGCATCATCCGGCCTAAGACCTTGAAAGGGCATCCCTAAAGCCGGGCTTAATCATCTGCCGATAGAATGACAAATGAGAAAGGTTCCGGGTCAACTTGGTCGCGACGGATTCGTAATTCAGTGAAGCGCATTGCGGCAATGATTTTCGTGCTTGTCGGTCTCGCGCTTTGCTGCACGGGCCCAGCCATCTTTTCGCGCCCCATCGACGGGATTTCCGTAGCCTGGTTTATCGTCCTGGGCCTGACCTCGGCCGCTGCCGCGGTCGGCGCTGTTTCAGCGCTCATATCGCAGTACACGCGCTTTCAAATGCGAACGTCGTTGGACGGATTCTTTTGGATCGTTTTCCTCATATTGCCCATTGCAATCGGACTATTAGCCACTGCAGCATGGACACTCGCCTGGTATTTTCTTGGCTTGGAAATATACTGAGCCTCAACAGACCCTAACGCGGCTCGCATCGAGGTCAGGCGCTGGCTTTCTTCGTCGCGCCGGACGCGGGCAGGACCTCGATCTGTGGGCCAGATTCGATTTCGGCCGACGAACCGGCAACCGCATCATCGGCCAGGTCCACCTCGCGCAGCCATTCGCGCCAGATGGCGACGAGCAGCGCCATCAGCACCGGGCCGATGAAGAGGCCGAGGAAGCCCATCGTCTTGACACCGCCGATCAGGCCGAAAAAGGTCGGCAAGAACGGCAGCTTGATCGGGCCGCCGACGAGCTTGGGCCGCAAGGTCTTGTCGACGATGAAGAGCTCGACCGCGCCCCAGATGAACAGGGCCACGCCGGCGAAAAGCTTGCCGCTGGCGGCGAGGTAGATCGACACCAGGGTGAAGGAGAGCGGCGCACCGCCCGGGACCAGCGCCATGATGCCAGTGAGCGCGCCGAGCGTCACCGGCGACGGCACGCCGGCGAGCCAATAGGCGATGCCGAGCACCAGGCCCTCGCCGATGGCGATGATGGTCATGCCGGTGACCGTCGAGGAAATGGTTGCCGGCACGACGCGCGAGATACGCTCCCAGCGCGTCGGCAGGATGCGTTCGCCAAGGCGATCGACCTGGGCCGCGAAAGACTCGCCGTCGCGATAGGCGAAGAACAGCGCGATCATCATGAACAGAAGCGTCAGCACCAGGCCGAAGGCGCTGCCGCCGGCGGCCAAGGCGCCGCGATAGATGCTGCCGATGTTGGAGCCGCTGATAAGCTGGATCAACTCGCCGATGCCGCCGGGATGGCCGAGATAGCCCGTCCATTGCTCGTTCAGCCACTCGCCGACGACCGGCATGGTGGCGATCCAACCCGGTGTCACCGCGCCGTGCCGATTGGTCTCGATCGCCCAGGTCACCCACTCGCGCAGCTCGTTGATGGCGTAGGTGCCGGCAAGCGCGATCGGCACCACCAGGAAGGTGAGGATGAAAAGTATGGCCAAGGTCGCGCCGATGGTGCGGTTGCCACCGACGGCGACGAGCAGCCGGCGGTAGAGCGGCCAGCTGGCGAAGGCGATGACGAGCGCGGCCAGCACCGGGAACAGGAAACCGTGGAAGAAATAGACGCCCGCGGCGGCGATCAGCACCAGGAGCCAGCGCGCCGCCGACAGCGGCGGGATGACGGCCGCCCTGAGCGGCGTCGACAGGCCGAACAGGCGCTGTCCCGGTTTCTGGATCTCAGCCCGCTTCAAGCGTGCGTTTCTCCCCTGCCGATGATTCAATGGATGCTTATGCACCATCATAGTGCAGCAATCGTGACGATAGTCCAAATGATTGACTGATCTCCCCTCTCGTGGGGAGATCAGCTAACTTCACCCGAACTTGCCCGTCCTGGGGAAACCCTTCGGCACCATGCGGCCGGCGGCGGCACGCGCTCCGATCCACTCGGCAAGCTCCTCGCGCGACTTGGTGAAGGTGCGATCGGCCGAATCCTGCCAGGAGAGCCCCGTCTCGAGGGTGAAGGGCTTCAGGTCCAGCACGCCGCCATCCTTGTATTTCTGCAGGCGCACGCCCTTGCCGCGCGCCATTTCCGGGATTTCGGCCAGCGGGAAGACCAGCATCTTGCGGTTCTCGCCGACAATGGCGAGATGGTCGCCCGACACCGGGATGCAGCGCTTGGCCTCGTCCGGCGCCTTGACGTTCATCACCTGCTTGCCCTTGCGGGTGTTGGCGACGACCTCTTCCTCCGCAACGACGAAACCGTTGGCGTCGTAGGAGACGAGCAGCAGCTTGCGTTTGGGATCATGGACAAAGGCGGTGACGATGTCCTGATCGTTCTCCATGTCGACGATGATGCGGATCGGCTCGCCATGGCCGCGCCCGCCCGGCAGCCGGTCGGCGCCGATGGTGTAGAACTTGCCGCCGGTGGTGAAGACCAGGATCTTGTCCGTGGTCTGGGCGTGGAAGGCAAGCTTCAGGCTGTCGCCTTCCTTGAAGGCGAGCAGCGAATGATCGGTCAGGTGACCCTTCATTGCCCGCAGCCAGCCCTTTTCCGAGACGACGACGGTGACCGGCTCGCGCTCGATCATGGCGTGCGCGATGTCGGTGAGGTCATGCTCGGGCGCATCGGCGAACTGGGTGCGACGCTTGCCGAGCTCGGTCTCAGGCCCGAACTTGTCGCGGAGCTTGGTGACTTCCCACTTGATCGTCGCCCATTGCCTGGCATACGACGCCAGCAGGGCCTCGATCTGCTTCTTCTCCTCGGCGAGGCCGTCATATTCCTTGCGGATCTCGATCTCTTCGAGCTTGCGCAGAGCACGCAGCCGCATGTTGAGGATGGCTTCGGCCTGGTTGTCGGTGAGCGACCAGCGGGCCATCATCACCTGCTTGGGCTCATCCTCCTCGCGGATGATCCGGATGACCTCGTCGATGTTGAGATAGGCGATCAGATAGCCGGCGAGTATTTCCAGCCGCTTCTCGATCTCGCCGAGCCGGTATTTCGAGCGGCGGATCAAAACCTCGCGGCGGTGGTCGAGCCACTCCTTCAGCACGCCCTTCAGCGACAGGACGTTCGGCACCTTGCCGCGCGACAAAACGTTCATGTTGAGCGGGAAGCGGCTTTCGAGCTCGGTGAGCTTGAACAGCGATTCCATCAGGAGGCCGGGATCGACGGTGCGGCTCTTCGGCACCAGGACGACGCGGATGTCTTCCGCACTCTCGTCGCGGATGTCTTCGAGCAGCGGCAGCTTGCGCGCCATCAACAGCTCGGCGATCTTCTCGATCAGCCTGGCCTTCTGGACGCCGTAGGGGATTTCGGTGACGACGATGCTCCAGGTGCCCCTGCCCTGGTCTTCCTGATTCCATTTCGAGCGCACGCGAAAACCGCCGCGGCCTGTTTCATAGGCTTCGAGGATCGAGGCGCGGCTGTCGACGATGATGCCGCCGGTCGGGAAATCCGGACCCTGGACGAAATCCATCAGTTTCGCCACCGGCGCGTCCGGATGCTCGATCAGGTGAAGTGCTGCGTCGCAAAGCTCGGCCGCGTTATGCGGCGGGATCGAGGTGGCCATGCCGACGGCAATACCCGACGAGCCGTTGGCAAGCAGGTTCGGAAAGGCACCCGGGAGAACCGACGGCTCCTCGTCCTCTTCATTGTAGGTCGGCCGGAAATCGACTGCGTCCTCGGTGATGCCGGCAAGCAGCTCGCTCGCCACCTCTGTCATGCGCGCTTCGGTGTAACGCATGGCGGCGGCGTTATCGCCGTCGATATTGCCGAAATTGCCCTGCCCGTCGACCAGCGGGTAGCGCATCGAGAAATCCTGCGCCAGGCGCACCAGGGCGTCGTAGATCGACTGGTCGCCATGCGGGTGGAACTTGCCCATCACGTCGCCGACGATGCGGGCGCATTTGGCAAAGCCCTGATCGGGGTTGAGCCGGAGCAGCCGCATGGCGTGCATGATGCGGCGATGGACCGGCTTCAGTCCGTCGCGCACATCCGGCAGTGCCCGGTGCATGATGGTCGACAGCGCGTAAGCGAGATAGCGCCGCTCGAGCGCTTCCTTCAGATCGACCGGTTCGATTTTGTCGCCGCCGCCATTGTCATCAGGCGGCAAAAGCCTCTTTCCCATGGATTTGGACTAGCCGAGCGGGTGATTCGCGGCAAGCGCCGCGTGAACATCGGCGGATTCGTCGCGGCCGTGGACGCGCACCGGCGGTGTGAAGGATTTCACGGAAGCACCAAGGCGGCGGCGGCAATTTGCCACCGACCTGCAACAGGCCGCGGCGGCGTCATGACTCCGGCCAACATCAATCCGTTACACGCGGCCTCTATCTCGCATGCAACACGCTGGCGGAAGGGGCCGCGGCCTTCATGACAAATTTACCGCATCAAGCAATGGCTGCCGGCCGGCGTTTGCCTTTCATCGCCATTTTCGACAAATGTGCCGGGAAATGCCTTTTTCCCGTCCCGTTCGTCACGGAATGGTGATGGAGCAGGTTTCAAAACAATTTCATCATAGCCAAATCAGGACAGGGAACTCGCCATGACAATCCAACGCTCAACGCTCAAGAAACTGGCTTTTTCGACCTTTCTGCTGACGCTGCCGCTCAACGCGGCCTTCGCCGCCGATCCGGTGGTGGCCGAGCGCATCAAGGCAGCCCTTGCCGCCCAGGGCGTCGACATTTCCTGGACCGGTGTCTCCGGCGACGATTCGAACGCCGTGCTGCAGGGCGTTTCCATCAAGCCGGCGGCCGAGAAGGAAGCGCTGCCGATCGGCGACGTGAAGCTTGAAGGGGTCAGCGAAGCCAATGGCGGCTATGAGATCGCCACCGTCTCGACCTCGGCTTTCGAGCACAGCAAGGACGGCGTGACACTCAACCTCAGCCCGGTGGTCATCCACGACATGAAGGTCCCCGCCGAAGGCGGCACCGATCCGCTCGGCTCGCTGATGATGTACAAGTCGGCGGAGCTCTCCAACATGACGGTCAAGGTCGGCGACAAGACGGCGTTCGCGATGGACGGGCTTGCCGTCCAGATCACCCCGCCGGCCGACGGCAAGGCGATGGACTTCACCGCCAACACCGAAAAATTCACCGCCGACCTGTCGCTGGTCGACGATCCGAAGTCGAAGGAAGCCATCGAGGCGCTCGGCTACCAGCATATCTCGGGCAACATCGCGATGGCCGGCACCTGGCAGCCGAGCGACGGCAAGATGGAGCTGTCGAAATATGACGTCTCGGTCGAGAATGCCGGCACGCTCGGCATGACCTTCGACCTTGGCGGCTACACGGTCGACTTCATCAAGTCGATGCAGGAGATGCAGAAGAAGCTCGCCGCCCAGCCGGAAGGCGCCGACAACTCCGCGCAAGGGATGGCCATGCTCGGCCTGATGCAGCAGCTTTCCTTCAACGGCGCCTCGGTGCGCTTCGAGGACGATTCGCTCACCGGCAAGGTGCTCGACTATGTCGGCAAGCAGCAGGGCATGTCGGCCAAGGACGTCGCGAACCAGGCCAAGGCGATCGTGCCGTTCGGCATGGCGCAGCTCAACAATCCCGAGCTGACGGCCGAGGTGTCGGCTGCCGTCAACACCTTCCTCGACGACCCGAAGAGCCTGGAAATCTCGGCCGAGCCGCCGTCGTCGGTGCCCTTCGCGTTGATCATGGCCGGCGCCATGTCCAACCCGCTCGACCTGCCGAAGACGCTGGGCGTCAAGGTCAAGGCGAACCAGGACTGATCGAAGTCAGTTCCCTTCTCCCCGTCTCTATACGGGGAGAAGGTGCCGGCAGGCGGATGAGGGGCAGCGCCGACGCTTGCGAATATGTAATTCGGTGCTGAACCGACTGCCTGTCAGAAGGCTCCAGCTGTTACGACCGCGTGCAAATCGCCAGCATCCGCGCTGCCCCTCATTGTCCTGCCGGACATTTCTCCCCGTCTCTATACGGGGAGAAAGGGCAGTTGCTAGGCTGCCTTTAGTCCTTCTTCGTCACCGCGACGCGCAGCGACAGCTCGCGCAGCTGTTGCGGGGTGGCTTCGGAAGGCGCGCTCATCAGCAGGTCGTAGGCCTGCTGGTTCATCGGGAACATGGTGATTTCGCGCAGGTTCTTGGCGCCCACGAGCAGCATGACGATGCGGTCGACGCCCGCCGCCATGCCGCCATGCGGCGGCGCGCCATACTGGAAGGCGCGGTAAAGGCCGCCGAAGCGCTCCTCCACCGTCGCGCGGTCGAGACCGCGAATCTCAAAAGCCTTAACCATGGTTTCCGGCAGATGGTTGCGGATGCCACCGGATGCGATCTCGAAGCCGTTGCAGACCATGTCGTATTGGAACGCCTTGATTTCGAGCGGATCCTTGGTCGTCAGGGCTTCGATGCCTCCTTGCGGCATCGAGAACGGGTTATGGGCGAAATCGATCGCCTTCGCCTCTTCGTCCCATTCATAGAAGGGGAAGTCGATAATCCAGCACAGCTCGAAGCGCTCGCGGTCGACGAGGTTCAGCTCCTCGCCGGCGCGCGTACGCGCCGCGCCCGCGAAAGTGACGAACTTCTTCGGGTCGCCGGCGACGAAGAAAGTGGCATCGCCATCGGCGAGGCCGAGCTGCTGGCGGATCGCCTCGGTGCGCTCTTCGCCGATGTTCTTGGCGATCGGGCCGGCGCCTTCGAGTTTTTCACCTTCCTTGCGCCAGAAGATGTAGCCGAGCCCCGGCTGGCCCTCGCCCTGCGCCCAGGAATTCATGCGGTCGCAGAAGGCGCGGCTGCCGCCGGTCTTGGCCGGAATGGCCCACACCTCGGCCTTCGGATCGTTGGCGAGGATGTTGGCGAACACCTTGAAGCCGGAGTCGCGAAAATGATCCGAGACGGCCTGCATCTCAATCGGATTGCGCAGGTCCGGCTTGTCGGTGCCATAGGTGCGCATAGCCTCGTCATAGGGAATGCGGCGGAATTTCTGCGTCACCGGCTTGCCGGCGGCAAACGTCTCGAAGACCGCGCGGAGGACAGGCTCCATCGTGCTGAGCACGTCGTCTTGCTCGACGAAGCTCATTTCGAGGTCGAGCTGGTAGAACTCGCCCGGCAGGCGGTCGGCGCGCGGATCCTCGTCGCGGAAGCAGGGCGCGATCTGGAAATAGCGGTCGAAGCCGGAGACCATGATCAGCTGCTTGTACTGCTGCGGCGCCTGTGGCAGCGCGTAGAAGGTGCCGGGATGGATGCGCGACGGCACCAGGAAGTCGCGCGCCCCTTCCGGCGACGATGCGGTCAGAATAGGCGTCGAGAATTCGGTGAAACCCACCTCGCCCATGCGCTTGCGCATCTCGGCGATGATCTTGGTGCGCGCCACGATATTCCGGTGCAGCGTCTCACGTCGCAGATCGAGGAAGCGGTATTTCAGGCGGATGTCTTCGGGATATTCAGGTTCGCCGAACACCGGCAGCGGCAGCTCCTTGGCGGCCGACAGCACTTCGATCTCGCGCGCAAAAATCTCGATCTCCCCGGTCGGCAGGTTCGGATTGACGGTCTCCGGCAGGCGCGCCTTGACCTCACCGTCGACGCGGATCACCCATTCGCCGCGCAGTGTCTCGGCCACCTTGAAGGCCGGCGAATCCGGATCGGCGACGATCTGGGTCAGGCCGTAATGGTCGCGCAGGTCGATGAAAAGCAGGCCGCCATGGTCGCGCACGCGATGCACCCAGCCCGACAGGCGGACGGAATTGCCGACGTCGCTCTTTCTCAACTGGGCACAGGTGTGGCTGCGGTAACGATGCATGGTCATGGGTAAAGTCCGGAAATTGCGGGCATCGGCCCGGCTCGAAAATTGGCGCGAAAAGCGCATGAGAGGCCGGCTTTGTCAAGGCAAGCGGTCACACAGGCGCACTGCCGCGGACGTTCAAGCAAAGTGGACCTGGACACCCTGGCTTTGGAAAGCGGCGAGGGTGGCGGGAGGCGCGCTCTTTTCCACCACGAGATGGCGGATCGCATCCGCCCCCGTCACGCGATAGGGCGCGGCGGTGGCAAGCTTGTCGTTGGTGACGGCAATGACGACACCAGCGCTGTTTTTCGCCATGGCGCGCTTCACCTCGGCTTCGGCCGAATCGAAGGCGGTGACGCCGCGCGCGACATCCAGCCCGCAGGAGCCCAGAAAGAACAGATCGGCGCCGAGTTGCGCCACGGCGGCGAGCGTATCGGCGCCGACGCAAGTCCCGAGATCCGGCACATAGCGGCCGCCGAGCATGATCAGCTCGACCAGGGGAAGATCCGCCAGAGCCGAGGCGACGCCCAGCGAATTGGTGGCGACGGTCAGTTGGATATCGCGCGGAAGCGCCCTGGCGATCGCCTCATTGGTCGTGCCGCCGTCGATGAACAGCGACTGCCCCGCGCTCAGCAGGCCAACGGCCGCCCTGGCGAGCCGCGTTTTTTCCTCGGCCGCATGACGGCTGCGCTGGCTGAGCGTCGCGGCGGCAAAGGGCGCAGAGGCGACCGCGCCGCCATAGACGCGGCGCAACTGCCCGGCCTTCGCCAATTCCCTGAGATCGCGGCGCACCGTGTCTTCCGACACGCCGAAACGGCTGGCGAGCTCTCCCGCCAGCACCTTTCCGTCCGCCGCAAGCCGGTCGCGAATGAGTTGGTGGCGTTCTTCGGTGAGCATGCACGATCCCATTTATTTGTGCACGTTATTGCATGTTTTGCCTGTTTATGCAAGAAACGGAGTCGCCGGCGCCCCCCAAGACGCCCGCGCTAAAATCTCCTTGTTGGATTGCCGTGATGACCCTTGGCCTGAAACTCGCTCCGCAGCACCGCGTCTATGCCGGTTTCGCGATCTACTCCTTCGCCATGGGCAACATCTTCCCGCGCCTGCCCGATATCAAGCATGCCATGAAGATCGAGGACGGCACGCTGGGACTCGCCCTGATCGGAACGCCAATCGGCACGCTGATCGCGCTGACGCTGGCGACGCCGATCCTGGAGCGCGTGGGCTTTCGCCGCGCGCTGCTGTGGCTGGTGCCGCTGCTGGCGCTCGCCTATGCCGTCGCGGTGCATGCGCCTGGCCCGACGGCGTTGTTCCTGATGCTGCTCCCGGTCGGACTGATGATCGGCAGCATCGAGATCATTTTGAATGTCGAGGCCGACAGGACGGAGTTCCTGCTCCAGCGCCGCATCATGAACAGGGCGCATTCGTTCTGGAGCATCGGCTTCTTCGGCGCCGGACTGTTCGGCGGCGCGCTGGCGCATCTCGGCCTGTCGCCGCAACTGCATCTGGCGCTGGTGGTGCCGATGGTGGCGGTTGCGGTGGCGCTGTTCCTCGGCGGCTTCCAACCGGCACCCGCCCGCTTCGTCACGTCCGGCGACAAAGCGCCGATGTTCGCCCGGCCGACACTGCCGATCCTCATCCTCGTCGCAGTGACGCTGTCGGCAATGCTGATGGAAGGCGCCAGCATGGACTGGTCGGCGATCTATATGCGCACCGTGTTCGACTCAGGGCCCTTCGTTGCCGGGATCACCGTGGCGCTGTTCGCCTTCTCGCAGGCGACGACACGCTTCTTCGCCGACAGCTTCGTCGACCGCCACTCGCCGAGCGGCGTGGCGCGCGTGTTGTTGGCAATAATGGCTGCCGGCGTGTTCATCGTCTTCTTCTCGCCCCTGCCCTTCGTCTCGATGCTGGGCTTCGCGCTCATGGGCATCGGCTGCAGCGCTATCTTTCCGCTGGCGATTTCGGCGGCCGCGCAGATGACGGACCGCTCCGCCGCGATCAATGTTGCCGCATTGTCGCAGATCTCCTTCGTCGCCTTCCTGCTCGGCCCGCCGCTGCTCGGCTTCGTCTCGGACCACTGGGGCATCCGCTCGGCCTATGGCATCGGCATACCGTTCATCGTGCTCAGCCTGGCGGCAGCGGGCGCGCTCGGGCGGCGACCGCCGGCCGAAGCCGTGGATATTGCAAGGCAAAGAGTGGAGGCGCAGGCCGGCGAGGCCTGAACCGCCATGCAGGGCCATCGCATATCGCCATCGCGCGAAACTAGCGGTGCGTGACGACGTCGCGGCGCTTGACGAAAGCGCGCGCGGCTGAAATTGAAAGAGGCCTAATATTGTGCCAAAAGCGATTTGATGCAGGTCATCACCACACAAGAAGAACTCGAGAGCGTTGTCGCGGCGTTCGAAAAGTCGGAATTCATTACCGTCGATACCGAATTCATCCGCGAGACGACCTTCTGGCCTATCCTCTGCCTGATCCAGATCGCCGCGCCTGGGATTGAGGCGCTTATCGATCCGTTGTCGCCCGGCATCGACCTGAAACCGTTTTTCCGGCTCATGGCCAACGAAGCGGTGCTGAAGGTTTTCCACGCGGCGCGGCAGGACATCGAAATCATCGTCCATCTCGGCGATCTGGTGCCGCATCCGGTGTTCGACACGCAGGTCGCGGCGATGGTCTGCGGCTTCGGCGACAGCGTTTCCTATGACCAGCTCGTCCAGAAGGTCACCGGAGCCCGGCTCGACAAATCCTCGCGCTTCACCGACTGGCGGCACCGGCCGCTCTCCGACAAGCAGCTCGAATACGCGCTCGCCGACGTCACTCATCTGATCGAGGTCTACCAGCATCTCAGCGCCGAGCTGAAGCGCGAGGACCGCGCACATTGGCTGAACGAGGAGATGGATGTCCTCACCTCGCGCGAGACCTACGATCCGCATCCCGAGGATGCCTGGAAGCGGCTGAAGATGCGGCTGCGCAAGCCGCAGGAGTTGGCGATCGTGCAGGCGGTGGCCGCCTGGCGCGAGCGCGAGGCGCGCGAGCGCGACGTGCCGCGCGGCCGCGTGCTCAAGGATGATGCGATCTACGAGATCGCGCAGCAGGCGCCGCGCGACGCGGCAGCGCTCGGCAAGCTGCGCACCACGCCGAAAGGCTGGGAGCGCTCCGCGACGGCAACCGCGCTGCTTGGCGCGGTCAACACCGCCCTTGCCCTGCCCAAGGATGCGATGCCGAAACTGCCGAAAAGCGTCCAGCCGCCGGAAGGATCGAGCGCGGCGTCGGAGCTGCTCAAGGTGTTGCTCAGGATCGTCGCGGAGAAGGAAGGCGTCGCCACCAAGGTGCTTGCCTCCAGCGACGATATCGACCGCATAGCCGCCGAGGGCGACGAAGCCGACGTGGCGGCGCTGCAGGGCTGGCGGCGCGCCGTTTTCGGCGAGCAGGCGCTGAGGCTGGTGCGCGGCGAGATCGGCATCAAGTTCGACAAACGCAGGATCGCGGTGTTCGACCTTTAGAGCAATTCCAGGAAAAGTGTGAGCGGTTTTCCGCCCGGAATTGCGTAAAAACAAAGAGATAGACCCATTTCACCGTTTCCGTGAAACGGTCTAGCGTCACACCACCGCGAGCAGGTGCAGCGCGAACCAGAACCAGGCGATAAGAAGTATACCCGCGCCAAGGAAGAAGGCGCGGCTGCGGTGCAGCACATAGTTTCTGTCGAGATGCACCCAGGCGTGCACATAGCGCGTGACTATGAAGAGCCACATCAACGCCAGCGTCAGGTAGTTCACGCCGTTGGTGACGAACAGCGCCAGGCAAAGCACGTGGAAGAGAACCGGCAGCTCGAACTGGTTGATCAGGTTGTTGGCGACGGTGACGCTCGAGGCCGGCTCGGTGGAGCGGACCTTGTACTGGCCGACCTTCGCTTCACCGGACTTCACGGCGAGATAGCGCCGCTTCAGCATCACCAGATAGACGATGTAGACCAGGAGCACATGCGCCAGCATCGGCCAGAAGATGGCGGTCTGATGCATTTGTCCGCCCTCTCTCCCGTCAGCGCCGCCGCTGCCCGGCCAGCGCGAAGAACGCGACGACAAAGAATGGAATGGCCAGCAGCGCGAATTTGGTGACGGTCAGCGAAGAGGCGAAGGCCAGCGAATCGGGGTTGGCCAGCTGGAAATCGGAGAGCAGCCGCGCCAGGGCAAAATTCTGAGCATAGTCGGCGACCGTATAGGGCAGCACCAGCACGAGCGCGAACAGGGCCTGCAGCTGCGCCGGCATGGCGCGGAAGGTGCTGAGCCGCCGCCCGAAGGCAAGGATGAGGCTGACCAGCGTCAGCGACAGCAGCGCCGGGAACAAAAGGTCGAAGGTCAAATAGTGCCAGACGATGATGATCTCGCCGCCGCGACGGCCGAGTGCTGTGAGCCACGCCATGCCTTCGTCGGGCGTGAAGCCGGCGACACGTATGTCGAGCGCGGCCAAGCCGCCGCTCAAGCGCTGGAAATAGAGAAACTCCAGCGCCGTCATGACGAGGAAAAGCGCGATCGAGGCTATGGACAGCGCCGCCGCGTGCCGCGACAGCCGCAGCACCGCCACGCTCAAGCCACGCCACAGCCCCTGGCGGTCGGGCCGATCGGCCTCTCGATCAAAGTCCGCCCGGGTAATTGGGGCTTTCGCGGGTGATCGTGACGTCATGGGCGTGGCTTTCACGAAGTCCGGCGTTGGATATGCGCACAAAAGTGGCGCGCTCGCGGAAATCTGCAAGGTCACGTCCACCCACATAACCCATAGCGGCTTTCAAGCCGCCTGCAAGCTGGTGCAGCACGCCAGCCACAGGTCCTTTGTAGGGAACCTGCCCTTCAATGCCCTCCGGAACCAGTTTGAGGGTGTCGCGGACCTCGGCCTGGAAGTAGCGATCGGCCGAGCCGCGCGCCATGGCGCCGACCGACCCCATGCCGCGATACGCCTTGAAGGAGCGGCCCTGGTGCAGATAGACCTCGCCCGGGCTCTCGTCGGTGCCGGCAAGCAGCGAACCGATCATGGCGGCGCTTGCGCCCGCGGCGAGCGCCTTGGCGAGATCGCCCGAATATTTGATGCCGCCATCGGCAATGACGCTCACGCCGGCCTTGCTGGCTGTCTCGACCGCCGACATGATCGCCGACAGCTGCGGGACGCCGACACCGGCGACGATTCTGGTCGTGCAGATCGAACCCGGGCCGATGCCGACCTTGACGGCGTCGGCGCCGGCATCGATCAGCGCCAGCGTGCCATCGGCGGTGGCGACATTGCCGGCCAGGATGCGCACGGAATTGGAGAGCTTCTTCGCCCGCGCCACCGCGTCCAGCACACGCTGCGAATGGCCGTGCGCGGTGTCGATGACCAAAAGGTCGACGCCGGCGTCGATCAGGCGCTCGGCGCGCTCGAAGCCGTCATCGCCAACGCTGGTGGCGGCGGCGGCGCGCAGGCGGCCTTGCGCATCCTTGGTGGCGTGCGGGTTGAGCTGCGACTTCTCGATGTCCTTGACGGTGATCAGGCCGACGCAATTGCCATTCCTGTCGACCACCACCAGCTTCTCGATGCGGTGTTTGTGGAGCAGGCGCTTGGCTTCGTCCTGGTCGACATTCTCCTTGACCGTGATCAGGTTCTCACGCGTCATCAGCTCGTAGACCTTCTGCGCCGGATCGGAAGCGAAGCGCACGTCGCGGTTGGTGAGAATGCCGACGAGCCGGCCGACCGTGTGGCCGCCGGTGCCGCCATTCTCGACCACTGGAATGCCGGAAATCGAATAGGTGCGCATCAGCGCCAGCGCGTCGGCCAGCGTGGCGTCGGGGCCGATGGTGACCGGGTTCACCACCATGCCGGACTCGAATTTCTTCACCTGCCTGACCTGCTCGGCCTGCTCGGCCGGCGAGAAATTGCGGTGGATGACGCCGATGCCGCCGGCCTGCGCCATGGCGATCGCCAGCCGCGCCTCGGTGACGGTGTCCATCGCCGCCGACAGGATCGGCACGTTGAGATCGATGTCGCCGGCAATGCGGGTGCGGATGTCGGTCTCGCCCGGCATGACTTCGGAATGGCCGGGCTGCAAGAGCACGTCGTCGAAGGTCAGCGCCAGCGCGCCAGTGGACGTTTCGATGATTTTTGCCATGGCCAGTCCTTTTGAATGCGGAAAAGGCGCTGGGCCGATTGGCCAGCGCCGACTCTCATCTTCCCTTTCAGGATTGGCGCTGGCTGGTAACACGTCCTGTCGCGGTTGAAAAGCCGATCGTTGCGCGAGGTGACGGCACCCGTTTCGAGCCAAAGCCGTCATCGCTGGCGTTCGTAAGTATCGTCGCGTGTCCAGTTTTCGACCGCGACGACCGGCTGTTGCTCGAGCCGCGACAACAACGCTGCGCGCGAGTGGAGCAATAGTTCCGTGTCCGCGGGAACGATCCGCGCCACAGGCCGACCATTGCTGACCGCGACATAGCTCTGTCCTTCACTGCCTCCACGTGGTTGCGCTCCCGCAAAAGTGACAGCAATTTAATGCGACATCCGGACCGAGGCGTGATAACCGCCCGGTCGCACCGGTTCGCCCCCAAGCCGGGCCTAGAATAGCGAAGACAACTCAGGGCGTTTCCCTTGAACCGCATCATCCCGCTCATCCTGGCGGTCGCACTTTTCATGGAGAACATGGATTCGACCGTGATCGCGACGTCGCTGCCGGCGATCGCCGTCGACATCCACACCAGCCCGATCGCGCTGAAGCTGGCGCTGACCGCCTATCTGGTGTCGCTGGCGATCTTCATTCCAATCAGCGGCTGGATGGCGGACCGGTTCGGCGCCAAGAACGTGTTTCGCGCCGCGATCGGCGTCTTCATCGCCGGCTCGGTCGCCTGCGCGTTTGCCAATTCGCTGCCGGCTTTCGTTGTGTCGCGCTTCCTGCAAGGCATGGGCGGCGCGATGATGACGCCGGTCGGGCGGCTGGTGCTGGTGCGCGCCACGCCGAAGAACGAGCTCGTCGCGGCAATGTCCTGGCTGACCGTGCCGGCGCTGGTCGGCCCGCTGGTCGGCCCACCGATCGGCGGTTTCATCACCACCTATTTCACCTGGCACTGGATCTTTCTCATCAATGTGCCGATCGGCCTGATCGGCATGTGGCTCGCCACGCGCTATCTGCCGGAAACGGAGCCTGCCCAGACGCCGCCGCTCGATTTCCCCGGCTTCGTGCTCTCGGGGCTTGCCGCTTCCGGCGTCGTGTTCGGCCTTTCCGTCGTCAGCCTGCCGGCGCTGCCGCCGATGGCGGGCTTCATCACCGTCGCCGTCGGCGTGGTCTCGGGCGTGCTCTATCTCCTCCATGCCCGGCGCGCCAGGAACCCGCTCTTGGCGCTGGAGCTGTTCCGCAACCAGGTGTTCCGATCCTCCGTGCTCGGCGGCTCGCTGTTTCGCATCGGCATCGGCGCGGTGCCCTTCCTTTTGCCGCTGATGTTCCAGATCGGCTTCGGGCTCACGCCCTTCCAGTCGGGCATGATCACTTTCGTCTCGGCGATCGGCGCCATCGGCATGAAGTTCGTCACGGCACTGCTTTTCCGCCTCGCCGGCTTCCGTCGGGTGCTGATCTGGGGCTCGCTTGTCGCGGCCGCCTCGATCGCGATCTACGGCTTGTTCACGCCGCAGACGCCTTATGCGCTGATGCTGGCGATACTTCTGGTCGGCGGCTTCATCCGCTCGATGTTCTTCACCGGCGTCAATGCGCTCTCTTATGCCGAGATCACGCCCGCCGATACCAGCAAGGCGACGCCGATCACGGCGGTTTTCCAGCAATTGTCGATCGCGCTCGGCGTTGCGCTGGCCGGCGGCATCCTCGAAGTATCGACGTCCATCCATGGCGGGCCGCTGACCCTGAACGACTTTCACATCGCCTTCTTCATCGTGGCGGCCGTTTCGGCGGCGGGATCGATCACCTTCATGCGGCTGGCGCCGGACGCCGGCAACGCCGTCTCGGGCCATGGCCGCCTGACCACGCCGAAGACGCTGGAAACGGTGGGGACAGCGGGGAAGTAGGCGCTCCTCCCTTCTCCCCTTGCGGGAGAAGGAAGCGTCGGCGCTACCCCTTAAACTCCTTCGCCAGCAAATAAAGCTCCACCGATTCGTCCCGCGAGGCCGGCGGCTTGACGTGATGGACGGAGCGGAAATTCTGCTTTAGCAGCGACAAAAGCTCGTTCTCGGCGCCACCCTGAAAGGTCTTGGCGAGGAAATGCCCACCGGGCTTGAGGACGTGCAGGGCGAAATCGGCCGCGACTTCGCACAGATGCATGGTTCGCAGATGATCGGTGCGGCGGTGCCCGGTCGTAGGTGCCGCCATATCGGACAGCACCACATCCGGCTGGCCGCCCAACGCCTCGGCCAGTTTTTGCGGCGCGTCCGGATCGAGAAAATCCATCTGCAGGATGACGGCTCCCGGAACCGCGTCCATTTCGAGATAGTCGATGCCGACGACATGCGGATTTTCCGCCCTTGACTTCGTCCGCGCGGCCGCTACCTGGCACCACCCGCCGGGGGCCGCGCCGAGGTCGATGACCTTCATGCCGGGTTTCAGCAGATGATGCTTGTCGTCGATCTCGATCAGCTTGTAGGCAGCGCGCGAGCGGTAGCCATCGGCCTTGGAGCGCTGCACATAAGGATCGTTCATGTGGCGCTCGAGCCAGCGGCGCGAAGACTCCTTCAAGCCGCTCTTCTTCTTGATCCTGGTCTTGAGGACGCGAATGCCGGCAGATCCTGGCTTTTCGGGTTTCTTGGTCATTGCCTGATTTCTTGCCCGAGCATGATCCTGCGCGAAAACCGATCGCCACTTTTCGCCGGTCCGATCCTGAAATTCGGCATCTGGATTTCTGGTCCGCTTTTTCTCGCTCGCTTCATCGTGCCGGTTTTGCGACGGCTTCGCGTTTCACGGAGGGCTTCCCCCACTCCATCGCCGCTTCGCGGCGCCACCTCTTCTCCCTCCGGAGGGAGAAGAAGGGAGCCAAGGCTGGCGACCTCGCGCCTTTCCTCTTCCCCGTCGATCGGGGGAGAGGTGTCGAGCGAAGCCCGACGGAGTGGGGATCGACTGCTCATCAAAACAACGCGGCCACCTTTTGGGATCATGCCCGGCGCCCAGCATCGCCACGCCAGACGCCGTCATCGGCCATCAGTTCACTCAGGATTCCCTCGCGCAGGCCGCGGTCGGCGACGCGCAGCCGCTCGGACGGCCAAACACCGCGGATCGCTTCCAGTATGGCGCAGCCGGCGAGCACCAGGTCGGCGCGGTCGGCGCCGATGCAGGGATTGGCGCAGCGCTGCTGGAAATCCCAGCCGATCAGCCGCTCGATCATTCGATCGACGCTGTCGCGATCCATCCAGAGGCCATCGACACGGCGGCGGTCGTAGCGCTCGAGATCGAGATGCACGCCGGCCAGCGTCGTCACCGTGCCGGAGGTGCCGAGCAGATGGAAGTTGGGGCTGGCCAGTACATGCGCGAGCCGGTCGCGACCATCGAAGACCTTCAGCCGCGCGGCCACGTCGTCGACCATGGCGGCGAAGGTCTCGCGCGTCACCGTGCGTCCGCCGAAGCGCTCGGCGAGCGACACCACGCCGACCGGCAGCGAGGTCCACGACACGATGTGATTGGCGAGCCGCGGAGAGCGCCGCCCGGTCAGGTCGATCAGGGCGATTTCGGACGAGCCGCCGCCAATGTCGAACAGCACCACGCCCTGCGTGTCGCGCTCGACCAGCGAGCCGCAACCGGAAACGGCAAGGCGGGCTTCGGTCTGGCGGTCGATGATTTCGAGCTTCAGCCCGGCCTCGCGCTCGACCCGGTCCAGGAATTCGACGCCATTGGCGGCCGAACGGCAGGCTTCGGTGGCGATCAGCCTGGCTTTCCTGATCTTGCGGTTGCGCAGTTTCTCGCCGCAGACCTTCAGCGCCTCGACGGCGCGGTCCATCGCGGCATGGCTTAGCCGGCCGCTGGCCGTCAGCCCCTCGCCCAGCCTGACGATGCGCGAGAAAGCGTCGATGACGCGGAACTGGCCGTGACGGCCAGGCACCGCGACCAGCAGCCGGCAATTGTTGGTGCCGAGGTCGAGCGCGGCGAAAACCGGCAATTCCTGCTGCGGTGGACGCGGCGGGGCCTGGAGATGAGGCCTTGGCTCAACCTGTGGCAGGACGGTCCGAGGTTGGTTTGCCGCCGTGCTGGCAGGGGCGGCATGCGGCACGGCCCCGTTCTCGTCGCGCGCGAATACCTTGCGGCCGCGCTTGCGCTTGCGACGCTTGCGCGTCTTGCCTTTCGGCTGATTGCCCTGCTGGTCGGCCTGACTTGCGCCAGTCTGCCTCTGGTTGGCATGTCTGGGGTCGGCATGTCTTTGGTGCGCACCCGCGTGGCGGCTGAATCGCGCCGTATGTTGGTCCGCCGACTGCGCCGGCGATGCCCCGGACATGCCCACTGCCGACGCGCCCGCGCCGGTATCGTGGTCTTCCACTTCAGTTCCTTCCGGCGCCGCGCGAACCGGGAACGGACGCAGCAGGCACCTCGATTTGTTTCAAGTTGAGGGCAGAGTAGCAGCGCCGTTCGCAATCACCAAGAGCGCATGGCCGAATTTCGCTGACGTCGCATTTTGCCGGCGTCACGTTGGGGCAATGTCTTGCCGGTTGAATAGCCGGCTTCAATCAGGCATGTCTCAAATGAGGGTTCGAAAGGGTTTTGGGCACATCAATCAATGAGCTGCAACGCATGATGACGACGCCATGAATTGGAGGCGCTATTTCTGGCCGGTCATAGGCATCGCGGCCGTCGCATTCTCGCTGTGGCTGCTCATTCACGAACTGCGCGGCATTTCGCTCAACGATGTCTGGACCGGCATCTCCACCATCCCGGCGCGCGGCTGGCTGCTCGCGGCGCTGAGCTCAATCGTCGCCTACGCCGCGCTCGCCGGCTATGACCACATCGCGCTGCTGCATATCGGCAAGAAGGTGTCGTGGCTGTTCGTGACGCTGTGCTCCTTCACCACCTACGCGGTGTCGCACAATATCGGCGGCTCGGTGTTTTCCGGCGCGGTCATCCGCTACCGCGCCTACGCCACGAGAGGGCTGACCGGCCAGGAGGTCGGCGTGCTGGTGGCAATCTGCTGGTTCACCTTCATCCTGTCCAGCGTTCTCCTCGGCGGCCTCGTGCTGTTGCTGGAACCCCAGATCATCGATCGTTTCACGGGCGCACCGCATCACGGCGCGGCCTTCGCCGCCGGGCTCGCCATGCTCATCCTTGTCGGCGCCTACGCCTTCGGCAGCTGGTTGCGGCTCAGACCGCTGAAGATAGGCAGCTTCCAGCTGCACTATCCGGCGCTGCCGATCGTGGCGCGGCAATTGCTGATCGGGCCGATCGAACTGCTGGGGGCCGCCGCGATCATCTATTTTGCCCTGCCCGAGGTTGGCAATCCCGGCTATTTCGTGGTGCTCGGCGTGTTCATGGTGTCGTTCTCGATCGGGCTGTTGTCGCACGCGCCTGGCGCGCTCGGCGTGTTCGAGGTCGTCTTCCTCACCGGTCTTTCCGACATGGATCCGGTCGGCGTGCTCGCCGCCCTTCTGGTGTTCCGCCTGTTCTATCTCATCATTCCGCTGCTGATCGGCCTTGGCGTGGTGCTCTATTTCGAACATTCGCAGTACAGCCGCGAGGAGAACTGAAGCCTTCGGCGTCTGGCGGCGGAGCCAATGCATGTCGCCCAAAAAGCGCGGAGCGGTTTTGGGGGAACGACATGCATCGGACAAAGGCTCAAAAAGCCTGCGGTTGATCTCTGCTGCGGGCTTGACTATTTTTCGATGGCGGCTACAAGGCAGCGCTCGCGGCGCATGAGCCGCCCGCTTCGCGCGATACCAATCGCGCCTGCTGGGGAATAGGTTAACGGTAGACCCACGGACTCTGACTCCGTTAGTCCTGGTTCGAATCCAGGTTCCCCAGCCATCAATTTACCAAGCAATTTCAAATGTTTATGCAAGCACAAACTTTGCGCTTGGTGCATTTTCTTGTCGCGCCATGTTGCGAGCCAATACCGTTGATTTCCAACGGTTCCCGCTGATTGACGGCAACTCCACGCGACATGGATGCGACATGAATCAGAGAACCGTGTTCCGCTTTACATCGCCGCAATCGGCGTTGCGATGGTCGCCAACGCGGTTTGGCGCTATCGGCAGCGCGATGTGCTCGAGATGGCGGCAAGCGCCCTGATGGCCGCGCCGGCCCTGGCTGCTCTACTACCAGTTCGCTGAGTCTCGGCTTATTGGCTGGCTGTATCGTTGTAGGACGGAAACGCTGGCATCAGCCTTGCACAGCAGAGATTGCCGGGTTGATCCCCGGCAGCTCGTCGGGCTTGAGGCTGTAGTTGGGGGCCTCGCCCGGCGAGTTCACCGAAACCGGTGGAAAAGACATAAAAATCTATATCAATACAAGATTGCTAATTTAGCCTCAGCTCCTAGCCGACTCCCACACCCTGACCCGAGTCGGTTAGGTCCGGCAGTTCAACCCAACGCACCCCAACAGAGCGCGGAACTGTCGGGCCGCTAAGGGCCGAGCCTCGCTTCTCGATTTGAAACGGAAGCTGATTGGCATGGCGGTAGGGCCGACGCGACCGATCCGTCAGCCCTTCAAGGCCGCTGTCGTTGTAGCGCGTGAGTATCTTGTAGCCGGTCTTGCGCGAGATATCGAACTCACGGCAAAGCACAGCCATCGCCGTCCAGCAGCCGGGCGATGAACTTCAGCCGCTCTTCCATGACGTTACACTTCTTCCGAGGCAGCTTGCTCTTCTCGCAAAGGGCCGAAAGTGTAACCCATCTATCCGGAATGAACTGTCACCCATCTCTCGGGAAGGGCATGCAAAAAAATCAAAGGCCTCATTTGCCCTCAGGCGGCAAGGTCATTGCTCGAAGCTCCGAGAGAACGGCAGTCTCGAATTGGGAGGGCTGGTGAAACTCGCTGGTGACCACACCCAGCTTTCTCGGCGGCAGGCCATCCCGCAAGGGAATCACGGCAAGACCGGGCAGCGGGCACGATCTGGCGGCGATCTCGGGGACGACGGTCAGGCCGATGTTCTGCTGCGCGAGCTGGCAGCCGGTCATAAGCTGGCGCACCTCGACGACGGTTCTCGGCTGCAGGCCGGACCGCTCCGACATCATGGCCAGCCAATTGCCCGATGTCGTTCCCGAGGGAAAGCGGATGAAAGGTTCGGCAAGCACCTCTTCGTCGGCAAGCTCGGATCTGGCGGCGAGAGGATGCGATGTCGACAGGACGACGCAGGCGCCGTCCTGGCAGAGCAACTCGAACAGCAGGCCAGGCGACGGAACGAACACGCTGCTGATGCCGAAATCGATCTCGTTCGACCTCACGAGTTGAAACGTCTCTTCGCTGTCGATCTCCACGATATCGAGCACATGGTTGGGGAATCGGGGCCGCAGCGCATGGAAGGCGGGGCCAATGAACATCGCAGCGAAGGACGCCACGCTTGCAACCCGCAGGATCTGCTCGGTGCCGAGGCTGAGCGAAGCGAGCTGATCGACGATCGCCTCGTTGCCCGCAACAAGCCGCCGCAGCCCGGGCAGCAGCGAACTGCCGGCGGGGCTGAGCCGAAGCCCTTCGCGGTCGCGGACCAGGAGCGTGAAGCCCAATTGCTTTTCCAGTTGCGTGACGTGCTGCGAAATGGCCGGCTGGGTAAGGCCCAGCTCTTCCGCGGCCTGGGTGAACGAGTTTAATTCCAGCACCGTCAGCAGGCTGCGCACACGGCGCACGGATATCTCACCGCGTCGGGAAAGCATGACGGGCACCTTCATAAGCGTCTTCGGATAACCATAAAGAAACGCTATTTCCCGGCGCATTCATAAGCAACTAGCTTCGCCGCAACGATGTGCGGAGATTTGGATGACGGCTCGCGATTCAGGGGTTCAACGAATTCATGCCCGCAAAAATCATTCCTGCTATGGAATGGGCCTTGGCATCATCATCCTGGACGAGGTGTATCCCGGGTTCCCCGGCGACGTGCGGAACGCCAGCGCCTATCCGTTCCCGATCCAGTATGAAATCGCCGAAGGCGTCGACATCCAGAACCTCGTCCGCGGCGACGACAAGAAAGCCCTGCTCGAGCCGATTGTCAGGGCCGCGCGGAAGCTGGAACGCATGGGATGTCGCGCGATCGCCGCCGAATGCGGCTACTTCGCCTGGTTCCAGAAGGAGATCGCGGCCAGCGTCGATGTGCCGGTTTTCGCGTCGAGCCTGCTGCAGGTGCCTCTCGCCCAGATGATCATCGGTCCCGAAAGGGTCGTCGGCATTCTCGTCGCCGAGGGCGACCGGCTCAGTGACCGGCATCTGACTTCGGTCGGCGTGACGCTCGGAACGAACTATGTCGTCCACGGCGCCAAGGATGACGGCAAGACGCCCCAGTTCGACAATCTCTGGACGAAGGACATCCGGCCCGAAATCCCTACCGCGGATTACGGCCTGGCCGAGCGCGACATCGTCAAGGTCGCGAAGGATTTCGCCGCCGCCCATTCGAACATGGGAGCCATGGTTCTGGAATGCACCGGGTTTCAGCCCTTTGGCCGGGCGATACAGCGCGAAATCGACATGCCCGTGTTCAGCTGGTCGACCTTGCTGGACTATGCCTATTCCGTCGCCGTGCACCGGGATTTCTACGGCCACGTCTGACCTGCGAGGTCAGTCCAAATGAAAAGGCGCGGCCGAGGCCGCGCCCTTCTTAAGCTTCTTCGGAGGCCTGGTCTCCGAGCGCGGACTCGCGCGCCCTACTCCGCCGCCTCGTAACCGGCGATGCCCTTGATCTCGAGGAAATCCTCCAGGCCATATTCGGCATATTCGCGGCCGTTGCCGGACTGCTTGTAGCCGCCGAAGGGCAGGCCGGCGTCCCAGGCTGGGTAGTTGATGTAGACATTGCCGGAACGCATGCGGGCAGCCACGTCGCGCGCCTTCTCGATGTCCTTGGCCTGGATGTAGGAGGCAAGGCCGAAGACGGTGTCGTTGGCCTGCTCGACCGCCTGCTCGACCGTGTCGTAAGGCATGATCGACAGCACCGGCCCGAAGATTTCCTCGCTGGCGATGCGCATGTCGTGCGTGACATTGGCGAAGACGGTCGGGCGGACGTAGTAGCCGCGGTTGAGCTCGGCCGGGCGACCGGGGCCGCCGGCGACCAGCGTGGCGCCCTCGTCGATGCCGCTCTGGATCAATCCTTGAATCTTGTCGAACTGGATCTGGCTCACCACCGGGCCGAGCTTGGACGCGGGCGCGTCGGCCGGGCCGACGGTGAATTTCTCCGCCGCCCTTTTGGCGTAGCCCGCCGCCTCGTCGTGACGGTCGCGCGGCACGAACATGCGGGTCGGCGCGTTGCAGGACTGGCCGCTGTTGCCGAAGCAGCCGGCGACGCCCTTGGTGACGGCCCGCTCCAGATCGACATCGGGGAACAGGATGTTGGCCGACTTGCCCCCGAGCTCCTGATGCACGCGCTTGACCGTGTCGGCCGCCGCCTTGGCGACCAGGATGCCGGCGCGGGTCGAACCGGTGAAGGACATCATGTCGACATCCGGATGGCTGGCCAACGCCTGGCCGACCCCCGGGCCGTCGCCGTTGACGAGGTTGAAGACGCCCTTCGGCACGCCGGCCTCGTCGATGATCTCGGCGAAGATGATGGCGTCGAGCGGCGCGATCTCGGACGGCTTGAGCACCATTGTGCAGCCGGCGGCAAGCGCGGGACCGACCTTGCAGGTGATCTGGTTGAGCGGCCAGTTCCACGGCGTGATCAGGCCGACGACGCCGATCGGCTCCTTGACGATGAGCGAGGAGCCTTTGACATGACGGAACTGGAAGCTCTTCAGCACCTCGGCCATCTTTTCCAGATGTGCCTGGCCGACCCCGACCTGGCTGTCCAGCGCCATCTGCCGCGGCGCGCCCATCTCGCGCGAAACGGCGAGCGCGAGGTCCTTGCTGCGCTTCTTGTAGACTTCGATGACGCGGTTGAGGATATCGAGCCGTTCCTCGACCGAGGTGAAGCCGAAAGTGGCGAAAGCGCGCTTGGCGGCGGCCACCGCCTTGTCGACATCGGCCTTGGAGCCGAGTGAAATCTGGGCGAAAGCGTCTTCGTTCGAAGGGTCGATGACGTCGAGAGCGTTCGGCACCACGGGATCGACCCAGGCGCCGTCGATATAGAACTGCAGATCGTGTGACATGGTTTCGCTCCCTGCGGGCCGCCTTGCTCGATTGTGATGAAGTGATCGTCGTATACCGCCAGAAATAACGATGCGGCATGTGCTCTGTCAAACGCAAGCTTGAAGTGTTTGAGCCAGCGCGTCAGGCGCTGTCAAGCCGGCAGCGTCGACATGGCAGGCATATCGCCCGATCCGGCGGCCCGCTCCTCATCGTTCGAAAAAATCGATCATTGTAACCCGAATAATTCGTTGGAAAGATTGGTTCTGGAATGGCATTCCGACTGCGAAGGTGCCTGGAGAATTGAATTGTCTTTCCTGCCCGCCACCGCGAACGATCTTCCAAATCGCCTGAACTCGGCCAACGCCCAGCGCAAGCGCCCTGCTCCAAACTCGATCTCAACCGGCGTCGTGCCGGGACTGGTGCTGGTGGCGATGATCACCAGCGTCGCTTATTCTGCGCGCGGTTTCTCCGGCCTCACCTTGTTCAGCCCGATGATCCTGGCGGTCGTCGCCGGCATGGTCTATTCCAACGTGCTCGGCCTTCCTGCCCATGCCAAGGCCGGCATCGCCTTTTCGCAAAAGCGCCTGCTGCGCTTCGCCATCGTGCTGCTGGGCTTCCAGCTCACGCTCGGCCAGGTAGCGGGCATCGGCCTCGGCGGCGTCGGCATCGTCGCCGCCACGCTCGGCGCCACCTTCCTCTTCACCGTCACGCTCGGCCGGCTGATCGGCGTCGACCGGAAGCTCGCGCAGCTCATCGCGGCCGGCACCTCGATCTGCGGCGCCTCGGCGATCGTCGCCACCAACATCGTCACCGATGCGCGCGACGAGGATGTCACCTATGCGGTTGCCGCCATCACGCTGTTCGGCACCGTCGCCATGCTAGTCTTCCCGCTGCTGGCACCCGTGCTTGGGCTCGACCAGCATGCTTTCGGCCTATGGGCGGGAGCCTCGATCCACGAGGTGGCGCAGGTGATCGGCGCCGGCTTCCAGAACGGCACGCTCTCCGGCGAGACCGCGACCGTCGCCAAGCTGACCCGTGTCGCCATGCTGGCGCCGATGGTGATCGCGCTCGGCCTGATGGCGCGCCGTAGCAGCACCGACGCATCCGGCGCCAAGCCGCCGATGCCCTGGTTCGTGGCCGCCTTCGTCGCGATCGTGGCGCTGAACAGCCTGGTAGCGATCCCGGCCCAGCTCCACTCGGCAATTGCTTTAGCCGCACAGGTGATGTTGACCATGGGGCTTGCCGCCATGGGCCTTCAGGCCGATATTTCGGAACTGCGCTCGCGCGGCCTGCGGCCGCTGATGCTGGCCTTCTCGGCCTTCATCTTCATCGCGGGCTTCAGCCTGGTGCTGGTGAGGTTCGCCTGAGGCAGGCCGGGGCCGGCCTCACCTTTCAGTCTTCGTCTTCGTCTTCGTCCTCGAACTCACACGCCGCGACGTAGATCGCGGCGAGTTTCTCGATGCCGGCCTGGTCTTCCTTGTCGAAGCGTCCGGGCAGCGGGCTGTCGAGGTCGAGCACGCCGAACGCGCCTTCGGCGTCGCGCAAAAGCACCACCAACTCGGAACGCGAATCGGCATCGCAGGCGATGTGGCCGGGAAATTCGCTGACGTCCTTGACCAGCATCGACATATCGAGCTCGATGGCCTTGCCGCAGACGCCCTTGCCGACGGCGATGCGAACGCAGGCGGGCTTACCCTGGAAGGGCCCGAGCACCAGCTCGTCCTCGGAGGCGAGGAAATAGAAGCCGGCCCAGTTGAGGTCGGGCACCATTTGGTAGATCAGCGCCGCCGTGTTGGCGGCATTGGCGACGGAATCGCCCTCGCCTTCCAGCAGCGCTTTCAATTGCGTGGCCAACTCCTTGTAGAAGGCCGGCTTGTTGCTTGTGTCGATTGCCGTTGCCGCGAACATCGCTTGATCTCTCCGTTGCAAGCCGGCCGCGCGGCCAGCTACAGTTCACTCTCTGTGCCACCAAAACCGCCGTTGGGAAACAGCCTATCGTGACCTCCAGTCATTCCAGATCAGCGAGGGCCAGGACGATCCGCATCGCCGCCGCTGTCATCCGCGACGACGACGGCAGGCTGCTTCTGGTGCGCAAGCGCGGTACCAGCGCCTTCATGCAGGCCGGCGGCAAGATCGAGCCGGACGAGTTGCCGGCCGCCGCCCTTGCGCGCGAATTGCGCGAAGAGCTGGGCGTTGCCGTCGATCCGGCCGAGGCCTTCCATCTCGGTTCTTTCTCCGCGCCCGCCGCCAATGAGCCTGACGCCCGCGTCGAGGCCGAGCTGTTCGAACTCTCCATCACAGGCGAGCCGGTCCCGGCGGCAGAGATCGAGGAGATGATCCGGCTGAATCCGGAGCTGGCGAGCGGCATGGAACTCGCGCCGCTTACCGCCGATATCGTGCTGCCGCGCTACGGCCGCCAGCCATGAGTTCACGCAACCAGCCAAGACAGGCGGCGGGCGGAGCGCCTTTGACCTTCGCGGTGCTGGTCTTTCCCGGCTTTCCAATGATGGCGTTTTCTTCCGTCATCGAGCCGCTGCGCGCGGCCAACGTGCTTGCCAGGCGCGAATGCTACCGCTGGGTGATCGTCGGCGCAGACTGGGGCACGGTCGAGGCCTCCAACGGCGTCGTCATCCAGCCGGGCTTTTCAGCCTCCGACGCGCCGAAGGTCGACCGCATCGTCGTATGCTCGGGCGGCGATGCCGACCATGTCGTGGCCGACGAGGCGATGAGCTGGATCCGCAAAAGCCTGCGCGGCGGCGCGCATATCGGCGCTGTCGCCGACGCCGCCTTTTTCCTCGCCCGCGCCGGTCTGCTCGACGGCCATGCCTGCACCTTGCACTGGACCAGCCAGGCCGCCTTCACCGAAGCTTTTCCGGATATCGAGCTTCGGCGCGATCTCTTCGTCATCGACCGCAAGCGCTTCACCTCGGCCGGCGGCGTCGGCAGCCTCGACATGATGCTGGAGATCATCACGCGCGACTGTGGCGCCGAGATCGCGGCGGGAGTCGCCGAATGGTTCGTGCATTCTCCGTTGCGCTCCAGCGTCGACCGCAAGCTGATGCCGCTCAGGCTGCGCACCGGCGTCCAGAACGAGCTGGTGCTATCGGCCATCGCCATCATGGAAGACGCTGTGGAAGAGCGGCTCGGCATGGCGGAGCTGGCGGCAAGGCTCGGCGTGTCGTCCGACAAGCTTGAGCGCAATTTCCGCGCCGAACTGGATGTCTCGCCCAACGGATATTACCGGCGGCTGCGGCTGAAGCGCGCGGCCGACCTGTTGGCGCATTCGACGCTGATGGTGCGCGATGTGGCGCTGGCCTGCGGGTTTGCGTCGATGTCGAGCTTTGCAAGGGCGTTTCGCGAAGAGCATGGACACGCGCCGAAGGCGATGCGGCGGCATTAGTTGGAATGGTGCGGCTCTACGTTTCCTTCGTCGTTGGCGCGGCATTCGGCACGACATCTGCGGGAATCCGCACACACTTTGCGTGACGCATAGCTCATGTTCTCGGCATCAGGAGACCCCGCATGAGCATCGTCGTTTTCGACCCCGACAGCACCGAGGATGTGGACTTCAAGGACCGCATGCGCCACCCGGCCGCGGCCGATCCGGCCGGCGGCATGTGGCTGTCCGACACCGAGCCGTCCTTCATCGACGCCGATGCCTTGCGTAAAGGCCGGCTGGCAAAACTGCGCGCCTGGATGCGCGAGGCGGGCTATGGCGGCGTGGTGCTGTTCGACCCCTACAACCAGCGCTACGCAACCGGCTCGCGCAACATGTTCGGCTATTTCCTGCGCAATTCGACGCGGTACTTCTTCATCCCGACCGCAGGGCCGATCGTGCTGTTCGAATATCCGCAGAGCTACCACGTCTCGATGGTGCTCGACACGATCGACGAGGCGCGGCCGTCCAAACTCGTCTGGTCCTCTGTCTCCGGCCGCGATGACGAGACCGCCGGACCGTTCGCGGATGAGATCACCGAGCTTCTGAAGAAGCATGGCGGCGGATCGATGAAGCTCGGGCTCGACCGCTGCAGCCATCTCCAGGCGCTGGCTTTGGAAAAGCGCGGCTGCGAGGTGCGCGATTGCCAGGGCGAGATTCTCGCCGTGCGCGCGGTGAAGACACCGGAGGAAGTCAAATGCCTGCAGGTGTCGATGGCCGGCGCTGAAGCCGCGGTGGCGGCGGTGCGCGAGGCGATCAAGCCCGGCGTTTCAGAGAACGAGTTGTTCGCCATCATGTATGGCGAGGTGATCCGGCAAGGCGGCGAGTTCATCGAGACCCGGTTGCTCACCTCGGGACAGCGCACCAATCCATGGTTCAACGAGGCGAGCGGCCGCAAGATCAGGCCGGGCGAATTGCTGGCGCTCGATACCGATACGATCGGCTGCTACGGCTATTATTCCGACTTCTCGCGCACCTTCCGCTGCGGCCCGGGCAAGCCGACGCCCTATCAGAAATCGCTCTACCGCATGGCGCACGACCAGGTGCAGCACAATATCTCAATCGTGAAGCCCGGCATGGCGTTCCGCGAGATTGCCGAGAAGGCCTGGAAAATCCCCGATCGCTTCGTCGACCAGCGCTACACCTCGGTCATGCACGGCGTCGGCATGCATGGCGAAACGCCGTTCATCGCGCACTCGATGGACTACGAGACCTATGGCCGCGACGGCATCATCGTGCCTGGCATGGTGGTGAGCGTGGAAAGCTATATCGGCGAGAAAGGCGGCCGCGAAGGCGTCAAGCTCGAGGACGAGATCCTGATCACCGAGACCGGCACCGAACTGCTCTCGCGCTTTCCTTATGAGGATGAGTTTCTGGAGCCGCAGGTTTGATGCAGGCAAGCACGATGAGCGCCGGTCCGGCATCGCAGGCCTTGGCGATTGGCCGCAACACCTGTGCCGTCGTCATTCTAGGGCGAAGCAAGGAGCGAAGCGACGCGGCGCAGACCCTGGAATCCATGCCGTTCGGTCTCCGCTTCGCCGCGGTGCGGAATTCTGTTAGGCAGCAATTGACGATCAAGGCAACGGCATGGATTCCAGGGTCTTCGCGACGCCGCTGCGCGGCTGCTTCGCCCTGGAATGACGAAGTTTGAGCATACGCATGAAAACGCCCATTTCCATTCGACGCGGCACGGTGGCCGCGGTGTTCATCGATCTCCAGGAGGAGCATCGCAAGGACAGACGCTATCTGGTCGAGGGGTTTGCCGACATCCTCGCCAATGTGCAGCGCCTGCAGGAGGCGGCGCGGCGCAATTTCGTGCCGCTCCACCACTGGGCCTATATCGTGGATCTTGCCGAGGCGCGGCCTTTCCACCCGGTGGACGAAAGCGGCAAGTCGGCCTTCTCCGACAAGGACGATCCGCTGACGGCGATCTGCCATGAGGTGGCGCCGCGAAACGGCGAAGCCACTCTGGTCAAGCAGGAAGCCAGCGCCTTCGGCAAGAACGATTTCGGCGACAAGCTCAAGGCAGCCGGCACCGAATGGCTGGTAATTGCCGGCGTCTGGACCGAGGCCTGCATCGACGCCACGGTGAAGGACGCGGTGGCGCGAGGCTTTCGCGTGCTGCTGGTTAAGGACGCCTGCGGCAGCGCAAGTGCGGCCATGCACCAGACCGGCATCCTCAACCTCGCCAACAGGCTTTATGGCGGCGCCGTCGTCAACACGCTCGATGCCTGCCGGTTGATGGCCGGCGATACGGTCAATGTCTGGCAGGTCGAGGGCTCGGTACCGCTGCGCTTCACCTTCGAGAACGCGGCGCGGCTCTACGCCGAGCTCTGACGACAGTGGCCAGCAACCCAAGCAATTCGGCGAGGCGCGGCAAATATGCCGATCGGCTCGACCCGGAGCTGTGGGACTATATCGACAAGGTCGACAGTTGGTACCCGCCGGAGATCGTGGCCGCGCCGATCGCCGAGCAGCGCGCCGTGTACGACAAAATGTGCGTGGCTTTCCATCAAGGGCATCCCAAAGGCGTGACGACCAGCGACGGTCTTGTCGCCGCGGCGGCGCAAGCCATCCCGGTCCGGCTCTACCGCGTGGCGGGCAAGGCGGCAGCGGCGATCGTCGTCTATTATCATGGCGGCGGCTTCGTGCTCGGCGATCTCGACAGCCATGACGACATCTGTGCCGAAATCTGCGCCGGCACCGGTTTCGAGGTGGTCTCGGCCGACTATCGGCTGGCGCCGGAGCATCTGCATCCAGCCTCCTTCGACGATGCTCTTGCCGTGTTCGAATGGGTCGCCGCGACCAGCACGCTGCCGATCTTGCTTTGTGGCGAGAGCGCCGGCGGCAACCTCGCCGCCGCGGTGGCGCAAGCGACGCGACAACATGCGCGGCGTGTCATCGGCCAGATGTTGATCTATCCCGGCCTGGGCGGCGGCGAGAGCGGGCGTTCCCATGTCGAGCACGCCGAGGCGCCGCTGCTGACGCTCGCCGACATCGAGTTCTACCGCCGCGTCCGCTCGGCGCCTGGGCAATCGCCTGACGACCCGACCCTTTCTCCACTCATGGCTCGTGATTTCTCCGGTCTGCCGGCGACGGTGATCGTCACCGCCGAATGCGATCCGCTGTCGTCGGACGGCGAGACCTATCGCGACCGCATCCTCGCCGCCGGTGGGCAGGCGATGTGGCGCGAGGAGCCGCGGCTGGTGCACAGCTTTCTGCGGGCGCGCCCGACGGTGCGGCGCGCGGCGGCGGCGTTTCGAAGGATTATCAGCGACATTGCAAGGCTGGGTGCCGGTGGCGGAGCGCTAATCTCCCCACTCGTGGGGGAGATGGCCGGCAGGCCAGAGGGGCGCGCGAGGGATCGCGACCCTTCGGTTTCCTAACGTCCGACATCTGCCTGAGAAGACATCTCCAATCCGCTGAGACGTATGGCGGGACAGCGCCCCCTCTGTCCTACCGGACATCTCCCCTCAGCTGTCCCCCTGCGGAACAGCGCACAAGAACTGCGGAAAACCAAACATTTCGCCGCGGAAAGCGGACCTATCATCGCTCAACAGGCAATGGCGCTCCGGCGGTCGCATCCGCCCCCGCGCATGGCGTCCCCGGAGCGCCCAACAACAGAGGGAACGACGATGAAATTCATGCTGACCGACAGAAAACTGCACCCGCGCGCCAAGCCGATCGCCGACGATTTCAGGAAGGGCGCGATCAGCCGGCGCGAATACCTGGCGCTGATGGCCGGCTTTGGCGTCAGCGCCGCCGGCGCGATGGCGCTGGGCGGGATCGCTCCCTCGCCTGCCCGCGCCGCCGAGCCGAAAAAGGGCGGCGTGCTGCGCGTGGCGATGAACGTCAAAGGCTTCAAGGACCCGCGCACTTTCGACGGCGTCGAGATGTCGAATGTCGCGCGCCAGTGCAACGAATATCTGGTGCGCTGGAACACCGACTTTTCCTTTGAGCCCTGGCTGCTGGAAAGCTGGGAAACCAGCGATGACGCCAAGACGATCACGCTTCACGTGCGCAAGGGCATCACCTGGTCGAACGGCGACACTTTCAACGCCGACGACGTGATCCACAATCTCAACCGCTGGTGCGATGCCTCGGTCGCCGGCAATTCGGTCGCCGCGCGCATGGGCGCGCTGGTCAACGCCGACACCAAGAAGCCGGTCGACGGCGGCATACAGAAGATCGACGACCATACCGTCAAGATCAACCTGCCGAAGCCCGACATCTCGCTGATCGCCGGCATGGCCGATTATCCGGCGCTGATCATGCACCGCTCCTATGAGGGCGATGCCGACCCGAAGAGGGCTTTGGCCATCACCACCGGCCCATGCGAACTGGTGAGCTGGGACGCCGAGACGGGCGCGGAGGTGAAGCGCAAGGACAAGCCCTGGTGGAAGGGCGAATTCTATCTCGACGGCATCAAATGGGTCGACTACGGCTCGGACCCCAACGCCATGCTGTCGGCCTTCGAATCCGGCGAGATCGACACCGATCACGAGACCGCTTCGGACGCCGTGTCGCAGACCGACCAGATGGGCCTGCAGAACTCCGAGATCGCCACCGGCTCGACCATCGTCGCGCGCTTCAATGTCTCCAACGCGCCCTATGACGACGTCAAGGTGCGCCGCGCCGCCCAGTTCGCCGTCGACAATGCGGCCGTGCTGAAGCTCGGCCTCGACGGTCACGGAAAACCCGCCGACAACCACCATGTCGGCCCCATGCATCCGGAATTCGCCGATATCGGCCCTGCGGTGCGCGATGTCGATCAGGCCAAGAAGCTGATTTCGGAAGCCGGCAAGGCCGACCACGAATATGAGCTGATCTCGGTCGACATCGAATGGCAAAAGAGCACCGCCGATGCGATCGCGGCGCAAATCCGCGAGGCGGGCCTCAAGGTCAAGCGCACGGTATTGCCGGCCGCGACTTTCTGGAACGACTGGAGCAAGTTCCCCTATTCCTGCACCGAATGGCTCGGCCGGCCGCTCGGCGTCCAGGTGCTGGCTTTAGCCTACAAGTCCGGCGCGGCCTGGAATGAAAGCGCCTATGCCAACAAGGAGTTCGACGAACTGCTCGACAAGGCGCTTGCAACGCCGGACGCGGCGGCGCGCAAGGAGATCATGGCCAAGATCGAGACCAATCTGCGCGACTCCGGCATCATCATCCAGCCCTATTGGCGCTCGGTCTACCGCACCTACCGCAAGGGCGTGCAGGGCTGCGAACAGCACCAGGCGCTCGAGCAGCATTTCGAGAAGGTCTGGCTGGAGTCCTGATCCTCCCAGGACAGAGTGGCCGGCGCGGCGTTCAAGGCCGTGCCGGCCGCTTGTCATTTGCCAAGCGATTGCCTTTCAGCACAGAGTGCGCCGACCGGCTGTCCGCCGGGAATGCGAGAAGCAGCAAGGCATGGACCACTTCGATCTCGGCACCTATCGCCGCCCCATCTCCACATCGTCGGCCGAGACGCAGCGCTGGTTCGATATCGGGCTGAACTGGTGCTACGGCTTCAACCACGAGGAAGGGATAAAGTGCTTCGAGAAGGCGCTGGAAACCGATCCCGGCTGCGCCTTCGTGCATTGGGGCATCGCCTATGCCGCCGGGCCTTTCTACAATCTGACCTGGAAGGAACATGGCAAGGCCGAGGCCGACCATGTCGCCAGGCGCTGCTTCGAGCATGCGCGGCTTGCACAAGCCAACGCGGCAAGCGCGAGCCCTGTCGAACGGCGGTTGATCGAGGCGCTGGCCGCCCGATTCCAGCAGCCGCATGGCGTGAGCGCGGCCGAGTTCGAAAAATGGGACGACGCCTATGCCACTGCCATGCGAATGGTCTATCGCGACTATCCCGACGACCATGACGTGATGGCGCTGACTGTCGAGGCGCTGATGATGCGCACGGTGCGGCGCCTGTGGAACCTCAAGACCGGCGCGCCGGCGCCGAATTCCGACGTGATCGAGGCGCTGGAGATCTGTGAACGCTCGATCCGTCTCTCGGACGAGGCAGGTGCGGCGCCGCACCCGGCAGCGCTTCATCTCCACATCCATCTGCTCGAAATGTCGACGCAGCCCGAGCGCGGCATGCGCTCAGCGGAGCGGCTGGGCACGATGTGCCCGGATGCCGGCCACATGAACCATATGCCGGGGCACATCCATGTGCTCTGCGGCGAGTATGAGAAGGCGAAGATCGCCAGCGAGAAGGCGGTGCGCGCCAACGATCTCTACCTCGCTTATGCCGGCGAGCCGACCTATTACCTGCTCGGCTGCTGCCACGACCTGCATCTGATGATGTTCACCTGCATGTTCCTTGGCCAGTACCGCCCTGCCTTGTGGGCCGCCGACAAGGTGCGCAGCCTGGTGACGCGCGACGTCGTCAGCATTGCTGGGCGGCCGAAACTGACGCAGACGGTCGAGGGCTACCATGCGATGAAATCGCATGTGCAAGTGCGCTTCGGGCGCTGGCGCGAGATCATCGACGAGCCGATGAATGGCGAGCCCGACCTCTATGTGGTGACCACCGCATTGCAACACTACGCCAAGGGTGTGGCGCATGCGACGCTGCGCGACTTCGCGGCGGCCGAGCGCGAACGCAAACTATTTAGCCGGCAAATCGACAGCATTGCACCGGAGCGCCGCTTCCTCAGCAACCCGACGAAAGCCTCGCTCGCCGTGGGCGCGGCGCTGCTCGATGGTGAGCTTGCCTATCACCAGGGCCGGCATGACGAGGCCTACGGGCATCTGCGCCGCGCGGTCGAGCTCGACGATAATCTCTCCTACACCGAACCATGGGCCTGGATGCACCCGCCGCGCCACGCGCTGGCGGCACTCCTGCTCGACCAGGGCCACGCCGCGGAGGCCGAGCAGGTCTATCGCGACGATCTGGGCTTGAGCGGCGCCGTGCAGCGCTGCGCCCAGCACCCGGACAATGTCTGGGCGCTGCACGGGCTGGTCGAATGCCTGAAGCGACGCGGCGAGAAAGAGGAACTGCCGGGGTTGCGGGCGAAGCTGGCGGCAGCACTTGCCAAGGCGGACGTGGCAATCACCTCGTCGTGCCTGTGCCGGACCAACGTGCAGGCAGACCATTGCTGTTGTCATTGAGGCTGCGGGGTTCGGCGCCCCTCGATCGAGCGCAGTTCCGCGGCGTTTTTACGAGAATATCTCCGCCAGTTCGTCGATGCTTGCACCTTCCTTCGCCTGGCGCAGTTCGACGTAGCTCACCGCCGTGGCGATAGACAGCACCATCGACACCACGGTCTGCACCAGCGCGGCTCCGATCTCGGCTATGATGCCGCCGAACAGCACAAGAACGAGCAATATTCCCCACTGGATGATCATCGCGATGATGATGAGAATAAGGAACAGGCCGAACAGTGCCCAGCGGCTGCCCTTGGTCAGAACCCGGCTGCGCGACATCGAGCCGAACACGCCCCGCCGCTCCTGGATGAGAACCGGCACCGACATCGACCAGCCGAGCCAGAGGATGATGCCCGGCACGATCAACAGCATCAGGCCGATACCCGCGCCGAGACCGACGAGAAGGCCGATGCCAAGCGTCGGCAGCAGAAAGCGGATCGCAATCTGGATGCAGTCGCCGAAGGAGGGGCGCTTGCCGTTGAGGTCCTCGATGGTCGCCCGCACCAGCGCCGACTGCAGCAGCAGCGCGCACACAAAGGAGATCAGCCCGGCGATGATGGTGATGTAGGAATTGCGAAACATGGCGCCTGGGTCGGCCATGGTGGCGGGGTCGCGCTGCATCACAGCGTCGATCTGCGGCTGGGTCCACAGCCTGACGAGCAATGCCGGCAGACCCGCAAACAAAGCCGCCAACCCCACGCAAAGTCCAATGTTTCGGCCAATCACGCCGAAGGTGTTGCTGAACACCCTGCCGATCTCGAATCGACCGGGTCGTCCCAATGTTGCAGTCGTCATGATAATTTCCCCCGAGTCGCCATCGCATCCAATCGGCGACTTCAAAGTAAATTTGCCAAGATTGAAGGGCTACGTCCAGTGCGCTTGCAATTGTCATGGCGTATTGCCAGTGTCTGCCCCGAACCGCAGGTTGCAGGGGGAACGAGCGGGTGACAGCCGCAGCGACGGATGAGGCCGGACGGCTGGCGCAGTTGCACAAGCAGCTGCTGGCCGACGATTCGATCCAGTTCGCGCTGCCGACCTATGTGCGGCCCGAGCCTCCCGAATGGCTGAAGCCTGTGCTGGAGAGCCTGGCTAAGCTCGGCCCTTACATGATCTATCTATTCTGGGGCGCGGTGATCATCGGCGTCGCGATCATTGCTTTTCTGCTTTTCCTCGAGGCGAAAGGCATTGCCTGGCGCCTGCCATGGCGGCGGAAACGCGAAGAGACCGAAACAAGGGAAGAATGGCGCCCTGACGCGGGAGCGGCCCAGATCCTGCTCTCCGAGGCCGATGCGCTCGCCGCGCGGGGCGAGTTTGACGAGGCGGTGCATCTTCTGTTGCGCCGCAGCGTCGCCGACATAGCCACCCGGCTGCCCAACTTCCTGCGCCCGTCGCTCACCGCGCGCGATATCGCCGCCGCGGGCTCTATCCCCACGCGGCCCCGCGCCGCGTTCAGCGAGATCGCCCGCATCGTCGAGGCAGCCTTGTTTGCCCGCCGTCCCGTCGGCGCCGAGGGCTGGCGGCAGGCGCGCGGCGCCTATGAGCGTTTCGCCTTCCGGGATGCCTGGGCATGAGCGCGCAGCCCGCCGAGACGACCGAGGCGCCGTTCAGCCGCAGAACCCTGTTCTGGGGCATCTTCGCCAGCCTGCTGGCGGCGGCCGGTTTTTTCCTTTTGTCCACCTATGCGCCCGATTTCCGCCAGCCCGAGGGCGGCGCCACGCCGTTTTCGAAGGGTGGCACCGGCTATGCAGGGCTTGTCGAATGGCTGAAGCTCGCCAACGGACAGGCGCCACCGATGGAGCGCGGCGAGAAGGACCTGGCGTCGCCGCTGGCCTCGACTTTTCTGCTCATCGTCACCATCGCGCCGGGCAGCGACCCGGCCGCGCTCGACCGCATCATCAAGCTGCGCTCCGGCAAGGACACGCTTTTCGTCCTGCCGAAATGGCAGACCTTTCCCTTGTTCAGCCATGACGGTTGGGAGACCAAGGTCGAGCGGCTGCCCAATACGGTCGTCAACGACTGGCTCGGCCGCATCGCCAAGGCGAAGCTCGGCGAGGCGAAGAACACGCTCTCGCAGATTAATATCGCCGGCCGAACGGTGCCCGCGCCGGAGGAACTGCAATGGGTGGCGGACGACCATCCGCTGATCGCGGCCGGAAACGGCAGGGCTATCCTGACCGAGCTCGACAACGAACCTTTCTACATCCTCACCGATCCCGATTTCATCAACAATGCCGGGCTCAAGGACGAGCGGACGGCAGCCGCCGCGCTCGACATGATCGCCATGATCGAGCCCGCCAAGGGCGCCGTCATGTTCGACCTGACATTGCACGGCATCGGCCAGAAATACGATCTTGCCAAGCTTTTGGTCGAACCGCCCTTCCTGGCGCTGACGCTGTCGGTGCTGGTGGCGGCCGCGCTCGCCTTCCTGCATGGGCTCGGCCGCTTCGGCCCGCCGCGCGCGGAAGGCCGCGCCATCGCCTTCGGCAAGCAGGCGCTGGTCGACACGACGGCGATGCTGCTCAGGCGCGCCGGGCGGCTGCAGGGGCTCGGCGACCGTTACGCATCGCTGATGCGGGCACGAGCCGCGGCGCTGCTCGGCGCGCCGCACGGACTGCAGGGCGAGGCGCTCGACCGCTGGCTCGATTCCCGAGACAAGGGCGAGACGCATGGCTTCAGCCGGCGCTGCATGGCCGCGAATGAATCCAACAATTTGGCCGCAATGCATGAAGCAGCCGAACAGCTGCATGACTGGACGGCAAGGAGGCTCGGTGAACGTCGATGAAGTCAAAGCCCTGGCGGGCGCGATCAGGGAAGAAGTCGCGAAAGCGATTACCGGACAGCGCGATACCGTCGACCTGATGCTGACGGCTTTGTTTGCCGGCGGGCATATCCTGCTCGAGGGCCCGCCGGGTACCGCCAAGACCATGACGGCGCGCTGCTTCGCGCAGGCGCTGGGCGTCGCCTATGGCCGCATCCAGTTCACGCCCGACCTGATGCCCGGCGATATCGTCGGCTCCAACATCTACAATTTCCAGACCGGGCAGTTCACGCTGACGCGCGGCCCGATCTTCTGCGATCTTCTGCTTGCCGACGAAATCAACCGCACGCCGCCGAAGACGCAAGCGGCCCTGCTCGAAGCCATGCAGGAGCACGCCGTCACCTTCGACGGCACCACGCATTCGCTCGGCGGTAATTTCATGGTGGTGGCGACGCAGAATCCGATCGAGCATCAGGGCGTCTATCCGCTGCCCGAAGCCCAGCTCGACCGCTTCCTGTTCAAGCACAGGGTGAGCTATCCCGACCTCAAGGAAGAGCGCGCCATCATCGTCCATCACGGCGGCGGCTCTGCCTCGCACGATATCGAGCAATACGGCATCAAGGCGCGGACCGACCGCAAGACGCTTGAAGCTGCGCTTGCCACGGTCGGCGACGTCACGCTGGTCGACGATGTCGTCGGCTATATCGCGGCGCTTGTGCGCGGCACGCGCGAAAGCCCCGACCTCGAGGTCGGCGCCAGCCCGCGCGCGGGCGCCATGCTGGCGAGAGCCGCGCGCGCCAAGGCGGCGCTCGACGGCCGCAACTACGTCATCCCCGACGACGTCAAGGCGCTGGCCGTGCCGGCGTTGCGCCACCGCGTCGTGCTTTCGCCGGCTGCGCAGATCGACGGGCGGCTGGTCGAGCAGATCGTCTCCGACCTCGTCGACCATACGGAAGCGCCGCGTTGATCTATCCGAGCGGCCGAGCGGTCTGGGCAGCGGCGGCGGGGGCGATCCCCGCCTTCCTGATCGCGCTCGCGCTGCCGCATGTCTGGTATCTCGGCCTATTGTGGATCTGCGTGCTGCTCGCCTTCCTGGCGGTGGACGCGGCGGCGGGCAGAGGCCGCGCCTCGCTCAACGCGACGCTGACGGCGCCGCCGCAGGTCGGCGTCGGCGGGCGCTTCACGCTGCATATCGCGGCGGGTTTCGGCGCCGAGCTGCGGCGCCTGCAGGCGCGTGTCGGGCATGACCAGCGGCTGCAGCCGGTCGCGGGCACCGGCGGCGCGCTGCCGGCCAATGGCGGCACGCTCGATCTCGAATTCGAGGCCATCCGCCGCGGCATCGCCGGCTTCGACCGCCTGTGGCTGCGCTGGCAGGGTCCATTCGGGCTGATCTGGAACCAGGTCGTGCTGCCCGTCGACCGCAAAGTTGCGGTGCTGCCCGACGTCAGCAGCGCGCGCGACGAGGCGATCACGCTCTTGCAGCGCTCCGCTCTTGCCGATGGTCATGCGCAGAAGCGCGCCGGCCAGGGCCGCGAGTTCGAGTCGCTGAAGGATTATCAGCCCGGCATGGGCCGGCGCATGATCGACTGGAAGCGCAGCGCCCGCCACGGCAAGCTTTTGGCGCGCGAGTTCCGGATCGAGGAGAACAACAACATCGTTCTGGCCATCGACAGCGGCCGGTTGATGTGCGAGCCGGTCGACGGCGTGCCGAAGGTCGACCGGGCAGTGACGGCGGCGCTCCTGTCGGCCTTCATCGCGCTCAAGGGCGGCGATCTCGTGAGCCTGTTTTCTTTCGATGCCAGGCCGCGCGTCTCCAGCGGCGCGGTGCGCGGCTCGCCGAGCTTCACCATGATCCAGAAGCGCGCCGCCGAGATCGACTATTCGGCCGAGGAGACCAACTTCACCCTGGCGCTGACCACGCTTTCGGCCAAGCTCGACCGGCGCTCGCTGGTCATCATCTTCACCGATTTCGTCGATCCGATCAGCGCCGAATTGATGCTGCGCACCGTCGGCCGGCTGACCGAGCGGCATCTGGTGCTGTTCATGCTGATGAAGGATGTGGAGCTGGAGACTCTGGCCGACATGGCCCCGGCTACGCCCGAGGACGTCGCCCGTTCCGTCACGGCCGGCGACCTCCTGCGGCAGCGGCAGGTGGTGATCGGCCGCCTGCGTCTGCTCGGCGCGCATGTTATTGAGGCCGACCATCAGCGGCTCGGCCCGGCGCTGGTCGAGCGCTATATCCAGCTCAAGGAGGAGAACCTCTTATGACGCTGTCGGCCGGCACCGATGCCGTGCGCCAGTCGCTGGCAAGCTTCCGCCAGGAGCGCGAAGCCGACTGGAAAGCCTTCGAGGCGCTGCTCGCGCGCGTCGAGAAGCGCGCGCCACGCACGCTGTCGGAAGACGAGCTCCTGTCGCTGCCGTTGCTCTACCGCTCGGCGCTGTCGTCGCTTTCGGTGGCGCGCGCGACCTCGCTCGACAGCGCGCTGATCGCCTATCTCGAGGCGCTCTGCCTGCGCGGCTATTTTTATCTCTATGGCGCGCGGCGGAGCCTGCGGACGCGCATCGGCGACTTCTTCCTGCACGATTGGCCGGCTGCGATCCGAGACCTGTGGCGCGAGGTGTGGACATCCGTCGGGCTGACGGTGATCGGCGCCATTGCCGGATATTGGCTGGTCGCTTCCGACAAGCGCTGGTACGACGCCATCATCGCGCCGAGCCTGGCCGGCGGGCGCAACCCGGATTCATCGGCCGAAACGCTGCGCAGCGTGCTTTACGGCGGCGGCGACCATTTCCTGTCGGGGTTCGCGGCCTATCTCTTCACCCACAACACGCAGGTCTCGATCCTGGCCTTCGCGCTAGGCTTCGCGTTCGCCGTGCCAAGCGTGCTGATCATCCTGATGAACGGCTGCATGCTCGGCGCCATTTTCCAGATCTATGCCGCCAAGAGGCTCGGCTTCGAGCTCGGCGGCTGGCTGTCGATCCACGGCACGACGGAGCTGTTCGCCATCGCCATCGCCGGCGCGGCCGGCATGCGCATCGGCACCAGCATCGCCTTTCCCGGCGAACTGACCCGCATGGCGGCCGCCGCTCGGGCCGGTCGCGTGGCGGCGACCGCCATGATCGGCGTCACGGTAATGCTGCTTTTTGCCGGACTGCTCGAAGGCATCGGCCGGCAGACGATCACCAGCGACATTGTCCGCTATTCGATCGGCGGCGGCATGCTGGCCTTTTGGATTTGTTATTTCTACCTGTTCCGGATGGTGCGGCATGGCGACCGCTAGGACAGCGAAGGTCAAGAACCCGGCAGCATTGATCCGTCCGCTTGTGACGCCGGAAGGCGTCGACCTCAGGGTCAAGCTGGCCGACGCCGGCACCCGGGCTTCGGGCTTCCTGCTCGACGCGGTGATCATCCTCACTGCGGCCGTGGTCGTCTCTCTGGTGATAATCTTTGGCCTGGCGGGCCTCGGCTTCCAGGACGCGCAGCCACTTTTCATCGTCTGGATCATCTTCATCTTCTTCCTGCGCAACGTCTATTTCATCGCCTTCGAAGCGGGACGGCGGGCAGCCACACCGGGCAAGCGCATGGTTGGCGTGAGGGTCGCGTCGCGCAGCGGCACCGGCCTCACGCTCGATCAGGTCATCGCGCGCAATCTGATGCGCGAGATCGAGGTGTTCCTGCCGCTGTCGATCCTCGCCGCGCGCGCCAGCGCCGATGTCGCCGACACGCTGACGACCATCTTCGGCCTGGTCTGGACGCTGCTGTTCTCGCTGTTCCCGCTGTTCAACCGCGATCGGCTGAGGATCGGCGACCTGCTCGCCGGCACCTGGGTGGTCGAGGCGCCGAAAGTGGCGCTGCTCGAGGATCTTTCGCGGCGCAAGGACCCGATCGCGGCGCGCTTCCAGTTCAGCCCCGCGCAGCTCGACGCCTACGGCATCGCTGAGTTGCAGAAGCTGGAGGAAGTGCTGCGCCGCGACGACTATTCGGCGCTGAAGGCGGTGGCGGAGACGATCGGCCGCAAGATCGGCGCCAGGGTCGAGCCGATCGATTCAAAGGCTTTTCTCACCGCCTATTACGGCGAGTTGCGCGCGCATCTGGAGCGCAAGCTGCTGCTTGGGAACCGCAAGGCCGATAAGTACGCGCGGTAGCGAAGCGTCCCTCGCCTACCCCACCCACTTCTCGTAATCCGACACCAAGAGGTGCAGCGGCGGCACGTCCTCGTCGATGTTGGAGAAGCGGCCGATCGGCTCGCGGAAGACGTTGTCGGTGAGGTCGTCGTTGACGGTCGAGACCTCGCCGATCAGCACGTCCTTGCCCTCGGCCCAGAAGGCGTGCCAGACGCCGGGCAGAAGCGTGACGCTCTGGCCCGGGTCGAGCTTCAGCAGCCCGCCCGCCGGCAATCTGGTGATGGTGCCGTCGACCGGGACCGACACTTCGGCCTTCGGATCGATGCCGCCGTCGCGGTCGTGCATGAACAGCTCCAGCACCAACTTGCCGCCGCCGCGGTTGATGATGTCCTCGGCCTTGATGTTGTGTCGGTGCATCGGCGACAGCTGGTCCTTGCGCGAGATCATGATTTTTTCGGCATAGAGCATGCCCATGCCGAGCTTCATGTCCTCGTAGCGGCCGTTGCGCACCGTGAACAGGAACAGGCCGAGCTCATCGAACTTCTCCTGGCCGTAATCGGTGATGTCCCAGCCGAGGCGCGAGGTGAAGATGGCCGAGGAGTCCGCTTTATGCGCCTTCATCTCTTCCGGCGACCAATAGGCGAAGGGTGGCATGATATAGCCGAAGGAGCGGATGAAGGCGTCGGCTTCGCGGATGATGTCGTTGATCTTGGAGCGCTTCATGGTCTGTTCCTCCCGGCCGTTGCCTGCTGAAATCTGCCCATCCGAATAGCCCAATGCCCGCCCGCTGTCGACGCAAACCGACGGGTTGGCCCCGTGACATGGGCGGCTTTCGGGGCCATAAACCCAACTGATTTGTTTTAACGCAATGTCTTCTCCCGCAGCGGTTGCCGCTCGAAAGACATGCTTCGGACGGTGATCCCATGCCAAGCATAGACGACCTCGACACGCCGGCGATCCTCGTCGATGCGGCCCGCGCCGAAGCCAACATCAAAAGGGCGCAGGCGCATGCCGATGCGCATGGGTTGAAGCTCAGGCCGCACATCAAGACGCACAAGCTGCCTTACTGGGCAAAGAAGCAGGTGGCGGCGGGCGCCGTCGGCATCACCTGTCAGAAGATCGGCGAGGCCGAGGTGATGGCCGATGCCGGGCTGTCCGACATTTTCCTGCCCTACAACATCCTCGGCCGCGCCAAGCTGGAGCGGCTGAAGGCGCTGCATGGCCGTGTCACGCTCTCGGTGACGGCGGACAGCCACGAGACGCTGGAAGGGCTTGCCGCCGCGTTCACCGATGCCGGCCATCCGCTGTCCGTGCTGGTCGAGTGCGACACCGGCATGGGCCGCTGCGGCGTGCAGAGCGCCGACGACGCGCTGGCGCTGGCGAAGGTGATCGACAAGGCCAGGGGTCTCAGTTTCGGCGGGCTGATGACCTATCCGGCCGCGGGGCGCGCGGCCGAGGCGGAAGCCTGGCTGAGGACCGCGCGCGATACGCTTGCCGCGGCGGGGCTCGAATGCGAGCTTATCTCCAGCGGCGGCACGCCGGACATGTGGCGTTCGGGCGAAGACAGCGTCGTCACCGAATACCGGCCCGGCACCTATATCTATCTCGACCGCTACCAGGTCGCCAAAGGCGTCGGCACGCTGGACGACTGCGCGCTGACGGTGCTTGCCACGGTGGTCAGCCATCCGACTGCGACCCGCGCCATCCTCGACAGCGGCAGCAAGGCGCTGTCTTCAGATACGCTCGGGCTGCCGGAGTTCGGCGAGCTGCTCGGGGTGCCGGGCGCGCACGTCACCGGCTTAAGCGAAGAGCATGGCACCGTGACACTCTCGGACGGCGCGGGCCTTGGCATCGGCCAGCGCGTGCGCGTCGTGCCCGATCATTGCTGCGTGGTGACGAATTTGTTCGACCAGGTGCACCTGATCGACGGCGACAAGGTGCTGGAAACGCTGCCGGTGGCGGCAAGGGGACGGATGGGGTAGTACCTCCCCTTCTCCCTTGTGCCCGGCCCTTCGCAGGCTCAGGGCGTTCAAAGCTCGAAAAGCCAAGCAATTGGCTTTTCGTCCGCTACCGCGGCCGCTTCTCACCCCACGAGAGGAGAAGTTAGATCCGCTCCGCCTGTCGCGCTGCAACCCTGCGCATCGCAGTCACGCGGCGCCTGAAAATCTCCGTGCGCATCGCCATCAGATGCAGCGCGAAGAACAGCACGGTGAAGCCGAGCGCCATGGCGCCGAGCGGCCACAGCATCGAAGGGTCGATGGTCGGGCCGCCCAGGCGGAAGACCGACGCCGGCTGATGCAACGTGTTCCACCAGTCGACCGAGAATTTGATGATCGGGATGTTGATGAAGCCGACCAGCGTGATGATGGCGGCGGCCCAGGCGGCGCGGCCGGCATCATCCAGCGCCCGGGTCAGCGCGATGATGCCGAGATACATCAGGAACAGCACGAACACCGAGGTCAGCCGTGCATCCCACACCCACCAGGTGCCCCACATCGGCTTGCCCCAGATGGAGCCGGTGATCAGGGCCAGGGCTGTAAAGGTGGCGCCGATCGGCGCCGCCGATTTCAGCGCCACGTCGGCCAGCGGATGACGCCAGACCAGCGTTCCCAGCGCCGCGATCGCCATGATCGTGTAGCACATCATGGCGAGCCAGGCGAAAGGCACATGGATGTACATGATGCGCACGGTGATGCCCTGCTGGAAATCCTCCGGCGCGGTGAAGCTCATATAGAGGCCGATGGCGAGCAGGATCGCCGCGACCGCCGCCAGCCACGGAATGATCTTGTCCGCCAGCCCGACGAAGCGCGTCGGGTTGGCGAGATCGGTCCAGGCGGCAAGTCGTGAGGTGGTGTCGCTCATGCCGACCTAAATAGACCGGCAATGGGTCAGGGGCAATCGGGGGAGTCGCAGCCTTTACGCCGCTTCCGTAACCGGACGGCTGAGGCGGCGGACCTCCTCGTCGTTGAGCAGGCCGCCGGCGCGCAGCAGGGAGGCGAAGCGGCCGTTACGCAGCGACAGCTCGGTGAAGCCGCCGGACTCGACCACCTTGCCGTTGTCCATGAAGACGACGAGGTCGGCGTCGCGGACCGTGGTCAGGCGGTGAGCGATGATGAAGGTCGTGCGGTTGCGGCGCAGCTCGTCGATCGCTTCCTTGACGCGGTCCTCGGTTTCCACGTCGAGCGCGCTGGTCGCCTCGTCGAGCACCAGGATCGGGGCATCCTTCAGCACGGCGCGGGCAATGGCGATACGCTGGCGCTCGCCGCCCGAGAGCTGGCCGCCGCGCTCGCCGACGACGGTGTCGTAGCCGCAGCTCTTGGAGAGGATGAAGTCCTGCGCGGCGGCGGCATTGGCGGCAGCGTGCACCTCGTCATTGCTCGCATCGGCGCGGCCGACGCGGATGTTGTCCTCGATCGAGCGGTTGAGCAGGCCGGCGTCCTGGAAGACGGTGGCGATCGAATGGCGCAGCGACTTGCGGGTCACCGTGCGGGTATCGATGCCGTCGATCAGGATGCGGCCGCTGGACGGCGTGAAGACGCGCTGCAACAGATTGATGAGCGTCGTCTTACCGGCGCCGGTCGGGCCGACGATGGCGACCGTCTGGCCGGCCTGGACCTCGAACGAGACGTCCTCGATGCCGTGACCGGAATTGGCGAACTCGAAGCTGACGTCCTCGAAGCGCACATGGCCGGTGACGTTGGTGAGCTCGCGCAGGCCATCGGGCTCGACGGTATCGCCGGCCGAGTCTTCAAGACGGTAGAAGTCCTCGAGCTTGGCGCGCGCCTCGGAAATCTGCGTCGTGAAGGCAGACATCTGGTCGAGGCGGGCGATCAGCATCCCGGCAAAGCCGGTGAAGGCGACGACATCTCCGACGCGGAGCTGGCCCTGGGTAACGAGATAGGCGCCGATCGACAGCACGATCATCATCGAGATGGTCGACGACAGGCGGTTCAGCGCATTGGCGATCGCCCACCAGTCGAGCACCGGGTTCTGCGCGTCGAGAAGGTCCTTGACGTAACGCTTCAACGTCGCGGTCTCATGGCCGATGCGGTTGTAGCTCTGCAGCACGGCGACATTGCTGACGCTGTCGGAGACATGGGCAAAGACGGTGTGGTAGTGGCGCTCGACGGCGGTCTGCCCCGACTTGGTGCGGCGCATGACGATGCGGCCGATGCCAACGTAGAGCACGCCGAGGCCGAGCAGCACGATGGACATGCGGATATCCATGGCGAGCGCGGTCGGCACCAGCAGCACCAGCGCGATGGCGGTCGAGAGATGCACGCGCATGAATTCGAGCCACAGGCTGAACAGGGTCTCGACGGCGCGCAGCAGCGTGTGCAGCGAATTGGACGTGCCGCGCTGGTGATGCCAGGCGAGCGGCATGGTGATCACACGCTCGAAGGACTGGCACAGCACTTCGGAGCGGCGGGCATGGGCGAAGCGATCGGCGCCGCGCGCCACCAGCACGAAGGCGATGACGTTGAAGATGCCAAGAGCGGCCCAGACGGCGAGCGTCGAAAACACCGGGCCTTTTTCCGAGATGGCACCGATCACCCGGCCGAGCAGGATCGGCTCGAGGATTGCGATCGCCGCGAGCGCGACATTGGCGCAGCAAATCAGCGCGACGCGCTTCTTGTCGGCCGCCAGATAACCCAGCGCTCTAAAGTAGATCTGCAGAAGTGACACTTCAGCTACTCCGCCAAACTCTTGTCCGTGCTCAATGCCCGTATTGTGCACCGCACCATTTTTTGACACGTATCGGTTAATGTGTCGCGAAACAATGCGTCGTCTATCCCTTCCGTTCCCATTTAGCGAACAAAAGATGACGACGGTACGAAATCTGACGTGATCACCTAACGGTTTGAGATAAAAGGTGAAATGTCAGCCTTGCGGCAAAATAATGGCACTTGCCCCACGCTGCCACATTTTTAATCACAAGCCTCTTGCTTAGCCTGCCCTAAAGTAAGGCACGCGCTCGGGCGCGAGAGGCTCGCCAAGTAAAAACGGCGATCGGCCGCGCACCCCTAGGGACGCGCGGCCGACAAGCCAAGACTTTGATTTTACGCAGGTATCCTGACGACGACTTCGGTCCTGCCGCCGGCTTTCGGCTCAAACGAGGCCGATTTTTTCTTCGAGCCGTCGACTTCTAGCGAGATCGACTTGGTCTTTTTGTCGCGGATGACGCGAAGCTTGACTTCGCCGTCGAACATCTTGAGCGTCGCGGCGTAGCCGTCCCAGTGCCCGGGCAGCTTCGGCCTAAACGTGATCTCCTTGCCGCGCCGCTCGATGCCGAGGATGCCTTCCACTGCGGCGCGGTAAAGCCAGCCGGCCGAGCCCGTATACCAGGTCCAGCCGCCACGGCCACCCTTGCCTTCGCCGGCATAGATGTCGGCGGCCACGACATAGGGCTCGACGCGGTAGTGCTCGGCCGCCGCCTCGTCCACAGCGTGATTGACCGGGTTCAGCATTGAGAAGCAGCGGTAGGCCTCGTCGGTGCGGCCCATCTCGGCCAGCGCGATCACGAACCAGGTGGCGGCATGGGTGTACTGGCCGCCATTCTCGCGCACGCCTGGCGGGTAGCTCTTGATGTAGCCAGGGTCGTGCTCGCTTGTCGAGAAGGGCGGCGTGAACAGCTTGACGATCTTGAGATCGTCGTCGACCAGCAGTTCGGTCGCCTGTTCCATGGCCGTCGTCGAGCGCGCCGGATCGCCCTCGCCCGACAGCACGCTCCAGGACTGGGCGATGGAATCGATCTTGCACTCGTGCGAATTGTGCGAGCCGAGCGGCGTGCCGTCGTCGAAGCTGCCGCGCCGATACCACTGGCCGTCCCAGGCGGTGCTTTCCAGGGCCCGCTTCAGCGCGTCCGCGTGCTTCACCCAGGCCTGCGCCCGCTTGGCGTCGCCCTGTCCCTTGGCGACAGGCGCGAAGTCGGTCAGCGTCTTCAGAAGGAACCAGCCCAGCCACACGCTCTCGCCCTTGCCGCCCTCGCCGACACGGTTCATGCCGTCGTTCCAGTCGCCGCCGAGGATGAGCGGGAGGCCTGCAGGACTGCTGCGCTTGATCGCCAGATCGAGCGCCCGCGCGCAATGGTCATAGAGCGGCGCGGTGTTCTTGGTGATCTCGGGCGTGAAGAAGGCGTCATGCTCGCCCTCGCCGAGCTGCTGCCCGTCGATGAAGGGCAACTGCTCCTTGAGGATCGCGGCGTCGCCGGTCACCTCGATGTAGCGGGCCGTCGCGTGCGCAAGCCAGACCACGTCGTCGGAGATCATGGTGCGCACGCCGGCATCGGTGCGCGGCAACCACCAGTGCTGCACGTCGCCCTCCGGGAACTGCCGGCGCGCGGCATTGAGGATCTGGTCACGCGCCAGCTTCGGGTCGTGCGCCAGAAGGGCGAGCGTGTCCTGCAACTGGTCACGGAAGCCGAAAGCGCCGCTCGCCTGGTAGAAGGCCGAGCGCGCGCGGATGCGGCAGGCAACGGCCTGATAGGGCAGCCAGTGGTTGACCATGGCGTTCATCGCTTCGTCGGGCGTCTCGACCTGGATGGTGTCGAGGAAGCCGCGCCAGGCCTTTTCATTGTCGGCCAGGCGCTGGTCGAAATCCTTGCCGCGGTGGGTCTGCACCAGGGCGCTTGCCTCGGCGGACGTGGCCGCGTCGCCAAGCAGCCAGAGCAGCGTCACGTCGCCACCGGCCGGAATGTCGATGTCGCTGGCGACAACCGCGCAAGGATCGTCGCCCGCCTCGATGCGCCCGGAAAGCGCAAGCCCGCCTAACACGGCTTGCGGATACTCCGTCGTGCCGTGCCTGCCGACGAATTCGGAGCGGTCAGCGGTCACCGATTGGATTGGATGGCTGGCCCCCAGGAAGGCGACACGCTCGCCGAAGTCGAGGCCATAGGGGTTTTGCGCCAGAAGCGCGCCCGTCGCAGCGTCGCGCGAGGGCACGATGGTCGCCGCGGTGCGCGAGCGATGGCCGCCCAGCACCCATTCGGCATAGGCATAGACGCGCAGGCGCGCCGGCACGGAGCCCGAATTCTGGATGCGCAGCCGGCTGACCTTCACCGGATCGACGGGATCGACAACCTGCGTCAGGTCCATCGAGAGCGGCCCGCGCTTGGAGCGGAAGGTGGAAAAGCCCTGGCCGTGCCAGGTCTCATAGGTCATCGACGGATCGCGGACCGTCGCGGCCATCGGCGAGAACGCCTTGCCGCTGGCGTGGTCGAAGACATAGAAGCCCTCGCCCGGCCGGTTCGACACCGGATCGTTCGACCACGGCGTCAACTGGTAGTCGCGGCTGTTGCGGCTCCAGGTGAAGCCGGCGCCTTCGGCCGAGACGTGGAAGCCGAAGGCAGCGTTGGAGATGACGTTGATCCAGGGCTGCGGCGTCGAACGCCGCCCCGTCAGCCGGGTGACATAGTGGCGGCCGTCGCCGTCGAAGCCGCCAAAGCCGTTCCACAGGCTGAGACCGCCGCCGTCGGCGGCGATATCGCTTCCCCCCTGGCTTGCAGGCACCGGCAAAGGCAGCGGCGGAACCGGTTCGCGCGGCGAGCCGCCCTCGGCCTGAAGCAAGGCATCGCGGGCCTGGAGGGCCGCGGTCTCGGCGCGTTCGAGCTGGTCGAAGATCGTGCCGTTGCGGGTGTGCAGCACGACGCGCGCCACCGACAGCAAGGTCTTGTAGGTCGGCTCATCCATCAGGTCGCGGCGCACGGCGAAGATGTGCTGGCGTGGCCCGAGCTCGCGTCCGCGCAGGCGGCTGTTCTCGCACAGCGTCTCCACGGCGCGCTGCAGGTCCTGCACATAGGACGAGGCCTGCTCGTTGACGACGACGAAGTCGATCATCATGCCGCGGGCGCGCATGTATTCCTGGAAGCGGAGCGCCTGGGCGACGATCTCGAGATCGGCGACGTCGCCGATGCGCACGAGGAAGATCGGGAAATCGCCGGAGATGCTGGTCGGCCACAGGCTCGACTGGCGGCCGAGGCCCGACGCGATGGATTCCGCCGGCAGGCGCAGGAACGGATCGGGATAGATCAGGTAGCGCGCCAGCTTCTGCACGTTGGCGGCGTCGGTGAGGCTGAGCCCCAGATGGCGCGTCTGCACCTGGCTGCGCGTCCAGGCCAGCATGGCCTGGCGGGCGAAGCTCTCTTGGTGGTCGAGGCGGGCGATCGCCTCGTCGAGCTCGGCGCGATTGGCGCCGACGGCGGTCCAGAAGGTCAGCGAGATCTTCTTGTTGGCCGGCACGCGCACCTGGCGGCGAAGTGCTGCCACCGGGTCGAGCGTGAAGCCCTGGCTGCCGGAAAGCCTGACGCCGGGATCGAAGGCGACGGCATCGGCGATGGTGCGGCCACGGCCGATGAAGGCGCGCCGGTCGGTCTCGGCCTCGGCATCGCGCGACGGGCCCGACGGGTCGGTGACGAAATGCACCATGGTGAGGTCGGGGTCGTTCTTGTCGCGCTTGCGCCGCGTGGCGAAGATCGCGCCGTTGTTCGGCGCGATCTCGGTCTCGACGAACATCTTGGAGAACGCCGGATGCGCGTTGTCCGAGGCTTCGTTGCCCAGCACCAGCTCGGCGAAGGAGGTCACCTCGATATGCCGGTCGGCAGCACCGTCATTGTAGAGGGTGATGCGGCGGCCCTCGCCATTGCCTTCGGAAATGACAATGCACTCGACCTCCGATCGCAGCGAGCCTACGGACTTGGTGAAGCTCGCCTTGTCGTCGCCGAACAGCGTCTGCACGCGTTCGCCCTCGGCGCGCTTCGGTTCCGCCGTGGCCGACCACCAGTCACCCGTCGCGGTGTCGCGCAGGAAGATGTAGGAGCCGAGGCGGTCCTCGCTCGGATCCGGCTGCCAGCGGGTGACGGCAAGCTCGCCGAAGCGGCTGTAGCCGGAGCCGGTCGCGGTGACCATGACCGAATAGCGGCCGTTGGACATGACGTTGGTCGCGCGCAGCGCCTTGATGGGATCGAGGATGACGCGGCTGTCGGGGCTCTCGGTCTCGGTCTCGTCCTTGGATCGCTCGTCCGCTTCCGTCCTTACCGTCGCGGTCGGAATGTCGCGCGGCGCCTTCTCCTGCAACAGAAGCTCGGCCGACTCGATCACCGGATCGCTGTGGAAACGCTCGCGCAGCCGGCCCTCGAAAATGGCGTCCGCGACGGCGGCGATCGACATGCCGGAATGGTGCGCCATGTAGTTCTGCACCACCGCGTGATCGGTGCCTTCGGGCACGCGCTGCGGCGTGAAATCGACCGCATCGTAGAAGCCGTGGCGGCCAAGCGCGCCGATCGCGCGCAGCCGCTGCAGGTTCTGCACCGCCTCGCGCGGGCTGAACTGCGCGGCCAGGATCGTTGCATAGGGTGCGATCACGGTGTTCTGGCCAAGGCCGCGCTTCAAGCCGAGGCCGGGTACGCCGAAATTGGTGTACTGATAGGTGAGCTCGCGGTCGCGGGCATTGTAGGCCGCTTCCGAAATGCCCCAAGGCACGTTCTTCGAACGCGCATACTGGATCTGGCGCTTGATGATGAGCTTGCTGGTCTGGTTGAGGATCGAGCCCTGCGGCTCCTTCATCACCAGCGGCGGCATCAGATACTCGAACATCGAGCCCGACCAGGACATCAACGCGCCCTGGAAGCCGATCTCGACGATCGGCCGCCCGAGACGGAACCAATGCTCGGTCGGCAGGTCGCCCTTGGCGATGGCGAACAGGCTGGTGAGCCGCGCCTCGGAGGCGAGCAGGTCGTAGCAGCTCTCGTCGAGCTGGCGGTCCTCGACCCGGTAGCCGATCGACAGCAGCTTGCGCTCCTGGCGCATCAGGAAGGAGAAATCCATCTCGAAGGCATAGCGGCGGCAGCGCTCGCGCAGCGCAAGCAGCTTGGCGCGCAATGCGGCGACCGCGCTCTCGTCATTGTGCGAATCGTGCACATGCGCCTCGCAGGTCGCTTCCAGCCGTTCCGCCCAGTCGGCGATGACATCGCTCTTCGGCGAGGCCGCTTCGGTGTGGATGGCGGTGGCGAGCTTGCGTATTTCGCCAGCCAGCACGGCAAGGTTGATGGTGCGGATCGACGCCATCTCCGGCTGCGCCTTGATGGTCGCAACGGCACGACGCATGCCATCGAGACGGTCGGCCAGGCGCTGGCGCAGGGGGCGCAGCTGCCGGCGGTCGTCCGGCAATTCGTCCAGGCTTTCGTCGAGAATGGAGACGGTGTCGATGATGCCTTCGAAATCGCCCTGCAGGTGCACCGACGGCGCCTCGGCCCATTCGGCGCAGGAGGCGGCCACCGCGACCAGATGGCCGGCGAGATTGCCGCTGTCGACCGCGGAGATGTAGAGCGGATAAAGCGGCTTCAGCGTCGTCGTGTCATACCAGTTGTAGAGATGACCGCGATCGCGCGGCATGTTCTCGATGGTCGTCATCGTGGCGTCGATGCGGGTGATGGCGTCCGACAGGCTGATCCAGCCGAAATCGCGCGCCGAAACCACCGAAAGCAGATAGACGCCGATATTGGTCGGCGAGGTGCGCGGCGCCACCACGGGCGCGGGGCTTTCCTGGAAATTGTCCGGCGGCAGGTGATGCTGCTCGGGCGTGACGAAGGTCTCGAAATAGTGCCAGGTGCGGCGCGCGAAGGTGCGCAGCGCGTGGATGTCGGCGGTCGAGATGCGCAGCCTGTCCTCGGTTTCGGCCGACCGGCTGATCCAGCAGGCGACGGCGGGCGAAGCGATCCAGAAGATGGCGAAGAAGAAAGCGACGAAGGCGCCGGTGGAATCGGCCAGCACCGGAATCGCGAGGCCGACGACGCCGATGATGACCGCGCCATACATCATGCCGTAATAGGCGCCGAGATCGCTGCCGCTGTTCTTGGCGGCCTGCGAGGCGGTGCGCCATTCTAGCAGGTTCTGACGGCTGACGAAGAGTCGGTAGATGGTGCGGATGATGGCATCGCCCATCATCCAGGCGAGATGCGCCATCAACAGCACTTTCAGCGCCACAAGCGCGGTGCCGAACACGGTGTCGCGGGCCAAAGCGGAGAAATGGCCGCGCGGCGTCTGGTCGCCGCTCTTCGGCAGGATGCCGTTCACGATGTCGAAGGTCGGCGCCATGAACAGGCTGAGGATCAGAAGCGCCTGCCACTGCGCCGCCTGGGTGAAGGGCAGCAGTGTCCAGCCGGCGACGCAGGCCATCACCCAGAAGATCGGCGTGACCGAGCGGCGAAGATTATCGACCATCTTCCAGCGCGACAGCGCAGGCACGCCGGAGCGCGGATCGAAGATGTAGCCGAGCAGCTGCCAGTCGCCGCGCGCCCAGCGATGGTGGCGCGAGGCGTCGACCGAGTAGCGCGTCGGATAGTCCTCGACCAGCTCCACATCCGTCACCAGCGCGGCCCGCGCCAGCGCGCCTTCGAGCAGGTCGTGGCTGAGGATGGTGTTTTCGTCGATGCGGTTCTTCAAAGCCGCTTCGAAGGCGTCGACATGGTAGAGGCCCTTGCCGGTGAAGGAGCCGTCGCCGAAGACGTCCTGGTAGAGGTCGGAGACCGCGAAGACATAGGGGTCGAGGCCGCGATTGGCCGAGAAGACGCGCTGGAAGAAGGAGGCATCGTCGCCGCTGGTGAGCGAGGCGGTGATGCGCGGCTGCAGGATGGTGTAGCCGGCGGTGACGACACGCTTTACCGGATCGAAATGCGGGCGGTTGAGCGGGTGGGCAAGCTTGCCGACCAGGTCCGAAACCGCGTCGCGCGTGGTGCGCGTGTCGGCGTCGAGCGTCATCACATAGACGACCTTTTCCGGCAGCGGCACGTCGAGCGGCAGGAACGTGGTGTCGCTGTCGCCGCGCAGCAGAAGGTTCAGTTCATGCAGCTTGCCGCGCTTGCGCTCCCAGCCCATCCAGCAGCCCTGCGCCTGGTTGTAGAGCCGGCGGCGATGCAGGAGGTAGAAGCGCGGCGAGCCTTCCGACGGATACCGGGCGTTCAGCCTGGCGATCTCGTCGCGGGCATATTGCAGGATCTCGATGTCGGCGGCGTCGATCTCGGTCTTGGAATCCGGCCAGTCGGACAACAGGGCGAAATGGATCTCCTCGGCCGTGTTGGCGAGGTGATGCACCTCGATGTTGCGGATGTTTTCCTCGACGTCGTCGCGCGAGCCGATCAGCGAAGGCACGACGACCAGCGTGCGCGACTGGGCTGGGATGCCGTGCTTGTTGTAATCGTAACCGACAAGCCGGGTGGGCTTCAGGAACAACGCCACCACGGTGTTGAAGAAGGCCAGCGCGCCTTCGCTTGCCGGCACCGCGAACAGCGCCAGCATCAGCGTGATCGATTCCACCGACAGGCCGAGATTGGCGAGCGCCCTGCCCGACAGCACGAGCAGCAGCGCCGTCAAAAGGAAGACCGGCACGACGATGCCCAGCCAGCCGGCGCTGGCAAAGCCGCGCTTGAAGGTCACATAGAAAGGCGGCCGGTAGCCGATCGCCTCTTCCAGTTCCTGGCGGCGCGGGCCAACCAGGAAGAAGCCGACATCGGTATGCACGTCGGGGTCGGCGGTTTCGGGCACGCCGGACGCGTCGGTAACGCCGGGTGTGTGGCCGGCAAGCTCGATCGCCTTTTCGGCCACCCGGTATTCGGACAGGTCCGAGCGGCGCGCCAGCTGCTCGATCGCGGTGCGGTACTGGTCGCGCGAGAAGAAGTCGAGGTCGGCGAAATCGGTCTTCTGGCGCAGCAGCGTGTCGATGCGGCTGACGCCCTCGAACCAGACCGTCCAGTCGACGTCGTTGATGAGGCGCAGACCGCGGATGATGTTGCCGGTCGTGACGTTGCCGCTGGAGAGCGTCTGATGCTCGGAGATGATGATCTCCTCGGCGTCGGAACCGGTCTTTTCGAGCTCGCCTTCCAGCCATTCCAGCGCGCGGCCGGCGTTCTGCGACCCGTCGCGCAAGCGGTAGAGCAGCTGGGTGGCGAAGGTGGTGTCCTGCGCATGGGTGCCGTAGTTGGACAGGATCCTCGTGCGGTCGGCATTGTCGTCGGTCGCCAGAACGCGGTCGGCGACCTCGTTGGCGATGTGGCGCATCTGCCTGGTGCGATCGACGCGCACGGCGATGCGGCGCAGGTTCTCGATCAGCACGAAGCGCAGCAGCGACGGCAGCGCCCAGAGCTCGCCGATCTTCATCGGCTCGACCGACTGGAAGCCCTCGACGATCGCCTTGAACATATTGGCCGAGACGGAGCTGTCGGAATGCTCGACATAGCTCCAGGCAACGACGAAGGCGCGCGGCAGCACCGTGCCGTCGCCCAGTGTCAGCGTCGGCAGTTGGCGATAGAAGCGGCGCGGCAGGTCGCGCTTGACCTGGAAGATTGTCTCCTCGACCAGATAGTTGTTGTCGAGCAGCCATTGCGCGGCCGGCGTGATGGTCTCGCCCTTGGCCTGGGCGGCGTTGGTCGAACGGTAGACTTCGAGGATCTTCTTGGCGCTGTCGCGGATGCGGGCCTGGAACTCGAACGGAGCGAGCCCGAACAATTCCTTGACTTCGCCGTTGGCGAGCGCAACGCCCAAGGCGCGCAGCCGGTCCTCAGGCAGGAAATTGGAACGTATCGGCGCTTCCGTCGCCGCCGGGAAGCCGGCGCTTGTCTGTTCGATCTTGTTCGGGTTCGTCTGAATGTTCATTGAAAATTCCGTAAGCGGGGGCGCAATGCGGCGTCACCGCCACGGCAATGCCCCTAAAACCGGTTCTATTGCAATTGGTTGCATGACTGGTTGGCCGAAAGTTTGTCTTGCGCACCACAACAGGGGCGTGCCCTTTCGACAGCTCGTGGGCGAACGCCCCTCGCTCTCCGCCCCCGGTTGGATCAGGGCAAGGATTCAGGCTTTTTCGTGATACATGCAAGAGGCCGGGCGATAATTCACCCAAGCCGCGATCATGTTTGGCAACAGCCGTTAATGGTTGGCGGCGAGGCGATGGAGCTCGATCACGAAAAGCCTGCCCTGCCCCTTGGGCTGAAGCCGCAATTCCGGGCTGTCGCGGTCGAGGATCAGCGTGTCGAGCGGTCCCAGGCCCGGCGCATCGTCCGTGAAGAGCGTGAGGCCTCCGCCGACGGCCAGAACCAGCGTCGTGTCGGCGCGCGGCGTGATGCGAATCTCACTGGCAAGCGGCCGACACTCGACCTTGTGGGCCATCCGACCACGGCGGGTCATGACGTTGAGATCGGTGATCGGACCGCCAATCAGCGCCGCCCCGGTCGGCACGTCGCCCGGAAAGGCAAGCGGTGCCGAAGCCGCGGTCAGTTGCGCCGACGGCTGGCCGGCGATGTCGAGCACGATCCCCTCGCCTTCCAGCACCGACAGCGTGCGGTCTATGCCGGCGAAGTTGGAGAACGGCCCGCTGGTCTCGACGCGGGCCATCGAGACGCGCCAGTCGAAATCGTCGAGCCCGGCGCCGTCCGGGGAAACGGCGATTTCGGTGGTCGTGCCGCCGCCATTCTTCCACGGCATGACGCGGTAGCCGGCGGCACGAAGGATGCGCATCGGCCTAGCCCCGGACGATTTCAAGTCGATTCGACCTGAAATCATCCGGCTCTGTCTTTTTGGTTGGGAGCATGATGTTGTCCGAAAACCGCTTCACACTTTTCGGCATCATGCTCTAGCCCAGGATGCCCGGCAGGTTGAGCTGGTGCTCCTTGGCGCACTCAATGGCGATGTCGTAGCCGGCATCGGCATGACGCATGACGCCGGTCGCCGGGTCGTTCCACAGCACGCGCTCCAAGCGCTTGGCTGCATCCGCCGTGCCGTCGGCGACGATCACCATGCCGGCATGCTGCGAGAAGCCCATGCCGACGCCGCCGCCATGGTGCAGCGACACCCAGGTGGCGCCCGATGCGGTGTTGAGCAGCGCGTTGAGCAGCGGCCAGTCGGAAACGGCGTCCGAGCCGTCCTTCATCGCTTCGGTCTCGCGGTTCGGCGAGGCGACAGAGCCGGAATCGAGGTGGTCGCGGCCGATGACGACCGGCGCCTTGAGCTCGCCCTTGGCCACCATCTCGTTGAAGGCCAGGCCGAGCCGGTGGCGGTCGCCGAGGCCGACCCAGCAGATGCGCGCCGGCAGCCCCTGGAACGAGATGCGCTCGCGCGCCATGTCGAGCCAATTGTGCAGATGGGTGTTGCCGGGGGTCAGCTCGCGCACCTTGGCGTCGGTCTTGTAGATATCCTCCGGATCGCCGGACAGTGCCGCCCAGCGGAACGGACCGATGCCGCGGCAGAACAGCGGCCGGATATAGGCCGGCACGAAGCCGGGGAAGGCAAAAGCGTTCTCGAAGCCTTCGTCCTTGGCGACCTGGCGGATGTTGTTGCCGTAGTCGAGCGTCGGCACGCCGGCGTTCCAGAACGCCACCATCGCCTCGACGTGCTCGCGCATCGAAGCGCGGGCGGCCTTCTCGACGGCCTTGGGGTCCGAGACGCGCTTCTCGCGCCATTCGGCCATCGTCCAGCCCTTGGGCAGATAGCCGTTGATGGGGTCGTGCGCCGAGGTCTGATCGGTGACCATGTCGGGACGGATGCCGCGCCTGAACATCTCCGGCACGATCTCGGCCGCGTTGCCGAGCAGGCCGACCGACTTTGCCTCGCCGGCCTTGGTCCAGCGGTCGATCATTTCCATCGCTTCGTCGAGCGTCTCGGCCTTTTCGTCGACATAACGGGTGCGCAGGCGGAAATCGATCGAGTCCGGATTGCATTCGATGGCCAGGCAGCAAGCGCCGGCCATGACGGCGGCCAGAGGCTGGGCGCCGCCCATGCCGCCGAGGCCGCCGGTCAGGATCCACTTGCCCTTGAGGTTGCCGTTGTAGTGCTGGCGGCCGGCCTCGACGAAGGTTTCGTATGTGCCCTGCACGATGCCTTGCGTGCCGATATAGATCCAGGAGCCGGCCGTCATCTGGCCGTACATCATCAGGCCCTTCCTATCGAGCTCGTTGAACTTCTCCCAGGTTGCCCAATGCGGCACGATGTTGGAGTTGGCGATGAGCACGCGCGGCGCGTTGGAATGGGTCTTGAAGACGCCGACCGGCTTGCCGGACTGCACCAGCAGCGTCTCGTCCTCGCCTAGCGTCTTCAGCGACGCGACGATGCGGTCAAAATCGTTCCAGGTGCGCGCGGCCCGGCCGATGCCGCCATAGACGACTAATTCGTTCGGATTCTCGGCGACCTCCGGGTCGAGGTTGTTCATCAGCATGCGCAGCGGCGCCTCGGTCGTCCAGTAGCGCGCGTTGAGCTTGTCGCCGCGGGGGCTGCGCACTTCGCGGATGTTGTGACGGGGATCGTTCATCATTGTCCCTTTCGAGTAAGGCGGCGCCTCAGCGCCCGGCCCATTCAATGGCGGTTTCGAGGATGGTTTTCAGCGTGGCGCGGATCGGCGCTGCGTAGGTGGCGTCGTAAGGCACCGGCCAATTTTCCGGCGAACCCCTTTCCGACGGCTCACGCATGTAACCGCGGTTGGAGAGCTCCATCTGCAGCGCGTGCACGCCATTTTCAGGCCGGCCGAAGCTTCTGGTGATCCAGCCGCCCTTGAAGCGGCCATTGACCACCCAGGTCTCGCCGGTCGCGGCGAGGATGGCGGCAACCTTTTGCTGCAGCACAGGATCGGTGCTCTTGCCGTCATTGGTGCCGAGGTTGAAGACTGGCAGCGTGCCTTCGAACAGCCGCGGCAGCACCGAGCGGATCGAATGGCAGTCGTAGAGCACGATCTTGTCGTGCATGCCGCGCAGCCGATCGATCTCGGCCTGCAGGGCGGTGTGATAAGGCTTGAAATAAGTCTCGCGGCGCTGGTCGATCTCGGCCGGCGTCGGCTCATCACCCATGCGGTAGAGCGGATCGCCATCAAAAGTGTCCGTCGGGCAAAGGGTAGTCGTCGCCTGCCCGGGATAGAGCGAAACGCCCGACGGATCGCGGTTGACGTCGATGACGGTGCGCGAGATCGCGGTATGTACGACAGTCGCGCCGAGATCGGTCGCAAAATCGTAGAGCTTGTCGATCCACCAATCGCAGTCGCGTTGGCCGAGCCACGTCGAGACCAGCCGGTTATCCAGGCCGGCAAGATCGATGCCGGTGTGCGGGATCGAGACCAACAGCGGCGCGGTGCCTTGGGTGACGGTGAGCCAGGACGGCGTTGCCATCACGCCGCTCCCGCAATCGACGGCAGCGCGACAATGCTCGCCGCCTTCACGGTGGCGCCACTGCGCACCATGGCGATCGCCTTTTCCATGTCGGGATGGAAATGGCGGTCATTGTCGAGATGCGGCACTTCGGCCCGGACCAGCTTGCGCACCGCTTCCAGTGCTTCGCTCGAGGCAAGCGGCGCGTGGAAATCGCAGCCTTGCGTGGCTGCCAGGAGCTCGATGCCGATGACGGCGGTGGCGTTCTCGATCATGCCGAGCAGCCGGCGCGCGCCGTGCGCCGCCATCGAGACATGATCTTCCTGGTTGGCCGAGGTCGGGATCGAATCGACGCTTGCCGGATAGGCCTTCTGTTTGTTTTCCGAGACAAGCGCCGCGGCCGTCACCTGCGGGATCATGAAACCCGAGTTCAGGCCGGGCTTCGGCGTCAGGAAGGCCGGCATGCCGGACAGCGCCGGATCGACCAGCATGGCGATGCGCCGTTCCGACAGCGAGCCGATCTCGCAGACGGCAAGCGCGATCATGTCGGCGGCGAAGGCCACCGGCTCGGCATGGAAATTGCCGCCCGAAAGCGCCGTGTCGTCTTCGGCGAAGATCAGTGGATTGTCGGTGACGCCATTGGCTTCGGTCTCAAGCGTGTCGGCCGCCTTGCGCAGCACGTCAAGCGCGGCGCCCATCACCTGCGGCTGGCAACGCAGGCAGTACGGGTCCTGCACGCGCTCGTCACCGACACGGTGCGATTCACGAATGGCGCTGCCGGCCATGAGATTGCGGAGCGCATCCGCCGTTTCGATCTGGCCGCGATGCTTTCTCAAAAGATGGATGCGCGGATCGAAAGGCGCATCGGAGCCTCGTGCCGCGTCGGTCGACAGCGCGCCGGCGACCAGCGCCGACTGGTAGAGCACCTCGGCCTCGAACAGGCTGGCCAGAGCATAGGCGGTCGAGAACTGGGTGCCGTTGAGCAGCGCAAGGCCCTCCTTGGCGCCTAATGTCACCGGCTCCAGCCCATGCGAGACGAACGCGACCTTGGCCGGGAAGCGGCCATGCGGCGTGAAACACTCGCCGACGCCGATCATCACCGCGGTCATATGCGAGAGCGGCGCAAGGTCGCCGGACGCGCCGACCGAGCCTTGCGCGGGCACGACGGGGATGACGTCGTTGGCGAGCATGGCTTCCAGCAATTCGATGGTCTGAGGGCGCACGCCGGAGGCGCCCTGGGCCAGGCTGGCGAGTTTCAGCGCCATCATCAGCCGCACAACGGCGACGGGCATCGGCTCGCCGACGCCGGCGGCATGCGAAAGCACGATGTTGCGCTGGAGGGTTTCGAGATCGTCGGCCGGGATGCGGACGCTGGCGAGCTTGCCGAAGCCGGTGTTGATGCCATAGACCGGCTCGCCCTTGGCGACGATGCGGGCGACCGCCTCGGCGCTGGCCTTGATCTTCGGCCGGCAAGCGGCGTCAAGCTTCGGCACGGCGCCGCGATAGATGGCGCGCCAGTCGGCAAGCGTCGCGTTGCCGGGCGTCAGGGTCAGTTCGGTCATTGTCCTCTCCAGATACGGGCATGGAGCGGATTGAAGCCCATGCGGTAGACGAGTTCGGCCGGGCGCTCGATGTCCCAGATGGCGAGATCGGCCGATTTGCCGGTTTCCAAAGTGCCGGTCTTGTCGAGAAGCCCCAGCGCACGCGCGGCCTCGCGGGTGACGCCGGCGAGGCATTCGTCGACAGTCATGCCGAACAGCGTCGCGGCCATGTTCATGGTGAGCAGCAGCGAGGTGAGCGGCGAGGTGCCGGGATTGGAATCGGTGGCGACAGCCATCTTCACGCCTTGGCGGCGGAAGAGATCGACCGGCGGCTTCTTCGTCTCGCGGATGAAGTAGTAGGCGCCGGGCAGGATCGTCGCCACGGTGCCGGCCCTGGCCATCGCCGCGGCGCCCTCCTCGTCCGTATATTCGAGATGGTCGGCCGACAACGCGCCATAGCGGGCGGCAAGGGCCGCGCCATGCAGGTTGGAGAGTTGGTCTGCGTGCAGTTTTACGGGCAGGCCAAGTGCCTTGGCCTTGTCGAAGACGCGCGCCATCTGTTCGGGCGAAAAGGCTATGCCCTCGCAAAAACCGTCGATGGCGTCGGCGAGCTTTTCGGCGGCGACTTCCGGCAGGATCGTGCCGGAGACGAGATCGATGAAGGCGTCCTTGTCGCCTTCGGCTTCGGGCGGCAGCGCGTGGGCGGCAAGACAAGTCGTGCGGACCGTGACAGGGCGCTCATTGCCCAGCCGGCGGGCGGCGCGCAGCGACTTCTTCTCGTTCTCGAGGTCGAGGCCGTATCCCGATTTCACCTCTACGGTGGTTACGCCTTCGGCCATCAGCGCGTCGAGACGCGGCAGCGTCTCAGCGACCAGCTCGTCCTCGCTGGCGGCGCGCAGCGACTTGACCGAGGAGACGATGCCGCCCCCAGCGCGCGCCACTTCTTCATAAGTGGCGCCGGCCAGTCGCATCTCGAACTCGTTGGCGCGGTTGCCGGCATAGACAAGATGGGTGTGGCAGTCGATCAGGCCGGGCGTGATCCAGCGGCCTTTGCAATCGACGGTTTCGGCGCCCTGCCCGGCAGCGGTCGGCATGTCGGCCTCGGGACCGACATAGACAATAAGCCCGTCATGCGCGGCGACCGCGCCTTTCTCGACGATGCCGAGGCCAGCCGCGCCCCCGGCCATGGTCGCCAGGCGCGCATTGCGCCAGACCCGAAGGCCGCTCTTGTTGTTTGCTCCACCCATCTTCTTTTCCGTTTGCTTGGATGACGATTATGTATATACATATCGAAAAGCGGCGCAAGTGGTAATGTCGCTCTCGCATCGAGATTCGGAGATAAAGGTGACGGCGATCTTTGCGGAACAGGCACTGCTGCCTGGCGGTTGGCAGAGCAATGTGAGGATCGCTTTCGACGGCGGCCGCATCTCGACGGTCAAGGCCGGCGCTTCCGCGCAAGCCGGCGACGAGCGCCATGCCATCATCCTGCCCGGCATGCCTAACCTGCACAGCCACGCCTTCCAGCGCGGCATGGCGGGTCTTGCCGAGCTGCGCGGCCCTTCGGCCGACAGTTTCTGGAGCTGGCGCGAGGTGATGTACCGCTTCGCGCTGTCGATGACACCGGACCAAGTCGAGGCGGTCGCGTCACAGCTTTATGTCGAAATGCTGGAGGCCGGCTTCTCGCGCGTCGGCGAATTTCATTACCTGCATCACGACCGAGACGGACAGCCTTACGCCAATATCGCGGAAATGGCGGAGCGGATCGCCGCCGCGGCCGCCGAGACCGGCATCGGGCTGACGCTGCTGCCGGTCTTCTACGCCCACTCCGCCTTCGGCGGCGCGGCACCGAATGAAGGCCAGCGGCGATTCATCAATGATGTCGAGCGTTTCGGACGACTGCTTGAGAAAGCTCGCGATGGCGTTCGCCCATTGGAGCAGCCTGTCGTCGGTGTCGCGCCGCACAGCCTGCGCGCCGCAACGCCGGACGAGCTCAAGGCCGTCGCAGCGATGGCGCCGAACGGGCCGATCCATATCCATGTCGCCGAGCAGGTGAAGGAAGTCGAGGACTGCGTTACCTGGTCGGGCAAGCGTCCGGTCGCGTTCTTGCTTGCCAACGCCGAGGTAGACGGGCGCTGGTGTCTGATCCACGCCACGCATATGACCGAGGCCGAAACGATCGCCATGGCCAAAAGCGGCGCCATCGCCGGGCTCTGCCCTATCACCGAGGCCAATCTCGGCGATGGCACGTTTGCCGCGCCGCTGTTCATCGAGCATGGCGGCCGCTTTGGCGTCGGCTCCGATTCCAATGTGCTGATCGGTCTGCCGGACGAGTTGAGGCAGCTCGAATATTCGCAGCGCCTCGCCCACCGCGCTCGCAATGTGCTGGCCCGCGCCGGCGGATCCACGGGACGCGCGCTGTTCGACGCTTCGCTCGACGGCGGCAGCCAGGCGCTCGGCGCCGGCCCGTCGCGGATTGCCGCAGGCGGTCCAGCCGATCTCGTTTCGCTTGACGCAGACCATCCCTCACTTGCCGGCAAATCGGGCGACGCGATCCTCGACGCCTGGATCTTTGCCAATGGCAGCAAGGTCGACTGTGTCTGGATACACGGCAAGAAACAGGTCAGCGGCGGCAGGCATGCGAAGCGCGACGCGGTCGCGGCGCGGTTCCGCGAAGTCATGACCGCATTGTCACAAACCTGAGCAGGACCATCCGATGAGCCTTGTCGAAACGGATGATGTCGAGGGCGGCGAGATCCTCTCGCTGCATCAGCGCATCCTGTCCGATATCCGCGAGAAAATCCTGTCAGGCGCCTGGGCGCCTAGCCACCGCATTCCGTTCGAGCATGAGCTGACGGCCCAATACAATTGCTCGCGCATGACTGTGAACAAGGCGCTGTCGCAACTCGCCAAGGCCGGATTGATAGAGCGCCGCCGCCGCTCCGGCAGTTTCGTACGCCAGCCGCAGTCGCAGGCAGCGGTGCTGGAACTGCACGACATCCGGATCGAGGTCGAGGCGCTCGGCCTGCCCTATCGCTATGAGCGGCTGGAACGCCTCAAGCGGCGCAGCAGCGCCGAGGACCGCGCGCTGCTTGGGCTTTCCGCATCAGGTCAGGTGCTTGCGCTGGAAGGTCTGCATTTTGCCGGCGAACGGCCGTTCGCGCTCGAGCAGCGGCTGATCAATCTCTCAGCCGTGGCCGAGGCCAGCGAGGAGGAATTTGCCGACATTGCGCCGGGCCCCTGGCTGATCGGCCGCGTGCCGTGGAGCGAGGCCGAGCACCGCATCCGCGCCATGGCCGCCGACGAGACAATCGCCGACGCGCTCGACATCGACCCGGGCGCGCCCTGCCTGGTGGTCGAACGCCGGACCTGGAGCGCCGAGCACCCGGTGACGCATGTGCGGTTTGTCTATCCGGCCGAGAGCCACACGCTGGTGGCGCGGTTCACGCCGTCGCAGGGATAGCGCTGTTCCCTTCTCCCCTTGCGGAAGAAGGGAAAGTCGGCGCCTTACAGCGCCGCCGTGACAATGATCTCGACCAGATACTCCGGGGTGGCGAGCTTGGCTTCGCCGGTGGCGCGGGCCGGCGTATGGCCCTGCGGCACCCACTTGTCCCATTCCGCGTTCATCTCGGCGAAGGTCTTCATGTCGTCCAGCCAGATGATCGCCTGCACGATCTTGGTCTTGTCGGTGCCGGCCTTGGCCAGCAATTCGTCGATGGTCTTCAGGATATCGCGCGTCTGCGAGGCGACGTTGCCGCCGGACTCGCCGACCTGGCCGGCCAGATAGACGGTGTTGCCGTGGATGACGATCTGGCTCATGCGCGGGCCGACATCGATGCGACGAATGCTCATTGGAGGTTCCTTCGTTGTGGTAGTCGCTGCTCTTTAGAGTCCGGGCCGGCGCGGGGCAAGGCCGCGGACGCGAAACCAATTGAGCCAATGTCCGTCTCGAACGGCTCGCCTATACGGCGAGTTGACCGGTCGTGACACAATTGCACCGGGCTGGCGTGTTGACTAATGTAATAACATCACATATCGACGACGCACTCGATTTCGCGGACCGACGTCTATGACCAATGCCTGCCTGACCTTCCGCGACCTGACGCTGGGCTACAACAGCCACCCGGCCATCCATCATTTGAACGGCATCGTCCGCAAAGGCTCGCTGACCGCCGTGGTCGGCGCCAACGGTTCGGGCAAGTCGACGCTGATGAAGGGCATCGTGGGCGTGCTGAAGCCGATGGAAGGCGCGGTGGTCCGTATGCCCGGGGTGCGCACCGCCTATCTGCCGCAGCAGTCGGAGCTCGACCGCTCCTTTCCGGCGCGTGTCGTCGACCTGGTCTCGCTGGGGCTGTGGCCGAAGCGCGGCATGCTCGGCCGCTACACCAGGGAAGACCGCGACTCCGTCAGCAGGGCGCTGACGGCGGTCGGGCTCGGCGGCTTCGAGAAGCGGCCGATCGACACGCTCTCCGGCGGCCAATTGCAGCGCACGCTGTTTGCCCGCGTGCTTTTGCAAGACGCCGACCTCATCCTGCTCGACGAGCCGTTCAACGCGGTCGACGCCAAGACCGTCGGCGACCTGATTGCCCTGATCAAACGCTGGCATGGCGAGGAGCGGACGATCATGGTCGTCGTGCACGACCTCGATCTCGTGCGGCAGAATTTCCCGGAGACGCTGCTGCTTGCCCGTCAGCCGGTCGCCTGGGGCGAGACGCGGGAAACGCTGCGGCCGGAAAACCTGCTCGAGGCGCGGCGCTTCCACGAGGCGTGGGAAGAGAACGCGCCCTGGTGCGAGCCGAGCGGGCATGATCACGCCCATGACCATGGGCACGGCCATCATGATCATGCGCATGATCACCAGCATGGCCCCGGACCGAGGACGGCGTGATGGATTTCCTCTACGGCCTGTTCATCGCGCCCTTCGCCGACTTCGCCTTCATGCAGCGGGCGCTGTTCGGCTCGCTGATGCTGTCGCTCGGCGCCTGCCCTGTGGGCGTCTTCCTGATGCTGCGGCGCATGAGCCTGTCGGGCGACGCCATGGCGCATGCCATCCTGCCGGGCGCCGCCGCCGGCTTCCTGCTTTATGGCCTCGAAATCCTGCCGATGACCGTCGGCGGACTGATCGCCGGCATCATCGTGGCGCTCGGCGCGGGCGCCGTGTCACGCTTCACCATCCAGCGCGAGGACGCCTCGATGGCGGCCTTCTATCTCATCTCGCTGGCCGTCGGCGTGCTGATGGTGTCGATCCGCGGCTCCAGCGTCGACCTCATGCATGTGCTGTTCGGCACGGTGCTGGCGCTCAACAATGAGGCGCTCATCCTGATCGGCGGCATCGTGGTGGTGACGCTCGCCTGCCTCGCCGTCTTCTGGCGCGCGCTGGTCGCCGAGTGCCTCGATCCGCTGTTCCTGCGCTCGGTGAGCCGCATGGGCAGCCCGGTGCATTTCATCTTCCTCGGCCTCGTCGTGCTCAACCTCGTCGGCGGCTTCCAGGCTTTGGGCACGCTGCTCTCGGTCGGGCTGATGATGCTACCGGCCGCCGCCGCCCGCTTCTGGACGGTGCGCGTGGAGCCGATGTGCGTGCTGGCGGTACTGATAGGCTTTGCCTCCTGCATCGCCGGACTGCTTTTGTCCTATCACGCCTCGCTGCCCTCGGGCCCGGCGATCATCCTTTCGGCCGGCGTCGTCTATTTCTGCTCGGTCCTGTTCGGCACGCGCGGCGTGCTGAGCGCCCGCATCGTGCATCACCGACACCGAACCGCCTGACCCCAATCCCCAAGCAAGGAGGCCACCCAATGCTGAAATCCTTCCGTGTCGCGCTGGCGTTGAGCGTTATAACATTAAGCGTCTTTGCAGCGCCCTCCGCCTTCGCGGCGCCGCTCAAGGTCGTGGCGAGCTTCACCGTGATTGCCGATTTTGCGAAGAATGTCGGCGGCGACCGTGTCAACATCACCACCATCGTCGGGCCGGACGGCGACGCGCATGTCTATGAGCCGAGCCCGGCGGACGCGGTTGCGATGGCTAAAGCCGACGTCGTACTGGTCAACGGCCTGCATTTCGAAGGTTTTCTGCAGCGCCTGGTCGACGCCAGCGCCACCAAGGCCTCGATCGTCACCTTGACCAAAGGCGTGACGCCGATCGACTTCAAGCCGGAATTCGCCGATGCCGACGCGGCCGAAGGCGCGGACACCGGCGGCGGCAAGACGGTCACCGATCCGCACGCCTTTCAGTCGATCGCCAACGCCAAGATCTATGTGAAGAACATCGCCGAGGCGTTCTGCACGGCCGATAGCGAGGGCTGCGACAGCTACAAGGCCAATGCCGCCGCCTACACCACCAAGCTCGACGCGCTGGAAAGCGAAGTGAAGGCAACGATCCAGTCGATCCCGGAAGCCAAGCGCGTGGTCATAACCTCGCATGACGCCTTCGGCTATTTCGAGCGCGCATACGGGCTGACCGTCCTGGCCCCGCAGGGCATCTCGACCGATTCCGAGCCGTCGGCCGCCGATGTCGCCAAGCTGGTCGAACAGGTGAAGCAGGACAAGGCGACGGCGATCTTCGTGGAAAACATCACCAATCCGCGGCTGATCGAGCAGATCGCCGGCGAGACCGGCATCAAGGTCGGCGGCACGCTCTATTCGGATGCGCTGTCGGCGTCCGATGGCCCGGCGTCGACCTATATCGACATGATGCACAACAACATCACGCAGATCAAAGGCGCGATCCTGGGAAGCTGACGTGCAGCCCGGCGAAACATTCGACGCCGGCGCTGCCCCTCATCCGCCCTTCGGGCACCTTCTCCCCGTGAACGGGGAGAAGGTAAAATGCCGACGGTTGGATTTTCCGGCCGGCATTCTCTATTTGGCAGGGAAATCCGCTGGTACGGATTGCCGCTCCTGCCACACGGTGGCATGACTGCGGCCAAAGAGATTGCGAGGACGACATCATGGAATACCGCCAGATCAGCGACGACTATTCGGTCTCCGGCCAGATCCAGCCGCAGGACATTGCCGCCATCAAGGACGCCGGCTTCAAGAGCGTGATCTGCAACCGGCCGGACGATGAGCAGCCCGGCCAGCCTTCCGCCGGGAGCGTCCAGGCCGCGGCCGAGGCAGCCGGGCTCGGCTTCCGCTATATCCCGGTGATCAGCGGCCAGATCACCATGGACAATGTCGAGGACCAGGCTGCCGCGCTCGACGAACTCGAAGGCCCGGTGTTCGCCTATTGCCGTTCAGGCGCGCGCTGCACCAACCTTTACGGGCTGATCCAGCAGCAGCGGGGGTGACGGGCGTCGCGGCAGGCCGATCTCACAGGAGGGCGCTGTCCCGCCAGCGTATCCAATACCACCCAAGAACTAAATCGGCAGCGCACCGGTTTCCTTGAGCGTCTCCAGCACGATCGCCGTCTTCACGTGCTGCACGGATTCGTGCGGCAAGAGCACGCCGTTGACGAACTCGGACAATGATTTGAGGTCGGGCGTCACCACCTTCAGGATGTAATCCATCTCGCCGGTCAGCGCGTGCGCCTCCTGCACCTCCGGCAGCCGCGCCACCAGTTCGCCGAAGCGCCGCGCATTGTCTCGGTTGTGGGTGGCCAAAGTCACCGAGATGACGTTGACCAGCGAAAAGCCCAGACGATCGCGGTCGAGCACGGCACGGTAGCCCTTGATATAGCCATCATCCTCCAGCCGCAGGCGGCGGCGCGAGCATTGCGAGGGCGAGAGGTTCACGCGCTCTGCCAGATCGTTGTTGGTGTATCGCGCATCATCCTGCAAAAGCGCCAATATCTTGCGGTCAAATCGGTCAATGCGCGCATCATCCATGGATTTTTCTCCAATCATGCACAATTTGCGCGCAAGATGAGCATTTCAAGCGGTTGAATGCAAGCACCGTGCGGACGCTCCGCGCTATCATCGTGAAAGTTGGCCGAGCACGGCCGCAACAGCTTTCGGAGACTGCCATGGGCCCCTTCCCGCACGACGCCCCACCCGCCAGGATCAACAAGCAAAACCCCGCCGGCACCGACGGTTTCGAATTCGTCGAGTTCGCGCATTCGGAGCCCGAAAAACTCGCCGAGCTTTTCACCCGCATGGGCTATACGGCGGTGGCCAGGCATCGCAGCAAGGACATCACCGTGTGGCGCCAAGGCGACATAAACTATGTCGTCAACGCCGAGCCCGGCTCGCATGCGATGAAGTTCGTCGAAAAGCACGGCCCCTGCGCCGCCTCGATGGCTTGGCGCGTGGTCGATGCCAGGCACGCTTTCGACCACGCCGTCGCCAAGGGCGCCATGCCCTATGAAGGCACCGACAAGGCGTTGGACGTGCCGGCCATCGTCGGCATCGGCGGCTCGCTGCTCTATTTCATCGAGGCCTATGGCGAAAAGGGTTCGGCCTATGACGGCGAGTTCGAATGGCTGGCCGCGCGCGACCCGAAGCCGGAAGGCGTCGGCTTCTATTTCCTCGACCACCTCACCCACAATGTCTATCGCGGCAACATGGACAAGTGGTGGGATTTCTACCGCGACCTGTTTGGCTTCAAGCAGATCCATTTCTTCGACATCGACGGCAAGATCACCGGGCTGGTCAGTCGCGCCATCACCTCGCCCTGCGGCAAGATCCGCATTCCGCTGAACGAGTCCAAGGACGAGACCAGCCAGATCGCCGAGTATCTGAAGAAGTATAATGGCGAGGGCATCCAGCATATCGCCGTCGGCACCGACGCCATCTACGAGGCCACCGACAAGCTCGCCGCCAACGGGCTGAAGTTCATGCCCGGCCCACCCGACACCTATTACGAGATGTCGCAGACCCGTGTGAACGGCCATGACGAGCCGATCGAGCGCATGAAGAAGCACGGCATCCTCATCGACGGCGAAGGCGTCGTCGACGGCGGCACGACCAAGATCCTGCTGCAGATCTTCTCCAAGACCGTCATCGGGCCGATCTTCTTCGAGTTCATCCAGAGGAAGGGCGACGAAGGCTTTGGCGAGGGCAATTTCCGCGCCTTGTTCGAGTCGATCGAGCAGGACCAGATCAAGCGTGGCGTGATCAAGCTGGATGGCAAGGCGGCGTAACCGGCCGAAGGACCAGACCGCCGGCTATCCTAAAGGCCGGCGGCCTTCCGCAGAATCTCGTTTATCCGGCTCTGCCAGCCCGGTCCGCCGGCACGGAAGCGGGCGACCACATCGCTGTCGAGGCGCAGCGTGACCTGTTTCTTCGGATTGTCGAGTGCCGGCGACCGCGCGAGCGGCGAATGCTTTCGGCAAGATATGGAAACACGTCGGCGAAGGGACTGGCATTCCGAAAATCCTCCTCGGTCCATTCGGGATTGTCCGAAACCGCATCCCAATCTTCCTTGGTGAAGCCCTTGCCTGCCTTGAATTCCTTCTCGGGCTTTGCAGCGTTCGGCTTAGCTTTCGCCATCGAACAATCTCCGTTCCGTTTGATTGGCCGGCCGCATTGAAACTATCGAGACGCCTTCAGAGCCAAGCCGGGCAAAGACTACGGCAACAACACCGCCGACCATCCGACCAATCGCCATGAAACGGCCGGTTTTGGCCGCTCGAATCGTCGACGCAAGAAAAAACTCCTCGTCCAACGCGGCGAATCCAAGCAACGATCTTCGTAAGAATTTATGTACCGACAATAATTAAGTCAATAATTTTCGTAACTACGATAACTCCCGAAGCATACTCACTCGTTCACAATCTCAGCCGCTCGACCTCGTCCTTCCTCAGCTTGATGTCGTAATCGAGCAGAAACTCATCCAATTGCGGCGGCGGAACGGAAGTGCCGGAAAGCATGGCATGCACCTGGCCGCGGTGATGGATGTCGTGCAGGAAGAGATGGGCGAGGAGGTCACCGATCTTTTCGGGGATCATGCCGTCCTCGCGCCGGTCGGTGATGACGCGGCGGTCGAGATCGGCTTCGGACAAGCGATCGCAGAAGGCAATCAGCCGGCGGTCGAAGTCGGCCTGCGCCGCCGCCAGGCTCGCCGCATCGTCGAACGGAACGTAGTCGTCGTAGGCTGCGGCACCACGGCCTCCATCCGTCAGGAAGTCGAGATAGAGAAGGTCGACTGCCAGGATGTGATTGAGCGTCTCCCTGATCGACGGAAAGAAGCTGGTGCGCCCGGCCTCGAGCTCACCAGGCTGAAGCGCCAGCACGGCACGAGAGAGCCGGTCGTTCGACCAGAGATTGTTGCGCGCCATGCGGCGCAGATGCTCCAGCATGGTCACCGCCTCAATGCTCCCTCACCTCTCGTATTTCTCGACCTTCTGCTCGATGGCGCCGAAGATCGAATGTCCAGCCCTGTCCTTCATCTCGATGCGCACCATGTCGCCGAAACGCAGAAAAGGCGTCTTCGGCTCACCGTTCTCGATGGTCTCGATCATGCGCAGCTCGGCGATGCAGGAATAGCCGGCGCCGCCCGCCGCAACCGGCCTGCCAGGCCCGCCATCGAGCTTATTGGAGACGGTGCCCGAGCCGATGATGGTGCCGGCGGCGAGCGGCCGCGTCTTGGCGGCATGGGCGATCAGCGCCGGAAAATCGAAGGTCATGTCGACGCCGGCATTGGCGCGGCCGAACGGCTTGCCGTTGACATCGACCAGCAGCGCGAGATTGACCTTGCCACCATCCCAGGCATCGCCCAGTTCATCCGGCGTGACCGCGACCGGCGAGAAGGCCGAAGAGGGTTTCGATTGGAAGAAGCCAAACCCTTTTGCCAGTTCCGGCCCGGTGACGGCGCGCAGCGTGACGTCGTTGACCAGCATAATTAGGCGGATTGCCTCCTTCGCTTGTTCCAGACTGGCGCCCATCGGCACATCGTCGACGACGGCGGCGACCTCCGCCTCCAGGTCGATGCCGAAGGCTTCGTCCGCCATGCGGATCGGATCGCGCGGCGCAATGAAGGAGTCCGAGCCGCCCTGGTAGATCAGCGGATCGGTCCAGAAGCTCGCTGGCATCTCGGCGCCGCGCGCCTTCCGCACCAGCTCGACATGGTTCACATAGGCCGAACCGTCCGCCCATTGATAGGCGCGCGGCAATGGCGAATGCGCGTCATGTTCATGAAAGCGCGCCGACGGCACCGCGTTGGTCTCCAGCGATTCCGCCATCGCCGCCAGATGCGGGGCGATGCGGCGCCAGTCGTCGAGCGCCGCCTGCAGCGTCGGCACCAGGAAGGAAGCGTCGGTGAACCGCGTCAGATCGCGCGAGACCACGACCAGCTTCCCGTCGCGCGTCCCGTTCTTCAATGTGGCAAGCTTCATGCGGTTTCCTCTCCTGACGCGGCCTTCTGACCGCTTAACCCCACAACAAGGCCGTCTCGGGCAATCGTCAAGTCACCGGCCCACGATTTCCTAGCGGCGGCGACCCAGTCGGCCTCGCCGATCGCGGGATCGTCGGCCGGAATGAGGTGGTTGAGCACCAGTCGCTTCACGCCGGCGTCCCTGGCGATGTGGCCCGCCTCCTCGGCGAGGCTGTGGCTGGCGAAAAGGTGCTCTTTCAGCCGAGCGCCATTGCCGGTCCTAGCGACCAGCCTTTCCACACCTTCCTCCAGCATGGCCTCGTGGACGAGGACATCGGCCCCTTTGGCAAAATCGGCCAGCGGCGGAAAGAACGCCGTGTCGGCGGAAAACACCACGCTTCTGCCGCCATGCTCGAAACGCAGCGCGAAACAGTCGATCACCGGCGGATGGTCGACGCGCAGCGCCGTCACCGCCAGGCCACCCTCCGCCAGGATGGTCCCCTCGCCGAATTCCTTGACGGAGACCAGTTCGCGTATATCTGGCCGCCCCTCATCGACGATGCGGATCTCGATGTCGAACTCCATCGCCCGGCAGAAATGCAGCCAGTGGCCGTGGGTGCCTGACGGCCCGTAGACCGTCACGGGTGTCGCCAAACCCGCCGTCCATGCGGTGTGGATCAGCGGCCCGAGCTCGAGAAGATGGTCGGAATGGAGATGTGTGATGAAGATCAGGTCGAGCGCCTTGAGGCTCATGCCGGCATCGACCAGGCCGCGCGTGACGCCCAGCCCGCAATCAACAACGATGGTGCGCCCGCCGATTGCGAGCAGCGACGAACTCGGCCAAGGTCCGCCCGGCCGGACTGCCGGGCCGCCCTTGGAGCCGAGCAGGACGAGCCGATCCACGTTTTCGGCACTCAAGACCAGTCACCTTCCGGCGTGCCGTTAAAACGCTTCTTCAGATCGGCCCAACAGTCGATATAGTTCTCCTGCAAGGTGCCGAGCTCGGCGGCGTAGCGCGTCAGCATCTGCGGAAAGCGCGTCTCGAACATGAAAGCCATGGTGTGGTCGAGCTTCACCGGCTTCAGCTCCGCGCGGGTGGCTTTCTCAAAGCCCGACGCGTCCGGCCCATGCGCCAGCATCTGGTTGTGCAGGCTGATGCCGCCGGGGACAAAGCCTTCTTCCTTGGCGTCGTACTGGCCGTGGATCAGGCCCATGAACTCGCTCATGATGTTGCGGTGATACCAGGGCGGCCGGAAGGTGTTTTCCGCCACCAGCCAGCGCGGCGGGAAGATGACGAAGTCGACATTGGCAGTGCCCTCCTCGCCGCTCGGCGCCGTCAGAACTGTGAAGATCGACGGGTCGGGATGGTCGAACAGGATGGCGCCAACCGGCGAAAACGTCGCCAGATCATATTTGTAGGGCGCGTAGTTGCCGTGCCACGCGACGACATCGAGCGGCGAATGGCCGAGTTCGGTGACATGGAAGGCGCCGCACCATTTGACGATCAGCCGGCACGGCGTCTCCTTCTCCTCGAACCAGGCGCAGGGCGTCTTGAAGTCGCGCGGATTGGCCAGGCAATTGGCGCCGATCGGGCCGCGGTCGGGCATGGTGAACTTGGCGCCGTAATTCTCGCAGACATAACCACGCGCTTCCTTGTCGGCGAGCTCGACCTTGAAGACGAGGCCACGCGGCAGCACGGCGATCTCGCCGGGCCGAAGCTCGATCACACCCATTTCGGTGACAAAGCGCAGCGCGCCTATCTGCGGCACGACCAGCAATTCGCCGTCGGCGTTGAAGAAGTGGTCGTCCACCATCGAGCGGTTGGCGACATAGACGTGCGCGGCCATGCCTGACTGGCCGACCGCGTCACCGGCCGTGGTGAAGGTGCGCATGCCGGAGATGAAATCCGTCGGCTCGCCGGGCATCGGCGTCGGGTTCCAGCGATACTGACCGAGCGCCAACTCATGGTCGCCAATACTGGGCCCGGTCTTCCACAAGGGGTTACTCGCGCCCCGGAAGCGACCGGTGTGTTTCACGCTCGGGCGAATGCGGTAGAGCCAGGAGCGCTCGTTGGTGCCACGCGGCGCAGTGAAGGGCGAGCCCGACAGCTGCTCGGCATAGAGCCCGTAGGCCGGCCGCTGTGGCGAGTTGCGACCCTGCGGCAGCGAGCCGGGCAGCGTCTCGGTCTCGAAATCATTGCCGAAGCCCGGCATGTAGGAAAAGCCCATCCGATCCTCCCTGATCCCGGCTTGTCGGCCTTCGCTAAGCGAGGCTTGCCGGCGATGTTGACCAAACTGGTTTCATTTGTAACCATTGAAAATGTAACTATCAACGGCTGTGTTGCACCCCGGGAGCACTCCATGGAACCGGATATCCTCGAGCTGGAAAGCTTCCTGCCCTACCGGCTCTACCGGCTTGCCGACACCGTCAGCCGCGAGTTCTCGCGCATCTACAAGGAGCGCCACGGTCTGACGCGGCCGGAATGGCGCACGCTTTCCGGGCTGGGTGAACGCGGAACGATGACGGCGACGGAACTCGGAGAGCAGTCGGCCATGCACAAGACCAAGGTGTCGCGCGCGGTGGCGGAGCTTGAACGGCGGCACTGGCTGACGCGCATGCCGGACGAGAAGGATCGGCGCGTCGAGCACCTGGTGCTGACCAAGGCGGGGCTCGCGGCCTATCGCGAGATGGTGCCGCTGGCGAAAGCGTTTGAAAGGGAATTGCTGGCGAGATTGAATGCGGAGGAACGGGCGGCGATAGCGAAGGGTGTGGCTGCGCTGGAAGGCGTAATATCACCTTCGTAGCGATCCTTCGCCCCCCTCTAGTCCCGCCGGCGTTTCTAATCAGCTACCAGTCCATCACGACCTTACCGGAACTCCCGCTCCGCATCGCATCGAACCCGGCCTGATAGTCATCGATGCCGATACGATGCGTGATCAACCCCGAGACATCCAGCGGCCCCTGCACGAGCGCGATCATCTTGTACCAGGTCTCGAACATCTCGCGGCCGTAGATGCCTTTCAGATGCAGCATCTTGAAGATCACCTTGTTCCAGTCGATCTCGAAGCCGGTGGGCGCGATGCCGAGGATGGCGATCTTGCCGCCATTGTTCATGGTGTCGATCATGTCGCGGAAGGCGGGGGCGGCGCCCGACATCTCCAACCCGACGTCGAAACCTTCGGTCATGCCGATCGACGGCATGATGTCGCGCAGCTTTTCCTTCGAGGCGTCGACGACGTGCTGGACGCCGAGTTTTCGCGCCAGATCCAACCGCACCGGGTTGATATCGGTGATGACGACCTTGCGCGCGCCGACGCATTGCGCGACCAGCGCGCCCATGATGCCGATCGGCCCGGCGCCGGTGACCAGCACGTCCTCGCCGACGAGATCGAAGGACAATGCGGTGTGTACCGCATTGCCGAGCGGATCGAAGATCGCCGCGATCTCGTCCGGCACGTCGTCGGGGATCGGCACGACATTGTGCTGCGGGATGGCCAGATACTCGCCGAAGGCGCCGGGGCGGTTGACGCCGACGCCCAGCGTGTTGCGGCAGAGATGCCCCCTGCCCGCGCGGCAGTTGCGGCAATGGCCGCAGACGATATGGCCTTCGCCCGAGACGCGCTGGCCGACCTTATATTCGGTGACCGCGGCGCCGTAGTCGGCAACGGTGCCGACGAATTCGTGGCCCGTCACCATCGGCACCGGCACCGTCTTCTGCGCCCACTGGTCCCAATTGTAGATATGGACGTCGGTGCCGCAGATCGCGGTCTTCTTGACCTTGATCAGCACGTCGTTGGGGCCGATCTCCGGCACCGGCACCTCTTCCATCCAGATGCCCGGCTCGGCCTTGGCCTTCACCAGCGCCTTCATCATGTTCGACATTCTTTTGCCCTTCGAATCTCTAGATGCGGAATCGCTTTCTGGTCGCCGGCCGTTCAGGAAATGACGCCAAGTTCCTTGCCGATAGCGCCGAACGCCTCGACCGCGCGGTCGATGTCGGCGCTGGAGTGGGCAGCCGACATCTGCGTGCGGATGCGCGCCTGGCCTTTAGGCACCACCGGGAAGGAGAAGCCGATGACATAGATGCCGCGCTTCAGCATGCGCGCCGCCATCTCCTGCGCCAGTGCGGCGTCGCCCAGCATCACCGGGATGATCGGGTGGTCGGCGCCGGCCAGCGTGAAGCCGAGCCTGCCCATCCTGGACCGGAACCGATCCGCATTGGCATATAGGCGCTGGCGCAGCGCGTCGCCATTGCGGATCAGGTCGAACACCCTGATCGAGGCGCCGGCGATCGCCGGCATCAGCGTGTTGGAGAAGAGATAGGGCCGCGAGCGCTGGCGCAGCCAGTCGACCACCTCGCTCTTGCCCGACGTGTAGCCGCCGGAGGCGCCGCCCAGCGCTTTTCCGAGCGTGCCGGTGATGATGTCCACCCTGCCCTCGACGCCGCAATGCTCGGCCGAGCCGCGACCGTTCCTGCCGACGAAGCCGACCGCATGGCTGTCGTCGACCATGACCATGGCGTCGTATTTCTCGGCGAGGTCGCAGACGCCGTGCAAATTCGCGATGATGCCGTCCATCGAGAACACGCCGTCGGTGGCGACCAGCCGGAAGCGGCAGTCCTTCGCCTCCTTCAGCCGCGCTTCGAGATCGCCCATGTCGTTGTTGGCGTAGCGGAAGCGCTTGGCCTTGGAGAGCCGGACTCCGTCGATGATCGAGGCGTGGTTCAACGCGTCCGAAATGATGGCGTCCTCCTCGCCGAGCAGCGTCTCGAACAGGCCGCCATTGGCGTCGAAGCAGGAGGAGTAGAGGATGGTGTCGTCCATGCCGAGGAAGGACGAGATCGTCGCCTCGAGTTCCTTGTGTTCCTCCTGCGTGCCGCAGATGAAGCGCACCGAGGCCATGCCATAGCCGTAGCGGTCGAGCGCGTGCTTTGCCGCGTCGCGCAAATCCGGGCTATCGGCGAGGCCGAGATAGTTGTTGGCGCAGAAATTCAGCACCTTTTCGCCGCCGACCTCGATCTCGGCGGACTGCATCGAGGAAATCACCCGCTCGGACTTGTAGAGCCCGGCCGATTTGAGGCCCTGGAGCTCGCTGTCGATGTGGGAAAGGAATGCTTTGCTCATGGTCCGGCCCTGTTCGGTTCGAGGCCGGACTGTCGCGCCATGGCTGCAAAAAATCCATCGCAAAAGCGACCGCTTCGGTGGCGCCGCGAAAGCCCGGTCGCAATCCTCTGCGAAGGCGCGGCCGCGATACGATCAAAAATGGGGTGAGCGGGAAAGGACGTGATAACCATCTTGCGAGCTTTGCCGCGCCGCCGCGCATGCCGCCAGCGCCCCTTGCCGACCTGTTAACTCTTTCAAGGCAAGCGTTTTCCCGCCACGAATCCAGGGCAGGAATCCGTCGACCGGAGGGGTCAGCAAGTTATGTCGCAGCAGCCAGTGCAGAGCGTTTCACGCAAGCTGATCCTGCTCATCAAGACCGGGTACTGGCTGGCGCTGACGATCATCGCCGCCATGGTGGTGGCTTCCTTCATTCTTCTGCAGCAATTGATGGCGCAGCAGCAGCACAACCATGCGCTGCTCGACATCGTCTCGACGCAGAAGGCGCTGTCGCAGCGCATCGTCTTCCTGGCCAGCGCCACCGGCGGCGCCTCGCGCGACAAGCAGCCGGCACTGGTCACCGCGCTCAAGCAGGCGACGGGCGAGTTCGAGACCAACTACGACCGGCTGCTCAAGGAGACCGGCGCCGACCCGCTCTCGCCGGCGCGCAACGACCCGAAGTCGATCGAATACGTGCTGTTCAGCAAGCCTTTCCACCTCGACTACTTCTCGGTCGGCCTCGTCGCCAATGGCGACAGGCTGGTCTCGTCCTTCGCGTCGCAGCTTGGCATGCAGAACGACGGCTACAAAGGCGGCGGCGAACGCGTCGGCCTCGACGCCTCCGTCGCCAACGCGACAATGTCCGGCTATGCCGCGCTCGGCCAGCGCATCAGCGCCTTCGCCGACGAAAAATCAAGCAACATCCTCGACCTGCATCGCACGCTGTTCTTCGCCACCCTCGGCGTCATCGTGCTGGTGGCGCTGTTCATCTTCCGGCCGATGTCCAACGCCATCCTGCGCAAGACGCGCGAACTGGTCGACGCCCGCAACTCGATGGCCTTCATCGCCGTGCATGACGGCCTGACCGGACTGCACAACCGCACCTTCCTCACCGACCATTTCGACACGCTGATCAAGGGGGCGCACCGCCGCCGCGAGCGCCTTGCGGTGATCCAGCTCGATCTCGACCGCTTCAAGCAGATCAACGACACGCTTGGCCACGCCGCCGGCGACTATGTGCTGGTGGTGACGGCGCAGCGCATGCGCGATTCCTGCCGCGCGTCGGATCTCTGCGCCAGGCTCGGCGGCGACGAGTTCGTCATGATCCTCAACGGCGCCGGCACCACCGAGGACATCCATGCGCTGGCCAACCGCATCCTCGACGAGATCAACGAGCCGATCACGTTCCAGGGCACGACCATCATGCCCGGAGCCAGCGCCGGCATAGCGGTCTATCCGGTCGACGCCGACAACGCGCAGGACCTGCTCGTCCATGCCGATCTCGCGCTTTATTCCGCCAAGAAGCTTGGCGGCGGCAATTTCTCCTTCTTCTCCGAGGAACTGCGCCGCGAGCTCGACTATCGCAAGCAGCTCGAACAGGACATCCGCACGGCGATCGCCAATAAGAGCTTCGAGGTCTATTTCCAGCCGCAGGTGTCGCTGACCAGCGGCAAGATCAGCGGCATCGAGGCGTTGGTGCGCTGGAGGCACGAGACGCGCGGCATGATCTCGCCCGGCGAGTTCATTCCGGTCGCCGAGAAATGCGGCTTCATGCCGGATATCGGCCGCATCGTCATCGGCAAGGCGATCGAGGAAGCCGCCGAATGGGACCGCGCCGGCATCGACTTCGGGCGCATCGCCGTCAACGTCTCGGGCACGGAGTTGCGCGAGCCCGATTTCGACGCCTTCTTGTTCGGCACGCTGGAGCGCGTGGGGCTGGCGCCGCAGAAGCTGGCGCTGGAAATTGTCGAATCCGTCATCCTCGACGACGAGAAGACCGGGATCGCCGCGAAGCTCCGCCATATCCGCGCCGCCGGGGTGCATCTCGAACTTGACGATTTCGGCACCGGCTATGCCTCGCTCAGTCACGTCAATCCGAACGAGATCGACCGGCTGAAGATCGACCGCCGCTTTGTCCAGAACATCAACGAGAACGGCGACAACAGCAAGATCGTGCGCGCCATCACCGAGCTTGCCCGGGGGCTCGGCATTTCGATTGTCGCCGAAGGCGCGGAGACCGAAGCGGAGCTCGACTCGCTGATGGCGATCGGCTGCGACCAGGTGCAGGGCTATTCGATCGCCTTCCCGATGCCGCAGGACAAGGCGCGCGAATGGCTTTTGGCGCGCAGCCCGAAGAAGGCGAAGCTGAAAGTGCTGCAAGGCAGCTTGGCCTAGCGCGATCGTCGACAAGCTTGACACGCCGGTGTCGGAATGGCCGCCTATTGATCGCAACCGGCTCCTGCGGATGCCGCTTCGTTTTATCCTGTCGCTTCTGCTGCTTGTCGCGTCGCCGGCTTTGGCCGCCGATCGCACTGTATATCTCACTTTCGACGACGGGCCGCTGAACGGCACCAGCAACATCCTCGACGTGCTGCAGGCCGAGCAGGTGCCGGCGACGCTGTTCATGGTCGGCATGCATGCCGAGGCGAACGCCACCAACCGGGCGCTGCTGCAGCGGGCGAAATCGATGCCGCTGGTGACGATCGGCAACCACAGCTACAGCCATGCCTACAATCACTACCGGCATTTCTACGGCGACACCGAAGGCGTGGTCGCCGACATGCTCAGGGCGAATGCCGTGCTGGGCTTGAAGCCGGCCGTGCATGCGCGACTGCCGGGACGCGACGTGTTCCGGCTGCCCAATTACTCGAAGGACGACAATTCGCTGGGGCTGGCGGAGGCAGGGCGCGAGGATCCGGACTACGAATTCGTCGCGGCGTCGGGCTTCTGGCTCTATGGCTGGGACCACGAATGGGTACATGAGGACAGCGGCAAGCCCGTGCAGAGCGTCGACCACCTGGTCAGCGAGATCGATCATCTGTTCGGCTACGGTCATTTCGCCAAGCCGAACAAGCTGATCCTGCTCATGCATGACGAGATGTTCCAGGACACCTTCGACGGCAAGGCGAAGCTGACGGCGTTGATCGCGGCGCTCAAGTTGCGCCACTACGCCTTCGGCGCGATAGCGGGTTACGACTGAGGCGGCTCGGCGTTGCGCCTAAGTGCCGCAAGCACCTCCGTGAATTCGGAGAGCTTGTCGTCGGGAATACCGGCCCGCAGCCGCTTGTCGAAAGCGACGGCCGCGAGACGGAGCTTTTCGAACAGCGTTTCGCCGGCCTCGGTCAGCGCCACCTGGTGGACCCTGCGGTTTTCCGGATCGCGGCGGCGCGTCAACAACCCTTGCGCTTCCATGGCGTTGAGATGATGCGTCAGCGTCGCGCCCTGGATGCCGATCATGCCGGCAAGCTCGCGCTGGTTGGCCAGTTCCTTCGACTTGACCGACAGCAAGGTCAGCCAGACCGGCAGCGTGCCGCCAGCCTCGGCCAGCGCGGCATCGAAAGCCTGCGCCACCACCTTCGAGGTGCGTGCGAGATTCATGCCGACGGGTGGACGGTCAAACGGTGTCATGACCTGACAGTAGAGCACGCAATGGCAAGGTGGAACTCGGCTTCATGCATTGACATCTAATCGTTAGATATCTAACTTTGTCTTATTGATGGCGTAGCTGCGGCGCGGCGGGCGGCAGAGAGGAATGCGGTCATGCAATATGTCTACATCGTCACCATCGGCCTGCACGTCATGGCCGGCGTGTTCTGGGCCGGCACGACCATAGCGGTTGCCCGCGATCCGGAGATCAAGGCTGAGCGTTTCATCCGGCCGCAGCTCGGTGCCTCCGGCATAGTTTTCCTGACCGGCATACTGCTCTGGTATTTCTTCCACGAGGGCGCGTTCGGCCCGATGGAGAAGGTGCTGGCGCTCGGCATTTTGACGGCGCTGATCGCCGCCGGCGTGCAGGGCGCGCTTGTTGCCTCTGCCAGCAGGCAGCTTGCCGGCGCCGACGCTGCGACGCAGACCCAGCTGCGGGCGAAAATGACCAGAGGCGAACGCATCGCCGGCGGGCTGCTGGTCATCACCGTGTTTTGCATGGCGACTGCCAAGCTATTTTGAAATCGCACGGCCGGCGAAACCGACCGGGCGCGGCGCAACGGACCGAAGCGGCAGGTGGCTCTCCTTGCAATGGTCCGTTACGCGTCTGTTTTTTGAGCATGATCTCGGGGATCATGCCCCAGCCAATCAGATCCGGATTCCGAACCGGATGCCGTCATAGATGGCGGCGTGGATGTTGCGCGAGGCGACCGCGTCGCCGATGCGAAACATCACGAAGCCGCCTTCGGCATTGCGCGCGGGGAAGATGTCGCCGCCGCTCACCAGCCGCTCATAGTCGACCGCGCCGCCATTCTTCGACAGGGGCTTGAGCGACAGATAAAGATCGTCGAGCGGCGCTGTGCCATGCTCGACCACCACTTGGTCGACGCGCCGCTCGCCACGCCAGCCATCGGCGAAGTCCGATGCCAGCTCGGCGATGAGTTGGTTGCCCTCGCGCCGCACCGAGCGCAGGCGGGTGTTGATGGTGACGGTGACGCCTTTTTCATGGAAGGCGCGCATGTAGGGCACGTGGTTCAGGCCACCCATTTCCGGCGCGAAGAAGCGCTCGGGCGAGACAAGCTCCAGCCTGGAGCCGCTGTTGGCGATGAGCTCGGCGGCGCCCATGCCCTGATGGCCGCCATTGTCGTCGTAAAGCAGTACGTTCTCGGCCGGCTTGACGCTGCCGGCCATGATGTCCCAGCTCGAGGTGACGAGATTGTCGCCGGCCGTCAGCGGCGGGTTCTGCGGCAGGCCGCCGGTCGCCACGACCACCACATCGGGCGCCAGCGCCAGCACATCGTCCGTCTCGGCCCAGGTATCGTAGCGGATCTCGACGCCGAGCCTATCCAATTCGGCGAGCCGCCAGTCGATGATGCCGATCAGCTCCTTGCGGCGCGGGTTCTGCGTGGCGAGCCGCACCTGGCCGCCCGCCTGGCTGGAGGCTTCGAGCACCATGACCTGGTGGCCGCGCTCGGCCGCCACGCGAGCCGCTTCGAGACCGCCGGCGCCGGCGCCCACGACCACGACTTTCTTCTTCGATCCTTCGCTCTTTGCGATAATGTGCGGAACGGTCGCTTCCCGGCCGGTCGCGGCGTTGTGGACGCAAAGCGCTTCGCCGCCCTCATAGATTCGGTCGAGGCAATAGGTAGCGCCGACGCAAGGGCGGATCTCATGTTCGCGGCCTTCCATCACTTTGCGGATGATATGCGGATCGGCGATATGGGCGCGCGTCATGCCGACCATGTCGAGCTTGCCGGTGGCGATGGCGTGGCGGGCGGTGGCGACATCGGAAATGCGCGCCGCATGGAAGGTCGGGAATTTCGTCGCCGCCCTCACCTCGCCGGCGAAATCGAGATGCGGCGACGAGCGCATGCCGGTCACCGGAATGACCTTGGTCAGCGACGCATCGGTTTCGATCGTGCCGCGAATGATGTTGAGGAAATCGACCTTGCCGGAATTGGCGAGCCGCTTGGCGATCTCGACGCCCACCTCCTTCGAGATGCCCTTTTCGAAATCCTCGTCGGCGACCATGCGAATACCGACGATGAATTTCTCGCCGACCGCGGCGCGCACCGCGTCGAGCACCATGTCGGTGAAGCGCAGCCGGTTGTCGAGCGAACCGCCGAACTCGTCGTCGCGATGGTTGGTCAGCGGCGACCAGAAGCCATCCATCAGATGGCCGTAGGATTCGAACTCGATGCCGTCGAGGCCGGCGGCCTGGCAGCGCTGCGCGGCCGAAGCATAGTCGGCGACGATGCGCTCGATGTCCCACCCCTCGATGGTCTTCGGGAAGGCGCGATGCGCCGGCTCGCGCACCGGCGAGGCCGACAGCACCGGCAGCCAATCGGCCTTGTTCCAGCCCGTGCGGCGGCCGAGATGGGTGATCTGGATCATCACCTTGCAGTCATGCTCATGGCAGGCATCCGCGAGCTCGGCGAGCCACGGCACGATGCGGTCGTCATAGACATGCAGATTGCCGAAGGCGGCCGGGCTGTCGCGCGAAACGATCGCCGAGCCCGCCGTCATGGTCAGCGCCATGCCGCCCTTGGCCTTTTCGGCGTGGTAGAGCCGGTAGCGCTCCTTCGGCATGCCGTCCTCGGAATAGGCCGGTTCATGGCTGGTCGACATCACCCGGTTCTTCAGCGTCAGGTGCTTGAGCTGGTAGGGTTGGAGAAGCGGGTCGTTGCTGGTCATCTTCTTCCTGCCGTTTCAAAATCAAATTGTGCTAATGAGCGCGCCGCGCCCGATTGAACGCGGCGCCAAATGATTGCGCTGCCGCCCGTAGAACCGTCGGCGGCAGCAAGGAGTTGCCCATGACCGACGCCAAGAACCTCACCCAGCTCGGCAAGCACGTCGAGACGCCACAGGGCCCCGAACAGGCGGTCCTGGAGACCGTGCCGTTCCAGCGCGGCGACGGCCCGCCGGCGATCGTGCGTTTCACTTGCCCGGAATTCACCTCGCTCTGTCCGGTCACCGGCCAGCCCGACTTCGCCCACATCCTTATCGACTACGCACCCGACCGGACGCTGGTGGAATCGAAGTCGCTGAAGTTGTTCATGACCTCGTTCCGCAACCACGGCGCCTTCCATGAGGAATGCACGGTGATGATCGGCCGCCGCATCGTCGAGGCGACGAAGCCGCTCTGGCTGCGCGTCGGCGGCTACTGGTTCCCGCGCGGCGGCATCCCCATCGACGTCTTCTGGCAGACCGGCGCGCCGCCCAAGGACGTCTGGCTGCCGGATACCGGCGTCGCGCCTTATCGCGGAAGGGGTTGAGCTGATCGCCATCACTCGCACTGGTACTGGCTGAGCGCCCACTCGCCGGTTACCGACAGAAGATCGGAGATCTTCCAGCCGCCGCCGATCTTCTTCAGCTTCCATTCGAGGCGATGCTGATGGCCTTCGACGACGAAGGCGACGACCACCTTGGCCTGGTCGCCATTGACGGCCTCGATGGTGCGTAGGCTCTTGTCGATGGCGAGCTTGTCATAATCTGCATTGTCGAGCGCCATGTTGGGATCCAGGCATTCGCCCTGCCCCGAGGCGCGCAGCGCATCGCTCTTGTCGAGCACGGTTTTCGCCGGATCGGCGAAGTTCTTGCGCTGGGCCGGATCGAGCTCGAGCCCGAGATGGTCGTAGAAGGGCTTGACCACCGCCGTCGGCGATCCAGGCAGGACAGGCGCGGGCGGCGGCAGTTCGGCCGGCTTGCTTTCCGGCGCCTGGGTTGCGGCGGGCGGCGAGGTATCGACCGCAGGCGGCGACTTGTCGTCCGCAGGCGGCGACTTGTCGTCCGCAGGCGGCGACTTGTCGTCCGCAGGCGCATTGTCGCCCGAGGACGCGTTCGGCGGCGGCGCGCCGAAGAGCCCCTGCGCCGAGGCGCCGCCGTTCAGCCCCGCGGCCAGCATCGACAAGCTCGACAGCGCAAGGACAAGACGACGAAGCACGGCATCACTCCGTCGAGGCGCCGCATTCCAGCGCGCTGAGCTTCCAGTCGCTGGTCTTGGAGGTGATGTCGGCGATCTTCCACTTGCCGTCCACTTTCTTCAGCGACCACACCATTTCGCGTTTGGAGTCATTGCCTTCCGGGAAAAGATTGAAGTTGGCCGTCACCTCGGCCGTATCGCCATTGACGGTCTCGGTGAGCTTCAGCGTCTTCGACAGGGTCTTCTGATCGAAATCCTGGGCGTCGAGGCCGGGGTCGAAATCGATGCAGGACACCTCGTCGGGCTTCTCCTTCTGCGCCTTGTCGTTGGCTTCGAACAGCCTGGTGACCGGCTCGGTGAAGCGGTCGCGATATTTGGCGTCCGCCTCGAACTTCACTTCCGGCACGTAGAAGAACTTCACGGCGTGGGAAGCCGGCCCGGCGAGCGCGGCGTCGAAGGCCATCGACATGGCAGCGGCAAGCACTATCGGCTTCATGCAGGATCTCCGGAGGTTCGGCGGCGTGGTGGCAAGATCGCCACCACGCATCCTGCATATCGGCTTTTTTGCGGCTCATGAAGTCCAGGCGCGCTCAGGCATCCAGCCAGACGTTTTGGAAATCCATTTCGTAGGTCTGGTGCATCGTGTAGTTCTTCACCTTCTTGTTCATATGGCAGTAGAGCTTCTGCCAGAAGGGCTGGATGATGACGCCGGAATCCTGCAGGATCGTCTCGACATCCTTCATCACCTCCTTGCGCTTGGCGACGTCGATGAGCGACAGCGCCTCCTTGAGCTTGGCGTCGAAATCCGGATTGGAATAGGCCGTTTCGTTCCAGGCCTCGCCGGTACGGTAGCCGAGCGCCAGCACCTGGACGCCCAGCGGGCGCATGTACCAGATGGTCATGGAATAAGGATATTTCGTCCAGTCGTTCCAGAAGGTCGAGCCAGGCAGCACCGTGCGCTTCACCTTGATGCCGGCGTCGCGCAACTGGCCGGCGATCGCGTCGCCGGTATTCTTCTGCCATTCGTCCTCGACCGTGATCAGCTCATGCTCGAAGTCGGCCTGGCCAGCGTCGGCCATCAGCTTCTTGGCGCCGGCGGCGTCGCGCTCCTTCTTGGGCAGCGGGTAGTATTCGGGATGGATCGGGCTGACATGGTGGTTCTCGCCGACCGTGCCGCGCCCACTGTAGCCGAGCTGCATCACCTGGTTGTTGTCGACCGCCATTTGCAGCGCGTTGCGCACCCGCTTGTCGTCATAGGGCTTGTGCGTGACGTTGGTGCGGGCAACGAGCGTGGTTGCCGTCGCCACCTCCGATTTCACCAGGTCCATCTTGTCGAGCGGATCGATGAAGTCGGCCGGCGTCTCGAAATCGAGATCGATCTCGCCGGAATCGAAGGCATTGAGCGTCGCGTTGAAGTCGGTGCCGTAATCGATGAATTCCACACCGTCGAGCGGCGCCTCGCCGCCCCACCACTTGCCGTTCTCGCGGCGCTTGACGACCGCCTTCGACCCCACCGAATAAGACACCAGCTCGAAGGCTCCGGTGCCGATCGGCTTCTTGACCGGATCGGCGCCATCCTTGTCGAAGTCGCGGTGCACGACCAGGGCCGGATAGTCGGTGAAGCCCGGGATGATGGCGATATCGGCTTCGTTGAGCTTCAGCTTGACCGTGTGGTCGTCGACCTTGGTGATCGCGCCATCCTTGGCCTTGCCGGTCTTGGCGTCGATCAGCGCGCCGACACGGGCGGCCATGGAATTGCCGGACGCCCCCTTCTCGCACCAGCGGTTCAGATTGGCGACCACGTCGTCGGCGTTGAAGGCATCGCCATTGTTCCAGGTGACGCCCTTGCGCAGATGCAGCGTGTATTCGGTGGCGTCGTCATTGACGTCCCAGCTTTCGAGCAGCACCGGCTCGAAGGTGAACTGGTGCGTGTAGCGCACCAGCGGTTCGAGCCAAGTGCGGGTGACATTCGCCATTTCGGTCCAGTCATAGGTGCGCGGGTCCTTCTGCGCCTTGACCGACATCGCGACATGCAGCGTTCCGCCCTTCTTGGGCTCATCGGCGAGCGCCTTGGTCGGCGCGGCAAGGCCGAGCATGCCATAGGCGAAAGCCGTCGATGCGCCGAAGGCGCTCGCCAGAGCCAGGAATTCGCGCCGGTCGACACGACCCGCCCGCGCCTCCTCCGCCATCGCTTCGATAGCGGCCGGGACCCGGTCACCATTGCTTCTGAAAAATGTCATTCTCGTTCTCCCATTGATTTGATCGAGTCTTCGCCCGTTTTGGTTCAACTAACGCTGCTATCCATCAACTAACGCTGTCCGGCAGCTTTTCCTCACGCCGCGCGATCAAATCCGCGAGACCCTCTGCAATGCCCTCGTCGAGCTTCGGCTCCTGGTAGTCGGCGAGCATGGCGCGCGCCTTGTCGCGGCCGCGCGTATCGTGGTCCTTCGCGCCTTCGGCGTTCCATTGCTCGAAGGAATTGAAGTCCATGATGTTGGGCATGAAGAAGGCGCTCTCGAAATGCTCGAGCGTGTGCTGCGTGCCGAGGAAATGCCCTTGCGGACCGACCTCGCGGATCGCCGCCATCGCCTCCTTGAAATCGTCGAAAGGCACGCCGCCGGCATATTTGTACCAGCCGACGAGCTGCTCGCAGTCAGTGGCGAATTTCGAATAGCCGCAGGTGAGGCCCGCTTCCAGCCAGCCGGCGGAATGCCAGATGTAATTGGCGCCGGAGAGGATCGCGGCATGCATCAGCATGTTCGCCTCATAGCCGGCCTGCGCGTCGTTGAGCTTGGAGCCGACATGGAAGCCGGAGGTGCGCCAGGGCAATTTGTATTTCCTGGCCAGCGCGCCCATCAGATACATCATCTGGGCCGCCTCCGGCGTGCCGCCCATCGGAGCGCCGGTCTTCATGTCGACGGTGACCATGAATTGGCCGTAGATCTGCGGCGAGCCCGGGCGGATGAGCTGGGTCAGGGCCACGCCGGCAAGCGCCTCGGCGTTGACCTGCGCCACAGCCCCGACGGCGGAGGCCGAGGTCGACGCGCCGCACAGCGCGAAGGGCGCCAGGATCAGCGGCTGATTGTGGCTGGCATAGACCCGCATGGCGTCGATCATCGTGGCATCCCACACCAGCGGCGAATTGCAGTTGGTGATCGCCACCAGCACAGGGTTGTCGCGCACGAAGTCCTCGCCGAAGACGATGCCAGCCATCGCCATCGTGTCCTCGGCGCGTTCCTTCGACGTCACGATGCCCATGAACGGCTTGTCGGAATGTTTCAGCGCCGAATGGATGATGTGGAGATGCCGCTTCGGCACGGCGATTTCCATCGGCTCGCAGATGACCGAGCTCGACGAATGCAGCGCCGGCGCCATGTAGGCCATCTTGTGGAAATTGTTGAGGTCGGCGAGCGTGCCGTAACGGCGCTTGTTGTCGAGGTCGCGGATATAGGGCGCGCCATACATCGGCACGAAGATCGAGTTCTTGCCGCCGACGCGCACGGTGCGCTCGGGGTTGCGCGCGTTGAGCGTGAATTCCGCCGGAACCTTCGAGACGAGTTCCATCAGCAAAGCGCGGTCGATGCGGACACGCGTCTCCCGCACGTCGGCGCCGGCCGCTTTCCAGAGCTCGATCGCCCCGTCGTCGCGGAATTCGCACCCCACCTCCTCGAGGATCTTGAGCGATTCCTCGTGGATCAGCTCCACCGCCTCGTCAGGCACAATCTCATAAGCGGGGATATTGCGGACAAGGGTCGGGAAGGACGCGATCGGCGCGCTTCTCAGCGCCTTGCGGCCAAGACGGCCACCGCCGCGGCGGTGGGTCTGTTCGGTCAATTCAACGGCCGGTGCGTTCATGGAGCCTCCTTCTTCCCGCCACTCACGTTAGCGAGGCAAAATATGGCTGTGACGCTGGAAAATCCTGATCTTCTGTATAAGCTCACCTTATGCGAAGCCTGCGCCACCTCCTGCCCTCAGCCGGCAGCCTCATCGTCTTCGAAGCCGCGGGCCGGCTGTCGAGCTTCACCGCCGCCGGACGCGAACTCGGCATGACCCAGGCGGCCGTCTCCTATGCCGTGCGCGGCCTGGAGGAGCAGCTCGGCGCCAAGCTCTTCCAACGGCGCCACCGCCAGGTGATTCTGACGGAGGCCGGCGAGCGCTTCCATGCCGACGTTTCGCTCGGCCTGTCGCATATCCGCAAATCGGCGGAGGACCTGCGCCTGCAGGCGACGGGCGGGCACGTGACGCTTGCCGCCTCGACAGCCTTCGGCTCGTTCTGGATGATGCCGCGCCTGCAGCAGTTCCGCGACGAACTGCCGGGCGTCGACCTGCGCATCCAGACCGCCGACCGCGATCTCGACATCATCGCCGAGGGCATTCCGCTCGGCGTGCGCGGTGGCGTGCCGCGCGACTGGCCGGACTATCACTCGCTGTCGCTCTCCGACGAGGAGATCTTCCCGGTCGCGGGACCGAGCTATCTCGCCAAATTCGGCAAGCCGAAGACGGTCGAGGAACTGGCCACGCACCGGCTGATCCATCTGGAGGAGCCCTACCGCGAGGCGCCCAACTGGGACGAATGGTTCGCGTCCGCCGGAACCAGCCTGCGCAATGCCGAGCGCGGGTTGCGCATCAACGATTACGCGTTGGTGATCCAGGCGGTGATGGAGGGACAAGGCATCTCGCTCGGATGGCGGCATCTGGTTGAGCGGCTGGTTGCGTCCGGGCTGCTGGTGCCGGTGACCGACCATGTGATGCGGACCGGCATCGGCTTCCACGTGATCTGGCCGAAGAACCGCGACCTCAGTGACAATGCGCGTAGGGTCAGGGATTGGCTGGTGGCGCAGGCGTGAAACTGCGCACCGCAAGCCGGCGTATAGCCAGTTCACGGTGCGTCGACAGGCTCACACCGAGCCGTCGTTCTTCAACCCGAGCACATCGATCCTGTCGATGGTCGGCGGTCCGGCAAACAGCGTCTCTGCGTTGGCCATCAAGGCCTTGGCGATCTCGCCGGTGAGATGCGCCTCGCGCCCGGCTTCGTCGTGAAAGGCGTCGAAAACGCCGAAGACGCTTGGCGAAAGCTGCAGGGCAAACCAGATCGGCGTCCCGGCCTCCCGGTTGGCAAGCTGCAGCCCGGCCTGCAGGAAGGCGGCGACGTCCTTTTCCTTGCCGGGCTTGGCTTCGAAACGGGCGAACAGTGCAAGCTTGATCATTTCTTCTCTCCTTCGGTGCACGGCCAGATCGACCGTCGCGGAGCAGGGTCGCAGCACTGAAGCGAAAACAGTATTGGCAGAAATGACTTCTTTGATATCATTCCTGCCATGAACATTTCCGTACTTGTTCTCGACGGCGCATTCGACACCGGGCTGGCCTGCGTTCTGGACGTCTTCGGCACGGCCAACGAACTCGCCGCCATGCTGCCGGCGCCGCCCAACCGCTTCGTCACCACCATCGTGGGGGTTAGCGACAGCGTGCGCACCGCACAGGGAATGCAAGTGCCAGTCGTGCCGATTGGCAGCGAACCAGCCCCCGACTGGCTTTTGATCCCTGCCCTCGGCCAGAAAATGCCCGAGCCACTGGGCGCCGCGCTGAAGCGGAGCGATGTCGGCGCGGCGGTCGAAGCGCTGCAGGCTCGTGCCGGCGACGGCACACGCATCGGCGCGGCGTGCATCGGCACCTTCGTTCTCGCCGAAAGCGGCCTGCTCGACGGACGGCCATCGACGACGACATGGTGGTTGGCGCCGATGTTCAGGCAGCGTTATCCCGGAATACGGCTCGACGCTTCGCGCATGCTGGTCAATGACGGCCAATTCGTCACCGCGGGCGCAGCGCTCGGCCATATCGATCTCGCTTTGCTGGTGATCCGGCAGGCAAGTCCGGAGCTCGCTGCGCTGACCGCGAAATATCTGATCGTCGACAGCCGGCCGCTGCAATCTGCCTACGCAATTTCAGATCACCTTGCCCATTCGAATCCGCTGGTCGAGCGCTTCGAACGCTGGGCGCGTGGACGGCTTGCCGACGGTTTCAACCTCGATGAGGCGGCCGCGGCGCTCGGCGCCAGCAAGCGCACACTGTCACGGCGCGTCAACGATGTGCTGGGCAAGACGCCGCTGTCCTTCTTCCAGGACCTGCGCGTCGAACAGGCGGTGCATCTCTTGAAAACCACATCGGACAGCGTCGAGGAGATCGCGGCCAAGGTCGGCTACGGCGATGGCGTGACGCTGCGCAACTTGTTGCGGCGACGGCTGCGCAAGGGGGTGCGCGAGATCCGCGCCGCCAGCTGATCCACCGACGCCGTCATTCTGCCCCTCCCCCACCGGCCGCGAATCCGCCTATAGTCCCCTCATGCCCATCCGCCAGCTTTCCGAAACGATGATCAACCAGATCGCCGCCGGCGAGGTCATCGAGCGTCCGGCGAGCGTGGTGAAGGAGCTGGTCGAGAATGCGCTCGACGCGGGTGCCAGCAAGGTCGAGGTCGTCACGGCGGGCGGCGGGCTGAACCTCATCCGCGTCACCGATGACGGCTCGGGCATTCCTGAAAAGGAGCTGGCGCTGGCGATCGCGCGGCACTGCACCTCGAAGCTCTCCGACGACATCCACGACATCCGCTCGCTCGGCTTCCGCGGCGAGGCGCTGCCCTCGATCGGTTCCGTCGCGCGGCTGTCGATCCGCTCGCGCACGGCAAGCGGCGACAGCGCAGCCGAGATCGGCATCGACGGCGGCCGCGTCTTACCGGTGAAGCCGGCGGCGGCCAATCGCGGCACCACGGTCGAAGTGCGCGACCTCTTCTTCGCCACGCCGGCCAGGCTGAAATTCATGAAGGGCGAGCGCGCCGAAAGCTCGGCCACCGGCGATGTGGTGAAGCGCATCGCGATCGCTTTCCCGGCCGTGCGCTTCACGCTTGCCGGTCCCGACCGCTCGACGCTGGAACTGCCGGCTACGGACGACACGCCGGAAGGTCGCCTTGCCCGCGTCGCGCAGGTGATGGGCAGGGATTTTCCCGACAATGCCATTGCCATCGATGCCGCGCGGGAGGGTGTCCACCTCGCCGGCCACGTCTCGATCCCGTCCTACACACGGGCGAACGCGCTGCAGCAATATGCCTATGTCAACGGACGGCCGGTGCGCGACAAGTTGATCGCCGGCGCGATCCGCGGCGCCTTCGCCGACGTCCTGCCGCGCGACCGACATGCGGTGACCGTGCTGTTTCTGTCGCTCGATCCATCGACCGTCGACGTCAATGTGCATCCGGCCAAGGCCGATGTGCGGTTCCGCGATCCCGGCCTGGTGCGTGGGCTGATCGTCGGCGCCATCCGCGAGGCGCTGGCCGGCGCCGGCATCCGCGCGGCGACCACGGGGGCCGCCGGCATGATGGCGGCATTCCGACCGGGAGCGGCGCCCTACTCGCATGCCGGCCCGGCCAACGGCCATCGCAGCTACGAGGCCGCTTATCACGCTTCCGGCTCCGGAGGCTTCGATCCGTTGCGCTCGGCGCAGCGACCACTCGACATGGGCTACGGCGAACCAAGGCCGCGGTCCAACGGCTTTGCCGAAAACGAGCAGGCCGCCTTCGACACCGGCCCGCTCGCCAGCGCCGATGTCCGCGCCGGCATGGCCGAACCGACTGAGGCGCTGCTCGGCATGGTGCTGGGTGCGGCGCGCGCGCAGGTGCATGAGAACTACATCGTCGCCCAAACGAGGGATTCGCTTGTCATCGTCGACCAGCATGCCGCGCATGAGCGGCTGGTCTATGAAGCGCTGAAGAACGCGCTGCATGCGCGCGCGGTACCCTCGCAGATACTGCTTTTGCCCGAGATCGTCGACCTGCCGGAAGAGGATGCCGAGCGGCTGGCCATGCATTCCGACACGCTCGCCAAATTCGGCCTCGGCCTCGAGCGCTTCGGCCCCGGCGCGGTGGCGGTGCGCGAGACGCCGTCCATGCTCGGCGAGACCAATGTGCAGCAGCTGGTGCGCGACCTTGCCGACGAGATCGCCGACAACGACACCGTCGAGACGCTGAAGGAACGGCTGGACAAGATCGCCGCGACCATGGCCTGCCACGGCTCGGTGCGCTCGGGCCGGCTGCTCAAGGCCGAGGAGATGAATGCGCTGCTGCGTCAGATGGAGGCGACGCCGGGGGCCGGCACCTGCAACCATGGCCGCCCGACCTATATCGAGCTCAAGCTCGCCGACATAGAAAGGCTGTTCGGGCGACGGTGAGCGCGCCTGACGACCGGCATCATTTCCTTTTGCGGTATTTTTTGGCCTTGGGACTGAAGGCGTAGTCCTCGGTGTGGCCGGCGCCGCCACCGCGGAAATTCACCGCGATGATGTCCTTGCCGCCCTCCACCCACTTCTGCACATTCATGTAGATGGGGGTCATCAGCATGCCGGCGTTGCAGTCCGGGTCATCGAAGCCGATTTCCTGAACGGCCTTGCTTTTCCGTTTGTTGATGACCCGCAGTCCGGTCATGCAGATGCCGGCGTCGGATTTCGTGTAGATGCCGGCAAACCGATCGGTGGCCGTCTCGGCCCAAAACGGAATCTCGACGGTTCCGCCGAGTTTCAAGTCGCCGGTGTCGTCAAGGCTCGCGACCTTCTTCAGCGTGACGGGGTATTTGTCCGCGCCCTTGCTCCAGTTTCCCGTCGCGGCATCTTCGCCGAGTTCGAGGGAGAACGGACACCCGGTGGTGTCGACGGGTGACTTCGACCCCCTCACCAACACGCGCTCGAATTCCTTGTCGTCCGCGATTTCGCATAGCGTGAGCCTTTGGCCGTCCGCCTTGCCGTAGATTGCAATGGGGCTTTGCCTGGCGTCGTAGAAATAGCTTCCCTCGACGGTGATGCCGCTGCCGAAGCTGGCATAGCGCTGCAGGGAGAGATGGACCGGGTTCGGTCCGATGGAGCCTTCGTAATTCTCCACCTGGTACCAGCCCGCGAAGGCTTTCCCGCTCAGCAGCAGCAAGCAGAAAACCGTGGCAATGAAGCCTCTTCCCATACCGATCCCCTCCGTCAAGGCGGATCAGGATAGCTTGCCTCACGTCCGCATCACAGGGGCCGCCTGGTTGCCAAACTCAACTTGTCGGTTCGAGTCTGGAAGCGGTCACAATCCATTGAATCAGCGCTTCAAATTCACCACGACGACGCCACCCAGCGCCAGCGCGCCGCCGAGGATGCCGAGCAGCGACGGCACTTCGCCCAGCCAGAAGAAGCCGATCAAGGCGGAGGTCGGCGAGACGAGGTAGAGAAAGTTCGAGGCGCGGGCGGCAGGCAGGCGCGACAGCGCGGTCGCCCAGGCGGCATAGGCGATCAACGAGGGTACGATGCCGAGATAGATGACGGCGCCGAGACCGGCGGTGTTGGCGACCGCTGCCTGCGAAAACGCTTCCGGCAGGAACGGCGACAGGCAGAGCGCGCCGAGCACCATATTGGAGGCCGAAATCGTCAGCGGATGATGGCGGGCAAAAAGCGGCTTCTGGACGATGGTGTTGACGGCGGAGCACAGGGCGGAACCCAGGACAAGCAGCGCGCCGGCGTTGAAATGCAGGCCGTGTCCGTCCGCGACCGCGATGATGCCGATGCCGGCAAAGGAAATGACCGTGCCGAGCCACGCCAAACGCGAGAAGCGTTCGCCGAGCAGCGCCATCGCCATGATGGCGGTGAAGATCGGGCTGACATTGATGATGAAGCCGGCCGCGCCCGCCGAGACGGTGAGCTCGCCGAAATTGAGCATGGCGGTGTAGAGCGCGACGAAGATGGCGCCGCCGAAGCCGAAGCGCCACAATTCGTCGATCCTGGGCAGAGCCGGGCGCTTCACCGCGAGGAAGATGGCGGCCGGAACCGCCGCGATGGCAAAGCGCAGCGCCCCTAACTCCAGCGGCTGGAAAGCGGCAAGGCCGGCGCGGATCGCCGGGAAGGCCGAGGCCCAGCCGATGACCGTCAACGTCACCGCGACCGCAGCGGTGGTGTCCATGCGCTGTGTCTCATTCAACGTGCCGGTGTAAGCGTTCATTACCGTAACCTCGTCTTTCCGTGTCATGGACGCAGAAAACGCCATTGCCGGGCAATTGACAAACGACCAATTCGAGGGTCAGCTGTGAGCATGGATCACAGCTCTGACCAGATACTGCCGCTTGAAACCTTGCGCGCCTTCGATGCGGCGGCGCGTACGGGGAGTTTTTCCGCGGCGGCTGAAAAGCTCAACCTCACCCATGGCGCGGTGAGCCGCCAGATCGCCAAACTGGAGGACTGGCTCGGCTTGAAGGTGTTTGAGCGCAACGCCCGCGGCGTGACGCTGACGATCGAGGGTAACCGCCTGCATTTGCGGACCGCCGAGGCTTTCGCGCTGATCTCGTTCAACTCCGACCGCTGGGTCGAGCCGCGCGGCACCGCCGTGGTGCGGCTGGCCTCGATCCCGTCGGTAAGCGGGCTGTGGCTGATGCCGCGCATGGCCGCATTGGAGAACCATCCGACCAAGCTGCGCATCGTGCTCGACGTCGACAACCGCCAGGCCGACCTCGCCGACGAAGGCATCGACCTTTCGGTGCGCTGCGGGCGCGGCCGCATCCCGGGCCGCGTCTCGGTGCAGCTTTTCGAGGAACAGATTTTTCCCATCGCCTCGCCGGAATTCGCCAAGGAGATCGGGCAAGGCGATCCTGCCCGGCTGCTGAAGTTCCCGCTCATCAACGATTCCGACGCGTCGGGCTGGCGCGCCTGGTTCGCGGCGCAGGACGTGGATTATCGCCCGCGCCCGCAGGACCGGCGTTTCGAAGACTATAATCTGGTGCTCGACGCGGCGGCGCACGGGCTGGGTATCGCGCTGGCGCGACCGCCGCTCACGGCGGACCAGGTCCAATCCGGCCGTGTCGTCGCCGTCGATGGGCGCGTTGCGCTCAATCCGGTGTCTTATTGGATGGACCGCCCGGTCGGCCGGCCGCGCGCGGCGGCGGCGGATCTTGCCAGGCGCATCGCCGAACAGGCGGGGCTTGCTCCGGAAAAACTCGAAGCCTTCCTGCAGGACGACGTCTAGAGCAGGGTTAGCGAAGCAGCAGCACCGTGATCGTTGCCGTCACCGCCGAGACGATGGCCGTGACAACCGAGATCGTCCAAAGGGATATCGGCGCGGATTCCGATCGCGGGGCATGTCCAGCCGGGCGGACGGAGGCACCGCGCGGCTGAGGCGCGTTGGCATTGGCCGCGACCAGCGCTGAAGCGGAAGCGATAGCCGGCGAAAATGTGGATGATGCCGGCGGCGCAACCGCGGGCCTGGACGTATTGTCGGTAACCGCTGCCGGTGGCGGGACGAAGCCGCGTCGAGCCTGATCGGTATCCGTCGCCGCCTTGCCCGTCGAGGGTCTTGCCGGCGTATCGTCGGTGGCGGCATCGGGCTCCATGACGGCCCGGTAGGCGTCCTCGACCTCGGAAGACGACAGGCGTTGCGATGCCTGAACCGCAGGGCGCGGCAGCGCGCTTTGCAGCGACTGGGCCGCGATTTGCGCCGCCTGCCCCGTCGTGGGCGCCGGCGGCTGGACCAGCGTCTTGATCAAAGCCGCCGTCGCCGGATCGGCCTTGGGCGAGGGCACCGCCTGCGGGGTGAGCGCCTCATTGATCAGCGTGTTCAAGCGGGTCGGTGTGATGTCCATGCCGGGCTTCCGGAACCATTTGCCGCTGCAGCCATATCGGATGAGCATTGCGTCAAGCTTGACGTTGCTTACGATTTATGGCGATTGAAACCCGATGAACTGCAGCGTCCTTTCATGATGAACCGTTTCGAAGGCCCGGGCGGCAGGGAAGCCCGGATCCGTTATCTCGACGGCGACTTCCAGGTCACCAGTCCCGGCTCTTTCGTGCGCTGTGCGGTGACGGGCGAGAACATTCCGCTCGACGAGCTCAAATATTGGAGCGTCGCCCGGCAGGAGCCCTATGTGAATGCCGCGGTGTCGCTTGCCCGTGAGATCGAGATGCACCCGGAATTGCGCAAGCGGGGATAAGCATGCAAGCCGCGGCCATCGATCTCGACCGCTTAGGGCACTGAAAGACTTCAGAAAATCTCTCAAGATCTTTGTTCGCCTGCTGCTTATCATGCGGCGCGGCGACGCCTCGACTTCCGAGCCGCGCGACAGGGATTGGCATTTCGATTTCGAAAGCAAGCTCAATGTCGAGCGCGACGAGGCGATCCCGCAGGCGATGCGGCGCGCAGTATAGCCGCAGCCACTTCTTCCCTTCCCGTCGATGGCTCGTCGTTTCAGTGCTGACACTTTCGCCTTTCTGGGGCTATAGACAGCAAAGGGCGACGGGTACGGGGGTCTATTGTGAAGGTTCTTGTGACGGGTGGGGCCGGCTTTATCGGCTCGCATCTATGCGATCTGCTGCTGGCGCAGGAACGCCAGGTAATATGTGCCGACAATTTTTCGACCGGCTCGGAGAAAAATATCGGTCATCTTCTGGGCAATCCACATTTCGAGTTTCTCAGGCACGACGTTACCGTGCCTCTCAAAGTCGAAACGGAAGAAATCTTCAATCTCGCCTGCCCAGCCTCGCCCGTTCACTATCAGCGCATTCCGATCGAGACGACCAGGACCTGCGTCTATGGGGCGATCAACATGCTCGACCTCGCATGCGTTTCCGGAGCCAGGATCCTTCAGGCATCGACATCCGAGGTCTATGGCGATCCGCAAGTCCATCCTCAGACCGAGGCCTATTGGGGCCACGTCAATCCGATCGGGCCGCGCAGCTGCTACGACGAAGGCAAGAGATGTGCCGAGGCGCTGTTCTTCGACTACTGGCGTCAGTCGAAATTACCCATCAAGGTGGTGCGCATATTCAATACTTACGGACCCCGTATGCACCCGTCGGATGGACGCGTGGTCAGCAATTTCATCGTCCAGGCCCTGCGGAACGACCCCATAACAATCTACGGCGACGGAAGCCATACGCGCAGCTTCTGCTATGTTGACGACCTCGTCGACGCGATGGTTCGGATGATGGCAACGCCCGACGATTTCGTAGGCCCTCTCAACGTCGGCAACCCGACGGAAGTCACGATCCTGGAACTGGCCGAACTGGTATTGAGCCTTGTTGGCGGCAAGTCCAAAATCGAGTTCGAACCCCTCCCGCAAGACGATCCCCGCCAGCGCCAGCCCGACATAGATCTGGCGCGAGCGACGTTGGACTGGTCCCCTCGCGTCGCTCTCGAGGATGGGCTCGGCGAGACGGTTCGCTACTTCCGCCGCGTGATCGACGGCAATTGACGGCGGGCGCCGTTTTAAGTCTTGTTTTCATGCACGTCGTTGTCGCAAAACCGCTGCGCTTTTGCGCGACATGCATTAGCCCCGCATCTTGCGCAGGCGCCAGGCGTCGAGCGTTTCGTCGATTATGCGTTCGGGCACATGATCGAGCTCGAACACGGCCTCGATATCGAGCACGTCCAGTTGGGCGAGGAACCCGGCGGGCGTCTCGCCATGGCGCAGCCGAGCGGCGTCCTTTGCCGTCGTGACGAGGCGCAGTCCCTCCTGACGGGCAAGCGCCAGGAGGTCGGCAAGCTCGTCCTGGGCGTAGAAATGATGATCCGGGAAGGCTCGCGACAGCGCGACCTCGCCGCCCGCGCCGCGCACCGTGTCGAAGAATTTCTCCGGATGGCCGATGCCGGCGAAGGCCAGGAAGCGCCCGCCGGCGAAGCGCGACGAGTTGGCCGGCTCGACATGCGCCAGGAAGATTGGCCGGCCGGCGCGCGCCGCCTGGCGCACGACGCCATCGGCGGCGGCCCCCTCGCCCATCTTCAGCAAGCCGCTGGTGAAGACCAGTTGGTCGACGACCCTGGCGCGGAGCGGCCCGCCCGGGATGACGCGGCCGTTGCCGATGCCGAAGCGGGCGTCGACCACGACCAGCGCATAGTCGATGTGGATTCGCGCCGACTGGAAGCCGTCATCCATGATCAGGAAGTCGCAGCCATGTTCCTCGATGAGCAGCTTCGCGCCGGCGGCGCGGTTCGCCGTCACCGCGACGGGCGCATGTTCGGCCAGAAGCAGCGGCTCGTCGCCGACATGCTTGGCGGCGTCATGATGCGCGTCGACGACATGCGGCTTGGCGAAAGAACCGCCGTGACCGCGCGACAGGAAGCCTGGCGTGAGTTGCATGTGCCTGGCCTGTTTGGCCAAGGCAATGGCGACCGGGGTCTTGCCGCTGCCGCCAACGGTAAGGTTGCCGACGCACAACACCGGCGCCTCGACCTTCTCGCGCGGGGCATGGCGCATGCGGCGGCCGGCGACCAGCCCATAGACCGCCGATGCCGGCGACAACGCGAAGACGCGCCAGTCCGGCCTTTCCCACCAGAAGGGTGGCGCTTCGCTGGTCATCGCGCCTCCCCCATGCGTCTCGGCTTCGCGCATGGACTTTTCCAAAAACCGGTCCCGATTTTTGGCATCATGCGCTAGCGCCCGTTTGCGCCTTTCAGGCGCGCCTTGACGACCAGAGGCTGGATATAGGGCTCCAGCGATTTCAGCGTGCGGGCAAGCGCGCCGCGCATTTCGTCGACGGTGGCGGCCCCCGCCGCCATCATCTCGTGACGCGCCGCTTCGTTGGTCAAAAGGAAATTGACGGCACCGGTCAGCATGTCGCGGTCGCGCACCAACTTGGCGCCGCCGCTGTCGAGCAGGCGCTGATAGGCCTCGCGGAAATTCTGCACGTTGCGACCGGCAAGCACGGCGGTTTCGAGCATCGCCGGCTCGAGCGGGTTCTGGCCGCCTTCCGAGGTCAGCGAGCGGCCGACGAAAGCGATCTCGGTCAGCCTCAGATAAAGGCCCATTTCGCCGATCGTATCGCCCAGAAGGATATCGGTGTCGGGCGAGATGCGGTCGCCCTTGCCGCGCCGTGCGACCGTCAGCCCCATGCCGGAAATCTGCGCGGCAAGCGCGTCGGCGCGGTCGGGGTGACGCGGCACGATGATGGTCACGAGCCCATGATGGCGCTTGTGCAGGCTGGCATGGACCTCGGCAGCCACCACCTCCTCGCCGTCATGGGTCGAGATCGCCGCCCAGGTCGGGCGACCGCCGATCTGGCGCTGCAGGGTGGCCAGAGCCCGCTCGTCGACGGGCGGCGGGTTGGTGTCGACCTTGAGGTTACCGGAGACGGTGACGGGCCGGGCGCCGAGCGCGCGGAAGCGCTCGCCGTCGACATCCGACTGGGCGATGACATGGGCGAGGTTCTCGAACAGCGCCTCGGCAACGCTGGAGCGCTTCTTCCAGGACATGAAGGAGCGGTCCGACAGCCGGCCGTTGACCAGAACCTGCGGCACGTTGCGGGCGCCAAGTTCCAGGATGGTCATCGGCCAGATTTCCGATTCGGCGATGATCGCCAGTTCCGGCCGCCAGTGATCGAGGAAGCGGCTTACCGCTGGCTTGAGATCGAGCGGCACATATTGGTGGATGATGCGGCTGCCGAGACGCTCTTCGGCGACCTTGGCCGAGGTCACGGTGCCGGTGGTCAGGACGATGTTGACGCCATAGTCGAGGATGCTCTCGACCAGCGGCACCACCGCGATCGTCTCGCCGACGCTCGCCGCATGGATCCAGATCACCGGCCCTTCCGGCCGGGGACGGCCGGCAACGCCGTAGCGCTCGCGGCGGCGGACGCGATCCTCCTTGCCGCGCGAGGCGCGCCAGGCGACATAGGGTCCGATCAGCGGATAGGCGGCCGCCCCCGCATAGCGGTAGGCAGTGAGGGCCGCGCGTGCCCAACGCTCGCTCATTTTCCGCCGTCCACGAGGCGATAGGCCTCGGCCGTCGCGGCATTGAGAGAGGCTGTGACCTCCTGGCGCTTGCGCTCCATCTCGGCCTCGTCGGCATCGGCCGGCACGAAGACCGGCGGCCCCACGATAACCGCGGAGCGGCCGAATGGCAGGTTGATGGTGGTCTTGTCCCAGCTCTTCTCCAGCACTTTGCGACGACTGGTGGCGATGGCCGAGGGCAGGATCGGCCGGCCGGAAAGCCTTGCCAGAAGAACGATGCCAAGCCCCGCGTCACGCGGCGTGCCATTCGGAATGTCGGCGATCATGGCAACGTTCTTGCCGGCGACGAGCGCCTTCCTCAGCGCGATCAAGGCTTTGGCGCCGCCCTTGTCCAAATGCCTCGAACTGTCGCGGCCGCCGGAGCCGCGCACCGCCTCGATGCCGAATTTCTCGATCATCAGCGCCTGGAGCTCGGCGTCGGCGCTGCGCGAAACCATGGCGACCAGCGGCCGGCCCTCGGGGTAATAGGCAGGGGTCAAAAGATGCTGGCCGTGCCAGAGCGCGATGATGCCCGGCTCAAGATGCGCATGAGCGCCGCCGGCGACCCGGGTCGAGCCTTCGACGAGCGGGCTGGTGACGCGAATCAACCGCAGGAACCAGGCGAACAGGCTGGCGATGAAGTTCTTGACGAAACTCGACTGCGCCAACGGCTCGCGGATGCGCCGCCACAGCGTGCGCGTTCCGCCGCGTCTGTCGGCGCGCCGCCGGGTCGGCCCTTTCACCGCTTCATGCTCCATCGACGTCAACCGCCGACCTTCGATTCTGGATCGAGCAAACGGTGCAGATGAACAACGAAATAGCGCATATGAGCATTGTCGACACTGGCCTGCGCCTTGGCTTTCCAGGCGCCAAGCGCGGTTTGATAGTCAGGATAGATGCCGACAATGTCGAGAGAGTCGAGATCGCGGAACTCGGTTCCACCCAGCTTTTTCAGCTCGCCGCCGAACACCAGGTGCAAAAGCTGCTTCTTTCCGTCTTCCGCGGTCATGCCGATCCTTCGCATATTCATGAATTGTGACAGGTCTAGACCAAAGCGGCCGGTTTTGGAACTGCCGGCCGCCTCACCCTTCGTCAAGCCCGGCAATGACGCCGGCAAGCACGCCGAGCAATTCGCCGCTGCCGGCGGCGAGCGCGCCGTGATTGATCACCTCGCCGGCGTAGCGCGGCGGCTTGCCGGCACGGTCGAGCAATGCTCCGCCCGCCTCGGCAAGGATGAGATCGGCGGCGGCGATGTCCCAGTCATGCGCGCTCGGCTTGACGAAGGTCGCGTCGAGCTTGCCTGCGGCGATCATCGCCAGCCGATAGGCAAGCGAAGGAATGTAGGCCGTCCGCCGCAGCCTTTCCTGCCAAGCCTGCGGCATCAAGTCGACCAGCGGCTTGGGGCCGCCGATATCGACGCTTTCGCCCAGCGGCCGCACATGGATGCGCTTGTCGTTGAGATAGGCGCCCTCGCCCGGCAGCGCCCAATAGGTCTCGCGCTTGGCCGGGCATTCGAGCACGCCGGCGAGCGAGCGCCCGTCCTCGACCACGGCGACGCTGACGCACCAGGAATGCAGGCCATCGAGAAAGCCGCGCGTGCCGTCGATCGGGTCGACGACGAAGGTGCGGCGGGCAGACAATCTGGCATGGTCGTCGGCGGTTTCCTCCGACAGCCAGCCATAATCCGGACGCGCCCGGAGCAAGGTCTCGCGCAGATAAGCGTCCACCGCATGGTCTGCCTCGCTTACCGGCGAGGTACCGCCCTTCATCCACACCTGCGGGTTGTTGCCGAAATAACGCATGGCGATGGCGCCAGCCTCGCGAGCGGCCTCGCGCAGCAGAGCGAGGTCGTCGCGGGCCTCATTCGAAGTCAACTGGTCAAGCGCCGGCAAGGGTCATCCCTTCAATCAGGAGCGTCGGCGCCGCCGTGCCGAAATTGCGGTCGAGATCGTTGGCCGGCACCATGTTGAGGAACATGGTCTTCAGGTTCGAGGCGATCGTGACCTCGGCCACCGGATAGGCCAACGCGCCGTTCTCGATCCAGTAGCCGGAGGCGCCGCGGCTGTATTCGCCGGTCACCATGTCGACGCCCTGGCCGAACACCTCGGTGACATAGAAGCCACTCTTCAACGACGCGATCAGATCTTCCGGCGAACGACCGCCCGGCTCGATGGCAAAGTTGGTCGAGGACGGCGAAACCGACGAGCCGCTGCGCGAGCCGCGGCCATTGGTGACGAGGCCGAGCTCGCGCGCGGCCGAGGTCGACAGGAACCAGTGGTTCAAGACGCCCTTCTCGACCATCAGCAGCTTCTCGCCCTCGATGCCCTCGCCATCGAAGGGGCGCGAGGCCTGGCCGCGCCGCCGCAAAGGGTCGTCGGTGACGGTGATGGCGGCCGAGGCCACTTCTCTGCCCATCATGTCGCGCAGGAAGCTGGTCTTGCGGGCGACCGCGGCGCCGTTGATGGCGCCGGCCAGATGGCCGGCTATGCCGCGCGCGACGCGCGGATCGAACACCACGTCGACCGGGCCGGTCGCCGCCTTGCGGGCGCCGAGGCGGCGCACCGCGCGTTCGCCGGCCTTGCGGCCGATCTCTTCCGGTGCGTCGAGATCGGCGAAATGCTGGCGCGAGGAGAATTCATAGTCGCGCTCCATCGCCGTGCCCTCACCCGCGATGACGCTGGTCGAGCGCGAGAAACGCGAGGCGACATACTGGCCGACAAAGCCATGCGAGGTGGCGAGAACCAGGCCGCCCAGGCCGGCGCCGGCGCTGCTGCCCGCGGAATTGGTGACGCCCTTGACCGCCAATGCGGCCGCTTCGGCGGCAAGGGCGGCTTCCTTGAGCTGGTCGGCCGAAACTTCGGTCGGATCGAAGAGGTCGAGATCGCGCAAATTGCGGGCGAGCAGCGCCGGATCGGCGAGACCTTGGAACGGATCCTCGGGCGAAACCCTGGCCATGGCGACCGCGCGCTCGGCAAGCGCAGTCGGGTCGGATGCGGCGGTGGCCGAGACGCTCGCCACGCGCTGGCCGACGAAGACGCGCAGCGAGACATCCTCGCTCTCCGACGATTCGGTGCCCTCGACCTTGCCCAGCCGGACCGAGACGCCGGCCGAACGGCCGCGGACCGCGACCGCGTCGGCCGCGTCGGCGCCGGCGCGCCTGGCAGCCTCGACGAGGGCCGCGACGCGATCGGTCAATTTCGCTGCGTCGAGCTTATCGGTCATGCGGTTGTTCCTGTTTGTTCACGCGGTCTGTCAGGTCGGATCCGGCCGCGCGTCCATTCGTGCGCGCCACGGCACCCATCGCTGGACGCTGAGGCACCATCTCCGGATGCTGACGCACCATCTATTGTTCCATTGCCGCTTGTGCAATGGGCGCGGGACAATCAGGATACCGCGACCAAAAGCGACAGGAAGGGGTTCCGATCGCTGGAAGAGCGTTTCACGCTCTCATGACGGGGGGCTTGGCCGCGTGCCCGCTTCGGCGCCGGGCTGACGGGTCAAGTCAGTAGGGTCGAGCCTATGGGGGAAGGATGGAGTATTTCGTCGGTGGAGAGTTTACCCATGACTGGACCTCCCATCACCTGAAGCTTTGGGAGGAGCTTCTCGGCGACAAAGCCGGCACGGCGGCGGCGGTGCTCGAAATCGGCTCGTTCGAGGGCCGTTCGGCGCTGTTTTTCCTGCAGTTCCTGCCAAAATCCCGCATCACCTGCGTGGACAGCTTCCAGGGCAGCGAAGAGCATGTCGGACTTGGCTCGAAGTATGAATCGGACATGGCCGAGGTCGAACGGCGCTTCGACCGCAACCTCAAGCTCTTCGCCGGCCGGGTCGAGAAACGCAAGGGCCACTCGGTAACGATCCTGCCGGGCCTTGCCGCCGAACACCGGCTATACGACGTGATCTATGTCGATGGCGACCATTGCGCCACGTCCGCTTACAGCGACGCCCGACTGGCCTGGGACCTGCTCGACAATGACGGTGTGATGATCCTGGACGATTACCGGTGGGGGCCGGATCTGCCGACGGCCAGGCGCCCCGAGGCCGGGATCGAAGCCTTCCTGAGCCAGGTCGCCGGAGAGTACGAGCTGTTGCACAGGGGCCAGCAGATCGTCATTCGCAAGAGCGAGATCGTCGCGACCAAGTCATTCACGATCGCCGGACGCGACATCGAGGGACTGGCCGGCGGCGCGCTGTCGCCGCCGCTCGTCAGCTTCGTCGTCATCAACTGGAATTACGGCCGCTATGTCGGCGCCGCGATCGATTCCATACGCCGGCAGGACTATCCGCATTTCGAATGCATCGTCATCAACAACGGCTCGACCGACGACAGCGCGGAGGTGATCGCCCGACATGCAGAAGGCGATCCGCGTTTCCGGGTCGAGACGCTGGCGCGGAACCATGGCCAGCTCGGCGCCGCCCTGTGGGCTTTGGACAAGGTGAATGGCGGGTTCGTCACCTTCGTGGACGCGGATGACGTGCTGTTCGACAACTACGCTTCGACGCACATCCAGGTGCATATGGCATTGCAACGAAGCGTCGGCTTCACCTCGGCCAACGTCGCGGAGATGGACTCGACAGGCACGGCCCTGACGGCCTCGTACCAGCAACTCCAGTTGAACAGACCGGACGCGCAACGAGGCCTCCGAGGTGAGCGGACCGTGCTGCGGCTGCCGACCGTCACCCCGTCGCAATACCGGCTCCTCGACGCCAGCACGGCGACCATACCGCGGTGGCACATCGGCTGGCTCTGGGCGCCGGGCAGCGCCAACATGTTCCGCACCTCGGTCCTGCGTCTGTTGCGGTTGGACGATGGCGGCAAACCTTGGATGGCGTCGGCCGACGGCTATTTCAATACGATATGCCATGCGGTAGCCGGCAGCGCGCTGATCGACATGCCCTTGTCCGGCTATCGCCTGCACTCGAGCAACTATTTCGCGACCGGTGAAAGCATCGAGGGCATGCGTGGCGGAACAAGAGATTACACTATCAAGTTGGAGCAATTCACATATGAAAGCGTAAGGTTCCTGATCGAACAAAGCGACCGTTTCGACTGGCTTCTGGGGGCAGAGTTTTGGCCTGTCGTAGACCGGGTCACACGGGAAAACCCTGACAAGTTGCGCGACTATTTCAGCAATGAGATCGCGGTCGAGATATTCAAGCGCAACGCGCCGCAATTGAGGTCTGTCTTCGGTGCCAAAGGATTCAGCAGGGAGGTCACGGCCCGATTTTCCGGCGCTCAGGCAAGATCTATTCTCAGAGCCGGTTTCGGAGGCCGAATTCCGATGCGCGTCCTTCGCAAAACGTTGTCCCGCGATCTCCGCGCCTTCCTGAAGAGGAAGCCGAAACGATAATGACCGCGCCGAAAATCAGCTTCCTCATCATCAATCACAATTACGGGCGCTATGTCGGCCAAGCGATATCGAGCGTTCTGTCGCAAACTTATGACGATTTCGAATGCCTCGTCGTCGACAACGCCTCGACCGACGACAGCCGCGATGTCATCGCGGGGTTCGAGAACACCGACCCCAGGCTGGCGTTCGAATATCTGGACAGCAACCTGCACCAGATGGGCGCGTTCCTTGACGTCGTGGATCGCCTGGCGGGGGAATTGGTCTGTATCATGGACGCCGACGATTTCCTGTTCGCGACCTTCGCGGCCTTCCATGCCCAGCTTCATCGCGACTGCCCGACGATCGCGGCAACATCGAGCGGCGTTCTTGAAACCGATCATGCCGGGCGGCCGCTGTCTTCCGGTTTTGCATGGCTGCTGCACCGCAGGGTGGGCAGGCCCTTCAATCCCGATCGCTCAAATTCAGATCACATGATCTTGGGAGGACGAGAGCGCGAGCTGCTCTGGCAACAGTCCACGGTGATAGAACCGCACGAGCCCGGCTGGCACTGGTCGCCTGGAACGGCGAACATGTACAAGCGGCATTACCTTGCCCGATGCAAGCCATCTCGGGCCGTTGTCGGCAATGCCGCGACCGACAATTATTTCATGCCGTTCGTGCATGCCTTGGCTGGTTCGGCCTGTATAGATCTTCCGCTTTCGGCGTACCGAATTCACGGAAGCAACGTGCATGGCGCGCAGCCCTCCATGCCGGGCCTGAGGACATTCAGCAAAGCCGCCCATCAGCGCTCGTGCGCGCGGCGAAGCGCCATCGTGCGCGAACTGGCTTCACGCGCCCGGGATTTTGTCTCGACCCACGGACGTGCTTTCTGGACCCTGATGGATGCCCCCAGCGTGCCGGATGGGGTTCCGTTGAACGCATATTTCAACGACCCTGCAATTCAGGATATTTTGGCCGATCACTTCGACGAGATCCTGGCGGCATGCGGAGAAGCCGAGACGCGCGAGGCTTTGCGCGCCCGCATGGGGCGCAAAGGTTACAAACAATTCCTGGCCTCGCAGAGTCGGGGAAAATCCGGACCTGACTCAAAGGCCAACGGCGGCTGACATCACGCCACCGGCGCCCAGATCACGTCGTCGATCCTTGCGGCCCCCGTCGCCAGCATCACCAGCCGATCGAAGCCGAGGGCCGAGCCGCTGGCTTGCGGCATGTTGGCCAAGGCGGCGAGGAAATCCTCATCCAGCGGATAGCGCTCGCCATAGACACGCTCCTTCTCGTCCATCTCGGCGATGAAGCGGCGACGTTGCTCGGCAGGGTCGGTGAGCTCGCCGAAGGCGTTGGCGAGCTCGACGCCGCAGCAATAGAGCTCGAAGCGCTCGGCGACGCGCGGATCCTCGGCGCTCGGCCGGGCGAGTGCCGCTTCCGAAATCGGATAGCCGTAAAGGACGGTGGCGCGCCCCTGCCCCAGCGCCGGCTCGATCTTTTCGACCATCACCCGGCTGAACAGGTCGGCCCAGTTGTCGTCGGGCGCGGTGCGCAGTCCGGCTCGGACCAGCGCTTCGTGAAGCGCGTCGCGGTCGGTGCTGCCGTCGACCGACACGGTCGCAAGAAGGTCGATGCCTGCATATCGAGTAAAGGCTTCGGCCACGCTCAGCCGCTCCGGCTCGGCGAACGGGTCGGCCTCGCGACCGCGGAAACGGAAGCTTGTGGCGCCGGCTTTTTCCGCGGCGAGCGCCAGGAAGTCGGCGCAATCGTCCATCAGGCGTTCAACCGGATCGCCGACGCGGTACCATTCGAGCATGGTGAATTCAGGGTGATGCAGCGGCCCGCGCTCGCGGTTGCGCCAGACGGGGCCGAGGCTGAAGATGCGTTCCTCGCCGGCGGCGAGCAGCTTCTTGCAGGCGAATTCGGGCGACGTGTGGAGATAAAGCGGCCGGCGCAATGTGTCGGGCCCGATCGCCTCGGTGGCGAAGGCGGCAAGGTGCGCCTCGTTGCCCGGTGAAACCTGCAGCGCCGAGGTCGTCACCTCGACGAAATCGCGTTGCGCGAACCAGCCGCGAAGGGCGGCGGCGATGGCATTGCGCGCCATCAGCCGTGGCCGGCGGTCGGCATGGATATGCGGCGTCCACCAGGGCGAGGCGGCGGTCATGGGCAGGAAAATCGCTCGGCAGGCTGGCGGTTCAGCGCAAGATGCGCTAGGGCGCAGGCGATGGCCGCCGTCGCCGCTTCGCGGAAATCGACGCCCGCAGGCCGACAAACTCGAATGGGATCGAATACCGTGGTCAAGGTCATCGCCAGTTCCTTACGCAAAGGCAACGTCGTCGATAAGGACGGCAAGCTCTATGTCATCCTCTTTGCCGAAAACATCCACCCTGGCAAGGGCACACCGGTGACCCAGCTCGACATGCGCCGCATCGGCGACGGAGTGAAGGTCTCGGAGCGCTACCGCACGACCGAAATGGTCGAGCGCGCCTATGTCGAGGAGCGCGAGCACACCTTCCTCTATTCCGACGGCGAAGGTTTTCACTTCATGAACCCGGAAAGCTACGATCAGGTCGTGGCCTCGGAAGCCGTGGTCGGTGATATGGCGCCCTATCTGCAGGAAGGCATGGCCGTGCAGCTCGCGCAGTTCAACGGCGTGCCGATCTCGCTGGTGCTGCCGCAGCGCGCCACCTTCGAGGTGGTCGACACCGAGCCGGTCACCAAGGGCCAGACGGCGTCTTCGTCCTACAAGCCGGCAATGCTCTCCAACGGCGTGCGCACCGCCGTGCCGCCGCATATCTCCGCCGGCACGCGCGTGGTGGTGATGACCGCCGACGGCTCCTATGTCGAGCGCGCCAAGGACTGAGAGTCCGCAGTTTCACAGCAGCCCAACCGCCATGGCCCGCCCGCGACCAAGCGGGCCATGGTACGGTTGTCCGCCGTCTGGATGTCAGGCCCTGACCGAAGCGAATTTACATTTGCCGCGACGTGAAGGGCAGCCGCGCTCAAATGTCGCCGTGCAACGACCGCGAGCCAATCCTGAAAGGCGCCGTACGTTTACCTCGGGCAAATGTTGCGCTCGAAAAGCGGACATGGCACTTCCCCGCGCGGCAGCTCTGACCTTGGCCCAAAAGCCCGGCTTGGCTAGAGTTCGAAAGATGCTGGACGCCATTCACCACGTCGCGCTTATCTGCACCGACTACGATCGGTCGCGACGATTCTATGTCGAGCTCCTAGGCCTGGACCTGATCCGCGAGGTCTATCGGGAGGACCGGCAGTCTTGGAAGGCCGACCTGCGGATCGGATCCGCCCAGTTGGAATTATTCTCCTTCCCTGACCCGGTGCCGCGGCCGTCTTATCCAGAGGCGACAGGGCTGCGGCACCTGGCATTTGCTGTGGGGAACATCGACCTCGTGATTGTGCGCCTGGAAGCCGCCGGCGTTGCCGTAGAGCCAATCCGGATCGACCCATATACGGATCGGCGCTTCACCTTCTTTAGCGACCCGGATGGACTGCCGTTGGAACTCTACGAAGCGCAATAAAGTACCGCTTAATACGACAGCCTGCGTATCGCGCGCAGCAGCGATCCAGGCGGAACCCCAAGGCGGGTGACCAGTTGAAAGGGATTGGAAAGGAGACACGTCATGGCCGACGGTTCCACCTTGCAACCCGCCGCTGCGATCGCTCACAAGAACCGCGCCCGCCAGCCGAACGAGAGCGTCGAGTACCGCAAGGCGCGCGAGGCCTTGTTGATCGAGGAGATCGAACTCAACCGCCACATCGCGCGCGTCGCCGCCCAGCGTCGCGCCTTGCCGCCTGGCGGCGAGGTGAAGGGCGACTATCAGTTCATTGGCGAAGCCAGTAGCGTGGCCGGCGCCAATCCCGTCGGCTTCGAGGAGCTCTTCGGCGATAAGGACACTCTGTTCGTCTACAACTGGATGTATGGCCCCAAGCGCCAGCGCCCTTGCCCAATGTGCACCGCGCTCCTGAGTTGCCTGGATGGCAACGCCGACCACCTCCGCCAGCGAATCGCCCTCGCCGTCGTCGGCCTTTCGGTCATCGAGCGGCAGATCGCCTTCAAGGTAGAGCGTGGCTGGAAGAACCTGCCTTTCTACGCCGACGTCAACGGGAATTTTAGCCGGGACTACCACGCGATCATGGACGATGGGACCGATACCGCCGCCGAAAACGTCTTCACCCGACGCGACGGAACCATTCGGCACTTCTGGGGCGCGGAGCTGGGTTTCGAGTCAGCCGATCCGGGCAAAGACCCGACAACCGAGCCGGACTTGATGATGCTGTGGAACGTCCTGGACTGGACGCCGGAAGGTCGCGGGACCGGCTGGTACCCGAAGATCACCTACTAAGCGGTCGAGATGGTTTGCCCGGAAAAGGGCGGAGACCTGCTTAATCGGCTCACGGCCCCGCTCAAGGCATTCGCCATGTTGTCACCAAGCGTCTGCAATTGGTGCTCAGCGGCCTATCCGCTTGCGAGCATTCCGCGCTGTCCAATTGGTCACGATCAGGCCGCCACTTCCACCGGCAGGCCGGCAGCTCTCCATTCCGGCATGCCGTCCTCCAGCCGGCGCGCGGAATGGCCGAGCGAGCGCAACGCCGCGACAGCCTCGAAGGACATCACACACCACGGGCCGCGGCAATAGGCGACGACCTCCCGGTCGGGAGCGACGGTGGCAGACCACGCCCTGACTTCCCCCAACGGCACATTGATTGCGCCCGGGACATGGCCGAGCGCGAATTCATCGGCCGGGCGAACGTCGACCAGCGTCACCAGCCCATCGCGCATCAGCGTCTGAAGCTCCTCGCGCGTGACCGGCCGCATGTCGTCGCGCGCGTCGAAATAGCCGCGCACGATGCGGTCGACCTCGGCAAGATGCCGCTCGGCGACGCCGCGCACCGAGGCGAAAGCGGAGAGCACGCTTTCATCCGCGAGTGCGTAGCGGACAAACTTGCCGTCGCGCTCGGCCGAGACGATGCCGGCGCGGCGCAGCGCCTGCAGATGCTGGGAGATGTTGGCGACAGGCTGGCCCAGCTTGATCGCCAGCGCCTCGACGCTGCGCGCGCCCTGCGCCAGATGCTCGATCATTTCCAGGCGCAGCGGATGGCCGAGCGCCTTGGCGACGATCGCGAACTGCTCGTACAGCGCCAGCTTCGGATTGCGGATTGACATCGCCTTTTTACTAACGCATCGTCATTCAATAGAATTATTGAATGACAGTTTCAGCTCGGACTGTCAAGCAGGGCACGCTGCCCGGCCGTTCGCCTGCTCGGAGGAAAAAGCGATGATTCTCAGACAGTTCCTGCATAGCGACCCGGTTGCCGCCTCCTACCTGTTCGGCTGCGGCGGCAAGGCTTCCGCGGCCGTGGTAGATCCGCTCGGCGACATCGCGCCCTATGTCGAGGCGGCGCGCGCGACCGGCATGCGCATCCTCTATGTCGTCGACACGCATATCCACGCCGACCATATCTCGGTGGGGCGTACGCTTGCCGAAGCGACCGGCGCCGAATACGTGCTGTTCGAAGGCGCTGCGGCCGACTTCCCATTCCGGCGCGTCAAGGACGGCGAGGTGCTGGAGCTTGGCAATGTGACGGCGACCGTCATGCATACGCCGGGCCACACGCCGGAACATTTGAGCCTTTTGGTCACCGACCGGACGCGATCGACCGAACCCTGGTTCGTGCTCACCGGGCACACGCTGATGGTCGGCGATCTCGGCCGCACCGAGCTTGCTTCAAGCGCCGAGGACGGCGCCCGCGCGCTCTACGCCAGCGTGCGCCGCCTGAAGGAATTGCCCGATCACATCGAGGTGCTGCCCGGTGCCTATTCCGGTTCTGTCTGCGGCCGCTCGCTGAGCGGCAAGCCGACATCGACCATCGGCTTCGAACGGCGCTTCAACAAGGCCTTCCGCATCGAGGACGAGGATGAGTTCGTGGCCGCCATGACCGCCGACATCCCTCCTCCGCCGCCGCAGGCAGCGCGGACCCGGGCCGTCAACGCCGGGGTGAAATCTTGAGCACAGCGGCGCCCGCCGTCGCGCTTGGCCTCAAGGCCAACTGGAAGCAGTTTTCGCTGCTGGTGCTGATCAACGCCTTCGTCGGCGGCATGGTCGGCATCGAGCGGACCGTGGTGCCACTGATCGGCGCGGAGGAGTTCGGCGTTGCCTCGACCACGCTGGTCGTGTCCTTCATCGTCAGCTTCGGCGTGGTCAAGGCATGCGCCAATCTCGTCTCCGGCCAGCTCGCCGACAGATGGGGCCGCAAGCGCGTGCTGATCCTCGGCTGGCTGTTCGGCCTGCCGGTGCCGTTCATCATCATCTCAGCACCGAGCTGGGGCTGGATCGTCGCCGCCAACGCGCTGCTCGGCTTCAACCAGGGCTTCGCCTGGTCGATGACGGTGATCATGAAGGTGGACCTGGTCGGGCCGAAGTCGCGCGGGCTCGCCGTCGGCCTCAACGAGTTCGCCGGCTACCTCGCCGTCGGCGTGACCGCATTCCTGACTGGCTACCTCGCGAGCCGCTACGGCTTTCGTCCCGTGCCGATCTATCTCGGCGTCGGCTACGCGATCCTGGGTGCCGCGCTGTCGATCCTGCTTGTGCGCGACACGCGCGAGCATGTGCGGCTGGAGCTGGCGAACCATCCGAAAGCAGCTTCGCCGCTCGGCTTCCGTGAGATCTTCATGCGGACCTCGTTTGGCGATCGCAACCTGTTCGCGGCCTCGCAGGCCGGCCTGGTCAACAATCTGAACGACGGCATGAGCTGGGGGCTGTTTCCGCTCTTCTTCGTTGCCAACGGGCTCGGCATCGAGCGCATCGGCATCCTCAAGGCGGTCTATCCGGCGGTGTGGGGCATCTTCCAGGTCGCGACCGGGCCATTGAGCGACCGCTGGGGCCGCAAGGGACTGATCGTCGCCGGCATGTGGGTGCAGGCGGCGGGGCTTCTCACCACCGCCATGACGCGCGATTTTGGCTGGTGGCTGCTAGCGAGCCTGCTGCTGGGCCTCGGCACGGCGATGGTCTATCCGTGCCTGATCGCGGCGGTGTCGGATGCATCGCACCCCTCCTGGCGGGCGCGCTCGCTCAGCGTCTACCGTTTCTGGCGTGATCTTGGCTATGCGATCGGGGCGCTGTCGGCAGGCCTGATCGCCGACTTCTTCGGCTTTTCCGCGGCGATCGGGGCAATCGCGGCGCTGACCTTCCTGTCGGGTGCGATCGTCGCGATAGCGATGCGCGAGACGCGCGTCGCCGCCCTGGTTTCAGCGTCGGACGATGGTTAACATCGGCCCCGGGCAAGGCTTCCGTTTACGATATCGTAAGCTTGTTGCTGCGGGGCACGCGCCCGTCCGCTACAATTGCGGCAGTTGAATTTTCCTCGAGATCGCGCATGAGCAACCCGAACCGCATGCCGTGGGTGGATACGGCTAAGGGCCTGTCCATCCTCCTGGTGGTGATGATGTACTCGGCCTACAACACCGGTGAATACACCGGCGGCGTCGGCTTCCTGCATTATGTCATCGGCTTCGCGACGCCCTTCCGCATGCCGGAATTCTTCCTGATCTCGGGCCTGTTCCTGTCGCAGGTGATCGACCGGCCATTGCGCCGCTATGTCGACCGCCGCGTCGTTCATTACCTCTATTTCTATGTGCTTTGGGCGATCATCTCGATCGGGCTGAAGATCGGCATCTTCAGCCGCGACCCCGCCGGCATGCTGCACGATCTCGCGATGGCCGCCGTCCAGCCCTACGGCGTCCTGTGGTTCATCTACATGCTGGCGGTTTTCGGGATCGTCATACGACTGCTGCGGGAGCTTCGCGTGCCGCACTGGATCGTCATCTTGGCTGCCGCCGCGCTGCAGATGTGGGCGCCGAAGCCGGACAGCTACGCGCTCGAGCAGTTCGCGGCCTATTTCGTGTTCTTCTATCTCGGCTTCGTCCTGGCGCCGCTGATATTCCGGCTGGTCGAATGGACACAGGCTCGCCCGGCGATCGCCGTTGCGGGCCTGCTTGCCTGGGCGCTCGTCAACGGCGTGCTCGTCTATTCGCCGGGCTACGCCGTGCAGCCGGTCGGCATGCAGATGGGCCTGGCGGCATGGCCGCCGCTGCATCTGTCGCTTGCCGTCGCCGGCGCGGTGGCGCTCTGCGTCGCCGGTGGCTTGCTGTCGAAATTCGCCTCGATGGAATGGCTGCGCTGGCTCGGCGAACATTCGCTGGTCGTCTATGTCGCCTTCACCATCCCGATGTCGATCTTCCGCGGCGTCATGCTGGCAAGCGGCCTTCTGACCGACACCGGCATGCTGAGCCTCGCCGTATTGCTCGTCTCGGTCGTCAGCCCGGTGGTGCTCTACTTCATCATCAAGCGCATCGGCTTCGGTACCTTCCTGTTCGAGCGGCCGGCCTGGGCGCATGTCGACGGGCCGAACGCCGCCAAGGCCTCCAGCAAGCCCATGCCGCGGCCGGCACGCGAGGCGGCCTGACCGGGCCGCCCCTTCCGCCGGTCCGTTACTTGCCGCCGTGTCCCGGACGCTTTGCGGCCTTGATCTTGCCGCTGCTCCCGCCGCCGCAGAAGAAACAGCCGCCGCCGTCCGATTCCAGCCCCGACACGCCGGAGGGCATCGCGAGTTCCTGCAGCACGCCGCCCGTGTCGGGATCGACGCGCACCAGATCGCCCTCCTCGCCCTCCCAGGTGGCATGCCAGAGCTCGCCATCGACCCAGGTGACGCCGGTGACGACGCGCTTCGATTCGATCGTGCGGATCACCTTGCCCGTTTCAGGATCGATCTGATGGATCTTGTGTGCCCGGTATTCGCCGACCCAGAGCGAACCCTCGGCCCAGGCCATGCCTGAGTCACCCCCGTTGCCGGGGGCAGGAATGGTTGCGACGACCTTGCCGATCTTCGGGTCGACCTTGTGGATACGATCCTCGGCAATCTGGTAGAGATATTCGCCGTCGAAGGCAGTACCGGCATGCGAGGCGACATCGATCGTACGCACGATCATGCCGCTGTCGGGATCGAACGCGTTCAGCTTGTCGCCACTGGCGAACCAGACATTTTCGCCGTCATAGGTAACGCCGTTGACGCGCTCGACGCCGGGGAACGGTCCGTATTCACGCAGGATCTCGGCAGCGGCTCGTTTCATTTTCCAAATCTCCATTGGTCTCTTGTGTCAGCTTCGACTCTAGCCGCCCGGCTGCAAACCTGAGAGTAACAACACAGTCGCGAATTTACCGAAGCCGGCACCTTAAAGTTCGACGCAGACCTTGCCGAAATGCTTTTGGCTCTCATACGACCTGAATGCCGAAGCAATTTCGTGCAGCGGAAAACTGCGACCGATCACGGGCCTGAGGCCATTGACCGTTATCGCCCGGATCATGTCTTCCTGGTCAGCCCTGTTCCCGATGGAAATTCCACTAACGCGGATCTGATTGGAAAACAGCGCCGGGATCGACACTTCTCCGGCGAAGCCGGTCAACACCCCGATCAGAGCGATGTGACCGCCTATCCTGCAAGCCGTTATCGACTGGGCCAGCGTGCCTGGACCGCCGACCTCGACTACATGATCGACACCGCGCCCATCGGTCAGGTCCCTCGCCTTGCTCCCCCAGTCCGGCACGGCCTTGTAGTTGATGAGAGCATCGGCGCCGAGTCGCCGTAGCTTTTCGAGTTTCGCATCAGAGGAGGATGTAGCAATAACACGAGCACCAGCCATCTTGGCGAACTGCAGCGCGAACAGCGACACGCTGCCCGCGCCAAGGATCAGCACCGTATCGCCGGGCTTCACCTGACCGCACACCACCAGGCCTCTCCAGGCAGTGACCCCGGCGCAAGTGAGTGTAGCCGCCTCCACGTGGGTGTAGCCCGCCGGCGCTTTCGTGAAAGCCTGCCAGGGCATGCACGCATACTCTCGTGCATAGCCATCGAGATCGTCGCCCAATTCGCCCCGCTTGTTCGCGCGCGAAGCCTCGCCGCCCAGCCAATCGGGCCAATAGCAACTGACGACGGCATCGCCGGCCTTGAATGCTTCGACACCGTCCCCGACAGCAACCACCTCGCCCGCGCCATCGGATAGCGGAATACGACCGTCGGCGCAGGGCTTCTTGCCCGTGACAACCATGCTGTCGTGGAAATTCAGCGAGCACGACCGGATCCGGACCAGCAACTCTCCCGGTCCGGCTTCGGGCCGATCCTCTTCGACCAGTTCCAGTTTTTCCAGGCCGCCTGGCGCCCGCAATCTGATCAGCTTCATGACGTCTCCTCGATCCAGTGTCGGGAAACTAGTCGCTGGGCAGCGGACCCGGGAGTAACAACACAGTCGGGAATCCGGTCACCGGCGGCATCATCCAACGGCGCGCCCGGCCGCGGCCGACGGCCTGCACCTTGTGTTCGGCCGAAAGCTGCTCCAGCGCGCGCTGGACGGTGCGCGCGCTGGCGCCAAGCGCGATCGCCAGAGCCGAGCTCGACCAGGCCTCGCCGTCGGTCAGGAAGGCCATCACCGCACCATGCTCCGCCTCGACCGGCGGCGCCAGCACGACGACTTCAGCGGCGCTGGCCGGCGTGAGCGTGAAACCGGCGGCCGTCGCGTTGATTTCTGCCAGCCCGGCGAGCTCGGCGCGCAGCCGTCCCATCTCGACCCTGAGCCGCGCGCGATGCGATTCATCGGCGTGCCTGGCGCGAAAGGCGCGCCTCAGCAGCACTTCGCGCGAGGCATCCGCCGGCCATGCCTCGGCAAGCGTGCGCGCCAGCGCGAACAATACAGGCCGGGTCGCAAGCGAAACGACCGCGTCGGCCTGGCGCACGACGTTGCGGCAGGCATCGACGACCAGCGCGCCCGAACTCAGCAGCGCTTCGACCTCGTCGAGCAGCAGTTCTTTCTCGGTGCCGCGCGCGATCAGCCGGCCGACCGGCGTGTTCAGCACCAGGGACGCCGCTTCGACTTCGGCCTTCAATGCCGGGATGTTGGCTTGATAGGCGGCAAGCGATGCCCGGCCGAAGGCCGAGCGCGCCGCCTTGGTCCTGAGGCGGCGGACGGCTATGCCGGCGGCTGCCAGTTCGTGCGCGACGCGCGCCACCGGCGGCAGCGGCGCCGGATCGAAGTCCGCCAGCAGGCGCTCGGCCTCGTCGAGGCGGCCGATCAGGATGAGGCGGCGCGCCTCAAGGCTGCCGGCATAGGCAGCGTTCAGCCGGTCGCCACGCGCGGCGAGCGTCGCACGGGCGGATCGCAGAGCCTTCTCCGGCCAGCCAAGGTCGCGCGAGACCAGCGCGATCTCGGCCTCGGCGACGACGCAACGCGCACGCGCTACCGCCTCCCTCGGGCTGAAGGCGCGGGCGGCGTCCTTCAGCAACGCCTTGGCCTTGGCGAAATCGCCGAGCTGCGCCATGGCGATGCCGCGCAGCGCCAGCGCCGGCGCATCGTCGCGCAGCGCGACGCGCTTCAAGGCGCCGAGCGGATCGCCCGCGGCAAGCGCGCGGCCGGCGGCGTTGATCAGCGAGTCCATGCCGCCGCCTCAAAGCCCGCCGCAGCAAATCGCGCCACACTTGTAACTCTCACCATCGCCGGATGCGGCCCTATGTCTGTCCCCGTCACCCCCAACCAAACCCAAGAACGGGACAAGAGCAATGACCCAACACATGAAGACACCGCCGGTCGTTTCGCAGGAAGCGTGGGAAGGCGCCTATGAAGAGATGTTGGTGAAGGAAAAGGCCGTCACCCGCGCCCGCGACGCTCTGGCCGCCGAACGCCGCCGCATGCCGTGGATGGAAGTCAAGAAGGACTATGTGTTCGAAGGCCCGAACGGCAAGGCGAGCCTGCTCGACCTCTTCGAAGGCCGCCGCCAGCTCGTCGTCTACCGCGCCTTCTTCGAGCCCGGCGTCTTTGGCTGGCCCGAACATGCCTGCCGCGGCTGCTCGCTCGGCGCCGACCAGGTCGGCAACCTCGCGCACCTCAACGCCCGCGACACCACGCTTGCCTATGCCTCGCGCGCGCCGCAGGCCGACATCCAGCGGCTGAAGGAGCGCATGGCCTGGAAGATGCCCTGGTACACCATCACCGACAGCTGGGATAAGGATTTCGGCGTCGACGAATGGCACGGCCACAACGTCTTCATCCATGACGGCAAGCGCATCTTCCGCACCTATTTCGTCAACAACCGTGGCGACGAAGCGTTCGGCACCGTGTGGAGCTATCTCGACGTCACGCCGCTCGGCCGTCAGGAGGTGTGGGAGGACTCGCCCGAGGGCTATCCGCAGACCCAGACCTACAAATGGTGGAACTGGCACGACAGCTACGAAGCAGGCGCCGCGCCCGACCAGAGATGGGTCGAGGTGTCGGATGCCGGTGAAGCCGCGTTCCGCAACAAGAACGCCTGAGCATGAAGCGGAACCGGCGGCGTGGAGTTTCGCCGCCGGAGCCGATCGCTTCGCCCTTGTTCCTATGGGCTTGAAACCTGCCCGCTTCAGAAGGTGGATATCATGAGCATCGACTCCCCTCGCCCGGCCGGCCTGAGCGGTTTCGGCCTCGCCGACTGGCTCTGTCTCGCCGCGGCGCCGACCTTTGCAGCAATGGCGTTGCTGACGGCTGCCTATGGCGGCCACGACATGATGTGCATGTCGGGCGCCTCGGCGCTCAGCGGCATGGTGCCGATGTATCTCCTGATGGCAGCGTTCCATCTCGCGCCGTGGCTGCGGCTGGTGGCGCGGCGAGGGTGAGATCTTCGTTTAAGCGCCGTATTGCCTGATCACCGCTGCGAAATCGAGTGTCCGGCCCGCTGCCCTCCAGGTCTTGACGAAAATAGACGCGCCTGAGACACGGGAGCAAATGGAGACATTTGCTCCATGGGAGATGAGCAGGCGGTGGGCAAGCTGTGAAGCGCGTTTTTCGATTGCTTGCCGCTGCGATCATGGCGTCCGGCGTGACCGGGTGCACCAGCATTTCCTACTATGCGCAATCCTTGGAAGGCCATGTCGGGATTATGGCCGCGCGCAAGAATGTTGCGAAGCTGATCCATGATCCTTCGACGCCAGAGGCGTTGCGCGCCAAGTTGACCTCGGCCAGCGCCATACGTCGCTTTGCCACGGAAGAACTGGCGCTGCCCGATAACAGCAGCTATCGCAGTTATGTCGACCTCGGTCGGAACGACGTGACCTTGGCGGTCTTTGCCGCACCGCAATTCTCTCTCGCGCCGGTAACATGGTGCTTTCCGGTGTTCGGCTGCGTTCCCTACAAGGGCTATTTTTCGCGCAAGGACGCGCTCGGAAATGCCGCTGAACTGCAGCGGCAGGGGCTGGACGTCTATGTGACAGGCATCACGGCCTATTCCACGCTGGGCTGGTTCAGCGACCCGCTGCTCAGCACCATGCTGCGTCAGAACGACAGCTATCTGGCAAGCCTTGTCTTCCATGAGCTGGCGCATCAGAAAGTCTATGTGAACGGCGACTCCGCGTTCAACGAGGCTTTCGCGGTTGCCGTCGAAACCACCGGTACGAGGAAATGGCTGCGCGCCACCGGCAATCGCGCCGGATTGCGCAGTTACGACGTCGATCGCAAGCGCAAGGCGGATTTTCTCGGACTGATATCGAAAACCCGGGACGAGTTGAGCCAGGTCTATGGAAGCCCGCGCAGCCCGGAGCGGATGGCGGCCGCCAAAGCCGCCACGATCGACAGGTTGCGGATACGCTACCGGCAAATGCGCGGCAAGCGATGGGCCGGATACCGCGGATACGACGCCTGGTTCGATAGCCCGATCAACAACGCAAAGCTTGCCGCGACCGCCGTCTACAGCGAAGAGGTTCCGGCGTTTCTTCGCTTGCTCGACTTGTGCTCCGGCGACTATCCAAGGTTCTACGCCTCTGTTCGGCGGATCGGGGCTTTGCCCGCGCCTTCACGTGCCGAGGCGCTTAGAACCGTGGCTGCGTGTCATTGACCATGTAAGGAACTCGGCATCCGGAGGCCGCGCGGACATGTTGGACAACTATGAGGTGGACAGGTTCGGCGTGATCCACCAGATCGACTTCACGCCGATCAAATACGACAAGAAATACATTTCCTACTACGAGGACCTGAGCGACCGGACCATCAAGCTCGGCTATCAGCGGCTTGGCTGGGTGCTCGGCATCACCGGGGAGATTCCTCGTTCCGTGCTGGAAATCGGATATGGCACCGGCACATTCATCGAAGCCGCCAAGATAACCGGCGTCGCCGATTGCGCCGGCTGCGATATCGCTGAATTCCCACTGCCCAAGGGTGTCCGCTTCGTCGATTGGGATGAGGCGCTCGCCGGCGCCTGGGACCTCGTCGCCATGTTCGACGTGCTGGAGCACATCCCCGATCTCGGCTTCCTTTCCCGGCTTCAGGCCCGCCACCTGGCTGTCGCCGTCCCCTATTGCCGCTGGCGCGAGCTCGGCGCCGAGGGCGACGCGTGGTTCGCCAAATGGCGCATGCGCCTGCCCAACGAGCACCTGCATCACTTCGACCGCGACTCGCTGGTGGCGCTCCTCGCGGCCAACGGCTTCGAGTGCGTGACGCTGAACTGCTTGGAGGATGGGATCAGGCTGCGGCCCGGCGAAGCGGGTCCGAATATTCTGTCGGGCTTCTTCAGGAAGCCAAAGGCCCCTGAAGCCGGCTGAGCGCCAATGGCGGACTACTCCGCCCAGGCGAGCTCGCCCAGGTGATGACGGACCCAGTTCATCTCCTCAGAAGCCGTCCGTCCAAAATGCCGCTTGAAGTCGCGGCTGAACTGAGCCGCGCTCGCATAGCCGACCGAAGCCGCGAGCTGAGCGATCGTGCCCTTGCATACGATCATCAGTCTTGCCTCGTGCAGCCGCATCGCTTTCGGAGTGGCTCCGTTCGGCGTTCGGGTTACAGCCGCCTGCCCCGGCTCTTTCCGGACGGACTGGGCCCGGGCGCTCTATGCCTGGGAAAAGACGGGGCCGGTCGCGGAACTGGCCGAGCGCATGACCACGGTTCTTGCCACCCGGTCTCAGGTATCCGAAGGAGCGCGGGAACAACCCACCCGCATTGCCTTCCGCGCCGGCTCGCACAATAGTCGGCCGATGTTCGAGGCGATTGCGAGTCACTGGTCGACGCTTATCCTGATCCTGTCGCTGGCGATGGCGGCGGTGGGGATCGTGCATGCCATCATGACGAAGGAGGACGTGCGCGCGGCCACCGGCTGGGTGGGCGTGATGCTCTTGTCTCCCTTTCTCGGCGCGATCATCTACGCCATCGCCGGCATCAACCGCATCCGCCGCGCGACGATCAGCGCCATGCGTCCCGTTTCAAGCGAGGCGGCCGCCGCCAGGCACGATCGCGACGTCGCGCTCGAAGCCTTGATCAGTGCCGAATACGGCCAGCGTTTTACCGGACTGAAGACGCTTGGCGACAGGGTGGCGCGGCGTCCGCTCACATCGGGAAACACCATCGCCGTGCTCAAGACCGGCGACGAGGCCTATACGGCCATGTGCCGGGCGATCGACGCGGCGCAAAGAAGCGTGCTGCTCGAAACCTATATCTTCGACAATGACGCGGTGGGCGCGCTTTTCGTCCAGTCGCTGGGCAATGCCGTCAAGCGCGGCATCACCGTGCGGGTGCTGATCGACGCCGTCGGCGTGCGCTACTCGGTGCCCAGCATCCTGAAGCAGCTCAGGGAAACTGGCGTCACCGTCGATCTCTTCAACGGCAACATCGTCATGGGCCTGAGACTTCCTTATGCGAACCTCAGGACCCACAGGAAGATCCTGATCGTCGACGGCACGCTGGCGTTCACGGGAGGCATGAACATCCGCAAGGGATTCTCGGCCGAATTCGCCGGTTCCGACAGTTCGCGCGACACGCATTTCGAAGTCACCGGGCCGGTGGTGGCCGATCTGTTCTCGGTTGCCGCCGAGGACTGGCGCTTTGCCGGCAACGAGGCCCTGAAAGACGGGCCCTGGCAGGTCGAGCGCGCGGTGCCGCCGCCCGGACAGCCGATGCTGGTGCGCGCGGTGGCGACCGGACCGGACGCGTCCAACGAAACCAATCTCAAGCTGCTGATGGGCGCATTTTCGGTGGCCCGCAAATCGATCCGCATCATGTCGCCCTATTTCCTGCCGGACCGCGAATTCATCAGCGCGCTGACCACGGCCGGCCGGCGCGGCGTCGAAATCGACATCGTCGTGCCGGCGGTGAACAATCTCTTCCTCGTCGACCATGCGATGACGGCGCAGTTCGACCAGGTCTTGAAGCACTATTGCCGCGTCTGGCGCCATGAAGGCTCGTTCGACCATTCCAAGCTGATGGCGATCGACGGCGTGTGGGCCTATGTCGGCTCCTCCAATCTGGACGCCCGCTCGCTCAGGCTGAATTTCGAGATCGACATGGAAGTCCTGGATGAAAACTTCGCCGCCGAGATCGACGCCCGCATCGCGGCGGCCATCTCCACGGCCCAGCCGGTGACGCTGCAGACGCTGAGGGAAAGGCCGTTCATAATCCGCGTCTTCGACCGTTTGCTGTGGCTGGGATCGCCCTATCTTTAGAGCAGGAAATCGAGCGCCGGGATCATGGAGATAGACGACATCAAAGGACGCAGCCTGCCCGAGACCGTGCTGCTCTCGATCCGCGGCAGAAGCGCGCGCAAGGCGAGGGCGACGCCGCGCAAGCGCGTCAACGGCGCCGAGATCGTCGTTGCCTCCTACAACGTCCACAAATGCATCGGCACCGACCGCAGGTTCGATCCGGATCGGACGGCGCGCGTCATCCGCGAAATGAGCCCCGACGTGATCGCGCTGCAGGAGGCCGACAACCGCTTCGGCGACAGGGCCGGGCTGCTCGACCTTGCCCGCCTCGAACTGGAGACGGGGCTGGTGCCGGTGCCGGTCAGCGGCAACGGCAAGGGGCATGGCTGGCGCGGCAATGTGCTGTTGTTCAAGCGCGGCAGCGTGCGCGACGTCCATCAGATCAAGCTGCCGGGGCTGGAGCCGCGCGGCGCGCTGGTCGCCGAGATCGATCTCGACGAGAAACGGTCGCTGCGCGTCATTGCCGCCCATCTCGGCCTGCTGCGCCGCTCGCGCTCGGAACAGGCCCGCGTCGTGCTCGACATCATGAACAGCGCCGACGAAAGGCCGACGCTTTTGCTCGGCGACCTCAACGAATGGCGGCTCGGCAACCGCTCGGCGCTGAACACGCTGCACACGACCTTCGGCCCGACGCCGCCGGCGGTGCCGACTTTCCCATCCGGCCTGCCGGTGCTGGCGCTCGACCGCATCATGGGCAACCGGCACGATCTGGTCTCGGCGGTCGAGGCGCATGACACGCCGCTGTCGCGCGTTGCCTCCGATCATTTGCCGCTGACGGCCTTCGTGCATCTTTGAGATAGGCTGCCCTACCCCTCCCTTAGCCAGACCAGCATCTCGCCGGGGTCGCGGTTGTCCCAGGCGAAATAGGGAACGGCCTTGAGCTTCGTCTCCTTCGTCGCCGGCGGTTCGGGGCGATAGAGATCGTGACCCCAGTTCTTCGTTTCGGCCCGGCTGCCGACGGCCGAAAGCGTGACCACGCCGCCGAGCAGGGTCGGCTCCTTGTGCGCCTCGAGCTTGGCCGTGCGCGATAGCGCTATGCGATGCAGCTCGCCGCCATTGTCGGTTTCCTCGACGCAGTAGATCAGTGGGCCGCGCGCCAGCGCGACGCGGCCGATGTCCTGCCGCACCTGCGGGTTGGCGAAGAGGCGCGCCATCGACATTTCGAGATCGAGCTCGACCTTATCGCCCTGTCGCCATTCGCGGCGGATCGCGGCATAGCCGTCGGCCGTCGCCGCTTCGAGATCGACCAGCTTGCCGTTGATCCGAAGCGCTGCCTTGCGGCACCAGGCAGGCACGCGCAGATGAAGCGTGAACGCAATCGGCGCCTCCGGCCCGACCTCGATCGCGACCGCGCCATCCCAGGGATAGTTGCAGGTCTGGACCAGGGTAACCTGCCGGCCGGCGATCTCGAAGCGCGCGGTCGAATCGCCATAGAGGTGGACCGCCAGCGCATCGTCGGCGAGTCCGTAGAAATAGCTGCCGATCGAGGCCACCATGCGGCCGATATTGGGCGGGCAGCACGGGCAGCGGTGCCATTTCCAGCGATGGTGGCCGCCCCGGCTCTCCAGCGGGTTCTCGTAGAAGAACAGCGAGCCGTCGAGCGACAGGCCCGAGATCGAGCCGTTGTATAAAGCGCGCTCCATCATGTCGGCGTAGCGCGCGTTCGGACCCATGCCCAGCATGCGACTCGCCCAAAACACCAGCCCGACCGAAGCGCAGGTCTCGGCATAGGCGGTCTCGTTGGGCAGGTCGTAGTCGTTGGTGAAGCCTTCATTGTCCGCCGACGGACCCAGACCGCCGGTGACGTAGAGGCTTTTCGTCGTGAGATCGTCCCACAGCCGCTCGAGCGCCACCTTGAGCGTGTCGTCGCCATATTCGGTCGCGATGTCGGCCATGCCGGAATAGAGGTACATGGCTCTCACCGCATGGCCTACCACCTTGTCCTGCTCGCGCACCGGCTTGTGCGACTGGTTGTATTCGTAGGTCTTGAAGTGGAAATCCTTGGGGTCGGCGCCGCGCGCCAGCGCCTCCTCGTCGAAGTAATGCGGCTGCTGGCCGCGCTGGTCGATGAAGTATTTAGCCAGCTTCATATACTTGTCATTGCCGGTGACGCGGGCGAGCCGGACCAGCGCCAGCTCGATCTCCTCATGGCCGCAATAGCCCTTCCGCTTGCCGGGCTCGGGACCGAAGGTGTCGGCGATATGGTCGGCGTAGCGGCTCATGATGTCGAGCAGCTTGCGTTTTCCCGTCGCCTGAAAGTAAGCGACGGCGCCCTCGATCAGATGGCCGGCGCAGTAGAGCTCGTGGCAGTCGCGCAGGTTCGTCCAGCGCAGGCCGGGCTGGATGCGCTGGTACCAGCTCGACAGATAGCCGTCCTCCTGCTGCAGCTTGCCGTACATGTCGATGACGGCGTCGATCTTCTTTTCCAGATCGGGATTTCGGCGGCGGTAGAGCGAATAGGCCGCGGTCTCGATCGTCTTGCCCCAATCGGAATCCCAGAACATCTGGGTGGTCACGGTGCGCGCGGTAAAGCCGTCGCTGACATGGAAGGGGATGACGACGCCCGGCGACGGCACGTCCGGATCGATCTGCTCCAGCATGCGGGCCTCGACACAGCGGTCGTAGAGGATTCCGGCGGTCCTGGCGGCGACAGCATCGACACGGTCGCCCCAGAAGCCGCGGACATCGACCTGCGGCACGGGAAGCGGCCGGAAGGCAAGCTTAGGCCTGGCGGAGGTGCCGGTCTGCGCGGCGGGCTGCGATGCGGTCATGATTTCACTCCATTCGAATTACTTGACGGCCCCGGCCATCAGGCCGCGGATGTAGAAGCGCTGCAGCGCCAAGAACAGGATCAGGCAGGGCACCATCATCACCGTGACGCCGGCCTGCACGGCGCCCCAGTCGATGGCGCCGAAGCGGCCGGACTGAAGCGCCGTCATCATCACCGGCAAGGTGAATTTGGACTGGTCGGTCATCAGCACGAGTGCTGCCAGGAACTCGTTCCAGGCGCCGAGGAAGGCGAACAGCGCGATGGTGACGACGCCCGGCCAGACCAGCGGCAGCATGACCTTCACCAGCATGGTGACGTTGTTGGCGCCGTCCATGCGCGCGGCCTCCTCGATCTCGCGCGGCACGGCGTCGAAGGCGTTGCGCATCATGAAGATCGAGAACGGCAGCTGCAGCGTGACATAGACGCAGACCAGCCCGGTCAGCGTGTTGTGCAGGCCCAGTTTCGTCAGCACCAGGAAGATCGGCGTCAGGATCGACTGGAACGGGATCATGATCGTCGACAGGATGAGGACGAAGAAGAAATCCCGGAACGGAAAGCGGAAGCGCGAAAACCCGTAGCCGGCGAGCACGCTGACCAGAACCGAGAGCAGCACCGTCATCACCGAGACATAGATGCTGTTCTGCGCCGAGACCCAGAGCCCGTCGCCGAAAGAGTTCAGCGTCTGATAATTCTCGATCGAGAAACCGGTGGTCGGCCAGGGCGGCAGCGGCGGCTGGCGCGCTTCCTGCGCCGGTTTGAAGGTCGACAGCACCGTCCATACGATCGGCGCCAAAAACAGCACCGAGGCGATGATGCCGGTCGAGTGCCTGGCGAGGCTGAAGGCCGCTTTGCGGTTTTGCGACATCGCCTCGGCCATCAGTCGAGCCCCTCGGGCTTGCGCAGCAGCCAGAGCTGGATGAGGCTGAGCGCCACCAGGATGACCAGCAGCACCATCGAGAGCGCGGCACCGTAGCCGAGCTTGAACGAGACGAAGGACTGGTTGAAGATCCAGTAGACCGCCGTCAGCGTCTGGTTGCGCGGGCCGCCGCGCAGGATGATGTAGAACTGGTCGAAGGCGAGGATCGAGCCGGCGACCGACAGGATCAGCGCCAGCGCCAGCGTGCGGCGCATCAGCGGCAAGGTGATCGCCCTGAACCTGGCGAACGGGCCGGCGCCATCGATGACGGCGGCCTCCTGCAGATCCTGCGGGATCGATTGCAGGCCGGTCATCAGGATGATCATGGTGAAGCCGGCGACCTTCCAGACCACCATGGCGATGATCGACCAGAAGGCCGGCTGGAAGGTGGCGAGAAGATTGACCTTCTTGCCGGTCAGGCCGAGGTCGAAGGCGGCCGGGCTGAACAGACCGGAATCGACATTCAAGAGCCATGACCAGAGCAGGCTCGCCGACGCGAAGCCGACCACCGCCGGCATGAAGAAGGCGGTGCGGTAGAGATTGGTGAGCGGGCGCGGCCGCTCGATGAAGATCGCCAGCGGGAAGGCGACGGCGAAGATCGCGATGGTGACGATCACCGTATAGTAGAAGGTGAATTTCAGCGCATTCCAGAAGCGCATGTCGCGCAGGATGGCAAAGTAGTTGTCGAGGCCGATGAAGGAATGCTCGCCCATCAGCGGCCAGTTGTGCAGCGACATCCACGCCGTCATGCCGAGCGGGATGACGAAGAAGACGGTGACCAGGGCGACGGCCGGCAGGACATAGACCAGGCCCACCCATTGCCCGCGGCTGACGCTGATGCGTGCGCGGACGGGCGCGGAGGCGGCTGTGATGGCGGTCATTGTAGCACCTCCCCTTCCCCCCTTGTGGGGTGAGCAGCCGGTTCACCGTAGGTGAATTCATCGTGCCACTGGCACGATGAAAGGCCGGCGAACGCCGGAACGCTGCGAAGCAGCGGGGATCCGGCCGGGGGTGGACCGGGCACCGCCCGGCCCTTCGCAGGTTCAGGGCGTTCGAAGCTCGAAAGGCCAGGCAATTGGCTTTTCGTCCGCTGCGCGGACCGCTTCTGACCCCACAAGGGGAGAAGGGGGAGCGAACCTCGCGGCGCCTCAAATTGGATGCTGGTGAGAGTGTGCTTTCTCAACGCGTCAGTCCCTGCCATTCAGCGATACAGTCCCCGGCCGCCCGACCAGGGAGACGGGGCGGGCGGCCGGTCAGAGCCTTGGCGGCGAGGCGTTGCGCGATCCTCGCCGCCGGCTGGCCCTGGTCTACCTGTTCGGCGCCTGGTCGATGATCGACTGCATCGTCTCCTGCGCATTGGCGATGGCGCCGTCGACGTCGTCGCCGAAGAAGACCTCGTTGATCATCTGCGTCCACGGCCCGTTGGCGGAGTTGATCAGGTCGTTGAACACCACCGAATAGGGCGTCCTGCCCTTGGCCATCGCCTCGGCCGCCACCTGGTAGCGCGGGTCGAGATCCTTCAGCGCATCCTTGGCGATGTCGTTGCGCACCGGCAGGCTGCCATATTTGGCGAGGATGGTCTGGCCCTCGAGCGAATAGGCGAAATCGAGGAATTCCTTCACCACGGCGATCTTCTTGGTGCCCTTGGTGACGACGAAATTGTCGCCGCCGGCGAAGGATGACCAGCCGCCATCCTTGCCCGGCAGGAAGGTGATGCCGTAGTCGACGTCCGGGTACTGCGTGTTGAGCGCGCCGATGGCGAAGGCGCCCGACGGCGAGATGCCGATCTTGCCGCCGGCGAAGGCGGCGAAGAAATTGGCGCCGGTGTCGGTCTGCGCGCCCTCGGGCACCAGCCCTTTCTTGACCATCGAGCGGTAGAGGTCGATCGCGCCGCGCAGCTGCGGGCTGTCGAGCGTCGCCTTCGAACCGTACTCGGACAGGATGTCGCCGCCCGAGGCCCAGATCAGCGGCGTGAAGGTGAAGATGTTGCAGCCGCCGCAATTGCCGGAGAAGTAGAAGCCCTTGATGTCGCCGCCAAGCGCGTTGACCTTTTCGGCGTCGGCCTCGATCTCGGCCCAGTTGGTCGGGCCCTTCTCAGGGTCCAGCCCCGCCTGCTTGAACAGCTTCTTGTTCCAGATCAACACCGAGGCGTCGGCCGAGAACGGCAGGCCGTAGATGCGGTCCTTGTAGGTGCCGGTCTTCACATGCGCCGGCGACAGGCTCGAAAAATAAGGCAAGGATTTCGCCCAGTCGGTGATGTCTTCCAACTGGCCGGCAGCGGCGAAGGACGGCGTGTAGATGAGATCCAGCGAGAGCGCGTCGGGCGCCGTGCCGCCGGCGGCGGCCGCGCCATATTTCGGGATGATCTCGGCGTTGGGGATGATGTCGAGCTTGACCTGGTCCTTGTTCGCCTTGTTGAAGGCGTCGACGATGCGCGGCATGAAGTTCGAGCCGTCGGCGCGCACCCAGATGTTGGCGGTCTCGGCGGACGCCGCCTGCAGGCCGCCGCCGATGACGGCCGCGGCCAAGGCCAGCTTGGCAAACATGGTCTTCACGTTACTCCTCCTCATGGTTCTCCTCCCTGTTCTGGCCACGCCGCCCGGCTTGTTCGGGCGCGCGGCCTTGTTACTTCATTGCGGCGGACTGCCGCATGACTGACGCATCACCAGCCGGCACGGCAGTTTCCTGATGCCCGGCGCGGCCGGATGGCCCTCGACGAGCGAAAGCAGGGCAAGCCCGGCCTCGCGCCCGAGGCTCGCCAGGTTCATGTCGACGGAGGTCAGCGGCGGACGCGTCGCCTCGGCCACGATCTCCCAATTGTCGAAGCCGATGACGGCGACATCGTCGGGCACGCCAATGCCGCGCTCGCGCAGCGCATCGATGACGCCGCGGGCGATCTGGTCGTTGCCGCAGAAGACGGCGTCCGGCCAGGCTTCCCTGCCGGCCTTCCCGAACAGTCTTGCCACTGCATCGTGACCCCAAGCTTCCGACCAGGCGCCGAGCAGCGGCTCGCTCAAGGCCAGGCCGTTCTCGTTCAGAACGTCGCGATAGGCCTCGGCCCGCATATGCACCACCGCGAAGCTCGCCGGTCCGGTGACATGGGCGATGCGCCGCCGCCCGACCCGCACAAACTGCTCGACCGCCAGCCGCGCGCCGCCGGCGTCGTCGGAGACAAGGCCGACCGCGCCGGGATCGGGCTGGGTGAAGGCGTAGACGACCGGAATGCGCAGGTTGGAGAGATCGACCGGCAGATGGCGGTCGATGCGTTTTCCGGTGGCGACGATACCGTCGACGCGCTTGTCGAGCATGGCCTCGACATGCAGTTGGCCAAGCCGCTGGTCGTCTTCGACATTGCACAGGAACACCGACACGCCCTTGTCGACCAGCGCATCCGAAACGCCGGCCATCAGCGGCAGCGAGAAGCGGCCATAAGTATCGTTGGTGAGCAGCCCGACGGTGAAGGAGCGTTTTCGCAACAGGCTCTGCGCCAGGCTGTTCGGCCGGAAGCCGAGCAGCCGCGCCGTCTCGCGGATGCGCTCGCGCGTCTCGGCGGTCATGCGTCCCTGCCCGTTCAGCGCCTTGGACGCCGTCGCCACGCTGACGCCGGCCGCGGCCGCGACCTCGCGCAGCGTGACCGGCGGCTTGGCGGAAACTGGCGCTGGCTCGGCGTCGGTGGACATGGGCGCGGCGGATTCCCTTAACTGAGAAAAGGTTTTCTCTTATCGCCCCGCGCTGTGATGACGGGTGAGGTCAGCGGGCGCGGAGCGAGTTGGGAAAAGGTTTTCTCAGGCGGAGATTAGGGAATGTTGGCGGGGTTGGCAAGGGGGGATGACCAGGATCGAGACGAGGGCAAGATCGCCCAGGAGTGAGCGCCAGATCTCGGTCATGACTTTCCAGCTCCTTTTCCCGATAGATACCGGCAAAACCTGTCCGAGGTCTAAAGGATCTCCGCATCGACCCCGCTGGAGTGATTGCAGCGGTCCGGCTGGCCATTTTTGGGAGCATCGCCTGTTTGTGCCTGTCGTTGCGGCAGTTTGCCCATGGGTGTGGCATTTCTGCCACCACAAATTTCAACAACTCCTGCTAGAACCTCGTCGGGTTTAAATTGGGGTTATGGGCTATGCTTACTCGCTTTTCCGCGAAATCTGTTTTGTTGGGGGCGGTTTCGGCCGTCGCTTTGATGTCGGCCGCGCATGCCGCCGACGTGATCCAGGAGCAGGCGGCTCCCGGCTTCAACTGGAGCGGCGTCTATGTCGGCTTCGGCGTCGGCGCCGGCGCCAATGTTCACAAGCTCAGCAGCGATTTCGCGCCTGGCGTTTCGCTTAACGGCATCGGCGGCGAAGGCATCTTCGGCCAGGCGACCGTCGGCTACGACCATATGGTCTCGCAGCGCTTCCTGCTCGGCGGTTTGATCGACGCGCATGTCGGCACGATCAAGACTTCGCTTGACCTCGCTGGGCTGAGCGCGGACATCAAGGAAACCTATGGCTTCGACGTCGGCGTGCGCGCCGGTTACCTGCTGACGCCGAGCACGCTGGGCTATGTTCTTGGCGGCTACGCCTGGCAGAAGTACAAGCTCGACACCAATGCCGGTTTCGGCATGGATTGGGATCAGGGCGGCTACTTCGTTGGCGCCGGTGTCGAAACGGCGATCAACAACAACTGGACTCTCAAGGGCGAGTATCGCTACACGCGCTTCAGCACCAACGACAGCTTGCTCTCGGATGCCGGGCTGAATGCTCCGGACGGCGCGCTCAACCTCGATACCTCACGCCACACCTTCGAAGTAGCAGCCAGCTATCGCTTCAACGCCAATGATGGCGGCGCGGCCAGCTTCGAGACGCCTTCCTACAACTGGACTGGCTTCTATGTCGGCGGTGGGCTCGGCGCCGGAGCGGTCGTGCATCAGATCGAGATTCCGCCACTGGGCGGCGCCAAGTTCAACGGCCTCGGCGGCGAAGGCGTGTTCGGCGAGGCCAGCATCGGCTACGACCAGGACATGGGCAGCTGGGTGGTCGGCGGCCTGGTCGACGCGCGTCTCTCCGGCATCAAATCGAAGCTTGATCTGGGTGGCATCCTGGGCGGTGTCGACTCGATCAGCCTCAACGCCGACTATGGTTTCGACGTGCTCGGCCGTATCGGCATGAAGGTCAACGAGGCGACCTTGGCTTATGCCCTCGCAGGCTATAGCTGGCAGCACTTCAAGCTCGACGCTCCGGCACCGCTCGACGTCGATTGGGGCTCCAGCGGCTTCTCGGTCGGCGCGGGCCTGGAAACCGCCCTGTCGGACAAGATGACCGTGGGCATCGAATACCGTTACTCGCAGTTCGAGAAGGAAGACTTCTCGGATGCATTCCCGATCCCGAGCGGTCTAGCGACGGCGACCCCGTCCTTCCACACCGTGCGCATCGACGCCAAGTACAAGTTCAACTAAGCAAAGGCCTCCAGCCAAAGCAAAAGAGCCCGCCGATTGGCGGGCTTTTCTTTTATAGATCGCCTCACAGCGGGTTTTGCTTAGTCAGGACGGTTGTTGCCGGTTCTGTTCGACCGGATGCACCTTTCCGGCCTGCGTCAGTCGTGCCATGACCGCGGTCATCTGATTATAGAGATCGACGAAACCTGCCGGCGGCATCGACAGTTGTCCGACGACGACACGATTGATGTTGGCGCGCTCTGCGGCATCGATGCGGTCCGAGTAGAGGGTAAGGCGCAGCACATCCTGACGGAAACTTATGGCCAGCGCGCCGTCGCAAAAAATCTCCGGCGCATCGGGCCGGTCGATGATCTTCTCAACGCGCTGGTTCATATCGGCCCTCTTTGCCCTTTCTCGAATTTGATCGCGCGCGCCCGACGTCGAACGCCTACTGCGCGCGGACCGAGGGCGAGATGAGCTCGCCCTCGATCGGTGTCTGTATGCGCACGGCTCCATCAAACGTGGAGCTGCAGGTAGCTGCCCGAATAATTCAGCACCGACGAGAGAATGCCGAAGTGATCGCCCTCGTCCTGCGTCGTGAAGACATGCGACTGGTTCAGCGACATCATCATGTTGTTGCCGGTGGCGCCGTCGGTCGTGGCGTTCATGTCGGCAAAGATTTGGGCGCCGGACGGCACGCCCCCAACCGAGCTTTGCCAGGCGGCGCTGCTTGCCTTGACCGTCTTGGTGAAGCCGTCTTTGCCCGGTTCCGTGGCGTTGTTGTAGTTGAGCACATAAGCATCGGCGGGGGTTATCTGGTGGTCGCCGTTGGTGTCCTGCTGCGTCGCGCCGCCGTTTGCGATCAGCCAGTCTCTAATATTGGCAATCATGCCGTCCGGAGTCTGGAAGTCCGGAACACCAGATCCGTTCAGCAGCGTGGTGATCGCATAGCGGACGAAATCGCCGAGCTTGTCGCCGCCGGTGCCGTTGGCCCCGCCGACGATCTCGCGGGCATCATCCCATTCGATCACCAGGGACTTGCCGCTGGCATCCGTGAACAGCAGATCCTTGTGGCCGTCTTTGTCGACATCGAGGTTGCCGGGCAGATTGTTGGCGATGTCCAAGGCCGAGATCGTGCCGGCGGCAGCGAGCTTGGAGGCGAGAGAGACGCCCTTGCCGTCCACGCCGCCATTGCTGTTGTCGGGGCCGCTGATCGGAGCATCCCAGACATATTCATGATTGTACCAGAAGCCGGGCGTGAGCCCGAGGGCGCCAAGCTTGTGGTTGCCGAAAGTCAGCGCGTTGTCGACATTGACCTCTGTGTGAAGCGAGTCGAGCTGCCCCTCCTCCCCCGCAACCGCGACCAGTTCCTGGCCGCTGAGCACGGTAACGGTCGTGGTGGCATCGCCGACACCGTCCTTATTGTGATCGACAGTCGCCGCCCAGGTCGTTCCATCCATGAACAGCTCGGAGATCGTGTAGGTGCCGGGATGGAGGTTGCCGAACGAGAAGAAGCCGTTCGCGTCGGTCAGGGTTGTGAGCGTGTCGATCGTGCCGTTGCCGTCCACATCGCCCTTCAACTGAATGGTGATGCCCGCCATCGGGGTATCGGAGCCATCGTATTTGCCATTGGCATCCAAGTCCTCGAACTTGAAGCCATGGATGGAACCCGGCACGAAGTTGGCAAAATTCAGGCCGGTCTGGTCGGTACCCGAGGTGCCGGTGATGGTGTAGCCGGCATTGCCCAGCGTCTGCACATAGCCGTTCGGCAGGAC